>JACPZP010000116.1 GCA_016195405.1 Planctomycetota bacterium | reverse complement strand
TTTTTTCATTTTTTCATCAAGTTACGGGCAGAATGCGAAAATGGGGACTACACTGGAATTTGCCATTTTGATTTAACACCATATTGTCCAATTTGTTGTGACGCAATTGTAACTTAATGGTCGAGGTAACTGCGAAAAAGCCAATTCGGTCTGCCCTCCTTTGCCAAAGATACCTTACGCGCCCTAATGAACAGATATTGGCCCAAATCCGCGCCCTGATCCACCAGCGCGGCCAGCTTCGAAACCGAAAAGTACACGTTCGTTTGATTCGCATGCACGTCCGCGCTGAAGGCTTTTTCGACGGAAAAGCCCGCATGTCCAAGCAGGCGTTTGAGTTCGGTCATCGTGTATTCGCGATTGTGCCGGCCGTAGGGACCGTAAGCCGAATACGGGTCATAGATGTTCTCGCCCGCCAAGAGCCGGGCGATGTTTTCCAGGCGAGCTACATTGGGCGTCGTCAGGATCAGGACGCCGCCGGGCTTAAGCACGCGGCCAATCTCTAGCAACGGTTGCAGTGGATTCTCCAGGAGATGCTCGAGGATTTCGCAAAATAGCACCACATCGAATTCGGCATCGGCGAACGGGAACGGGTCCTTTTCGACGTTGAAGTGATGAGTTGGCACGACAACACGATCGGGCCGGCCCGTCTCCCAATTCGGGAAAACGACTTCTTGGTCGAGTGCGCCGGTGGAAGTGTGCGGGCCGAAGTAGTTGGCCAAAGTCAACGCGAGGCGGCTGAAACGGCGCAAGAGCATCGTGGTGAAATAGGGATTGGCGCCAAGCTCCAGACAATCGCCCGTCAAACCTTCAGTTAACTGCCAGGTTAGGACGAAGCGCTCGAAATCCTCCTGGCAGTAGCGGGCCATTTCCTCGGGCGGCGCGCCGGCGGGTCGGACACCGGCCAGGAAAGAGCGCAACTCCCTTTCGGCGACCTCTGAAGGAAGAGTCAAAGGACGACGCAACGGCAGAATGCTCTCGGGCTCTGGCTCGCGCATCACCCGAAGTTTACGGCGAATTCTGTGCAGGATCCGTCCCACCATGATTTCTTCCCGTAGGGCACGCTGCCAGCCTGCCCGGATTGGCAAGCTTGAAACCTACCTTACTTCTCCACACACCGGACACGCGCGGTCGCGCCCAACGTTCACCTTGCGAAAGGCCAAGTGCCGCAAGTCGCACAAGAGCATCTGGTTATCGAGTGGCTCGTCCAGCCCACTGATGATCTTGATGATCTCCAGTGCTCCCAGGCAACCGATTGTTGCCGCCACCGCGCCCAGCACGGGGAATCGGCGATTCCACGCCGTCGGCTCCGTTGGATAGAGACACGCCAGGCACGCGGTTTTGCCCGGCAGCACTGTGGTAAGCTGGCCCTCCAACTCAAACATGGCGCAATCGACCAGCGGCATTCGCCGGGCCACCGCAGCACGATTCAATAGCAGGCGTTCTTGGAAGAGCGGCGCACAGCTGGCGATGACGTCCGTCTGTTCCACAAGCATGGCGATGTTCAATTCGCTGACGTTGTCCTCGACAGCCACCACTTCCACGCGCGGGTTCAAATCTTGCAGCCGCTCCGCAGCTTGACGGGCTCTTGAGATGCCGATGCGGGGATGGCTCATTAATGTCTGGCGGTTGAGATCGTCTGCGCGCAGATCGCCCGCGTGCGCCAGGATCAACCGACCCACGCCGGCGGCGGCCAAGTGCATGGCCACGGTTCCGCCGACGCCGCCGACGCGCGACACCAGCACCGTCGCGCCCTTGAGCCGCGCCTGCCCCTCTTCGCCGAGGCCCTCGACCGCGAGCTGCCAAGCGTACTGCGAACGCTCCGCGTCGGAAAGTGGAACCGGTCGTGCCATGTTTTGGGTTCAATCGCCCAAGCCCGCAGATGAGCGCAGCGAATCTGCGGAGTAACGCGGGCACCCCGCAGATTCGCTGCGCTCATCTGCGGGCTTGGGAGGCGCTCCCTCAACCGCCGGCCATCGGCGTCAGCAGCGTCACGACATCTCCCTCGCGCAAGAACCGATCTTCGGCCGCGCGCACTTGCTCGTCGCCTACGAAAATCAAAAGCGACGCATGAGGCCGTCCCTGCGGATCGAGCAGCAGCGGCCGAAGCGTGCCGTCATCGTTGGCGGCCAAACCGCGCACGAGATTCGCCACCGAGCATCCTGGATCGACGGCGACATCTTCGATCCCCATGCCGGCAGCCTTCTTGAGCTGAGCCAGGTATTTGACCGCGATCTTCATGCTAAATCTTGGTTTCCTCAATGCGCCCATCGCGCACCTGAAACACCAGGTCGGCCAGCCGCCGCGTGTCCTCGAGATCATGCGTCACGTGCAGCGTCGTCACTCCGGTCCGCTCGCGCACTGTCTGGAGCAGGGTGTGCATCTCGATCCGCGTTTCCTGATCAAGCGCTGCGAGCGGCTCGTCCAGGAGCAAGACGCGGGGCTGAAACGATAGCGCCCTTCCCAACGCGACCCGTTGTGCCTCGCCTCCCGAAAGGCGATGCGGCCGACGCAAGAGGAGGTCCGTCAGGCCAAGCAAGGCCGCAAGCTCTTCGACGCGCTCCGCAATTCTGTCCTTGTTCCAGCGGCGTACCCGCAGTGCGAAGGCCAGGTTTTCCCAAACCGTCATCGTTTGAAACAGGGCACGGTCTTGCGGCACATAGCCCAGGTCGCGCTCGGCCGGCTTCAAACCCGTTACATCGCGGGCCAGCAAGCGAATTCTACCCGCAGTCACGCGCCGGAGTCCACAGATGGCTTCCAACAGCGTCGTCTTGCCGCTGCCGGTCTTGCCCATCAGCACCGCATAGCGGCCCGTCGGCACGAGCAGGTCGACACGCTCAAGCGCGAACGTGCCGCTGACGATGCTCAGGTGTTCCAGGGCAATCATGGCCGGACCACCTTCCCCAAAGCCCACTCGCCGCCGTAATGCCGCAGGAGAATCAGCACGGCAACCGCGGCAAACACCATGAGCAGCGACACGGCTACGGCCGCTTCAATGTTGCCGATGCTCAGCTCCAGGTAGACCGAAGTGGGCAGAACCTCGGTGCGCATGCGCGTGGCGCCGGAAAAAACCAGGATCGGACCGAATTCGCCGAGCGAGCGCGCCCAGGCCAGAGTCGCTGCCGTCAAGAGCCCGCGCCGCGCTTCGGGCAGCACCACCAGCCAAAATGCCTGCGCCCGGCTGCATCCCAGCGTCAAGGCGACCGATTCCTCGCGTGGATTGATTTGCTCGAACGTCGTCCGCATCGTCCGCACGGCAAATGCACAGGCCACGGTGAACTGCGCCAGGACAACGCTAGGAATGGCGAAGGTCACGACCATGATCTCGGACTCGAACCAGCGCGCGAGCGGCGTCTGAAATAGGATCAACAGTGCCAAGCCAATCACGAGCGGCGGCAACACGATGGGAATGTCGAGAATCGCGTCGAGCCAAAGCTTCGGATTGGCCAACCGGATGGGGATGCAGAGAATCCGCAAGGGACGCGCGTACCAGCGACGCGTGCCGTTCTCGATCGCGGCGGCCTTTCGCTCCAAGAAGCGGCGAATAGCGCCGTCGTCCCAGCGTGCCATTAGGTAGCCGATGGGAACCGCGACCCAGAGGGACAGAATAGTGGTCAGCGAACAAGACAGAAGACTGAGCTTGATTGCATAGCGGATCGCCGGGCTGTCCAACGCGGCAAGCACGTGTCCCGGCGAAGTGAACGACGCCTGTGCCAAAAGCATGGCGACAATCAGCAGCACATAGACGCCGCCCAGGATCGACAGTGCGAGCCAGAAGAAGGTGTCGGAAGGCACGCGCGGGCTGACGGCGGCTGGGTCGGTAGCGCTCGTTGGCTCGATGGCGCTCATTTGGCCTCGTGCATCCAGGAAAAGCCGAGGGAGCGAAACCGAGCCGCATTGTCGGGGGCGACGATAGCCTGGAGCAGCCGGCGCATGAGATACTTGTGCCGGGACTCAAGGGAGATAGCGAACGGCTGCCGGGCGACGGCGTCGGGCAGGTTGAGGGCGATCACCTCCAAACTGTCCTTGCCGGATTCCGCACTCAAGACATTGCTCTTGTAAACGACGGCGACGTCGAGGGCGCCGACGCGCATTTGATTAATAAGCAAGTGAGCCGCGTCCGTGAACACGATCGGCTGGCTGCGCTCCGCCGCGTGTACCTTATCGTAGAGCGTCAGTCTTTTCAGCAAGCGATCGGTGAGCTTGCCAAGAGCGGAATTCTCCGGATGCGCCAGGCCGACGCGCAGATCGGCCCGGCCAAGATCGGTGAGGTCGCGAATGCCTTTGGGATTCCCCTTGGGCGTCACAAGCACCAGCGGGTTCTGCGAGATGAAGATTCCGGTCTCGAACCAGTCTTGAACATCGTCGAGAAACGCTTGATCACACGCGAAATAGGCATCCGGAAAGTGGCTGGAGTTTTTTCCGGCCTTGGTCGTCTTCATCTGTCCCACGAGCAAGCCGCAGCCGGCGTAGCTGGTCTTGAAGTCGGCGCCCTCGCGCTTCTCGAAAGCCTTGATCACCTCGTCGATTCCAGGATGCAGCATGGCCCCCGCGGAGAGATGTACGGTTGGCGTCTCTTCCCAAGTATCGGCGTCGTCGATCAGATCATAGTGGTGCTTTTTGAGAATCTTGCCGCCGCGGTCCGGCGCCGCGAGATAACGCGCCAGCCGGAGCGCAGCCGTGGGATCGCGGCTCTTGGACAGCACGCCGGCTTGTAGCGGTTCGCGCGCGCTGGCGAGTTCGGGCAACCACTCGATGTGCAGGTCGGCTAAAGGCTCCGCATTGGCGCTCCAAGCCAGTCCGGCGTATCCCTCGCTTGTGCGCACCATCTGCACAACCTGATTCACGGTGTCGACGGTGGACGCTCGAGCGGAGCGACTCCGAAGCCGCTCCTGAACCATTTCCCACAATCCCGATCGCTCCAGCACCTCCTTCGTCATCTGCCCGATCGAAGCCTGCTCGGGGTTGGCCAGGACGAACTTGAGATCGCTTTCGAGCACGTCCTTGAGCGATCGCAGCTTCACCCCTTTCTTCTCAAGCTCCTTCCAGGTCTTCGACTGCACGATCAAAACAGGCCTAAGCATGGCGATGGGAATCACTTCGGCGACCAAACCGCTGTTTCTGGCGGCGTGCATGTGGGCGGCGTCGGCCGATAGATACAAATCCCCCGCGCCGCCGCGGGCGCGAATCTTGGCGAGCAGCACGCCGGAGCCGGCGTAATCGACCTCGGCCTTGACTCCATAGGATTGCTCATATTCCTGTAGGATTTCTCCAATCGGAAGCGTCATCCCGGCCGCGCAATACACTCGCAGCGCTTGACCGCCATCCCATTTCTTGCGATCCCATGGACTCGCAAGCAGCAACGACAAGACGCCGATGGAAACAATAGAGACGCCGGTGACCAGCCACGGTCGGCTCAGAAACGGGCCGCGCGGATTCATGGCGTCCTCACGACTGCTTCAAGCTGTACCACGCGATGGGCGCGCTCAGCGGCGCGCGCTTCGTGGGTCACCAAAAGCAAAGCCCTGCCGGACGCCGCATACTCGCTGAGAAAATCGAGAACGATTGCGCCGTTGTGGTCGTCGAGGTTGCCGGTCGGCTCATCCGCGAGGACAAATCCCGGCTTGTGCAGAAGCGCACGAGCAAGGGCGCAGCGCTGTCGTTCCCCGGAACTCAACTCCGACGGCCGGTGATCGCGGCGCTGCTCGAGGCCGAGCCGGGCGATGAGATCCTGAGCGCGCATCCGCGCGCCGCTGTTGGGCTGGGCCAAGACAGGCGCCAGGATGTTCTCGAACACGGTGAGGTACGGAATGAGGTGAAATTGCTGGAAAACGAAGCCGATGGCACGGGCGCGCAAGCGTGACCGAGCTTCGGACGGCAGTCGATATACATCATGCCCCGCCGCCAACACGCGACCCTCATCAGGGTGCAGCATCCCCCCGGCAACCAGGAGCAGAGTCGTCTTGCCGGAACCGCTCGGCCCGCGCACGGCGACGAATTCACCTGGGCCGACGCGCAACGAAATCCCATCAAGGGCGCGCACAACTCCCCGCGGTCCGGGATAGGATTTCGTAATGTTCTGGATTTCAAGCATAGCGATAGTGTAAGAATTCAAGCCCTCAGGCGAGCGCAGCGAGCCTGCGGGGTGCCCGGAATCCTGCCCGGCGCCCCGCAGGCTCGAAGACTCGCCCGCGGGCTTGGCAGATTCACGTCGATTCTTGTTGGAGAACAATGGCTGGATCCTGGCGCGCCGCCGCCAGCGCCGGCAGCCAGCAGGCAAGGGCGGAGATTAGCGGCCCTCCTACGAGCACCGCTATGAGCAGAATCGGTGGCTCGAATGGACTGGACCACGACCAACCTGTGTTTTCGCCCAACCGCGTACCCACGAACTTTCCCGCAACGTACCCGATCACAGCGCCCGTGAACCCTAACAGCATGGCCCGCGCCAGAAACAGCACCAACAACTGCCGTGAGCGCAAGCCGAGGGCGCGCAAAAGCCCGATCTCGCTGCGTCTTTCCAACACATTCAGAAACGCCATCAATCCGAGCCAAACGGCGCAGGCCGCGAGCACCGTCGGCACCAGGATCGAGGCAAACGCCTCCTTCTCTTCGCGCAGGCTCTCCCGGCCTTTGCGTTCGCGCTCGATGGCTGCTTTCGCTTGCTCGGCTGTCCGGCTGCGCGCTTCCGCCCGCGCGGTCGCTTTGGTCTCAAATTCCTCAACTTGGGTGTCCGGCAAGACGGCGGCGATCTCTTGGCGAATCTGTCCCAGCCGCTCGGCCGCACAGTTGCAACCAAGCGCCAACATGCCGTTGATCAAGCCTTTTTTGTCCAGCATTTCCTGAGCTTCTTCGAGGGCAATCCAGGCGGTGATGTCGTCGGCGTCGCCGCGGCTCGATTGCAGCTTGTGAACTACAAAGGTTCGGCCGCGCAGCACGACGAAATCGCCCGACGTCACTTCCTTGCCGCGCTCGCGTGTCAACAGCCGATGAAGCTGAAAGCCCAGAATGATCTTGCCTTTGGACACAACTTCTTGGATCGGTTTTTTCTTGTTCTGAGCCGCAATTGGGACCTCGCCGCGTGTGCCGGCCAGCACGATGGTGATTGCCCGCTCCGGCCATTCGACCTTCTGTTGCAAGGTCGGCAAGAGATGGTTGATCGTGACGAGCCGCGAGTTGCTCAGGCGGGCCACATATTCTTCCGGCATGTATTTGTCGGCGTAATCCTTGGCGTAGAAGTTCACTAGGTTGAGGTCCTTTGGCAAGATGCGGATGTTGAAACCGAGGTTCTTGGTGATGATCCGCATCTCGTCTTCGAAGCCGGCCATTGTCTCGGCGGTCTCCTTTTCCTTGGCTGCCAGAATTTTCTCCGTGCGGCGATCGTGTTGTTCGAGAAGATTGACCTGCGCGACCAGGCATGCGACGGCGACCACCACGGCCGACACTCCGACCAGAAAGTTCAGCTTGCGAAACCGAATTTCGCTAAGGATCAAACGCCAAAGGGACATGAGATTCTCAGTGCCTTTTCCACAGCAACAGCGCGGCCGTCGCCGCCAGCACCACCAAGACGAAGATCCCCAGCTCCAGCGAAAGTCGTTGCCAAAGCGGCGTCGTTGACGGCGGACGATTCGCGACGAGTGCGCCGACCTCTTTCGTGCTGCTCGACACGTCTTGAGGCGCCAGACCCGTCAGCGGCGGCAACTCCGGCGTCGGCGCCAGCCGTTGGGTAAGTCCGCCATCCCAATCGAAGTCAGTTAGTAGATCGACGCCCGGGTTCTGCTCCTTCACCTCGCACGAGCAGGGGCCGAGAACAAACTGGGCCGCTTTCGTCACGGTATTTTCGTTGATACCCTTGCCCAAAAGGGCGTACAGCAAGAGGCCGCGGCCGAAGACGGGAAACACGATCGGTTCGCGACACTCGTCGAGGTCGGCTTCGCTGCCCAGGAGCATTCGCACGAACAGCGATTCGTCGGGGTCTGTCCGCGACAGGCGCAGCAGGGAGAACTCGATCTTGAGTTTGAGGTCCTTCACGCGCAACTCGTCTCTGGGCGCGGTGGTCATCTCAGGAAGCTTCAGGTCTTTTTCCAGCTTTTTCAAATGCCCTTCCAGCCAGGTAGCCTTCGCATCGTCCTTGTTCTTGTTCCCGGATTCCAGAAAGAGCCATACGGTCGAAGTTCCCGCTAACAAACGCCTGGCGAGTTCCCGCCGTGCGGGCGAATCAAGAAGCGCCTTTACTTTCAAAGAGTCCAGCGGGCCATCGTAAGCGTTGCGGACCGGCGTCTTGGCGCTTTTGGGGTAGCGGGCCACAAGCCAGGGCAGCGACGTATTCCTTTGACTTTGCCAGAGTTTTTCCATTTGTGACTCGAGCCTGTCCGTAAGGTCGACGACATCGAATGTGCAGTTAGCGGCACAGCTCGCGTCGGCCAGATATTCGTGCAACCTAGTAGCCGCATCTTTGTCCGCTTGTCTCAGGGGACCTTTGTGGAAAAGGACCATGCGATAAGGATCGGGCGTCCAGCGCTCCAGCGCGAAACGGAAGACGGGAATGTTGCAGGCAGCGGCGGACGAGGTGAAAACGAGAACCAAGATCGATGCCTGGGCCAGGTACGCGGCGGGCTTACGCCGCGCCGCTCGCCTTCTTGGATTCGTCTGGATCATCGGTTGTCCTCGGCCACGACTTCCAGGCCGCACAGAATGGTGGGGCGATTGGCAACGGTCCCTGACCCAATCAATTGTAGCGTCAAATCGCCCGCGACTTCGATTCCCTTGAACTCTTTGATCAGAGTGCGGAAACGGCCGCCCGATTCCTTCAGGATGTCCAGATTCTCACAGACCGACCGTCCTTGCAATTTGAGGTGGAAGACCCGCTCTCGTTCAGCGACATCTTCAGGTTCCGCGAAATAGAGGCGTACCGTGTAGGTGCGTTTTTCACCTTTCGTCAGCTTCACTCGGAGCTCGCTCAGGCCTTTGACGCCCGAAGACGTGATCCAGCCGTGCTTGTCGGGGACGGCCGAAGAATGGCGCCGATAGGTTTCGAGGTTGGACGGCTTGGTGACGACTTCCACGGCGGGCGAGGGACCCGCGACGCTCGGGTATTCGAGCCAGAGCGTGCTGTGGTCGGCTTTGCGATCGCCCGGTGCGCCGAAGTTGATGCCCAGGCGCGTGATCGTTCCTTTGATTTCTTTGGAACCGAAGAAGGTCCACTCCTCAGCTTCGGGCATGTGGATCAGGCCGACCGACGCCTGATTCTGGTAGAGGCAGGTGCAGGTGCGTGTGTAATCCGGCGCGGTCAAGACGCCGCCGGCCACGATGAGGTTGTTGGTGCAGCTCGAACGAAAACCGCCGAAGTTGCCGGTGCCGCCGTCGTTGCACAGGTCGAAGTAGCCGGCCGCCCCGGAGCGGAAGGTCAAAAGGTGCTCTGAGGCCGCCGGCGTGTTGCAGCCATAGTTGCGTGTCCATTTCCAGGGAGCGAGTTGGCCGGTAAGTGGATCGGAACGCATCTTGAGGGCGCCGGTCAAGAGATCGCAGCCGCCCTGATCTTGAAGGATCGTGTCGCCGTGGATCATCGCGGGACCGATGTAGTCTTTCTCAAACCACAGGACGGCGCCGTCGCGGGCGCCATAGGCGCGCATCCCCTTGGGCTCGTCGTAGAGCGTGTCGCGCGCCACGCGACCCGCTTCCACGAGCACATCGTGCTTCTCCGAGTAGCTCAGCCAGGTGCCGAACACGTCGGCGTCAGTGCTCCAGAGTTCCTTGCCGGTTTTCAGATCGAAGGCGAGCAGTCGCGGCGTATGAGGCGGTTCCTCCCCGCGCCGCTCGAATTGGCTCACTTGCTCGCCCGAGAGACGGTCGATGGTGTAGAGTCTTCCCCCTCCCATACATGTGGCATTGTGGCGAAATCCGCTCCTGGCCGTCGCGGACCAGAGGACTTTGCCACTATGGCGATCCATCACGACCAATTGCTTGCTTGACGAGAAGTTGTCGTTGTTGCCGCGCAGCGATTTCAGAAGTTTGCCAAGCGGATCCTCCTTGGCTTCCGTGCCTGGATCTTTGTCGTCGCCGTTTCCCAGTTTCGGCTCGGGCGGGAGCAACCTGGGATTGAAAATCGGCTCGGCGCCGCCAATCAAGTAATCGCCCAAGACGTTGATGTAGCCCCAGCGCGGCGCTTTATCGGCGTCACCAAGGGGCGGCAGCGCGAATTCTGCGATGATCCTGCCAGTAGCGACATCGAGGCGAACGCAGCGGCGGTCCAGGGCGACGAAGACGCAGTCGGGGCTGCAGACATAGTTGCTGCCGGCGGAGTTGGCCCCCGGTTGATGGGCGAGGTTGTTGTAGAACGCACCGACTCCGGGCAGCCGGGTCTCCCACAAGAGCCGTCCCGTGTAGATGTCAATGGCCCGCAGCATGTCCACGCCTTCAATAATCATGCGGCCGTCGATCACTTGTGGCTGCGGGCCATGACCATGTCGTGGCAAGATGCCCTCATGCGACGGCCCGCCGAACCAGAGAATGCCGAGCGGCGCTTTGACGAGATGGTCGCGCGAGACGCGGGTGTTGGACGCGTCGGCGTGCTCGTGAGTCCAGTTGGCGGCGCCGGGCAAAGCGCCTTCGCGCGTCACCCTCACCAGTTTGTCTTCCCCCCGAACTTGTGCGTGCTCCAGAGACAACTCTTTCACAAGGTTCACCGCGTCGTCATTTGCTCCGTTAAAGAAGCACGCGGTTCCGCCATAAGGCCGCAGCGCCGGATAATGCCGTTTGAGCAAGTCAGGCATTGACATGCCGCGAGTGCCAAGTTCCTCGCAAACCATCAAGCTCGCGACATACGGCGGGAAAGCGAAGCTCACTGGATCGCCGTGGAACGCTTCGACGCGCGTCCAATCGCGGGCCACTTTCTTATTGCGAAAGTCAAGCACCTTGGTTTCATCGGGGTCAAGAACGAAGATGTGAAGGGTGCTTTGCCGCATTAGTTCCTGAATAAGCCGGCCCGATCCGATGCCCCAGGCGATGCAATAGCCGTCGCGGATGTGCGTCGCCTTGAGAATTCTTTCAGCTTTTTCCGCCCAGCCGTCTTCCGGGGTTTCCGACGTCGGGCGGGTGCGGGCGATGATTTTTGGCTCAACTCGGTCGGCACCGAAGCAATAGACACGTCCCTCACGCGTGACGGCGAAGAGCCGATCCGCTCCGCTCAGTAGCCGCACTACCGTTCCCTCAACTTCCCCATGCCAGCCGGGCTTCATGGCCTTGTTGGTAAGGTCGAGGTCAATCGCTTGGACGAATTCCCTGCCGCCGGCGTAGAGACGCGGCCCGGACTTTATAAGCGATTCGACTCCGGGAAGCTTGCACGAGGCGATCTCGTCCATCTGCCAGCGCGTGAGCTTTGTCTCCTTGCCCTTGCGGTCCACTGAGTCCACGATCTCTTCCAGCCCGCTCGCTAGATCGAAGGCCCGACAAGAGCCGTCTTTGAACGCGAAGACGTGCGGCAGGGCGACGACGACGTAGTTGCCGATATCCGCCAGATAGTGCTCCGTTTCCAGGTCAAAGATGCTGCCGCCGTTGAAGAAATACTTGTCAGAAGCGCTTACCTCCGAGCCGCCGCCGCGCTTGCCGTTTTCCGCGAGCTGATAACGCAGCATCTTGCCGGTCTGGCGATCGAAACACGCCGGCACGGACCGGCCTCCCGGCACCAGCAGTCGGTCGCCAATCGCCACCAGCGGTCCTTGCGGGGCGACGCCTGCGAAGGCATCGGCATTGTGCGGCTGCTTCATGTAGATGGAGCCGTCGCCGTCGTTGGTCCAGACGACCTTGCCGGTGCGGGCATCGAGAGCGTGGATAAAGGTGCCCATGAACGGCCAGATGCTGGCGGCAAAATAAACCGTGCCGTTCTTAACGACCGGGGCGCCTCGGGCCGGCCACGTTGAAATGAGCCGCTCGTTGCCGAGTATTTTGCGATCGCTCGGCCCGCCGCGAAATTTCCATAGAAGGGTCCCACGGTCGGCGGCGACGCAGTAGAGATAGCCGTCATCGGAGGTGAAGTAGAGTTTGTTTTCCCAACCGACCGGGGCGAAACGGATCGGACCCTCGGCGAAGAAACGCCATTTCTCGTTGCCGGTTTCGACATCAAGGGCCATGAGCCAGTCATGCCGTGAGGACGCGAGGAACAGGGTCTTGCCCACAAGGATCGGATCGTACGCACTGTCGAACTGCATTTTGGCCTGATCCAGCCAGGCGGGCGTCACCGGTGGGAACTCGCGCACCCATTGGAGGTGCAGGTTTTCCGCTAGCTTTTGGGGCGAGGCGGCGCTGCGCTGGGCGTCAAAACGGGACATGGGCCAATCGGCGGCGCGGTTCGACTTGAACAACAGCAGTCCGCCCACCAGAACAAGAAGCGGCAGACCGGCGCGGGGCAATTTCTTGAGGTGCATTGGCTTGATCGGTCTTGGCAGGCGCGGCGCGAGTTCGGGGTCGGCGAAGGCGGGTTCCGGATTCCGACGGTCTTCTCCTTCTCCAAAGTAATCGGTCCGATCGCGGATGGCAATGAAATAGTCGACGCCGCTAATGTGGCGACCGGTTTCCAACCAGTCGGTTCGGTAAGGTCGAAATCGGCAAGTTGGAAACTTGCCGCCACATTGACCGGGAGGATCATGGCGGCCGAGCACGATTTGACGTTTGATTGGGACGCACCGGGAATTCGGAAGATTCCGCCTCGGAATACGACGATTTCGCCCACTGTGAAGCCGCTAAAGCAAGTGTGACCCGGCATCCGAAGAAAGGCGGTGACGCTGTGTTTCCCGTCGCTCGAATCGCCATCTTTGAACGTTCAAGGAGCTTGCCGTGGGGCCAACGCTATTGTTGACGGCTGGTTTGCTGATCGGCCAAGTTCAAGACGTCCAGGTCATCGCTCCGGAGCAACCGGCGCCCACGGGACTATTCGGCCGGCTGCGGGCTTGGCGCTCGCAACCTTCCATCGCTCCAATTACCATGCCGGCCAACGGACCGACCGAAGAACGCTCGTTCCTATCACGCGTCGGCGACCGCTTTGGAAGCATGTTCGGCCGAGGACAAGGGAAAGCGACCTCCAGCATGGGCAATGGATCGCCCGTCAACAATTCCGGAACGGTCATTTACAACGGACGACGCGTTACAACCGATGAACCGCCGCTCTTGGAACAAAATCCCGCTCCCATTCCGACCAACGCCCCAAACCTGACGCCCGCCCCTTCAAAAAAATTCTGAGCGAACGCGGCGGCATTTCCCGTTCGGCTGCGACCAGTCTAATATGAAGGTTGGGCGAAGCGGCCGAACATGATGCGCGTGTCTGAACAACTGTTCAAAGAAGCGACGGCGGGCGATGCGGATGCTTTCGGGCGGCTGCTCGAATGCTACCGGCGTTATCTCTCGCTCCTCGCGCGGGTTCAGATTGGGCACGGCCTTCAGGGCAAGGTCGATGCCTCCGATCTCGTCCAAGAAACCTTCATGGAGGCGCATCGCAATCTCACGCGCTTTCGTGGAACCAGCGAGGCCGAGCTGATCGAGTGGCTCCGGCAAATCTTGGGTGCGAATCTTGCGGACCTCTTCCGCCGCTATCTGGGAACCAAGGGTCGCGACGTGCGCTTGGAGCGCGAGATCGAAGAACGGTTCGATCGCTCGACCGCGATCCTCGACCGGGGCTTGATCGCGCCGGGGTCGTCGCCGAGCCAACAGGCGGCACAGCGGGAGCAACGGCTATTGCTCGCGGAAGCTCTGGAGCAGTTGCCGAACGACTATCGCGAAGTCCTGGTGTTGCGCCATTTCGAGGGTTTGACGTTTCCGCAGGTGGCCTTCCGCATGGAGCGCAGCCTCGATAGCGTCGAGAAACTCTGGATGCGCGGCCTGGCCCGCGTGCGCGAGTTGATGGGAGGCGCCACGTGAAGGCAACGCAAGATGGGTTCGACGCATCCGACAAGGACGCCTCTGGAACGGATGACCCGCGCCTCCTACGCGCCGCGCAGCAATATCTGAATGCGCTGGAGGCCGGCAGGAAACCGAAACGCAGCGAGTTCGTGGCCCGGTTTCCTGAGTTGTCCGGCAAGTTGGAAACGTATCTCGACGCGCTGGACCTCGTCCATGGCGCCGATCCCGCGCTCAGCGTCTGCGTGGCTGTAGGCGACGCCGACAAACCTTCCGAAGAGGAACCGCTGCCTCCAGAGCCGCTGGGCGACTTCCGCATTGTCCGCAGGATCGGCCGGGGCGGCATGGGAACGGTATACGAGGCGATCCAGTTGTCGCTCGGACGCCGCGTTGCGCTTAAGACGCTTCCGTTCGCGGCGGCGCTTGATGCCAACCACCTGCAGCGATTCAAGAACGAGGCCCGGGCGGCCTCCCAGCTCCATCACACCAACATCGTGCCGGTCTACTTCGTGGGGAGCGAGCGCGGCGTGCACTACTACGCCATGCAGCTCATCGAAGGCCAAAACCTCGCCGAGCTGATCCGGCAACTGCGCGACGAGGCTGCTGCCAAGAGTCCGCCCGGGTCGCCCGCATCGGAGCAAGCGCCTGCCACAATCCCCGTGGTGGCGGCGGAGCTTTCGACGCAACGGGCCTCACGCTCGGGCAGCTACTATCGCACCGTGGCCCGGCTAACCATCCAGGCGGCCGAAGCGCTCGAGCACGCCCACGAACTCGGCGTCATTCACCGCGACGTCAAACCTGCCAACCTCCTCGTTGACGGCCGCGGCAACGTCTGGGTGACCGACTTCGGACTGGCCCAGTTCCATACCGGGGCCGGCTTGACCCGAACAGGCGACGTGCTTGGAACCTTGCGTTACATGAGCCCGGAACAAGCCGGCGGCGATAGCGCGGCCCTCGACCCGCGCACGGACGTCTATTCCCTCGGCGCGACTCTTTACGAACTGCTGACGCTTGAGCCGCTGTTCCATGGCGATGATCAGCGAGGTCTCCTTCGGCAAATCCTGCAAGACGAGCCGCGGCCGCCGCGAGCTGTGGATTCCTCCGTGCCCGCGGAACTCGAGACGATCGTCTTGAAGGCGCTGAGCAAAATCCCCACGGAGCGCTACGCCACGGCCGGCGAATTCGCCGACGACTTGCGCCGGTTTGTGGACAATCGGCCCATTCTTGCGCGTCGGCCGACGCTAACCCAGCGTGTGCGTAAATGGGCGCGGCGGCATCCATCCGTGGTAGTCGCCGGCGTCGTCGTGTTGATCCTCGTTTCCATCGCCTCCATCGTCAGCGCCGCTTTGATTAGCTCGGCTTATGAGCGCGAGCGCCAGCGTGCCGAGGAGGCCGAAGTGCGCTTTCAGCAGGCCAAGCGCTCCGTGGATTTGATCATTCAAGTCTGTGAAGAGGAGCTTGCCGACCAGCCGCACATGGTTGGACTCAGGCGGCGGTTGTTGGATTTCGCCATGATGCACTATCAGGATTTCGAGGCGCAGCGTCAGGGCGATCCCGAGGCGCAGGCGGAGCTTTTCGCGATTCAAAGCCGTGTGCGCGGCATCCTCGCGGAGCTTACCCTTCTGCAAGGCGCCGTTCGCTTCTTCATTTTGAATGAGCCCGAAGTCGAGGCGGACCTGCGCGTTTCTTCCGAGCAGCGCCGCAAGCTGGACGCGCTGGCGCCGGCCTGGCCCGAGATCGGGCCACGTGGTCCAGGGACGCCGGACAAACGCGAGCAGCGATTCCTGGAATGGGCCCGCCAACGGGAAGAGGCAATGCTCAAGGTTCTTTCGCCCGAGCAAGTCACCCGTCTCGATCAGATCGCCCTGCAGCGTAAGGGCCCCACGGCATTCATGGAGAAAGACGTGTCCGATCGCTTGCAGTTTAGCGCCGATCAGAAGGCCAAGATCCAATCATGTCTGCGCGAACAGTTCGTGGCCTATGGACGCAAACCGCCGCCGCCAGGTGGACCGAATGATGGCGGTTCCAAGCGCGATGGCCCCAAATCCGACTGGCCCGGTGATCCAAAGCGCGGCGGCTACGAAATGAAACCTGGTCCGCCCGGCCAGAATGGTCCCGAAGATTGCGATGGTTTCCTCGACTCTCGTGCCAAGGAAGCGATGCAAATCATTCTTGCACTCTTGACCGACGTGCAGCGCGCGGAATGGCAACGCATGGTTGGAGCGCCCTTCACAGCGCGCGCGGGTTATAGGTATCCCCCAAAGGGCAAACCTCCGCGCGACGGTCCTTGACGCAGAATGGCTTCGCACGCAACAGGATTCACATAGGTTAGTCGGAGTCGCCAGACTTTTTTGCTTAACGCCCAAGGAGGCTTTTGATGAAGACCGCTTGTTCTCCTTTTAATCGCCGTCACTTCTTGGCTGGTGTCGGCGCCGGCGCGGCCGCTTGTGCCGTCCCGGCTTTTTTCACGACGCCCGGGGCGTTTGCCCAGGAGTTGGTGCGCACCCCGCGTCAGACCGAGGGGCCGTTCTACCCGGACCGGCTGCCCCTCGACACCGACAACGATCTACTCGTCATCAACAACGCCATCACCCCGGCCGTGGGCGACGTCACCCACCTCACGGGCCGCATTCGCGACGCGCGCGGCAACCCGGTCCGCAACGCCACCGTCGAGATCTGGCAAGTCGACAATCGCGGCGCCTACCTTCATACCCGCAGCGGCAATCGTGACAATCGCGACGCCAATTTTCAGGGATTCGGCCGTTTCCTCACCGCCTCTAGTGGGGAGTATTATTTCCGCACCATCAAGCCAGTGCCGTATCCGGGCCGCACGCCCCACATTCACTTCAAGGTGAAGATTCGCGGTCGGGAAGATTTTACCACGCAATGTTACATCCGCGGCGAGCGCCGTAACGAGAACGACGGCATCTTAAACGCCATCCGCGATCGCCCGGCACGTGAGTCTTTGATCGTGGAATTCGCGCCGATCCCCGAGTCGCGCATCAACGAGCTGTCGGCGCGATTTGACATCATCCTCGGCTTTACGCCAGGAGAAGATCCGGCCGGCGACGCGAAAAAGAAGTAGGACCCTTGACCCTTGACTACCAGGAGCTAAGCGCCGCCACCCGAGCGGCCAAATAGCATTCCCAGAATAAACGCCAGGCCCATCAGGATCACGACCGATACGCCGACCAGGGCGAGGATGCCCGGCGTTAACAGGATGCCGCGCTTGGGTGGGGCGGCCAAAATCCGGTCGAATTCGACGCCCGGCGTCGATTGGGCAGGAACGGGCGGCGCGGCGGCGGGTAGAGCGCCGCCGGGCGGAAGGGTCGTCGGGTGCGGCATTTGCGGGTTCTGCGGGACGGGCTGAAACAAGTTTTCGAAATCACTTCGCTCGAAGACGACGCCGGCCTCAGGCGCCGCGCCGCCATGCGCTGCCGCCAGGTTCGCCGAACCGAATGCGAGCGGGTTGTTTTCGGAGGACGGCGCGTCTTCGGGGCTCGGCACCACCACTTGCCCCTTGCACTTGGGACAATGGACTACGGTGCCCGCCTTGCGGCGCGCGATGCCCATGAGCTGATTGCAGTATGCACAACGAAAACGAATCGGCATGGCCTCTCCACCAAGTTGGGCGACGACAAATCCATTTTCCATCAATTCCCGGGCGGATTCAACAACTATTGAATCGCCCGTTCCAATCGACGACAATCACGATTGCCCATAACGTAGCGCAAGAATCGTGCGGCAAAGCGTTTACTTTGTAAACAATTCACTTTGTTAACCGTGGACTCCGCGTAAAAAGGGTCTTGCCGATGAGCACTCGTCTTGGCGCATGTCTATTTTTGTTGCTTCTGCTTCCGCTGCCGGCATTCGCCCAAGTCCCCGACGCGATCGTCATCTTCAAGGACGGCTTTTACATCACCGGCAAGGTCACCCAACAAAAAGGCTTCTTTCTCGATCCATCCGGAACTTCGTTCACCATCCCTAAACCCGGCAGCTTGATGTACGTCGACGACGGCGTGCGGCGCATCTACTTCACCCCCTCCCAGGTCCAAGAGGTGCTCGACAAGAAAGGCGGCGAGCGCGAGCCGATCATGCTCCGGCGCTACAGCTCGTCCACCATTGGCGAAACGATCCTGCCGGGCTGGGAGTTCGAGAAGATGACCGACTGGGATTCGAAGTGGATACGCTGGTTCACGGTCTCCACAACCACCTCGGCCCGCAAGATGGAAATGGAACAGCGCATCCTCTACATGACGCCCCAGCTCATGCACATCCAAACGCGGAAATACCTTTGGGACCTTTATTACTTCACGAAAGAGCTGGACCCGAAAGTGGCTCGCGACCTGATCGTCAAATTCCACGACAGCAAGAAAGAGGTCCCGGAACAGAACCGCCCGTTCGAGATCGCCAAGTTCATGTTCCAAGCCGGTTGGCTCGACCAGGCCGAGGCGGAGCTGAAAGGTCTTCGTGCGCCGTACGCCGACCAAAAGGAAGCTCCCAAAGAGCTGATGGATTCGATTCAGAACCTCGGCGAATCGATCCGAAAGGTGCGGGCCGAACAGCTTGCGGACAACATCGAACGCGCCTTCAAGGCGGGCCAGCACAAGCAGGCTCAGACGAAGATTGCCTTCTTCTACAAAGAAAACCTGGGATCGATCGTGCCACAAAGGAACTTGCTTGCCGTGCAAGACCTGAAGAACAAGTACGACGATCAGAAGGAAAAGCTGGCTAAAGTCGAGATGTATTTTCGCGTCCTACCCAAGCGCCTCGCTAAGGACGACGAAAGTTATTGGACCAAGGCGTTAGCGATCATCCAATCCGAGTTGAATCATGACTCGCTCGGCAAGCTCGCCCTGTTCCTCGACTATGCCGGGCAGCATCAGAAGGAGATCGACGCCAAGCAAAAGCCGTCGCAAACCACTGAGCAAGTGTTGGCCATGGCCGTCACCGGCTGGACGCTGGGCAACGACGCCGCCGAGCCCGACGTCAAGACGGCCCGCATGCTCTGGGCGGGCCGCAAGATGATCCTGGAATACATGAAGACTGGGTTGCCGGATACACGAAGGCGCATGTTGGCATCGTACTTTCGCGATTTCGAGCCGGCGCAGGACATGGTCGCCCGCTTGATCCGCATGTTGCCCCCTTCCGATCCCTACCCGCTCGACAAGCTCACGGGCGAACCAATCAAGATCAACGTCGATTGTCCCGAGGCCAACGAAGGCTCGTATCTGATCCATCTTCCGCCCGAGTACCATCACCAGCGGCAAACCCCGGTGCTCGTGGCGATGCACAGCAGCCGCGAGAAGCCCGAAGCCATGCTCGCCCGCCTCGCAGGACACGCGGCTCAGCACGGCTATATCCTTCTGGCGCCCCTGTGGGGCCAGGGACAAGGCATTACGCCTACCTATGGCTATTCGGCGCGCGAACATGCCATCGTCCTCGATTCGTTGCGCGATGCCCGCCGCCGTTTTCAGATCGACTCCGACCGCGTCTTCCTCTTCGGCTGGGAGCGGGGCGCGGACGCCGCGTTTGACATCGGCCTGTCGCACCCCGACTACTTCGCCGGCGTGTTGCCGATGAACGGGGCCACGCGCTCGTTCCTCACGGAACGCTACTGGCCCAATGCCCAGTATCTGCCGTTCTACGTCATTCAAGGCGACCGCAACGGTTCAAGCGCCGCGGTGAATCGCGCCGTGGCCGGCAGCTGGGTGAAGGCCGCGTTTCCGTCGCTTTACGTCGAATACAAAGGCCGTGTTTCCGAATGGTATTCGGCCGAAGTGCCGATCATGTTCGACTGGATGAACCACAAGAAGCGTTACTTCCCCACAAAGGAGTTGGGCCGCGTTGGGGGTGAAGAGTTTTGCACGGTTCGGGTCGGAGACTACCGCTTTTACTGGCTGACGGCCGACTTGATCAGCGACAAATGCACTACCGACATCAAAGGTTGGACGCGCAACGCACCCACGGCGACCTTGCAAGCCCGCATTGGCGTCGGCAACGAAGCCGACCTCACGCAAGCCGCGCGGGTATGGACGCAGATCAACATTCGCAGCAAGGGCGTCAGGCAAGCAACCCTTTGGCTCGCCCCCAATATGGTGGATTTCAGTAAATCCATCCAGGTCCGCTCCAACAGCGACACCGGGCCGACTACCACCGTCCAGCCGAGCATGGCGACGATGCTCGAGGAATACTATCTCTCCGGGGATAAGCAACGTTTGTGGTTCGCGAAGATATCGCTGAAGCTGTAGCTGACGCTGTAAAGGGGAGTCATGACTTCCTCTTGGGAAAAAGCGAGGCCGCTCTGGAGGATGGAAGCCGACAAGCTTCTCTTGGGCGCCGGCGGCTTGCTCGCCGCGATTCTCGCCGGTTGGCTTGCGCTTGCGGCATTCGACCTGTGGATGCGGCCAAGGGAATCGGAAATGGACCGCATTTTCCGCGAAGTGCCGCAACAAGTGCCGCCCAAGGTGAACTTGCCGGAAAAGACGGGACTGCGCGATTAGATTAGCATGAAGATGCCTTTCTCGATTGAAATCGCCACTGCTCTTACGAACCAGCTTGCTCGATTCACCGCTTTGAATCGCCACCAACTCGCAGGTCAAGTGGCCAATCTCGATCTCTGGATGGCCGAAGTCGCTCATTGCCTCGTGGTCATCGATGGCTACAATGCAAGATCGATCCGCTGCTTCCACGAAGACATGCTTGAGGAGCGAAAATTGCGCGATCTGTGTGCAACGCTCGATCTCAGCATCGATCCCAAGGATCTTCGGCAACGACGTTGAGCGCAACACGGGAAGGTGACACCATGACGATCCGCGTACTTAAGCTTTCCGTGTGCGCGCTCTTCTTCGCACTCATCCCCGTGGCCGCCGACGATCCGGAGGTCTTTCGGATCGGCATGGTGGACTCGCTGATAAAGGATCTATCGCAAGGTAAGAAGGAATTGCTCGATACCGATTTCCCGGACTTGGTCAAGGAATTCACTGCCTTCAAGAGCGAGTTGAGCAAAGGCGGCAATTCCTTTGACGCCGCGAAGAGTCTAGCCGCCGGCAAATGGCAACTCGGCGTCATGCCCGGCGTCGCATTCGCATGGATTCACGGCGACAACCCCAAGCTGAAGCCGCTGCTGGTCGCCATCAACCGTGAACCGGTGCTGCAGGCCCTTCTGGTGGTGCGCGACGACAGTGCAATCAAGGCATTCAGCGATCTTAAGGGTAAGGAAGTCGCCGTTCTTAAAGCTTGTGAGCATTGCCGCTTGTTTGCGGACAAGAGCGCCCAAGGAGACGCCAAGAAGTTCTTCGGAAAGGTCCATGGCTCGGCTGGCGTAGAGGACACGCTCGACAACATTTGGCGCGGCAAGCTGACGGCAGCCATTGTCGACAACGCCGCCATGTCGCGCTACAAGGACTTGCAACCTTTCCGCTTCGAGAAACTAAAGATCGTGGCAAAGTCGGAGCCGTTCCCGGCCACGGTGATCGTCTATCATGAAGGAGGCTTGAGCGAAGCCGCCCTCAAGAAGTTCCGCGAAGGAATGCTGAAGGCCAACGACACGCGCCGCGGCCGCAACGCCATGGCTTACGTCAACGTCACGGCGTTTCAAGCGGTGCCGGCGGATTACGAGGAACAGCTGAGGAGCATTGCGAAGGCGTATCCGGCGGGGAAGAAATAGGTCGACTGGTCTAGCGTCGAATTCACTCCTTATTACCCGAATGGCTCCCGGCCGTTGCGTTGAGGATTCTCTCGATCTCATCGGCGGAGCGGCCTTGTTTCACCAACTCGACCTTGAGCGCGCCTTCGATTTCTGCCTCCCGTGCCTTGCGCCAATTCTTGGTGGCGGCCGCCGCGACGCCGCCCAACATGCTGCACACGATGGCAACGATGATCATGCCCCATACGCTGAACAGGTAGCCGAAGATGGTCGCGTCATTCATGTTGCACGCTCCGCTGTTATGGGATGAGCACTTGATCTCATCCGATTGTTCGTGCCTAATTCTGGAGGATTTTACCGCTTCCAGCCTGACTGGTCACGAAGATTAACAAAAATGGTTTCAGTCGGCGCTGAAGCCATTTTTTGGCTGCAAAGGCATATCAGAAATAGAGATGTGAAAATGGTTTCAGCGTGGCGCTGGGACAGATACTTTCCGGCACATCGCTGAAACCATCCGGCCTAGCGCTGAATGCATTTTCTTAAGATATTGTCTGGCAAGCACTTAATTCTTTCAGCGGTAAGGGGCTCCGAGGGATCAGCGCGAGCCGATCGCGAAGAGCGTTGACTCGGTTGTGAGGTAGAGCGTATCGTTGACCGCCACAGGCGTGGTGTAGATCGGCTCGCCCATGTCTATTGTCGCCAGGAGTTTCGCGGTCCGGCCGTGCGCGAAGATCAGGACTTCGCCAGCATCAGTGCAGAGGAATACTCGACCGTCCACCCAGTAAGGGGAGGCCGTCACACATGCCCTGAGATCATATTCCCAGACGCGCTTCCCCGTGGCGGCATCAAGGCAGTGCAGATAGCCGGCTTCCTCGGCAATGTAAACTAGACCGTCATGCACCGCGGCTGTGCTGACGGTGCGCCCGAAATAAGCGAGCCGACCCTTCTCGGGCCGCGGGTCGATAGGGCCACCGAATGCCCAGACCAGGGCGGAATCCTTGTTCTCGACCGATCCCGCTTCATAGCTTTTCAGCGATATATCGCCCTTCTTCGTAATGTCCAGGCACAGGAAATAGCTCGAGCGCGTGGGCATCAGATGCTCGCGGGTGAGCCCCAAACCGAAGTAGAGTTTGTTCCCAAGAACTACCGGTGTTCCCACGATGTAATTGTCGACTTGAAATCCACCCTTTTTCCTGCGCGTCGGCAAACAATCGCATTTCCACAGAAGCCTGCCGGTCTCGGGAGCAAAGCTGTAGATCACGCAATCGCCCCCGGCAAAAATGACTTGCGGCGTGCCCTCCCAGTCAGCAAACGTGGGGCTGGACGATTGCGCCTCGATGATGTTCGCTCCCGGCAGGTTTGATTGCCATATCAACTTGCCGGTCCCTTTGTCCAACGCGATAAAGCTGGGCGCCTCGGGTGAGACGAGTTGCCCTTCTTCATCGACGCCATTCCCCGTAACTGCGAAAACGAGATTGCCGATCACGAGCGGCGACGACAATGCGCTGAAACGGCAGCCCCACGCCTCCCGATACGGATGGACCTTGAGTTCCTTAATCATGTCGTAACGCCATCGGACTTTGCCGTTATCCGCCTCGGCGCACACGACTTCGCAGGCGGGTGTGATGTAATAAAGATTGCGGCCATCAACCGTTGGCGTGGACGGTGATTGTGCAGCACCAAGGTCTGGTGCATCGTGCGCGATCTGCCAGAGGAATTGGCCGTCCTTTTCCCTAAATGCCATCAATGCGCTTTTCGGTCCGATCGCTTCTGGGTCGCGCGGCTTGGGTTTATAGGTGGCGATGAAGACTTTGCCGTTGGCGACGACGGGACTGGTGAATGACCGCTTGCCCAACTCTGCGATCCAGTTGACGTTCTTGCGCTTGCCTTCTTCGACGCACCAATCAGCTGGGATATTCCGCTCGATTGCATTGACCATATTGCGGCACGGACTGCCGCCGAACATCGGCCAAGAGCGCTGCGGCTTATCAGCAAGATTTTGCAGAGCGTAGACCGAGTAATCGCGCGGGCGCGTAAAGGGAACCGACATCAAAACGACTGCCGCGACAAAAGCAAACCGGCGACCGGCAATGGGGATTGGAACTACGGACATGACTAGTGCCCCAAGGCATGAGCAAGATTTCATATAGGCCCCTGTCAAATTCATCACCGTTCGGCTTTTTGCTGTCACCACAAAAATAGTGACCCAAAAGTCACGAAACCTAAGCCTATTCTACGCGAAGGCGGCTACGGTTGGGCTGCTGCGGGATCGTGCACGGTGATTTAGAGTGGCCTAGCGGGAGCGAGGCACTGCGCTCGGCGCGTGTCTCCTGACCTCGCGATGCCCCGACCGCAGGTCTCATCACTCCGTGAACAAGACGATCCCGCCTTCGACGGGGCGAAATGCGTATTGGCTGCCGTAATTCGCCCACGGGGTGGTAATTGCAGAAGGAGAAGAAAGAGAGAAAGTGGTCAGTTCGGATCGGATAACATGAATCGTTCACTAATTCGGCCACACGCGAGGAAACCAGTGAAAAACTTCGCGCTCCAGGCACCGAGAGGTAAGCGCAGCCAAATAAAAAAGGGACACGCTCCCGTGTAATCACGGAAGCATGTCCCTTGTGAGTCTTTCGTTGCGTTCCAAGTTCCCTGAGGGCGGCTACTTCTTCTCTTCTCCGGCTCCCGCGCCCACCAGTTCCGGCGTCGGCGGCGCCCCGTCGCGCGGCTCGAAGCCGAGCTTCTTTTCGCCGGCCTCCTCCACCACCTTGACGACGATGGTGTCCTTGCCGGTGAAATTGCCGCGCAGAAGCTGCTCGGCGAGCGGGTCTTCGAGGTAATGCTCGATGGCCCTTCGGAGCGGACGGGCGCCGTACTCCATGTTGGTGCCCTTTTCGATCAGGAGGTCTTTCGCCTCGTCGGTCAGGACCAGAGTGTAGTCCTTATCCTTGAGCCGCTTCGAGACCTTGCCCAGCTCGATGTCGATGATTTGCTTGAGGTCTTCCTTGGACAAGCTGCGGAACACGATCACGTCATCAACGCGGTTGAGGAATTCAGGCCGGAAATTGCGCTCCATCTCCTGTTTCAGAAGATTCTTCATCTTCTCGTAAGTAGCCTGCTCGTCCTTCTTCTGGTGCAAGCCGAACTGCGTCCGCCCGGTGATCTGCTCGGCGCCGATGTTCGTGGTCATGATCAAGATGGTGTTCTTGAAGTCGATCATGCGGCCAACGTTGTCGGTGAGCCGGCCTTCCTCCATGATTTGGAGCAGCGAGTTCCAGACGTCCGGGTGAGCTTTCTCGATTTCATCGAGGAGCACCACGCTGTAGGGGCGGCGGCGAATCTTCTCCGTTAGCTGGCCGCCCTCTTCGTAGCCGACGTAGCCCGGGGGAGCGCCCCAAAGCCGGCTGACGTTGTGTTTCTCCTGGTACTCGGACATGTCGATCTGCACGAGCGCGTTCTCGTCGCCGAACATGAACTTGGCAAGCTGCTTGGCGAGCAGAGTCTTGCCCACGCCGGTCGGTCCGGCAAAAATGAAGCTGCCGATCGGCCTCTTCGGGTCTTTCAGTCCGGCCCGGCTCTTGCGCACCGCTTTGGCAATGGCGTTGATGGCCTCGTGTTGGCTGATGACCGTCTTGTGTAGGTCGTCTTCCATGGTGAGCAGCCGCTGCGTCTCGTCGGCGTTGATCCGGGTAAGCGGCACGCCGGTCATCTTGTTGACGACTTCGCGGATCACTTCCTCATCGACGATGCCGTCGATCTCTTTCGACTTCTCGCGCCATTCTTTGGTGATGGCTTCTTTCTTCTTCTTGAGCTTGTCGGCCTGGTCGCGCAGATGGGCGGCCTTCTCGAAGTCCTGCTCGGCGACTGCGGATTCCTTTTCCTGATTGAGTTGCTCGATCTGGGCGTCAAGCTCCTTGAGGTCGGGCGGGCGGGTCATCGCCTTGAGGCGAATGCGGGCGCCGGCCTCGTCGATGACATCGATGGCCTTATCCGGCAGGCAGCGGCCAGTGATGTAGCGATCCGATAAGTCGACCGCTTCGTCCAGGGCCTCGTCCTTGATCTGCACGCGGTGATGGGCCTCGTAGCGATCGCGCAGGCCGCGGAGGATTTCGACGGTCTCGTCCTTCGACGGCGGATTGACGATGATCTGCTGGAAGCGGCGTTCGAGGGCGCCGTCTTTCTCGATGTACTTGCGATACTCGTCGAGCGTCGTGGCGCCGATGCACTGGATTTCGCCGCGAGCTAAGGCGGGCTTGAGGACGTTGGAGGCATCGATGGCGCCTTCCGCGCCGCCTGCGCCGACCAGAGTGTGCAGCTCATCAATGAAGAGAATGGTGTTCTTGGCCCGGCGAACTTCGTTCATGACGGCCTTGATGCGTTCCTCGAATTGGCCGCGATACTTGGTGCCGGCGACCATCATGGCGAGGTCGAGGACGACGATGCGCTTGTCGCGCAGAAGCTCCGGCACATTGGCATCGACGACCAGCTGTGCCAATCCTTCGACGATGGCGGTCTTGCCGACGCCGGCCTCGCCGAGGAGGACGGGGTTGTTCTTGGTGCGGCGGCTCAGAACCTGGATGACGCGCTCGATCTCGTTTTGCCGGCCGATGACAGGATCGAGCTTACCTTGGCGGGCCAGCTCGGTGAGGTCGCGGCCGAAGCTGTCGAGGGCCGGAGTCTTCGATTTCTTATTGGCGGTGCGTTCGCTGCTTCCACTGCCGCCGCCCCCGCCGCCGCTGCTTTCTCCGGATTCCATGTTATGCCCCAGCAAATTGAGAACCTCTTCACGCACGTCCTCGAGCTTGAGGCCCAGGTTCATGAGGACCTGGGCCGCCACGCCTTCCTGTTCGCGGAGAAGGCCGAGCAAGAGGTGTTCGGTTCCGACGTAGTTGTGGTTGAGGTTGCGTGCTTCCTCAATCGAGTATTCGATGACCTTTTTGGCACGGGGCGTCTGCGGCAGCTTTCCCATCGTGACCATATCTGGGCCGGCCTGCACGATTTTCTCGACCTCCAGTCGAATCTTGCGCAAGTCGATGTCGAGATTCTTGAGCACGTTGGCGGCGACTCCGGTCCCTTCCTTGACTAGGCCGAGCAGGATATGCTCGGTGCCGATGTACTCGTGGTTAAAGCGCTGGGCCTCCTGGTTGGCGAGCTGCATCACCTTGCGGGCCCGGTCGGTAAATCGCTCATACATTCCGGTTGTCACTCCAACTTCCCCAAGCGGAACGCTGCTTGCGCGGGCTGCTTCCGGTTGGGAAAGTTCACGGTGGTTAGATTCCTGTAAGCCGAGGAGGATTCGTTCCGCATCAAACCTGCGCCAAGTCGCTTCTTCGCCAATCCGAAAGGCTAACAGGTAATGGGCGCTTTTGTCTAGTCTAGCTCATCGTCCAGCGCATTCTATGTTGAGCGCAAACGCAAATCAAGACGCCCGATAGGGAGTCCCATAGGGAGTCCGACAGGGACCGCCTTTTCCGCATCGGGCGCTTTTGGCGCTTGCGACTTTTCTACAATCCGTATGGCCGACTTGACACCCTTTCCAGTTGCAAAGTAAACTCCATAATAGGGTTTGGCGTTTCTCCTTGCTTCCATTGGCCTCTTGCACGCTTCCTGCCCGAACCTGTAGCTCCCAGCGGAGATCGGTCCACGTGAAAGCGCTGATAAGCGATATCCACAGTAACTTGGAAGGCTTGCAAGCCGTCCTCGAGGATATCGACAAGCAAAAGATTTCCGAAATCTACTGCCTGGGCGACATCGTAGGCTACGGTCCCAACCCCCGCGAATGCATCGACCTGGTCATGAAGTGCAAGCTCGTCCTTCTGGGCAACCATGACCAGGGAGCGATGTTCGACCCCGATGGCTTCAATCCGCCTGCCGAACGCGCCATCTTCTGGACCCGCTCCCAGCTCGAAACCGCACCCGAGAATCGCCAAAAGAAGGAAGCCCGATGGGAGTTCCTCTCCGAACGCCCACGAACCTTCAAGGAGAATGGCTTCCTTTACGTGCACGGTTCGGCTCGCAACCCGCTCAACGAATACGTCTTCCCAGAGGACATTTACAACCAGCGGAAGATGGACCGCATCTTCGCCCTGGTCGAGAAGTACTGCTTCCAGGGGCACACGCATGTGCCCGGAGTGTTCACCGAGAACGCGCCGGAGGACCTGTACCAATTCCACACGCCCGACGAGATCGAATACGTCTACCGGCTGGATGGCCGCAAAGCTCTGGTCAACGTCGGCTCCGTAGGCCAGCCGCGCGACGGGGATTGGCGTGCTTGCTATGTGCTATTGGACGGCGACGACGTGCGCTTCCGCCGGGTCGAATACGACATCAACACGACCGTCAAGAAGATTCACGAGATTCCCGATCTGGACAATTTCCTCGGCGACCGATTGCGCGATGGTCGCTGAGACACGTAGGACGGATTTGCAATCCGTCCGCTCGACGGGACGGTTTGCAAAACCGTCCTACTCACCGAACTTCTTTGTACCCCTTCTCGGTCTTCTCCTCGACGAGCTTGTTTACGTGGGCCACAGCCGCGGCTTCATCGCTGAACGATTTGGTCTGAGTTTGGCCGTTTGCGCCGATGCGGCCAAAGCGAACCGTCACATCGCAGCCCGTGCGGCCAATTTCCCAGAACTTCTCTGATTTGCCGTCCACGAATTCGAAACGGCGTACATCGGCAGGAGCAGTTCCCGGGGAAGACGCGACCTTCGGTTTGGCGGCTTTCTCTGCCGACGCCTCAGGCTTTATCTTGCCCCGTGCTTCTGTAGCGGTTCCGGACGCCTGTCCTATTGGCGCGGCTTCCGCGCGCACGCCGACAAAGGACGGAAAGCGTGGCACGCCGGCATCGGACAATTCCTGGTAGCGGAAGGTGATCGTACTGCCAACAGGCGGCGGAGCTTCGCGTTCTTTATCCGAGAAGCCGGTGCCCACTGAGAAGGTCGTGCCGTCGGGCAATTCCACCTGGAGCGCCCCGAGCCGACCCTTGTGCCGGCCCGCACCTTCGAGGTGTTTGAGGACACGGGCCTCGGCATCATGGAAATTCTTTACCTTGAGCAACGTCATGGAGCGGCCGCTCTCGTACTTCGAGCCGGGCTTGCGCAGCATCAAGCCTTCGCCGCCCAGGGCTTCCAGCCGCGCCAATTCTTGCTTGAGGTGGTCGATGCCTTTGCACTGCTCCTGTGTATGCGCCCGAATGTGCGGCACACCGATTGTTCCCAAGCATTCCTCGATGAATGCGCTGCGGGCCTCGAAGGGCTTCTCCAAACTCGGAGCATCGAAGACCACGTAGCTCAGCTCTTTCCAGTGGTCGCTCTTGTCTTGACGGCGGACGATGCTGACGGCCCGTTGGAAACTCTTCCTTCCCAGCCAGAGTTCGCCGTCGAGAGGTTCCGCGGGAAGGCCCTCGATGAACCAGTCGGGGGCGTAAAAGACGTTGCCGAGCCGCGACAGGAACTGGCGGCCATCCCAATAGGCGCGGACGCCGTCGAGCTTCTCGCTCAGCCACCAGCCGGTCGGGTCGGACATGAAATCCCACGACTGGGCTAGCAACAGTGGTGGCTCGTTGCTTGCTTTGTCTTCTTTGGTGCGCGTTTTTTCCGGAATGGCGCCGCCGGTTCGCGCCTCTTCGGCTTTGTCGCCACGCAGCTTGCGGAGGTGCTTACAGGTGCGCCGCTCAATCGCTACGGATTGATTGCGCCAAGCCGGGCAGGTACATGAATACACGCCGCCCGTGTTCTTGAGGACATATGGCTTCGCTCCGGAGCCTTGCATTTCCATCGATTCGCCGTCATCGAGATCGGGCATGGCGCGTCCCTCGCGATTTAATGCAACACGGTTACTTTACCGCTGGCGCCATCGAGGCGTAGCCGTTGCCCTGTTTTTATGCGGCGCTGCACGTCGGCGATGCCGGCGACCGCGGGGAGGCCAAAGTCGCGGGCCACGATGGCGCCGTGAGATAGAACTCCGCCGGTTTCCATCACGAGCCCGCGTGCGCGTACAAACAGCGGCACCCAAGCCGGGTCGGTCGATGGGCACACCAGGACATAAGGTTCAAACGGGGCTTTGGCGCCGGCGACCTCGTCCAGCACCCAGGCGGCGCCTTCAGCGACACCGGCAGAAATGCCGACGCCCTGAAAACTCTCTGCCGCGCTCACATCCAAGTCCCTGCCAATGATATCCAGATCGTCGCTGAAGATGACCGGAGGCACGGGCAGGCTGAGCGCGATCTCGCGCTGGCGACGGCGTGCCTCAATTAATCGGCGCAGCTCGTCGTGCTTTGAAATCGAAAGGCCGGGCAACTCGTCCAGAGTCAGAAAAAAGATGCCGCCGTCGAGTTGAAGCCGGCGATCCAATTCCATCAGGCACCGGCGGATCAAGGCGTAGCCGCGCATCAGATGATGTTTGCCGGCTTCGCGCAGCTTCAAATAGTTTCTGAGCCTTTGCAGTTCCGCCTCGATCGCGACGCGCTGCGGCGGCGTCAGCTTGAGTTCGGTCGCCACCTGGTCCCATTTTCTGGCGACCGTTTCCTCCTGAGACTTATCGGCGGGACCCAAAATCCTATCGCCTGTCATAAGGCTCGCGAGCGTCTCGGGCTCCTCCGTCCAGCGCCGCTTGGACAATTCCATCTCCTGATGCCCGCGATGACCGAAGTGGCTCAAAAACTCATCGTGGGAAATCTTGCCGGACCCGAGATCACGCAAACCGCCGCCGAGATCCGCCTCCGGCGCGGGCCGGACGCCCATGACCAACTCACGTAGCACAGCCTGAGCTTTCTGCAAACCGGTCGGCTCATCGCCCTTTGAAACTGGCCTGCCCGGTGGCTGGTAGCGAAGCGTCAACACCCGCTCCAGGTTGCCCATCGCCACGGCCGCGAGCGCGGTCGGCTTGAGGCTGTCGCGCGCGAAATCGTAAAGCGTCCGTTTGATCCAATAATCAAGACGCTCCAGCAGATGCGTTTCCGAGAGCTGGGTGAGATCGTGCTTCGCAGCCGCCTGCGCCTCTTCGACGAACGGTGGGACGATTTCGGCTTCGAACCTCGCGGCGAACGACTTGCTGATCTGCTGTAGCTTGACGCTGGATCGCCACAGCCTGAAGAACACGCCCGGCAGAAACAGCCAGAATTTCCAACCCGCCTTCGCTGGATTTAGCACTGCCTGCGGATAGAGCGCCTTCGCCGAATTGGCCTTCAGCATCGCGAATTTGTGCTCGAAGGGGAGGTCCTTGTACTGCATGCGCGGCTCGCGGCTCAAGTTGCAGTAGGGCCGGCCGCAAATCAAATCGAAAATGCCTACTTCATCGAGCGCCGGATCGGGGTCGAATCCGAGGTCACGATACATCAAGCCGAAGCCACCTTGGCCGGACATGAACTTCTTGACGATTGACCAAGTCATCGGAGTCGGCGCGGGCAGAATCTCCGCGAGATTGAAGCGGCTCCACACCGTGCCGCCCGGCGCGGCCCTTGAGCGCAACGCATCAATCTCCTCCGTTCGGACCGTTTCGCGTTCGCCGGGCGCGATGCTCGACATGGCCCTGCCGGCTGCCTTGATGGCCCGCGATTGCAGGAGGTAGAACTGACCGGCCGCCCAGCCCCACTCGATATCGCACGGATGGCCAAAAAAACCTTCGACGCGCAGGCCCAGCTTCGCGAGTTCTTCAATTTGGCCGTCGCGCAGCGACGCGCCTTCGGATGCAGCACCGGTGGCGTCCGTTTTGACGGCAAGAACTCGCTCCCGAAGCGCCAAAGTCGTCTTGTCCAACGTGAACCGATCCGGCGTTACCTTGCCGAGAACAAGCGCCTCGCCCAAGCCGTACGCCGACTCGATGACGATCTCTTCCAAGGCCGGATTTACCGGGTTCGCCGTGAACATGACGCCCGAGACTTCCGACGGACACATCATTTGCACGTTGACCGCGGTGCCGAGCAGGCCGTCGATCCTGTGATGCTTGCGATAGGCGACCGCGCGCTCGCTGTTCCACGAACGGAAGACGGCCTCGATCGCGGCGAAAAGTTCTCGCCAAGGATCCGCTTCAAGGCCGACGTTGAGGACGGTGTCCATCATGCCGGGCATCGATTGCGCGGCGCCAGAGCGTACCGCGACCAGCAGCGGTTGCTCGCGGTGGCCGAACTTTCTGCCGCTGACATTTTCAAGCCATGCGACGGCGGAGCGAACTTGGTCGGCGAGACCATCGGGCCAGGATTGGTTGTTTTCGTGGAAAAGATCGCAGCACTCGGCAGAGATCGTGAAGCCCGGTGGCACATTCAGGCCGCCGCGGGTCATTTCGCCGAGGCTCGCTCCTTTGCCGCCGACCAGGTGTTTGAGCTCATTGCCGGCGTCCGCTTGGCCCTGACCGAAAATGTAGATCCAGCGCGGGTCGGGCATTTCGGGGTTCCAGATTTTCAGAGTTGGATGCGGGTCGCGCTCGCCGTTGGCTCGCGGCTAAACGAGATTTTAGCGGGGCTTGATGAGGTCTTCGAGGCAGTAGATTACCGGTGTTCCCTCGAGCCGGCCCGCCCCGCCCAAAGCCGCCCCGAAGAAAATCTGCCGGCGATCGCCGTCCGGCGAATGTCCCACGAGCACACGCGCCGGGCCAATGTGCGGGGCTTGCGCGGTCAAATCATAGGTCCATTGCACTTCGCCGTTATTGGGATCGAGGCAGCACACCTTGCCGTTGGCGCCGACGGCGATGACGCTGGCCGTTTGATCGCAGGTCGTCGAGCGGACCAAAGCGGGACTGGAGATGACTGGCGAAGCCATCGCGCGTTTCCAGCGAACCACGCCGTCGAATCGGCCCAAACAATAGACGTGGCCATCGCGCGCGCCGGCGTAGACGTTGTGGTGGTCCACGGCCGGCCCTTCGATGATGCCTTTGTCCACGCGGAATTGCCATGCCTTCTTGCCCGTGTCTGCATGGAGGGCGATGACGGCGCCGGCCGGCGTCTCATCGGCGGCGTCGGTGGCTACGTCGCCGTTGCCGAGGGAGAAGTAAACCAGATCGCCCTTGAAGCTGGGAATACCCCAACATGGCAAATCGACGGTCTGCTGCCAGATTAGCTTCCCGGTGTCGGCGTCAACGCCGAAGAGGCGCGTGTCGCATTGGTCGCGTGGGAAATCGCGGTCGACCCCCGTGCCGAAGTAGACTTTGCCGTCCGCGACAGCCGGGCCGCTGCCGAAGCGGAGAACTTTCTTCTGCTTGCCGTCAGCATTCGGAAGCCGCATCGCATCAAATTGCCAAAGCTTCTGGCCGGTTTTGGCGTCGAGGCAGAGGAATCCTTGGTTACCCGCGCCGATGTAGACCTTGTCGTTCACGACTGCCGGCGTCGCCTCGGTTTGGCTGGTGGTTTGGTGCTCCCAGACTTTCTTGCCCGTGGCCGCGTCGATGCAATAGACCTTGCAGTTCTTGCTCCAATGGAAGCCCTCGCCCATGTAGAGTTTGCCGTCGGCGAAAACGGGCGATGAATAACACTCTTGGAGGCTGCCCTCGTCGGTGAACTCCCACAGAGGCTTGCCCGTGTCGCGCTCCAGGCAAATCAACGTGCCCCACTTGGGTGTTGGATGGGCCACGGCGAAGAACACTTTGTCTTCTTGAATCAGCGGAACGCTCAGAACGACGCCGCTGCTGGGAATGCCGTAGGTCCAGCGTTTGGTCGGCGGCTCGGGGCGGGCGTCGCCGGTCGCTCCGGCTACGCTGGGACCAACTTCCGCCTTGCCCTCCGTGTCTATCTGTCCGCCCCAGCGCGCCGCGTAAATGCACACGCTCGCAAGGAGCACCACGCCGAGGATCATTCCTTCCGTCGAGCGCGTCGCGGAAATGGAATCCGGATTCACGACAGTCTGAACTAAGCGGACCGCCGTCGCAAACCAAATGCCGAGAGAGAACGCTAGCGTGAAGTCCCAGGTCAGGTCGCTCAAGTTTGGCGGGGTCATGAAGAATGTTACGCCGACCATGAGAAGACAACTCACGCTCGTGAATACAAGAACGAGATTCTCGGTTCGGCGCGGTGCTTCCGAGATTCCAGTCGGAAGGAAGACATTGCGAATCTGCCGGCGCCAGGACCAAAGGACGCCGACGAGGGTGATCATGGTCATCACAAACCACAGGGCAGCTTCGCTTCCCCACCAGCTGCCCCGAAAAGGCTGGCCAAGCCATAGGACGAGCAACAGGATCGTGCTGTTGACGCTGACAATGGTGATGAAGGCCAGCCATTGACGGAAAAGCGTGAATACACCGCCGAAGATCGCAGGAAACAGAGCCGCCAGGATCGCCAAGGGCGCACCGACGACGACTGTCGGAATGACCGCGAACAGACCGCCGCCCTGGTAAATGTCCAAGCCCGCAGGCGAGTCTTCGAGCCTGCGGGGTTGTGACTTACCCCGCAGGCTCGAAGACTCGCCTGCGGGCTTGGTTGTTTTCTTCTCAATTTCTGGACCGAAGCCGGGCTTTTCATTCTCATTAGTCTCAGGCGCCTCGACCTTCTTGGCCAAAACATTCACAACTAATTGTTTCATCTCCGCCGTCGTGCCTTTGAAGGTCCGCCGCAGGTACGGTTCGCCGGTTATCAGACCCCATTCGCGGCGATCCTCGGAGACCTTCTGCCCGGTGATCAGAAACCACGTGCCGTTGGTGAACCCGAGGACCGTCGATTTCTTATCGCGTTCCATTACGAACAGAATGACCTCCAAGTCGGGAGCGAGCCGTTTCATGATCTCGGGAATGTAATTCTCGTTTTTCTCCTTCGGGGCCAGCTTGACCACGATCGGCATTCGGCGATAAGGAGCTTTGCCTTTGAGGTCTTCGGTTACTTCAAGGACGAGAGCGGGTTTTTCGGGAAAGAGCTTGTCCACTTTGGCCACGAAAATGAGGCTGGTTTGCCCCATGTAATTTCCAAGCGATTGCGGAGCAGTGATCACTGCCCTGCTAATTCTAGCAACCACCAAGAGCAGGGCGAAAGCGACCAGCATGCGACGAAAGGTCATCGTGTTTCTCACGTGGAAAGGCGGGCTACGGCTCATCTTAACGGACCGTTCCTACGACGAAAAGCAGGCGTGGCGGAGTTTCATGTCAAATCTGGCCGGTCGAGGCCGTTACCTGTCATTCTGGCAGCAATTGGATGGTATCCGTTTTCCGTCACGATCCATAAGTTATTTGAAAGAAAAAGCTTGCGATAAGGCGTGCTTCCGGCACGTTCCTTGCTCTTGCGTTGGGGCGTTCAACGGAGATTCCCTAACTCGCGTTCACTGCTTATTAGCTTGGTCGTGATTCCCCGGCATTACCGCCGGGCGAGAAACGTCATTGAAAGGAGATGCTTGGATGGGAGCGAAGCAACTGTCCTACAGCGATGAGGCTCGCCAGAAACTACTCGCCGGCGTCACTAAACTTGCCCGCGCCGTTCGCAGCACCCTAGGCCCGCGCGGCCGAAACGCCGTCATCGACAAGGGCTGGGGCAGCCCGAACGTCACCAAAGACGGCGTCACCGTGGCCGAAGAAATCGAGTTGCAAGACCCCTATGAAAACATGGGCGCCCAGCTCGTGAAGGAAGCTGCCAGCAAAACCAGCGACGTGGCCGGCGACGGCACCACGACGGCGACCATTCTTGCCGAAGCCATCTATCGCGAAGGTCTCAAGAACATCGCATCGGGCGCCGATCCGATGGCCTTGACACGCGGCATCCAGAAGGCGGTCGAGAAGATCGTTGAAGAACTGCACCGCTTGGCCGAGAAGATCGACGACAAGGACGACAAGGAAATCACCGAAGTCGCCACCATCGCCTCCAACAACAATAGCGAGATTGGCCAAAAGCTGGCCGAAGCGATGAAGAAAGTCGGCGCTTCCAACGGCGTCATTACGGTCGAGGAAGGCAAGACGGCCGAGACCGAGGTCGTGGTCGTGCAAGGCATGCAGTTCGACCGCGGCTACCTTTCGCCGCACTTCGTCACCAATCAAGACACCGTCACCGTCGAACTCGAGAATCCGTATATTCTCATTTACGAGGAAAAGATTGGCGCGGCGAAGGACTTGATCCCGCTGCTCGAAACCATCTCCAAGAAAAAAGAGCCGCTTCTCATCATCGCCGAAGACATCGAAGGCGACGCCTTGGCCACACTGGTCGTCAACAAACTCAAGGGCATCTTGCAAGTGGCCGCCGTCAAGGCGCCGGGCTACGGCGATCGTCGCAAAGCGATGCTGGACGACATCGCCACGCTGACCGGCGGCAAAGCGATCTTCAAGGATTTGGGCATTAAGCTCGAAAGCATTCAGCTTCGCGACATGGGCCGGGCCAAGAAGGTCAAGATCGACGCCGAGAACACGACCATTACGGAAGGCGCCGGCGACAAGAAGGCGACCGATGGCCGGTGCGAAATGATCCGTCGCGAAATCACCACCACCGACAGCGAATACGATCGCGAGAAGCTGCAGGAACGGCTGGCGAAGCTCGCCGGCGGCGTCGCGCAGATTAAGGTCGGAGCGGCCACCGAAACCGAGATGAAGGAACGCAAGGCCCTGTTTGAAGACGCCCTGCACGCCACCCGTGCGGCCATTGCTGAAGGCATTGTCCCCGGCGGCGGCGTGGCTCTTCTGCAAGCGCGGAAGGTGCTCGACAAGTTCAATCTCGACGGCGACGAGGCCCTCGGCGTGCGTTGCCTCCAGAACGTGCTTGACATTCCTTGCCGGATGATTGCCGAGAACGCCGGCATCGACGGCACTGTGGTCGTCAACAACATCCGTCGCAGCAAGGACAAGAACTACGGCTACGACGCTCAGGTTGGCGCCTACACCGATCTGCGCAAAGCCGGCATCGTTGACCCGGTTAAAGTCACTCGCAGCGCGCTGCAAAACGGCGCCAGCGTCGCCAACCTGCTCCTCACTACCGAATCGCTGGTGGCTGACATTCCTGAGTCCAAGAAAGACATGGATCCCCACCACGATCACCACGGCGGAATGGGCGGTGGCATGGGAGGCATGGGTGGAATGGGAGGCATGGGAGGTATGGGTGGCATGGGAATGGACATGTAGACCATTAACGGGAGACTCAAGATATGAGCAAGGAACTTAACATGAAAGTGCGTCCCCTCGATGATCGCGTGGTGGTTGAGCCGCTCGAAGCGGAAGAAAAGACAGCGGGCGGAATTCTGCTACCGGACACGGCTAAGCAGAAGCCGCAGCGTGGCCGCGTTCTCGCGGTAGGACCCGGCAAGCTCCTCGACAACGGCAACCGCGCCGCCCTGAATGTTCAGAAGGGCGACGAGGTCATCTACGGCCGTTACGCCGGCAACGACATCACCGTGGAGCGCAAGGAGATCAAGATCCTGCGCGAAAGCGACATCCTGGCGAAGGTTGTAAAGTAAGTGGCCTCACATGCAAGCCATTAAACGAAAACGGCCAAACCTGCCACGCGGTGAATTCAATCGCCGCGCGGACAAGTTTCTTGCGGCAATTCAAAAAGACTTGCTGCCTGAACACTCCCAAGAGTTCGTCGCGATTAACATGGAAACCGGCGAATACGTTTTGGCCGCGACATCGGAGAAAGCGTCCGACGAATTCGAGCGGCGCTGGCCGGATGTTCTTAGCTTTCAATGTCGTGTTGATGGGGGTCCCGTTGACACATTCCACGGGAAATAGCCATGTTTCCCATGGTTGAAGTCGAAGTTCAAGGACTGCGTGGCCGAGCAAACATACCGGCGCTTCTTGATACCGGCTTCTCCGGCTATATGTGCCTCCCGACTGACCTAGCAGTTGAGTTAGGTCTGCAGCTGGCGGGAACAAACGTCGTGGAATATGCGGATGGCCGACAGAAAAGGGAACTCTGGTTTAAGGGAAAGGTCGCTCTCAAAGGAGTAACTCGAACCGCCCAGATTTACCTTACCGACAGCGACGAGGCCTTGATTGGAATGAAGATGCTGCTCGACTGCCGGATATTAATCGATGTTTCGAAAAACCACGTCCGAATCAATCGGATTGCACCCAAGAAATAGATTTCTATTGAATTCAAAGGAGATTGAGAGATCATGGCCAAACAACTTCTGTACACCGATGACGCCCGCAAGAAGCTTCTCCAAGGCGCTGAAAAGCTCGCCAAGGCGGTCGGCAGCACGCTCGGACCGACCGGGCGAAACGTCATCATCGAGAAAAGCTTCGGCGGACCAACCGTCACGAAGGATGGAGTCACGGTCAGCAAGGAGATTGAGCTTCCCGATCCTTTCGAGAACATGGGCGCCAAGCTCGTCAACGCCGTCGCCCAGAAAACCAGCGACGTGGCCGGCGACGGCACTACCACGGCGACCATCCTGGCACTGTCGATTTATCAAGAAGGCCTGCGCAGCATTACCTCCGGCGCCAACCCGATGCTCGTCAAGCGCGGCATCGACAAAGCGGTCGATACGGCCGTGAGCCATCTCGAAAGCATGTCGAAAAAGCTCTCCAAGAAGGAGGAGATGGAGCAGGTCGCCAGCATCAGCGCGAATAATGACCCGACCATCGGCAAGCTGATGGCCGATGCGTTCGAGAAGGTCGGCAAGGACGGCGTCATCACCGTTGAGGAAGGCAAGACTTCCGAGACTTCGCTCGATTTCGTCGAAGGCATGCAGTTCGACAAGGGCTATATCTCACCTTACTTCGTCACCAATCCAACCGAGATGAAGGCCGAGTTGGAAGACCCGTACATCCTCATCTATGAGAAGAAACTTTCCAACGTCCGCGACATGCTGCCGCTTCTGGAGAAGATCGCGCAGTCGGCCAAGCCGCTTTTGATCATCGCCGAAGACGTGGAAAGCGAAGCCTTGGCGGCTCTGGTCGTCAACCGACTCCGCGGCGTCCTCAACGTCTGTGCGGTCAAGGCCCCCGGCTTCGGCGATCGCCGTAAAGCCATGCTGGGCGACATCGCGGTCCTTACCGGCGGCCAGTTCATCAGCGAAGATCTGGGCCTCAAGCTCGAGAACATCACCCTCGACCAAATGGGTCAGGCCAAAACGGTTCGCGTCGAAAAGGAAAGCTGCACCATCATCAACGGCGCCGGCAAGAGGCCGAACATCCAGAAGCGCATCGAGCAGATCCGCGCCCAGATGGAGCAGACCGAAAGCGAGTACGACAAGGAAAAATTCAGCGAACGGCTCGCCAAGCTGACAGGCGGCGTGGCCATCATCCGCGTCGGCGCCGCAACCGAGGCCGACATGAAACAGAAGAAGGGCCGTGTCGAGGACGCGCTGCACGCAACTCGGGCCGCGGTCGCCGAAGGGATTCTGCCAGGCGGCGGCGTCGCGCTGATTCGGGCGATCGAACCGGTCGAGAAGCTGGCCGAGAAGCTCAAGGGCGACGAAAGCTTCGGCGCCGAGATCGTGGCCCGCGCCCTGGAGAAGCCGATCCGCACGCTAGCCGAAAACTCCGGCACCGACGGCGCCGTGGTCGCCGACGAGGTCAAGCAGCAGAAGTCGGTCAACGTAGGCTATAATGCCAATAGCGGCGAATACGTAGACATGTTTAAGGCCGGCATCGTCGATCCGACCAAGGTGACGCGCTCGGCCCTGCAGAACGCGGCCAGCATCGCCGGGCTCATGCTCACGACCGAGGTGATGATCACCAAGATCGACGAGGACGAGCCGAAGAGCAAGGTGGCCGGTGCGATCCGCTAACGCGTAGGACGGCTTTCCCAAGCCGTCCTATTTCGCGAGGAGGGACGGTTTGGAAAACCGTCCTACGATTGGTCGCCATTGTATTTCCGGCAAGCAAATGACAAGATGACACGATGACTAGGTGACACGATGATCTCATGCATCTTGTCATCGCGTCGTCCTGTCATCTTGTTACGTTAAGGGTCTGGAAATGACCACGAAGCGGGACTTTTATGAAATCCTCGGCGTCAGCAAGGAGGCCGGCGAGGAGGAGCTGAAAAAAGCCTACCGCGCCTTGGCCTTGAAATTTCATCCGGACCGTAACTCCGGCGATGAGGAAGCCGCCCAAAAGTTCAAGGAAGCCGCCGAGGCCTACGCCGTCCTCAGTGACTCCGACAAGCGCCACCGCTACGATCGCTATGGCCACGCGGGCCTCGAAGGCATGGGCCTGCCCGACTTCGGCAACGCTCAAAACATCTTCGACTTCGTCGGCGACTTGTTCGACGGCTTTTTCGGCGGCGGCGGCCGGCGGTCTCGTGGTCCACAGGCGGGCGACGACCTTCTTTATCGCCTCGAAATCGACTTGTTCCAGGCGGCCAAGGGCTGCAAGAAGAGCTTGAGCTTCGCACGCAAGGAAACCTGTCCGGACTGCTCCGGAACGGGATGCCGCAAGGGAACGCGACCGGCGACTTGCCGGCAATGCCACGGACAGGGAGTGGTCCTCCTCAATCAGGGGTTTTTCCGGGTGCAGCAAGTCTGTCGCGGCTGCGGCGGGCGGCGCACCATCGTCACCGATCCGTGCACCGGATGTCTTGGCAAGGGACGCGTACAAGCGAAACGCGTCGTCGACGTTTCGATCCCGGCCGGCGCTTTCCACGGCATGCAGCTTGCACTGCGCGGGGAAGGCGAAGCGGGTGAAGCCGGCGCCCCGCGCGGCGATCTGATCGTGGAAACCCTGGTACGCGAACATGAACTCTTTCGCCGCGAGGGCGATCACCTGATTTGCCAGGTGCCGATCACCTTCAGCCAGGCGGCTCTGGGCGGTGAGATTGAAATTCCGACGCTCGACGGCGCGATCGCGCAGAAGATCAAGCCGGGCGTACAGGCGGGAGAGGTGGTGCGGGTGCCCGGCAAAGGGATGCCGAATATTCGCTCCCGCCGGACCGGCGACCTGGTGGTGGTGCTAACGGTGGAGACGCCGCGGAATCTCACCAAACGGCAAGAAGAGCTGCTCCGCGAAATGGCCGAGATCGACAAGAGCCACGTTTCGCCCGAGCGCACAGGCTTTTTCGAAAAGCTCAAGAGCCTGTTCGCGGGAGCGGAAGAAAGCGGTAAAACGAGGGAACATCATGGCCAATGAAAAAGCGGGCTACGACGAAGCCACGGCAACGGAACACGCGACTGCCGACACGAGCATCGTGACCGTGCCCGCCGATGAACTGGAAGGCTTGCGCAAGCTGGCCGGTGAGCGCGATGAGTTCAAGGATCTCGCTCAGCGGATTCGGGCCGAGTTCGAGAACTATCAGAAGCGCAACCGCCAGGATCGCGAGCAGGAGAAGAAATACTGGTACACGCCGCTCGTTCTCGATCTTTTACCGGTCATCGACAATCTCGAACGGGCGACGGCGGCGGCCAAAGAAGCCAAGGAAACGGGACCGCTGGTGCAGGGTGTCGCGATGGTGCAGTCGCAGTTTCTCGAACTATTGAAGAAGCACGGCATCATTCGGATTGATGCCCAAGGCCAGCCGTTCGACCCGAATCGACATCAAGCGGTCATGCAAAAGCCGTCTGGCGACGTGGAACCGAATACGATTCTCCAGGTGCTCGAGAACGGCTTCATGCTCAGCGATCGTGTATTGCGGCCTGCCAAAGTTGTGGTGTCGAGCAAGGCAGGGTAGCGACGCATTCCCTAAACCCCTTTGCCGTTGAGACTTCCGGAATTGAATGCGTCGTGGGGGGTGTTTGGGGGGGTGGCGACGCAACGAATTCTATCCTAGGCGAGAGACGAAATGCCAACTTACGATTATCAGTGCGATGCTTGCAACCATACTTTCGAGGAATTTCAGTCCATGATGGACAAGCCGCTCAAGAAATGTCCGAAGTGCAAGAAGTCGAAGCTGCGGCGACTGATCGGCACGGGGGCGGCGATCATTTTCAAGGGGTCGGGATTCTACCAGACCGATTACCGCAGCGAGTCCTACAAGAGCGCCGCCAAGGCCGAGGAAACCAAACCTTCTTCCACCGATGGCGAGGCATCCAAGTCCAAGTCGGACGCCAAGAGTGCCGACCAATCCGCTTCCGCGGGGGCAAAAGACACAAGCTCCACAAGTTCGCCCGCGAAAAAACCCAAGTCTTGAAGGCGACCTTCCGATGAATAGGGTACGTTGCCCCATTTGCGATCGCGCCATGGATGGTCAAGGGCCGAGGGAATGGCCGGATTGGCCGTTCTGCAGTCCGCGCTGCAGGCTCATTGACCTGGGACGCTGGTTAGGCGGGAAATACCGCCTGGGAACGGCCTCGGAGGAGACAGAGACCGACCTGGAAGATTCCGACCTGGAAGACTCCGACTTGGATGCACCCCCCAATTCGGCCGTTCCTTCGGCCGTTCCCAATAGAGAAGAGGCGTAGTCATCTGCGCCTCTCTTTTTTTGCGCGCGCGTGGCGGCCACGCGGAAAACCTGTTAGCGTAGAGGGGATTCGTTTAGCCGTTTAGCCGCGAGCCAGCGGCGAGCGCGGCCAGGTGCTGTCACCGACAGGGTCCCGTCCGCGCTCGCCGGTGGCTCGCGGCTAACGTGGGGATCGCCGATGCCGCTAACCAAATACATTCCGGCGATTTTTCTGTGTATGGCAGCGCTTGGTTGCGGCCGCTCACCCGAGGTTCCCGAACTCGTCTGGGGCAAGCGCGGCATTCAGGGCGGCGAACTCGTCAAGCCGCGGGCCATCGCTATCGATCAACAGGATCGGCTCTATCTCGTCGACTGGACCGCGCGCATCCAGGTGTTCGACCGCGACGGCAAATTCCTTGGTAAGAGCTGGACGCCGCCGGACTATCGCAACGGCCGGCCCAGCGGACTGAGCGTCGATGCGGCCGGCAACCTCGTCGTCAGCGATTCGCACTATAACTGTGTGCGCGTTTATTCTCCCGACGGCGATTTGTTGCGGACCATCGGCGGCAAACCGGGAACCGAGCCGGGCCAACTCAGCTACATCAGCGACGCCCTTTGCGACTCCCCAGGCAATTTCTACATTTCGGAATTCGGCGAGAACCAGCGCATCAGCAAGTTCGATTCCGACGGCAACTTCGTCAAGTGCTGGGGCAGTCCCGGGTCGGAGATTGGGCAGTTCGCGCGCATCCGCGCCATGGCTCTTGGACCAGACGGCAACCTTTACGTCGCCGACGCGTGCAACCATCGCATTCAGGTGTTCACCACGGAGGGCGCCTTCGTCCGCAGCTGGGGAACGCCAGGGGACGGGCTGGGGCAACTTTCTTATCCGTACGATTTGGCGTTTTCGTCCGGTCCGGACTCCAAACTCTATGTGGTGGAATACGGCAACCATCGCGTGCAGAAGTTCAATCTCCGAGGCGAATCGCTGGGCACTTGGGGCGGGCCGGGCAGGCAACCGGGCCGTCTGAACAGTCCGTGGGCGATTGGCGTCGATAGCCGGGGACGCGTGCACGTCGTCGATAGTGAAAACGATCGCGTGCAGAGGATTGATTTCTGATCGGCGCCAGACCACAATCAAGGAACATCGCTTGCGTTTCGCGCTCGCAGGGACTCAGCGGGGGCGAAACGACAAGCGGACGGGCGAACTCTCATGGACCCGATCGCGAACTATCTGCGGCACCACTGGCTGGCAATCACTTGTCTCGCCGCTGCCCTGGGCATGGCGGGCTGGCTCGTCGCGCGGGTCGCGCGGAAGGGACATTGGCCTGTTGGCTTACTTCTTAGCACTGCTAGCCTGCTGTTATTCGGCTTGGGCGGCCTTGGCCTAATCGAGCCGGAAGGCTTGACCATCGATGCGGCGGGCTTTTGGCTTACGCTGGCTCCGCTGGTCATCCTGGCCGTTCTCTTGGCGGTCGCCTTAAGCACGGGAAACTGGTCGGCGCCGGCAGGTTATTTCCTCGGGGCCGTTTTTCTGTTCGGACTCGGCCAAGGCATCGCCGGCGGATTGCAGGCGTACTTGACGGACGGCTACAAATTGCTTCTGACATTGGATCCACTCCAGCCGCTCTGGCTCTTACTGCTGCTCTTGGTTCCTGTGATCATCTGGCTCAGCTATCGCAGCCTTTCGGGGTTGGGTCCGGTGCGGCGCTGGGTGGCGATCGGGCTGCGCTGCTTCGTCGTCGCGCTCCTTCTGTTGGCCCTTGCCGAAACTCATGCGCGCAGGGCGGACGAGAATCTCACCGTCATTTTCCTCTGGGATCGTTCGCTGAGCATTCCGCCGGAGTATGCCCAAGGCGATAACCGGGACCTGCGCGAGGAGCGCATTCGCACCTTCATGAACAACGCGGTGCTTAAGCGCGGCGCCGGCAAGGAGGAGGACAAGGTCGGTCTCATCGTCTTTGGCCGCAAGCCGCGTCTGGAATTGCCGCCCGCGAGCGTGCCGCAGCTCAAGTTCACGAAGCTCGTCAGCAGGATCGACGACACTTACACCGATCTCGCGGCATCGATCAAGCTCGGCCTGGCGTCGTTTCCGGAGGGAACCAGCAAACGGCTCGTCCTCATCAGCGACGGCAATGAAAACCTCGGCCAGGCGGAGGAGCAAGCCCGCATCGCCAAAGAAAACGGCGTGCAAATCGACGTATTGCCCATCGCCGCGGGCCGCCGCAACCCGAACGAAGTGCTTGTCGAGCGCATCGAGGCGCCGCCGTTCACCGAGAAGGACACGCGGCTGCCGTTGCGGATTGTTCTTCGGAGTTTTCATCCGGAAATCGTCGTCGGCGATCTGAAGTTGACCAAGACCAGCCTGGAAATGCGGAAGGCGCCCGACGAAGGAGAAGAACGGCCCTCGTTCGAGAAGGAGCCGCTCGTCCAGAAGGAAGTTCGGCTGCGACACGGCTTGAATGTCTTCTATTTCCAACAACCCGGCGCCAAGCAGGAAGACGCATACACCTTTGAAGCCCAGTTCATTCCAACGCGCGTGGAAGACGCCCGTGGCAAACTTGTGCAATTCGGACTCAAGGGCGACCGCGTCGAAAATAATCAAGCCAGCACCAGCGTTATGGCGCGCGGCCAGCGGGCCGTGCTGATTGTCGAATCGACCAAGCCGGACCGCGAGGGTGACGAGCCCCACACGCACAAATTGCTGGCGGAGCGTTTGCAACGGGCGCGGTCAAGCTTGAAGGTGCTCACGATCGATGCTGAGAGGCTGCCGCAAGACCCTACGCAGCTCGCCATCATTCTGAGCAAGTTCGACTGCGTCATCCTGGCAAACGTTCCCGCGGACGCACTATCCGAAGAACAGCAGAAGGTCCTCCGCAGCAACACGCACGACCAGGGATGCGGTTTGATCGTGGTCGGCGGCAACCGCGGCTTCGGCGCCGGTGGCTGGCAAGGGACCGAACTCGAGAAAGCCATGCCGGTGACCTCCGATTTGAAATCGCTCAAAGTCGAAGGCAAGAGCGGTCTAGTTATGATGATGCACGCCTCCGAAATGGCAGAGGGCAACGCCTGGCAGCGCAAGATCGCCAAGCTCGCCATCGATCGGCTTTCCTCCATGGATATGGTCGGCATGCTCTACTACGACCACGGCATGGTGGCGCCGGGCGGCGGACATATCTGGCACATTCCATTTCAAGAAATCGGCAACCAGAAGCGCGCCCTCATGAGTCTCGTGGACACCATGAGCCCGGGCGATATGCCCGACGTCGACCCGGCCTTCGACAAAGCATACAAGCAACTCACCAATCCAGTTTACGCGCTCGGCACCAAGCACATCATCTTCATCAGCGACGGCGATCACTGGAACGCAAGCAGGGCGATGCTGTTGAAGCTGAGGGCCGCCAAGATCACCTGCACGACCGTGTGCATCACCACCCACGGCAAAGCGGAAGTTGACAAGATGGCGGCGGTCGCTCAGTTTGTCGGCGGGCGCGCGTACCACATCACCAACCCCTCTGAACTCCCCGCTATTTATATCCGCGAGTCGCGGCTGGTAAGCCAGTCCTTTACACATGAGAAGCCCTTCTCACCGGAGATACGATTCGCCGGTGGTCCGACTGAAGGCCTCGGCAAACTGGAAGATCTCTACGGCTTTGTGCGGACGACGAAGCGTCCTTCGCCGCTCGTCGAAGCGCCGATCATGACGCCCAAGATCGGCGAGGCCGAATTCCCGATCCTAGCCTACTGGCAATACGGTCTCGGCAAGAGCATCGCCTTCACGAGCGACGCCCGCACCAATCCGGGTGGAAGAGCGTATTGGGACAAGGACTGGGCCAACTCCAACACTTACTCCAAGTTTTGGGAGCAGACCGTCGATTGGTCGCTCCGGCCCACGGAGAGCGGTAAGTTCCTGCACCTGACCACGGAGCAGCGCGACGGCAAAGTGCGCGTCACTATCGACGCCAAGGACGCGGATAAGAATCCCTTGACCAGCGTGAAATTCAAAACCGGCATCACGGCGCCGTCATTCAAGGGACCGGACGGACCGCGCGTCGATCTCAAATTCGAGCAGAAGAACGCCGGCATTTACGAGGCGGATATCCCGGTCGATGAAGCGGGCAATTTCTTCCTGA
>JACPZP010000115.1 GCA_016195405.1 Planctomycetota bacterium | reverse complement strand
TTCTGCCGGGTCGGTGGTGTCGCCGTGCAAGGCGTGGCGGAGGTCGCGATTGCGCAGGCCGTGCAGGAGGAAATCGCCGCGGGCGAGGATCTGGGCGAGGATCTGCAACAAGGCTGCGTCGGGACCCACCAGCGGATTCAACGGGCGGGCGCGTCGCCCGTCCTTGAGGACGGGACGGCCCAGCGGTTTCAGTAATTGGGCCAACGGAGTTGGGTCCGCTACGGTCGCCAGGCTCTGGGCCAGACGCTCGTTGGCACGCAGACCTTCATGGCGTTCCTTGAGGTCTGCCTTGACCGCCAAGGCCGTGTAACGTTTGCCGAAAGCTTGGGCGGGAACGTGGCGTCCCAAAAAGCGCAGCAGGTCGCGGCAACCGAGCACCTCCAGGCAGTGGCGCACGAAGCGCGGATGCAGGCGCGCCAGGTCTCGGGGCGATTGGAACACCATGTCGGTGGCCCATTCGCTTTGCTCGGTCATCCAGTAGTAGGGGACCTTGGCTTCGTTGTGCAGATACGGCAAGAGCGGGTTCGTTTGTGTTGCCAAGTCGTTGAGAAACGCCGGCCAATCGGTGTGCAGTTGTTGATCGAGAAGCTCTTGTGCCCGCGACCAATCGTCCACCGCCACGAGCAAGTTGTCCTGACGGCAAAAGCCGATCTTGGCCTGACGCAACTGGCGGAAGAGCCATTCGCGGCCATTGAGCCCAACGCGCATGGTGAAAGGGAACCAGCTTTGCACCCGCACGTAGCACAGGCCGACGCGCTCGTGCACAAAGTAGTGGTAAAAGTGGTTGCATTTGCCGTCTTCGGCGCGAACTTCGATGTGGCCGTTGCCGCGATTGCCGCGTACGCGAAAGGTGCGGCACGTCTCGACGCAACTGCGAATGGCGATTCGCCCTTGGCGGATACGGCGTTCTTGAGCCAACTCCAAGGCGACCGCTTCCTTGTCGAGGTTGGGGCTGTTCAGATAGCGAATGGCCAACCCTTCGCTTTTGGCCAGCGCCTCGGTGCCGGCGATGATCTTGGCGGTGAGTTCTTGGGTATGCTGCGCGAACTCTTTGACGAGCAGATCCCGCCGATAGAGATAGCTGTTGACGCCGCCGGTGTTGTTGAGAAGGCGGCTCACACCGCGAAAGCGCAGCCGATCAAAGCCGCAAAGAATGCCGACAAGAAACGCGCCAAAGCGTTGTATAAAAGACTTCATGAGCATGCTCCTGGTGTGCAAGGGATGCCTGTGAAAACATCACCTTACACCACAGGACATGCTCTTTCATCATCCTTCATTGCGGCTCGGCCGCTCTGAGGGCTTGAGTTTAGCTTAGCGCGTTGTTTGGCGGACCGAGCTGTTGTGTCGGCGGCTTTTCTGTGTCGCTGCCAGTATCCCACGTCGCGCTGCCGAGCATGTAGCCGGCGCTAAATGCGACGAACAGGGCCGCCGCGAAGAAGAGCCAGCGCAGCCAGCGCATGAGTTTTTCGCGCTCGGGATCGACCGGCTCCATGCCGCGGATGCGGTTAAGCCAGCGCCTCCCCGGCGCGACGGAATCAAATTGCCGAACCGCCGCGGTCACCTGGCCGACTTGACGTTTCGCGGGGGCGTTGTCGGGATCGACTTCGAGCACTTCCAGATAGGCCCACATCGCCTGACCTAACTCGCCGGCGCGCGTGAGGTTCTCGGCCCGTTCCAGACCGCCTTGAAGATGGCTGACGTAATCGACCAAGAGATCGAGGTCCGCCTGGCACGACGGACAGCGCCTGACCAACTCACGCAAAGGCTTGTTGCATTGCGGACATAGGGGCATGGTCGAATTCCCCGGGCGCCACTACAAGAGATACGCGTAATTGAGCAGCCGATCGTTGAGCGCCGAGCCCGCCTCTTCCATGCGTTTGCGGTCGCCCGAGGCCATCGCCTCGCGCACAAGCCGGCACAGATCCTCCAGCTCGCGCTTGTCGGCGGGGTCCTCGACCTTGGAGATCACGTCCTGCTCGGTCTTTTTGAGCACTTCGACGGCGTCGCGATATTCCGGGGTCGATTCGACGTCCTGGCTCCGCTGCATCAGCTCTTCGTTGATTCGCTTCATCTTCATGATTTGGCCGGCGTCCATCTGATCGGGGCCGGATTGCTGGATGGCGAAGCGTTTCTTTTGTCCATTGAACATGTCGTGGAGGATCACCGTCAAGATGCCGTCGTCGCCGTACTCGTAGGTTACTTCGATGGCCCCGTCTTTTTGCGGCCGGGGCGGATTGAATTCCCAGGGAATCTCGGCCAGCTTCACGTTTTCGGCGTTGTCCGGTTCGTCGTAAACGTCGCCCTCGAAGACGCTGATGACCACGCGCTCAGCCGGATCGGCGACAGGGTGATAAGTTTTGGTGAAGCTGCACGGAATATCGGCGCCGCGGCGGATGATGGGATCGAGATAGACCTGGCGGCGCTCGTTGATCGGGTTGGCGCACAGCGAATGCTCGAGCTTGACGCTGTAGGCGTTATTGTCGAGGCCCGGCGCGCCTTGCAGGATCGCGGAGACGATGGCCGCTCCCTGGGCCACGCAAGTCATGGGATCGACCTTGTCGAAAGGTTCGGCCTCCTTGCCGGCCAGTTTTTCGCTGACGTAGCGGCGGATGAGCGGAATCTTGCTGGTGCCGCCCACGAGCAGGATGCGGTCAATGTCGCGCGGCCGGAGATTGCGCAGCGATAAAGCCTCGTCGATAGCCGTGCCCGACTTGACCACCAGCGGCATGATTTCCTTTTCGAAGGATTGGCGATCGATCTCTTCTTCCAGACTGAGATGGCGCTCGGGGACCAATTCGGCTTTGCGGGCGACGGTGCGGTTCTCGGTGGACAGCTCGATCTTGGCCTTTTCCACGGCGAGCATGAACTGCGTTTTGTACGGCGAATTGAGAATGTCGTAGCCGGTTTTCTCTTGGAACCGTTTGGCGAGCAAGTTGCCCAGTAGCTGATCGAGATCGTCGCCGCCGAGCTTGCCGATGCCTTTGCTGCTGATCTCTTCGAAGACGCCGTGATGAATGCGCAGGACCGTGACGTCGAGTGTGCCGCCGCCAAAGTCGTAGACCAGCACGGTCTGATCCTGCTGGGCATTGAGGCCATAACAGATGGCGGCGGCGGTCGGCTCATTAATGAGCGTCAGAACTTGCATGCTAGCCGCTCCGGCACACAGCTTGGTGGCATGCCGGGCGAGGCCCTTGGAATTCGCCGGGATCGTGACCACGGACTTGGAATACGGTTCTCCCAGGGCTTTTTCGGCGTCGCGCTTGAGCTGCGAGAAAAGCATGACCGCGACTTGCTCGGTGCGGAGATTTTGGCCGACGAAGGGGACGCGCTCCGGAGTGCCCAAGATGCGCTTAATGGAGCGGATGGAGCGCTGCTCGTCGAAGTTTTCTTTCGCTTCTTGGCCGAAGGCGAGGCTGCCGTCGCGGCGCATGGTCACCACGGAGGGGGTCCACTTGAGCCCCTCGTGGTTGGGAAGCACGTCCGCATGACCGAATTGAAAGTTGGCGACGACCGAGTTGCTGGTGCCGAAATCGATGCCGATGTAGGGCATAGCCTCATTCTTCCAAGCCCGCAGATGAGCGCAGCGAATCTGCGGGGTTCATATTTAGCGCATGATAATACGCCGCGTTCTTCTTGCAGCCGCGATAAATCAGGAAGCTTACCGCACCCAAGGAAAGATACGGAACGCCCACCATCAAGTAAATGCTGGCGTTGTAAGCCGCGGGCAGGTTGTTGACGTCGTCCTCCGAACCGGAGGAAATCGCTTCCTTTCAGGAGGGGCAAGCATGCGCGGACAAGGGCATCGCCAGGAAGATTGCCAACACGAGGAATCCGGCGATGCGCTGAAGCCAAGTCATTTTCACCATCCTCAAGCCCGCGGATGAGCGCAGCGAATCTGCGGGGTAACCGACCACACCCCGCAGGCTCGAAGACTCGCCTGCGGGCTTGGTGTATTCTACCGGCCTCTCATATGGGCGGGTAGACATGGTAAAGCAACACGTAAATCACCACTCCGGTCACCGACACATAAAACCAAATCGGCAACGTCCAGCGGGCCACCTTCACATGCCGCGGCCGGCGATCGCGCAGTCCTTGGTAGGCGACGAAAATTGCCAGAGGGGCGACGATCGCGGCCAAGACCGTATGCGTCAGCAGTATCCCAAAATACACCGGCCGAATCCACCCCTCGCCAGCGAAGCGGGTCGGTCTGCCGTCAAGCACGACGAAATGGTAGTACAGGTAACATCCCAGAAAAACGGCCGACACCAAAAGCGCGGTCAGCATGATCGACTTGTGCAAGAGTTCGCGCCGCATTCGGATTGCCGTATATCCCGCGGCGAGCAAGACCGCGCACAAGCCGTTGAGCGAGGCATTGACGGCCGGCAAGGTGAAGCGCGGCCGCACCAGTGATCGAACTCGGTCAATAAGCGCAGGGATGTGCGTCGGATCCTTGCCGCTCGCATAGCCGCGGATCATGCCGTTTTGATCGACGACCATCAAGTTGAAGGTGTGCATGACCGCTTTGCCGGGATCCGTGGCGCCGGTGCGGCCGGCGCTTTGGAAGAAGCACGTCTGCACCACCTGATAGATGTCGTCGGCGTTGCCGGTCAAGAAATACCACTGGCCGCGCTCGGTCCCCAGCGACTCGGCGTATTCCTTCAACGTTGGAGCATCGGTTTCGGGATCGAGATTGATGCTGACCAGGGCGACGTCGGGTTTGCCGCGGAAGGCGTCTTGCAAATCTTTCATCGCCGCCGTCGTCTGAGCGCAGCCTTCGGTGCACGAGCGGTAGAAAAAGTGAGCGATCCAAACACGTCCCTTGAGGTCGGTGGGCCGAAACGGCTGGCCGTACGCATCGACCAACTCAAAGGGTTTGACCGCGCCGACTTCGGAATACAGCGAATCCGGCGTATCTGCGGATGCGGAGCCGGCGAGGACCAACACAATCAGAGCCGCGCCCGTCAGGAAGCGGATGCGAGTTCGCTGGTCCGCTTCCTGGCGAGCGCGGCTCTGACTAGCTGCCCAGTGACCCATGATGATTGCTAGTGCCCCGTGCTCTCCGCGGCGGTCTCTTGCTGCCGGTGGAGATGGTGCCAATAGAAAACCGAGTCGGGCAGTAGCACGATCATCATCATCACGGCCATCACGCTGACAGGAATGACGATGCAATAGAGCCTGCCCCAGTCGAACTTGAGGTGCATGAAGATCATGGCCACGAGCGTCGCCTTGAACACCGCCACCGCCATGATGATCCAGAAGCTGGCAGCTCCCTGACCCAGAAACAGGTTCGCCAGGAACGACAAGCCCGTGCCCACACAAAGAGCGATGAACACGGCAATATAGGTCTGAAAGTTCGGCCCATGATCGGCCGCATGTTCTTTATGCTCTAGATCCGTCATGATCAGACTCACACCAGGTAGAGAAGCGGGAACAGGAAAATCCAGACGATATCGACAAAGTGCCAGTAAAGGCCCGTCAATTCGATCATGAGTTCATGATGCACGCCGAACAAGCCACGCCACGCCAAGACTAAGATGACCGTAAACACCACCAAGCCGCCGAAAACGTGCAGGGCGTGGAAACCGGTCATGGCGAAATAGCACGACGCCCACATGTTGCCGAACGGGATGGAGTACGACAAGTGCAAATCGGGATCGATTTCCAGAATGCCCTTGTCGTTCTCAGTCATGAACGACCGTTCCGGTTTGTCGCAGTCCTTTACGTGATGCGGGCCGACGATTCGCTCGTTCACTTGCTTGGGACTGAGTCCAGAGAAAGTTTCGCCGATTTCTTCGCGCAGCTTCTTGACCTGGCCTATGGCCTTGGAGTTCGGATGGTGTTCCTCAATCTCCTGAAGTTGAGCGGCGACGTGGCGAACGAATTTGGCGCCATAGGGGCCGTCGAGTTTCTCGAAAATCCGGCCCGGCAAGATCTCATGAGCGAACTTGCTGTTGTACTCAAACGCCTTGACGACTAAGAACACGCAACCAAGCGCGAGCGTGACGCCGATATACAGGATTGCCCGCCGGACGTTTTTCGTGTGAAGCGACCAATGGGCCAGCACCACCGTCAAGCTGCTGCAGATGAGTACGAAGGTGTTGAACGCGCCGATCCATTCCACGAGATGCACGTCGTGCGGCGTCGGCCAGGGTTGCCTCACGGTCGGCTGGCCGTTGCGAATGATGATGTAAACGCCGATCAGCGCTGTAAAGAACATGATTTCCGTCACAAGAAAGAGCCACATGGCCAACTTGCCGTTGGGCAAGGGAATCCCCATGTGGGCTTTGGATTCATGTTCGGGCGCCGGATGTTCCAGTTTCGCGTGTTCCATGACGTTTCGTTTCGTTTAGCCCCGCTTCGCAGAAGCGAGCGTCTTAGACCAGGTTCTCCAAGAGCAACAGTCCCAGAAGCACCGGCAGATAAACCAGCGACGCGCGCAGCACCCGCCGGGCCTGGATCACGTCTTTCTTCCAGCGAAATTCAAACGCGGAGTACAAGAACACGACGCCGATCGCGAGCGAGCCCGCACCGTAAAGCAGCCCGGCCTGATGCACCAAAACCGGCATAAGGCTCACGGGAAGGAGCGCCAGGCAGTAGGCGATCATTTGTCGAGACGATTGGACGCCTTCGCGATCTAAAACAGGGAGCATTTTCAGTCCGGCGCGGGCATATTCCTCGCGATAAATCCAGGCGATGGCCAGAAAGTGCGGCACTTGCCACAAGAACAAGATCACGAAGAGCAACAAGGCGCCGCCGTCGAGCGAGCCGGTCGCCGCCGTCCAGCCGATCACGGGCGGTAAAGCGCCCGGCACGGCGCCGACCAAAGTGTTGAGAGTCGTTTTCCTTTTCAGAGGCGTGTAGACGAACACGTAGCCGACGAGAGTGCCTGCCACAATCAACACAGTGAGCGGCTGCCTGACCGTCCATCCTAAATAAGCAAGACCGCCCAGTGCGAGAAAGAGCCCGAACAGACTTGCTTCGAACGCTCCGAGGCGACCGGCGGGCAAGGGCCGGTTTTCGGTCCGCCGCATCAGGGCATCGGAGTGCCGTTCGAAAACCTGGTTGAGCGCGCTGGCGCCGGCAGCGACCAGTGCCGTTCCCAACACGGTGTTGAGGAGCAGACTTAACGGGACCGCGCCCTTCGAGCCAAGCAAAGCGCCGGCGGCGACCGTGAACAGCACTAGGATCGCCACGCGCGGTTTCGTCAACTCGATTAGATCGGCAATGCGCGCCCACGACAAAGACAACTCAACCGGTTTAGCGCCGGTTCGAAGAACCGGACTGGGGGCCTCCGTCTTCATGCGACCCCCTCCAAGCGCGGCGCGGTGACTTCGTCGTAGGGCAGGCTGCCAGCCTGCCGGTTGGACGTCAGGGCGGGCAGTCGACCCCAAGCGAGCCGGCGATTGACGCTCAGCGCGAAAGCAACCGAATTTGCGAGAATCATGGCGCCGACAACATAGTGAAGCGAGCGCACGATATCGCGGTCGAACAGCGGTTGCAGTTGGTTCCACGGCGCCGTCTCGACAAAGAACTTGCTGAGCCAAGACTCCAAACCGAGAAGAATCTGCACGCCGACGAGAATTAACAGAAGCTTCCAACCTGCCCCCGCATGTTCTTCGGCTGACAATTTCGCGAGCCAAATCACCGCGCCGAGGACGACGAACGCCCCTAGGGCATGCGCCCGCGCGCCAAACGCAATATCCATGTGCCGCACGAGGCCGCCCAGCACCATCTGCCCAAATACAAGCGCCAAGATGATGAGCGACCAAATGCGCAGCCGCGGCGAACAAGCTGCGGCAACATTCATTTCCCAAGAGCGCGAAGTCACCAGCGCCATCATCACCAAGAGCGAAAACACGATTGGTGCGAAAGAGCCATGGATGAGCGCGAGCGTCGTGCCGAGAATCGCGTTGAGTTGGATGCGGAAGATGCCGAGCGCTCCTTGCAGGCAAACAGCCGCCAAGATTCCGACGCTGAATAGTCTGACCGAAATCCGCCGATCGTTCCGCCACGTCAAGATCACAAGAACAATCACGCAAACGCCCACGATCCAACCGACCTGGCGATGGCCGTGCTCGATCAGCCAGCCCAGGCCATGGTCCTGCATGAATTCCTGCAAGAAAAACCAGGGCGAGCGCAGGCCGACCTGATCGACCATGCCCACGCCCTTGCTGGTCACCTCCGCTCCGAGAAATAGAAGCGGCACCGCGGCCACGGCGGTCAGGATCGACCATCCGTGAAGCGAGCGCGATCTCGGTGATGGAGGCGTCGTACTCATGGCGTCAATGCCCAGCCGTCGGCGCCGGCCCCTCCAGTTTCAAAGTCTGAGGCAAATGATCCCCGTGGCCTTCCACTTCGACGTATTCATACGGCCCGCGAAAGACGATCGGCACGGTCTCGAAGTTACCGTGTGGCGGCGGCGACGGCGCCGACCACTCCAGCGTGTTGCTGTTCCAGGGGTTCCTGCCTGCCGGCTTGCCGCGGAACAGGCTGTAAAAGAAGTTGATCACGAAGATGATCTGCACCGCCCCGAGCACCAACGCGCTGATGGTGATGAACTGGTTGAGCGGCATAAAGGCGGCCTCGCGCGGCGAGGCGGTGATGTCCGGAATACGCCGCCGTAACCCGCCCACGCCGAGAATGTGCATCGGAAAGAACACACAGTTGGCGAGAACGAAGGTCAGGCCGAAGTGCACCCTGCCCCAGAACTCGTTCATTTGCCGGGCGAACATCTTCGGGAACCAATAATAGATGCCGGCAAATATGCCGAAGATGCTGCTGGTAAAGAGCACGTAGTGAATGTGGGCAACGATGAAATAAGTGTCATGGATGAAGATGTCCACCGGCGTGGCGGCCATGAAGATGCCGCTCAGCCCGCCGATGATGAACAGGGCGACGAAGCCGAGCGCGAACAGCATCGCAGCCGTGTACTGGATGTTGCCGTGAAAGATGGTGCCGAGCCAGTTAAAGACCTTAATCGCGGACGGCAGAGCGATCATAATGGTCGCGATCATGAAGCCGGTGCCGAGCCGCGGATCCATGCCGCTCTGAAACATGTGATGGCCCCAGACGATGAAGCCCAACCCGGCAATGCCCGCGATGGAATAGATCATGGCCCGGTAGCCGAACAGCGGGCGGCGCGCGAAGGTCGAAATAATGTCGGAAACCATGCCCATGGACGGCAAGATCATGATGTAGACGGCGGGATGGCTATAGAACCAGAAAAGGTGCTGCCAAAGGAGCGTTTGGCCGCCGCCGGGTCCGGTGATCCAGTTTCCGAATGTGAGGCCGTCGGGCAGAAAGAACGTCGTTCCTATCGTCTTGTCGAGCGTCTGAAGTATCAAGGCGACGGTCAGCACCGGGAGCGCAAATGCCTGCAATATCGCGGTGATGAACATGGCCCAAATCGTCATCGGCATGCGATAGAGCGTCATGCCCGGGGCGCGCATATTAATGATGGTCGTAATGTAGTTGACGGAACCGAGCATCGAGCTGATGCCAACGAAGGTCAGTGCCAAGAGCCACAGAACCTGCCCGTGGCCGGAGTTGGGGGCCGCCGGTGACTGGAGGCCCTCGCCGGCGGGCATGGCGACGCTGGAGAGCGTGGGGTAAGAGGTCCAGCCGGCCGCGGGGCCGCCGCCTTCGACGAAAAAGCTCGACAAAATCAACACGAACGCCGGCCACATGAACCAGTAGGACAGCATGTTTAGGACCGGAAACGCCATGTCTTTGGCGCCGATCATGAGCGGGATGGTGAAGTTGCCGAAAGCGCCTGCCAGCACGGGAATGATGACGAAGAAGATCATCACCGAGGCATGCATGCTGAAGAGCATGTTGTAAAACGACTCCGGCATGCGGCCGCCGTTGTCCTGGAACATCCAACTTAGGAGAGGGATTTCGGCATGGGGCCAAGCGAGCTGCACGCGCACCAGAAGCGCCAGACCGCCGCCGACGACCAAGAAGATCAACGACGTGAACAAGAACTGAATGCCGATGACCTTGTGGTCCTGGGAAAAGAAGTATTTGCTGAGAAAGTTCATTTCCGGATGGGCATGAACTTCCGCGGGATGAGCGACGCTCATATCACAATCCTTCCACGGGCTTAAACGCGTTACTTGGCTCTGGGCGGCAGCATCTTCGCTTCCACGGATTTCAACCAATCGAGGAAATCCTGCTGGCTTTCATGGACATAGAGTCTTCCGACCATGCGGTAGTGGCCCCAGCCGCACAACTCGGCGCAGGAGAGATCCCAAATCTGGTTCCGGTCTTGCGCTTTGGTATCCGGGTTATAGCCGTCAATCCAGACATCGCCGTCGGCGCTTAGGCGAATGGTGTTGTGCTTGATGGGCGTGAACCACACCGGAATCTGCTTACCCGGCAGGGAATCCTGCTTGACGCGCATATGGGGCAGATTGAAGCTGTGAATCACGTCGCGCGTGCTAAGTTGAAGGACGGCGGGATGGTGGTTCCAAACGTGCAATTCGTTGACAAGCTTGACGTCGTCTTTCTGCTCGATCTTGGCGAACGACTGGAAGTCTTTAAGGATTTCCGGATCGCCTTTCCTCGTCATCCACTCCACGAAGCGCTCGGAGCTTGGATAGCGGATGCGCCACTCCCATTGCCGCGCGGTAACGTCGATTTGCAGCGGCGTGAATTCCTGATTCTTCTCGGCGTATCGCGGCATGCGCGATTGGTACTTGATGACGGCCCAAGCATCTACCTGAGCAAAGGCAATCCAAAGCAAAATGACTGCCGGCAATACGGTCCAAGCCATTTCGATTTTGTGTGGATCGTTCAACACCTTGGCTATCGAGCCCTTAATTGCCGGAGGAGTCCATTTGTTGTAGGTTCGGACGAAGAAACCGGGAGCGTGCGCTACAGTTCGCCCAGCCTTCTCGCTGCTGCAATACCGGTACATGAAAATGCACATGAGCGCTTCGGTAAGGATGAAAAAGAAGCCGGTTATCCCGAGGATGAAATAGAAGAGCAAATCGACTGACCAGGAATGCGTCGAAACGCCCTCCGGCAGCCACCAGCCGACGAACGGCGACACGACAAAGAGCAAAGTGCACGCAATCATCGTGACGCCGAACAGGATGCTCCACCACTTTCCCACGACAGCACTCCTAACGCCTGAACTAGATGTAGGGTGGGTCGAGTCTTCGAGGCCCACCTTTGAACCGCGTGGTGGGCCTCGAAGACTCGACCCACCCTACGGCTCTATCTTGTGTCAATCGATCTCGATCCCGGCAGCTTTGCGCATCGCGGGGAACGGCAACGTTTGCACGAAGTTAACCAAGTCCCAAATATGGTTGGGTTCGAGCTTGCTGTGGGCGACCATCCCGGAACCGTTGATGCCGGAGTGGATGCGATAGAAGACGTCGATGGGCCGATCGCCGCCGCGCCGGATCGGATTGGTCAGGTTCTGAGCCTTGACGAGCGTGCCCCAGGCGTCAAACTTGTAGCGCGCTTGCCGGCCATAGTCGATGTGGCAGCTCACGCAGTTGGCTTTCTTTGCCTCTTCCTTGCTAGGCATGACGCCTTTGGCTTTGTCGGCGCCTTCGCCCAGGAACAGCTTCTGCCCGCGTTGAATTGACTCTTTCAGCTCCGCGGTCATCGCACGGGTTTCCTTATCGAAATCGGCATACGGATAAGAAGGCGCTGCGATGGTCTTGGTCTGCGACTCCACCCAGTCCTTGGCGAATAGGGACACAAACTCGCTGACCATCGCATCGATGTAGTTATAAACGTCGTCGCGGCCATCCTCCGTGATGGAGAGCGTGCCCTTGGCCGGATCGTAATCGAATGCCTTCTTGATCGTCTCGAACTCCACTTTGCCGCGTAGGCTCAGGTGGATGATGTAGCTGACCAGATTCTGCAAATCGTCGCCGGTCAGCATGTTGAAGGCGGGCATGGCGGTGCCGTCGATGCCGGTCTGGAGCGTGCGATAGAGATCGCCGCGGCTCGGCGGACGCGGCACGTCGGACTGATCGACCGAGGTGAATTTGAATAGGCCAAGCCGGTAATCGCGCGGATGCGGATTGACCCAGCGCCCCGTTGGACCACGGCCATCACCGGCTAGGCCGTGGCAATGCAGGCAGTGCAAGCGATAGAGCTGGCTGCCGGCGCTCAGCGTGTCTTGATCGAGCTTGAGGATCCGAGTCGCGGTCGAGTCGACGCCGGCCACTTGCGGCTCGCCGGGCCGGCCGAAATAGGCTTGCAGAATCTTGCTGAGCGTGCGGCGGTCTTTGTCGCTGATTTTTGTGGGGTCGCGAAGCAGCCCGTCCTTGAAAAGCGAGGCTCCCTTCTCATACATGGGGTTGAACGGATTGTCTACGTCCTTGGCGAGCAGGATGGGAAGGACCCCGGGGCGATCGGGCTCGTAGCCCTCCTTGCCGAGCTTGTCGTCGAGAACCAACGGGTCGGTGCGGACGCCGTAGACAATGGCGCTTGAGTATCCGTCGCTTCCGCAACCCACTAAAACAATTGGAGCCAGTAGAGCAAAAGCCGCCAGGGGCAGAATCTTCGTCATGAGATTACCGATGAGTCCCTAAAATCACTGCGCGAAGCTCTGAAATCCATAGGCTCGGAGCTTCGGAATCGGACGGCGATTTCCAGGCGCGATTGAGCTTTTGTAGTTGTCCGGCTCGTGCTGTCAAGCTCGTGCTTGCAAGCGTGCGGATGGGCCAAAAGCCAGAGCCGCATTGGCAACTCTCATGCCGGTGAGCCAAGCAGGAGTAGAATGGAAAAACCGCGATTTGAACCATCGAAGTGATGCCGGATATGAGAATGACGGAAGTCCGGCTTCTCGTATTCGGGAAGGAGTAGGGAAGCGTATGCTGTATAAGTTGGGGCGGTGTTTGCAGTTCGTGGGGTTGCTGATGCTTCCCTTGGCCATGGCCGGCGAGATGACTGGCAGCCACGACCTCAAATGGATGCTGATTCTGGTTACGCTGGGCGGTCTGAGCTTTCTCTTGGGTTGGCTGCTCCAGGAATCGGGCAAGCCGCGTTAAAGCACAAGCCCGCACGCGAGTCTTCGAGCGTGCGGAGTGCCAGATACCCCGCACGCTCGAAGACTCGCGTGCGGGCTTGATCGCGTGGGAGAGTCCATGAGTGCGGTCCGACGCTCCATTGCCGTATTAGTCCTTGTTTGGGCCGCGCCGCCTCTCCCGGCGCAGGACGTATCCGGAAAAGTGATTGTCGCGGGTGAGAACGACCAAATTCTGCCGCGTCTCGTGGCGGCGGATCGCCTCGTGGCTTGGGGAAACACGCCCGAAGTTGCGGCGCGGATGCTTGGTCTATTCACGGTACCCGCGGGCGTGGATCGTATGCTCGGGCCTTGCATTGGGTTGGCGCTCGAAAACAACTCATCGGAGAAATGGGAACGGGCGCTCGAAGAGTACCAGCGATTGCTCTTGGAAGAGTCCAATGCCCTCATTCCACTTCCGAAGAGCAACGGGCGTTACGGCTTTCAATTGGCCAGCACGCAACTACGGCGGCTGTGCCACCAGCGTCTTGCCCAGTTGCCGCCGCTCTTGCGCGAGCAATATCGTCGCCGGGTTGATGCCGAAGCAAACAAGCTCTTTCTGGAGGGCAAGGAGCAACGCGCGCCGGCCCCGCTGCGGCGCCTTGTGAACGAGCACTTTTGCAGCCGCTACGCCGACCAAGCGCTCGATCTGTTGGGCGATCTGGCTTTCGAGACGGGGAACTTCGAAGAAGCCCTTCATTGGTGGCGGCACCTTGTCCTGGGTCCGGGAGAAATGCCGACCGAAGATGTCTTGCTTTTCCCCGATCCGCGCGTTGACGTGGCCCTCATTCAAGCGAAACAGGTCCTTGCGCTGGCGTTTATGGGCAGGCATAGGGAGGCGCGGACATACCTTGCGCGCTGGCAACACGAATTTCCGAAGGCGGAGGGCCGGCTCGGCGGCGAACGCGGGCTCTTGGCGCCCATCGCCGCGCGTTGGATCGACAAAGTCGCCGCACGCACACCGTCGTCCAGCGCAGCGAACTGGCCTACCTTTGGCGGCTCATCGTCACGAAGCCAGCCCGCCCTGCCGTTTCCATCGTCGCAGTCATGGCTTGATGGCCCAACTTGGCGGGCACGATTGCCGGACGCGGACGCCCTCCGAACTCCGCGCGGGAATCCCGTGCTCGACGATCTTACTCGTCGGGTGGCGTTTCATCCAATCATCAACGGTGAGCAGGTACTGATCGCGGACTCCCGTTCGATAGCCGCCTATCACCTATTCACGGGCAAGATCGCATTTCGCTTTCACCTTCATGACGCAGGCTTGCGAGAGCCTGTAGCCGGCAATTCGGCAGAGGGTCGTTTCACGCTGTCTGCTTGGGACAAGCTGATTTTCGCAAGCCTCGGGCGCCAGACGATTGGCACCGTAAGAGAGGAGGATAAGGACCAGGAAGCCGCTAGCTACCTCGTGTGCCTCGATGCCGCTGCCAAAACGAACGAGTCGCGATTACGCTGGCACGTGCGTGCGCGAACCCCAAACGGCAAACCCGCGGTCTTCGAAGGAGCGCCTGTAGCGGAGGCAGGCAAGGTGTTCGTCGCGGTTAGCCGCGTCGACGGCGGCAGGACGCATACGGCCGTCGCCTGTTTCGACGCGCACACTGGGAGGCAGCGCTGGTGGCGTGAAATCTGTGACGCAGCCGAATTCGACACGACCGCCACCGCGCGCGTCCGCCCGCATTTGCTGACCATGACGGCCGCTGAATTGATCTACTCCAATCACGCAGGAGCCATTATCGCCCTCGATCCGTGGAACGGACAATGTCTCTGGGCGGTCCGCTATCCCAGCCGTGGGTCGTTGACGGCCGATGGCTCGCGCTCGCCGCGTGATTTGGCTCCTTGTGTGTTCGCCGGCGGGCGACTGTATGCGGCGCCACGAGACAGCGATCGCGTCTTTTGCCTTGAGCCGACTTCAGGGAGGCTCATTTGGCAGCGCGAAGGGCCCGAGGTCGTGCACGTTATCGGCGTGGCTCGCGATCGCCTGGTGCTGGCGACATCGCACGGCAAACAGCGCGGCATGCAAGCGCTGGATGCGGCTACAGGCGACGACCTTTGGCTACAACCGGCGGTGGGGACGTTGCCCAGCCTTGGCAAAGGCCTGATCCTTGGCAATTGGATGCTTTGGCCGACAACGGATTCACAACTTCCCTACCGGGCCATTCACCTGTTGAGCGGAACTCCCGAGCGGCCGGGCAGTGAAAAAGGCGATGATCCGATCTATTTCGACCCGACCTCGTTGCGCAATTTGATACCTGGCAACATGTCCTTTGGGAACGATTGTCTGGTTATCGCCGGTCTGGAAGAACTGGTCGTCTACGTTCCGTCCGCTTACGATCCGTCGACAACCGGCGCCAAGGACCAGAAGGAAACACGGAGCGGGAACCCGTGGAAGTTGAAAGTATTTCCGATCGAGGCCATCGCGGCAAGAAAAAACGATTCCGCTTCCATTGCTCCAACCTCTCTGGCCCTTCCAGTCGAAAGATCTGACGTGCTTCTGCCTGCCCGTCTTCTTCGGTGGGCAAGTTCGAAGGCGACTTTAAGCGCTACGGTGTTGGTTCAGCAGGCCTCCGGCCTCGCATGCATTGCATTAGGCGACAAGCCGCTGAGTTGGCAACAAAAGTCAGTCGTTAGATCTCCCACTTGGGCCGATCGCTTTAATGACCTCGTGTTGGTCGGCGGACCAGGCGGCGTTGAGGCACACAGGATTCTTGACGGCGCATTGGCGTGGCGCTTTGAAGACTCATCAGGAAGGGATTGTTTTTCGGCGTTTCAGCTTAATGAGCGCTTGCTGTTCTTCTTGCAAGAACAGCGCAATTTGATTGCGCTCGATCCCGCTACTGGCCTGCCCGCTTGGCACTTTGTGGCGCCTGGAGGCGAAATCCGCCCATTGGAAGGCGGGCTTTTTCATCCACATTTCCACGCAGGCAATCGCTTCGTCATTCTGCAGACCAACTCGGGCAGGCTCTTCGTGTTAGACAGCCGCACCGGAATGACAGTCTGTGAAACAACGACGGCAAAAGATCCTTGGCCGTCGCCGCCTGCCGCATTGGACGAGGACCGGATCGCTCTTGCCGATCCAGAAGGGCGGGTTCGCCTGATTCAACCATCGACGGGCCGCACGATTTGGCTGTTCGAGCCACCCGCGCCGACTTCCCTTACGGGCGAACTACCGCAAATCCTCCTGCGCGAGAAAGGCTTGTTTGCGCTGATCCCGCGAAACATCGGCCCCGACCTTGTCCGCCTGGACCCGGCGACCGGACGGTCATTGTGGTCGGTCGGCCTTGCGGGCAGTCATGACCTTTGCACGGCCTCCTTCGACGGCGAGGCCATCTACTTTGTGTCTGCGAACCGGCTTCTGGCCCGCTCGCTAACGACCGGAAAACAAATCTGGGAACGAGCGCTTCCCGGCAATTGTGGCACCTGGCATACCCATCGAACGGATTCGATTCTTGTGATCCATCCCAGCAATGCGCTTCGGTGGCCGTGGCTACCTTTTGGCGGCTCGGGGCTCTCATGGGCGATGGCGCTGACCAAAGACCGCATGCCTCCGCAGGAGCAAGCAATCTGCCTTGTTGACCCCAAAGACGGCCGGCTGGTCCAGCGCTTGGTGCTGACTCACGGACGCGGCCCGATCAACCTGCAAATCCTGCCCCATTCTTTGGTTGCGGGCTGCGACGACAAGACCTGGATTTATCGTTCGTCCGCCAAGGATTGAAACTTCCCCGTGACCTCTTAGCCGGCTTCCATTAGGATGATTTGGATGCGTCGATTCTCCACCTTGAGTGCAACCACCGTTGAGCGCACCCCATGAAAAGCGATGCTCCCGTCTTCATCCGTTGTTTCAAGTGCAATACCCAGCTTCAAGTTCCACCCGGCGGCAAGCGCCTTTGTGCCTGCGGCGCCTGGGTTTCGGCGGACCAGCCGGCGGTCGTTGCCGAAGCCGAACCGACGCTCGCGGTCGGCGAGGTGGGCAAATGGCCGAAAATCGAGGGAGACCTGTCGGCCATCGAGCGCCTCAACGACGGCTATCGCCGCATCAAGAAGGAGTTCAACAAAGCAATCGTGGGCCAGGAGCGCGTCATCGAGGAACTGCTGATTGCTATCTTCGCGCGCGGACACTGTCTCTTGGTGGGCGTCCCCGGATTGGCCAAGACCTTGATGATTCGCACGCTCGCGGATGCATTGAACCTCAGCTTCAGCCGCATTCAGTTCACGCCCGACTTGATGCCGTCCGACATCACGGGAACCGAGGTTTTGCAGGAAGACAAGAGCACCGGGCAGCGCTTGTTCAAGTTTTTGCATGGCCCGCTTTTCTCGAACGTCATTCTCGCCGACGAGATCAATCGCACGCCGCCCAAGACCCAGGCCGCCCTCTTGGAAGCGATGCAGGAACGGCAAGTCACCGTCGGCGGCACCCGGCACAAGCTTCCCGATCCGTTCTTCGTGCTGGCCACGCAGAATCCCATCGAACAAGAAGGAACCTATCCGCTGCCGGAAGCGCAACAAGACCGATTCATGTTTAACGTCGTGGTCGATTACCCGGAGGAAGAGGAGGAGTTCAAAATCGTTGAAATGACCACGACCACGAGCGTGCCCGAGATTGACCGCGTGCTGTCGGCCACCGACATTCTCGAAATGCAAGACATTGTCCGCAAGGTGCCGGTGGCGCCGTACGTCATCCGTTACGCCATGAAGTTTACCCGCCTGACGCGCAAGGAAAAGGGCGAGGTCCCGGCCTTTATCCGCGATTACGTCACCTGGGGCGCCGGGCCGCGGGCGACGCAGAATCTGGTGCTGGGGGCCAAGGCGCGGGCGGTGCTGCACGGGCGCTATTACGTCTCCTGCGAAGACATTCGCGCCGTCGCCAACCCGGTGTTGCGGCACCGGATCATCACGAACTTCAACGCCGAAGCCGAAGGCATCAAGCCCGACGACATCGTACGCCGTTTGGCGGAGATCATTCCCCGCGATCCCAATGAGGAGATTTTGGCGCGCGGCAAAGCTGCCGTCGGGGCTGTGGCAATGTGATTAGCATCCGCATGTGGTTAGCGCGACCGGGTGCATGACGGCCTCGCCCAGCTGCAAACCGAGTGGAGGTCCTTATGGAAACGCAGACCACGATGGGCGTAGCGCCGGCGGCGCCGCTTCCGGCCAAGATGCCTGAGCCACCCGATGTCTTCCCCTATCCCCCGGTCGATTTGATCGAAACGGATGGTGAACCCTTGGAAAGCGATTGGCACCGTCTGGCGATGAATCTGCTTATTGAATCGGTTTACTCCGCCATGGGTGAGCGGAACGACTACTACTGCAGCGGCAACATGTTCATTTACTTCAGCGAGGAACAGGTCCGGAACAAGGATTTCCGCGGCCCGGACTTTTTCTTCGTGAAGAATGTCCAGCGCGAGCCGATACGGCCCTACTGGGCCATCTGGAAAGAGAAGGGTCGCTATCCCGATGTCATTGTTGAACTGATGTCCGCGACCACCAGGCACGAAGATTTGAGCACCAAAAAGGCTATCTACGAAAAGACTTTTCACACGCACGAATACTACTGCTACGACCCCGATACGAAGGAACTCTTCGGTTGGCGGCTAAAAAACGGCGTCTATCAGCCTATGGTTGCCAATGACAAGGATTGGCTCTGGTGCGAAGAGTTAAGCTTGTGGCTCGGAAAATGGGTTGGAGTTCATATGACTCGGGACATGACTTGGCTCCGCTTTTTCGACGCTCAAGGCAACGTGGTTCCGACTTACACTCAGGCCGCCGAAAAGCAAACCGAAGCAGAGCGCCAACGAGCCGACGCGGAGAAACAACGAGCCGACGCGGAGAAACAACGAGCCGACGCTGAGAAACAACGCGCCGAAGCCGCCGAGGCCGAAAATGCTCGATTGAAAGCACAACTCCAGCAGAAACAGTGACAACGCCGACGTAGCAAGAGCCTGCCCCATGGACGACCCCAAACGCTACCTCGAACCGCTGACGCTCGCCAAGATTCGCAGCCTGGAGCTCAAAGCCCGGCTCGTCGTGGAGGGCTACCTCTCCGGCATGCACAAGAGCCCCTACCACGGCTTCTCCGTGGAGTTCGCCCAGCATCGTGAATATGTACCTGGCGACGACATCAAGCACGTCGACTGGAAAGTTTATGGCCGCACCAACAAGTTCTTCCTCAAGCAATACGAGGAAGAGACCAACCTCATCTGCTGGATCTTTCTCGACGTTTCCGATTCGATGCGCTACGGCTCCAACGACGGGATGAACAAGTACGATTACGCTTGCACCGCGGCCGCTGCCCTCGCTTACCTCGTGCTGCACCAGGCGGACAGCGTGGGCTTCGTGACCTTTGACTCGCAGGTGCGGGCATTCCGCAAGCCGTCGAGCCAGCCGTCGCACTTGAAGGAACTCATCAACGTCATGAACGAGGGCGTCGGCCGCGAGAAATCGCTGATGGCGCCCTTGTTTCACGACCTGGCCGAGCGGCTCAATCGCCGGGCGTTGGTTTTCGTTCTCAGCGATCTGTTCGATGAAGTGCAAGACGTGCTCGACGGCTTCAAGCACCTGAGGCACAAGCGGCACGAGGTCGTGCTTTGGCACATCCTCGATGCGGCCGAGTTGAGCTTTCCCTTTCAAGAGGCGACGCTGTTTCGTGGCCTCGAGCAATATCCAGAGCTGCTGACCGATCCACGCTCGCTGCGCAAAAGCTATCTCGAGCAATTCGGCGCATTTCTGCACACGCTTCAGCGCGGCTGCAGGGACCAGAACATCGACTACGTGCAGCTTCGCACCGACACGCCAATGAACGTGGCGCTATCGAGCTACCTGGCACATCGGATGACGCGGTCGAAATGACCCACTTTAGAAAAGAATCCGCAACAGGACGATGACGCCGATGAACAGTGCCAGGCCGATTTGCACTTTGTAAAAGACGGCTAGGCTGGTGAACGCGTTGAGCAGATGCGGCTTGTCATAGCCGGTGGTGTCGACGATAAATTGGGTGTCCGTGGCGCCGGCCAGCAGCACCAGACCCATGAAACCCGTTGCCAATCCTTCAACGATGTACCAAAGGCCGGCCCAGGAACTGGTGAAGATTTCAATCACTCCGAATGCGATCCGGACCGCAGCCAATCCTAAGAGCACCACAGCCAGCAGCTTCATGGCCAAGGCGATGGCGGCGAGCGACTGATCTTGCTCGGTCGTGAATTCAAACGGCGGTTCGGTGGGAGCGGCCATCAGTCAACCTCAATCCTTTAACCAAGCAAACGGATGACAAGTGCCCCGAAAACCACCATAGCTACGAGGGCCAGCAAAACCCCTTGCTTCTGATAAAACGAGCCCAATTGTTCGAGCGCACTCATCAAATAGGTGGTGTCGGTGCTTTTTGTTTTCAGAAAATCGAACGCGCCCGAGGGGCCCAAAAGCAACACGCCCACGAGCAGCGTCACGAATCCTTCAACCAAGGCAGGCGCGGCTTTGATCCAATCCGGCTCATTTGAGTACAGCTTCCCGCCAAGGCATAGCCGCAGCACGCCGACCGCGATGAGTGACCAGCTTGCCCACTTCAACAAATTGGCCAGGCCGGCGACGGTCTGAGTTTCGGCCGGACTAAGAGGCAGGGTCTTGCCAGTGAGAGTCGGCGGAAGCTTTTCCTTGATGTCCGTTAGCTCGCCGCCGCCTCTCAGGAAAAGGAAGGCGCGGACGCTTGGGCTCATCAAGATCGCGCCTAGAATCGCATAGGCCGCCAGCTTGCCGAGCGGAACCCACGAGATGCCGTAACCAAGGGCGTGGGCCACGCTGTCGCGGCCCGACGTGGCGCTCAGGAGAGCCCAGGCGGCCAGGGCAAGGGTGAGTTGCAAGGCGGTCCAACCGAGCATCCACTTGAGGGCGACGTTGTTGCCGGTGTATAGCCAGTTGGCGAGGCGCAGGACGATGAGGGCGCCGATCAGTCCAAGGAAGAACCCACCCCAAACGCCTTCGAGCACCGAGGCTGTCGTGTAAGCGACCTCGGTCACGAAGCTGACGACCATGCCGATGACGAAAAGCTTCTCACCGCTCTCGACGCGTTCGTTCCGTTCCATTTCCATTTTCAACCGCCAAGCCTTGGGACGTACTTTTCCCAGGGAAGGAATCGCATTTTCGCCTAATCATATGATCGGCTTTGGCGGCGGCAAGGTGTTGGAGGCCATGCATGACTTGCCGCAAGGCGTGACCTGCCGTAAGGCGTGCGCTCACATCACCAGAATGCAAAGCTCTTCGTAGGTGAGCGGAACGTTGAAGGTCCCGCCCACCAAAAAGTTGCCGCCGGTCTGGGCAGTGCAATGGACGACGCGAACGAGAAACGTCTTGGAGAACTTCTTGTCTAGATTCACTAAGTTGACGGCCATCAAGAACCCGGGCTCTAGGTAATGGCCGGTGAACAGGCCGATGCCGTCCGTGGACAGGTTCTTGACCTTGACGGGACCGAAGTCTTCGAGCACGGGAGATGCGAAGTCGCATTTGGAATCGACGTTGACGGGAAAGCGCTCACTCCGCCGCTTTTCCGTGAATTCCTCCATTGGTCCACTCACGTTGACGATCCTTGCTGCGGGCGATGACGTGGGCGAGCTATTGGAATCACAATCTGACATTATGCCGGTTCACGTTCTCCCGGCAAGCCGAACTACCAACCTTTTCCCCGGCTAGGGCGGACTTTACAATCCACTCATGGTCAACGATGGGGCTGACAGCTTGAGAGCCAACACCTTGGTAGCCTGCACCCTGTGCGCCAAGATCGCCCGGCTGGTTCAGGAGCGGGGCTGGAACCAGGATGAATTCGCTCGCAGCGCCGATTTGAACCGTCTGACAGTGCGGCACATCTTTCAAGGAGGCCGCCGCCGTCTGCACAACGCCACCGTCGCCGCCTGCGCCCGCGCTCTGGGTTTAACGGTGGGCGAGCTGCGCGATTGGCCGGTTGAACGCCTAATTTCCCGCATGCGCTCGCAGCCGGGCGAGGCCGATGCACAACGGCAGTTATTCGATCAGGCGACGCAACCTGAGTTGATGGCTTGGTTCGAGCGAAATCCCGAAAGAGCCGCAAAGCTCACGCCGCAGGAAACGGAAGAGTTGTTGTCGCTGCAAGGAACGGGTGGCCCGCTCACGAAGTTCGGCGTCGCCCACTTCGTGGAGTTGATGGAACGGAGGCGGCGGCTCCTCGAAAAAGTCGCAGCGGTCGCCGGGACCGAGTACATCGACTTTCTTGAGAAGCTCGTCGAGTTGCTCTACGAGAAGATTCAGCCTTATAAGGATCGCGGCGTGCCGGGCCAAACGATCTAAACTCCGAAAATCCGCCGCGCATTGTCGCGCAGCAACATTCGGGCCAAATCGACGGCTTGTGTCTCCGTGTAGACTCCCGGGCGGACGAAGTCGTCGGCCAGGATCTGCGCTAGAACGCGGCGGTACATGTTGTACTTGGGTAGCACGAACTCGAGCTTGTAGGCGTCGCTGTAGTAGCCGAGCTGTTTGGTCTTGGGCGCCGCCTGCAGCCTGGCCCGGCAATCCTGCGTAATGTAAGCCGGCACGTTGGAGTACCACCAGTGGCCGCTCGTTATCACGTTGGGGAAGATCCAGCAGTAGCTCACCAGCTCCTGGTTTTGGCCGCTGGAAAGCACCGAGACGCAAAAGGTCACCTCGGGGAAAGCGTTGAACAACTCAGCGTACTGGATCAAAGAGGTTCGCTGGTCGAACAAGTCCCGCCCCTGGTGAACGCCGCCGGGATAAACCGCGCGGTTGACGCCGATCATCAAGTCGAACGGCAGCCGAAATCGGCGACAGTGCTCGGCCAACGCCCAGAATACGCCATGGGACACGAGATAGCCGGCGGCGGCCCCGGCCTCCTCGGTCTGGAACTCAGCCAGTGCTCGGGAGAAGTCGCCGCGGTCAACAGGCCGCGGCGCGAACGACGGAGGCAACGAGATCGCGCAGGCTTTCGCGCCATTCTTGGTGAAGCGCTCGAAAAACCGACCGAGAACGTTGTCCAGCGTTTGCGCGTCGAGCGGCTCGATGCCAGTCGCTCGCCTTACGCGCTCGCGCACCTGGGGATTGTCGAGATGGAAAACCACATCATCGGTACGCAGGCACGGGACGTATCGGGACTTGTCAAAGCCTTCAAGCGGATCGTCAAAATCGTTGGTCAGGAAGATTTTCTCAAGGTTCGAGGCGTGCAAAACCTTGTGTTCCCAATCCGGCTGGCGGAAGACGCGCTGGCCCGCGTCCCATAGGGCGTCGGCGTCCTTTTCGGTCACGCGGTCACCTTTGAAGCCGAGAAAGGTGCGGGCGATCTCCAAGAACCAGCTGTATTGAGAGGTGTTGTCGATGCGATCGAGATGAGCCAGGATCGAGCGAACGCGCTCCTTGGGGTCGGCGTCGGCCGCCAAAGGTGCTTGATCCATGCCAGCGGAATGAGCCAGCTCGGTGTAGTAATGGTAGCCGAGTATGTCGTCGAGGCTGCGGGACACCGGCCGGCGCGGATCGATGTGGGAATGCGGGTCGATGAAGGGAATTCGGCAAATCTCGGCAAAGAGATCGCGCGTCAGCCGGTCGTGAATCATCGCTTGACTCTTTTCCCGGACGTCCAGACTCCGATCGTGGCGATCAACACCAAGTGCTTTGTTACAATTGGCATTGTAAAAACCCACCAACGAGGAAGGTTTTTCCGGTTGTGCGGGTCCTAAGCTTCACATCGCTGTTTTTTCGGCAAAGGTAAGAGCTGCAAGGAGTTGTCGCAAGGCCCTGCGTCTGCAATCCCGGTATGGCACGAGTGTTGCTAAGAAGGAATCGGCAAGGAAAAACGACGAACCCCCGGAACAGCCAGGCCTTTCCCCCAAGGCCGAGTTCGTCGGTAGTAGTTGCCAGGTTCCGCGACCCAAGGCCCAGCCCCCGTGGGCCTTGGGTTCCTCCTGACAATGACCCGTCCACTATCACGCCTTTCACCCCATCCAAATCCCCGTTTCCCCCACCACCCTCCGCTCCCCGGAGGGTGGTTTCTTTTTAAGCGGTGAGCTGAGGGAAGAGGGGCGCAGCGGTCATCCCTTTTCGTTCAACAGCCTCTCCAACGTATTTTCCACTTCGGGGCCGTGCAGATCGACGTAGCGCACGACGCCTGACTTATCGAGAAGGAAGGTCGTGGGCAGACCGGAAACACTGAAGCGTTTGGGGATTTGGAAATCGTCGCCGCACCACCAGTTAGGCCACGGTAAGCGATGGCGGGCAACGGCTTGCTTGGCCACGGCAATATCGGGGTCGCAGTTGATCCCGAGGAACGCGAAAGGACGGCCCTTGAACTTTTCGACGAGCGACCGCTCGCTTGGCAGAAGCGCCTTACAAGGTCCTCAGTATTCCGCCCAGAAGCTCAGAACAACGACGCGGCCCCGATAGTCGCTGAGCATCAGCGGATTGCCCTGCAAATCGACGTCGCGCATGTCTGGCGCTAGATTGCCAATTAACGTCTCGAGTCCGGGCGGCCTTTGCCGCGCTCTCGGTTTCTCCTCACAGCCTGGAAGGCAGAGCGCGACGCTAAGGATGCAGAATCCGGAAATAAAGTGCGAACGGGCCATGGGAATTCCTCGGCACGAGGGCCACGTATGAGTATACTCCGAACGATGCAATTCGAACGACCGCAATGTGGGTTCCCTTATGACAACCGTCATCAAAGTGGGTGGAAGCTTGTTCGACGTTCCCGACTTGGCGAAGCGCCTACGACGTTACCTTTCCCACCTGAACGGACGGGTTCGCATTTATCCCGGAGGCGGGCCGGCGGCAGACGTGGTTCGAGTTTACGACGCTCGCCACGCGCTTGGCGAAGAAGCCTGTCACTGGTTGGCGCTGCGAATGTTGACGGTTAATGCCCATGTCTTGGCTTGGCTTCTGCCGGACATTCCTATCGCGACTGCAAACGGTGCCTCAAAACACGCCCTGCTCGATCCTTACGCACTCGCCGAGGCCGACGAGACGAATCCTGGCCGGTTTCCGCATTCGTGGAAGGTGACAAGCGACTCTCTGGCGGTGCGCGCGGCCATGCTCGAGGGCGCCAACGAATTGATCCTTCTGAAGTCCGTGCCGTTGCCGGAAGGGGTTGATTGGAATGAAGCGGTTCGCCGAAAACTCGTCGATCCCTTTTTCCCCATGGCGCTCGAGCAGACGGGCAGGTTGAAGGTGCAGTGGATCAACTTCCGCACATGGACGTTGGGAACTTAGTTCTTGCGAATGCAGCTACGAGGCAAACGGGGCGGCGATCAAGTCCGCCAGTGCTCGAACCTTGTCGGCAACCACCGCGCCTTCGCGAAGTCCGCCGCTGCAGACGGCGCCACGCACGGCGAACCAGTCGGGCGCGGCGCTTCGCAGGACGGCGATTTCCTTCAAGCCGAGCGATCCCGCGAGCGCGACGCGCACGCCAGCACAACGGCAGCTCGCGCAAAGATCTACGACTTCCGCGACGGACACCCAATCCAAGAGCGTCGGCCGCCCCGACCTGTCTGGCGTCGCTGAATCCTTACAGTGCGTATCGATCAACAAGACACTTCCTGGCCTTTCCTGAGCAAACGAGGCCACTTCGTCGAGCGGCGGCGCCACGGCGCATTGCCAATCCGCGTAGGCCACCGCCACGGCCAAGGGCGGCTCGGTTCGTCGCCATTGATCTTGGAGAAAGCTGCGCCAAGACTCGCGCCGACAGTTAGCTAGGCCGCACTTTACGTAAGCCAGGCCTTGCGGAATGATCCCGTCGAAATCACACAACTCACCTAGGGCGGCGCTGACCGGTTGCCGGCCGGCGACGCGTCGCGCAACGGCCGCTATGACAGCGGCGTCCGCCCTGCCGAGCGACCCATGGGCGGGTTCTTTTACGTCGATAAGGGCAGCGCCCCCAGCCAAGGCCGCGTCCGCTTCTTCGACGGAGCGTACGCTGACCAGTAAACCGGAACGCGATCGGTCGGTCATTGTTTGCCGGCGGGCTTCGGTTTCCGTGTAAACGGTCCGGCTGCCACCGGGAAAAAGCGCATCCAGCCGGGATATTTGCGAAAAGGCAATATTTCCGCCTTGGCAAAGATAAAGTCGTATAAACCCGGGGCCTCAAACCACTCCGGCTGGTTCAAATGCCCCTCCCGATCCTTAATGAAGTCGTCAAGAGTGCGATAGGGACGGCACCCGGTTAATTCCGCTGCTCCTAGGATGCCTCCCAGATGTCGAGCCGTTTCACTAACGGAATCGGGCACATGCGTCCAGGCTTCCACGCGTTCGTCGGGGATGCGGGCGGCGTGGATGTAAAAGCGACCGCTGCGAGCTGTCGGCCAGCGGCGTACTTCGATGGTTTTGAGGCCATGGACGAGCAAGGCGGCCCATGGTTGCTTGAGAGACAGCGCGTAAGTGGGAGCGGTGTTGAGTTGTGAACTCATACCAAGTCGAATAATTTGCGGCACAAAAATCTAAGAGCTACGTTATTAATGCGATACCCTCGTATGATAGTGTTCGAATTTTCAGTGACAAGGTATTAAAGTGCGTGCATGGATGCTGAGAGTCGGTTTCCATCGAAGGACCTATCATGCCCGTTCGGATCGAACCGCAAGCGGAACCCATCCCCGGCTACAAGCTGATCGAGCGGCTTGGAGCGGGCGGCTTTGGCGAAGTCTGGAAAGCCGAAGCCCCGGGTGGCTTGCTCAAGGCAATCAAGTTCGTTCACGGCGACCTGGACGCGCTGGATGACACGGAAGGCGCGCGCGCCGGCCAAGAACTCAAGGCCATGGACCGGGTGCGCAAAGTCCGTCACGCCTACATTCTCTCCATCGAACGCTTCGAAATCATCGAAGGCCAGCTCATCATCGTGACCGAGTTGGCGGACCGCACGCTTTGGGACCGCTTCCGGGAGTGCAATCGCGACGGCATGCGCGGCATCCCGCGCGAGGAATTGCTTGGCTACATGTCCGAGGTAGCTGAAGCGCTCGACTTCATGAATGAGGAGTACGATCTCCAGCACCTCGACATCAAGCCACAAAATCTTTTCCTGGTCCATAAGCACGTCAAAGTGGCCGATTTCGGTTTGGCCAAGGATCTAGGCGGTAAGGCGGCAGCGACGGTCACCGGGGGCGTCACTCCCGTTTACGCCGCGCCCGAGACCTTCGATGGTTGGCTGAGCCGATTTAGCGACCAGTATAGTCTGGCCATCGTTTACCAGGAATTGCTTACAGGGAAGCGGCCCTTTAGCGGCGGCTCGATGCGGCAGCTGGTCATGCAGCATTTGCAAGCCACCCCGGACTTGAGCGATCTGCCCGCCTGTGATCATCCCGTGGTGGCAAGGGCACTGGCAAAGGATCCAGAGGCCCGTTTCCCGCACTGCGTTGAGTTCATCAAGACCCTAGGGGAAGCCGGATTTGCCAAGCCCACGGCGCGGGAACCGGCGGCGCTTGAACTTGCGCCCGTTCCGTTTCCGAGCGAGTGCGAAGACAAGCCAAGCGCCGAAGAGGAAGCCGCGGCTCCGACGGTTCGGCCAGGCGACCCGGAATGGGGAGACGGCGAGCGAACCGAGGGCGTGCGCGCCAAGGGGAAGAGCAGGCCGCGCCTCAATCTGGCGCCGCCCGCTGAACCGGATGTGCTGCCCGAGCGCCCGCAGGGCGCTAGGCCACAGAAGGGCCGAACGACCACAACGCCCATCCGCTCAAATGACACGCCGTCCTTAAGCAGTCCCATTCATGAGTCGGTCAAGACTTCGCTCGTGGGGCGGAGCAAGCCCTCCGATCACGGGACCAGGATTTGCAAAGGCATTGGCCAACCCGCGCTGGTGATCGGCTTGGGTCAGATCGGCCTGAGCGCCCTGCAGCACGTGCGTGGCTGGCTGCAGCGCGAGACGGGGCCGGACGCAACGCCTTTCATCCGTCTTTTGGGGATCGACATCGATCCGGCCGCGCCTCAGCTCGCCGGCCAAGCGCCTGCTGATGAATCTCTTTCCAGCCAAGCGCCTTCCGCCCATGTGCCCGCCGCCGGCTTGCGGAACACCGAGGTCGTCGTGGCGAAGCTGCACCGTCCCGCTCATTACCTCAAGGCGCGCGAGGGCGTTCTGCCTCTGGACTCTTGGCTTAACACCAGGGCCCTGTACCGCATTCCGCGTCAACTCGGCGGGGCGGGCCTTCGCTCCCTGGGCCGTCTTGCCTTGGTGGACAATTTTCGCCTTATTTCGCGCCGCCTCGAGAACGAGTTGCAGGCATGCGCCGCGCCTCAGCCGGCGCCGCAAGAGCCACAAGAAGCGGAGGGCGCCGATCTTGTGCTGCGCACCGCCGTGCCGCGCGTTTACATCATTGCCGGGTTGGGAGGCAACACCGGCAGCGGCATGTTCTTGGACGTCGCTTACCTCGCGCGCCATCACCTCCGCAAGCTGGGGCTGTCCCAGGCGGAGATCATCGGCGTGTTCCTGTTGCCGCCGACGATCGGGGAAGGAATCTGTTCGACAGCGCTTGCCAACGCGCACGCGGCCCTGTTGGAACTCAAATACTTCAGCGCGAGCCAGATGTTCACGGCACGCTACGAGGGCAAGGAATCGGGCAAGCCTTTCGTCGAGTCGGGGCCGCCGTTTCATCGCGCGGTGGTGTTGCAGATGCCTGACCGGGTTTCAGCCTCCGACGAACCGAAAGAGGTCTTGTCGATTACCGGCCAATTCTTGTTCCGCGATCTGGCGACGCCGCTTGGAATTGGCGCTGACTCGGAACGCTGCGAGCGTTTCAACTCCTCTGCGCTGCTCGGTCAGGCGGTGTTTCAAACGTTCGGCATGTACCGGATCTGCTGGCCCAGGCGCCGCCTCTTGAACCAGGCCGCCAACCGCTTGTGTCATCGCCTAGTGGAAGGCTGGATGAGCAAGGACGCCCGCGTCCTCAGCGCTCCGATCCGCAAATGGTCCGCGGAACAATGGGACGCGCTCGGCTTGCGGGCGGAGAGCCTCATCACCCGCCACCAGGACTTGTGCGAGAAGCGCATGAAGCAGGCCCCGGACAGCATGTTTCAAGCGCTCGTGCACCCGCTGGTAAATCTGTTGAAGCCTAGTGATAAGGCCACACGAGTGGGCTTCGGTCCGGTGGTGCAGGCGATGGAGCAAATCGACCAGCTTCTGGGCGCCCCCGACGAGGGCCGGCCGCCCGGCGCGCCTCCGCCGGAGCCGGGCCTGTTGGAGACGGCCCTGGCGGAGTCGGCGGCGATGGTGGCTGAGGAGTGCGAGCAAAAACTCGCGGAAGTGATCGTCCGCCTGATCGAACAGCCAACCTATCGGCTTGCCGGGGCCGAGGAGTGCTTGCGGCAAATGGCCGCCACGGTTGGGCAGGCCCTGGAGGCACAGGAACAACTCGCCAAGGAACTACAGGAGCGCGCGCTGCAGCTCCATCAGCGGATCGTCGCGTTGGTTGAGCAACCCATCGCGCAGGACCCGAAATACACCCCCCGCTGGAGTTTCATGCGCAAGACGCCGCCCAATTCCAGCCCGGGCAGCGCCGCCAACGAGATGCTGGACCTGCTCAAGGCATATCCGAAGTGCCGGTATCAAAGCCTGATCCTAGCGCACATCAACCACCTGTACGTGGCCTTACGCGGCCACCTTTCGGACCAAGTTCGGGAAGTGGGCTTTTGCCGGGCGCGTCTGGTGGAGCTCGCGGGGTTGTTCAAGGAGCCCGCGCAGCCCAAGAAAGCGAAAAAGGCCCCCAAGACGCCCCACGAGCAAGCGCTCTTGCCGCCCGGTTGCGAGGATTTGCGGGAAGCGAGCGCGCAGTTGGAGCAGGGAGTGGGAAGGGAGGACTTTCTTGCATTCGACCAGCAAGTGCAGGCGGTGATCAAGCGGGAATATCGGGCTCTGGTTCAAATCTGCCTTGGCCCGTCGCATGTGGTCCGCGAGCTCGCGCCGCTCTTATTGCGCGAGGCCGAAGGTTTCCTGGAGCCGCGCCTGCAGGGCGGAAATGTGGCCGAGATGTTCCTGCAACATGCCGGCGCTGACCGGGCTGCCGAGGGAAAGGCCGATACCACGGACGGTGCGAAGGCCCATGGCGAGACCAACGGGAAGACCGATGGCTCGCCGGACTTAACGGCGGCGAAGGCGGCGCTGGCGAAGGCGGTCGCCGCCGCTGCGCCGGATGTGGGCGCCGACAGCGGCGTGTCCGAGAACGTGGTCGTCGTGTTGCCGGAAGGTCCCGAGAGCGCCGCGTTCGAAAGCTTGGTGAAGGAAGTCCTGCCCGGCGTCCGCATTGTGCCCAGCCCGCGCTGCGATGAGGTGGTCATTTATCGGGAGAGGGTCCCGCTGACGTTGGCGAATTTGGAGCAAACGGGCAGCGTCGCTCAGGAAGCCTATCGACAGAAACTGGCGGTCGATCCCGGTTCGCTGCACACGCGCGAAGACATCGAAGCGTGGCATTTCACGCCGGCTCTTGAGATGGCGAAGCGGTAGACCGCGCATTCAACCATCATATTTTCCGTCCATGCCGCGCCAGAATCCTTGCCAAATGATCCACCGACAGCCGTAGGTCGTCGAGCAGAAGGCTGTGCATCTCGGTGCGCACATATTCGGATAGGTCGTCGCCGGTCCAGCCTTCCTCGACGAGGCGTTTGCTGAGATGCTCCAGGCATTGGTCGCGGAGATGATCGGTGCGGCGGGAGATGGTTCCTTCGTGCACGTCCAAGAGTTGGGCCGCTTCACGCTGGCTCATGCGGTAGCGCAAACGCAAGCCCAAGAGCAACAGCTCATCTTCATCCAAGCCCGTGAGCCATTCGCGCGTGGCCTGGGCGAAAACCTCGCGCCAGCGCGTATCGGATTCGGTCGGCAGCGGCAGGGCGACCTCTTCTTCGGACAGCGGCTGAATTCCGGATTGTTTGCGAAGTTGTGAGATGTGCCAGTTTTGAAAGACGCGAATCAGCCACGGGACGAGCGGGCGATTGCCGTCGTAGCGGGCCAGCACGGGGAGACTGCCGGGAGTTTCGGGTGCGTAGAGATGGCCCCAAAAATCGTCGACGGCGCAGTCCTGTTTTTCCTCGTCGCGCGGATAAAGCCGGGCGGCCCGCGCCCGCAAAGCGTCCACCAGGAGGCAATCGCTTCTTCCCGCGCGGGCGGCGAACAAATGCTCCCAAGCCTTGCTGTGTCCTTCCAGGCATGCGGAGGCAATGAACCAGTCGACCGGATAGAGATTGTCGAGGTATTTATCCCACGACGCCTTCCCCTCGGTTTTAGCGCGGAAAAGCTCAAATGTGCGCTGGAGGTGCCTGTCGCACGCCGCCGCCGAGAAGGTGATGGCCGGCAGCTGCATGCGGCAGAACGACCACAACAACTCAGTGCGGGGCCCCGCTCCACTCATCGCTCATCACTCATTGCTTTTGACAAACACAAGCACTTCGATGCGCGCCGGCGGCAAGGTCTGAGTCTCCGGCACCGGCGGCGGACTGTTGCCGACGCCGATGGCCTTGGCGGCGCGGTTCGACCAGAACCAGAAGCCGGTGCGGTGAATCCGATGGCCGCTCTTCAAATAGTCGAGCACGGCTTCGGCTTGCTTTTGAGTGAGAGTCAGCGCGAACTCGGCGTTCAGTTTCTCGTCGGCAAACCCGGCAACGACCACCTCCTGCGAGGAATCCTTCTGCTCGTTCAGCCAGCTGGCGATCTCGTCCAGGGCCTTTTTGCCGTCGGCGGTCAGCACGGCCCGGCCCGGCTCGAACAACTTGGCCTCGGGGAACCATTTGCGATAGCGCGTGCAGTCGGGCCGGATGAGTTCCTTGTGGGCGTCGACGACATAGCTGCGCACGACGGGCAGCGCCTTGATGGCGTCGGCATTTTGCTTCACGGAGGCCACCATCTTGCGAACGTCCTGCAGCGAATGCAGCGTTTCGGCGTATACCTCGTTGCTCTTAACCAGCTTGCCGAGCGTGCCTTCGCCGGAGCGAACTTCGGCGAGCGCCGTCCTGACCTGGCTGATCGTGTCCGTCAGCTCGCGATACAGGTTGTCGTTTTTGACAAGCTGGCCCAGAGTGCCTTCGCCTTTTTCCACGCCATCGAGGGTCGAGTCGATCTTGGCGAGCACGCCATTGAGTTTGACCGTGGCCTGGGACAGATCGCGCGTGATCGCGCCCGTGGTTCCCTGGCCCGTGCGAAACTCATGCAGGGTGCCGTCGATTTCGCCGAGCACCTTGTTGAGCTTTATGGTTGCTTCGTGGACCGATTCTGCCAGCTCCGTCGCCTGAATTCCGGCAAGCTCGGCGCCGTCTTCCACGGGTTCGCCGCTGCCGGGAACGATGCGCACGATCTTGCCCGACAGCAGACTCTCACTGGCGATCTCCACATGCGCGCCGCTGGTGACGAGATGGCGCAGACGGCCGGCAACGCGCAACCGTAGCCGTACTTTTTGGCCGGGAGCGGATGGCGGCGTGACGGCTTCGACTTCGCCGGCATCCATGCCCTGGATGCGGACACGTGCCCCGACGTCGACGCCGCCAATGTCATCAAAACCGGCCTCGACGGCAAAAGCGGAACGATCGAGCCCATTGCGCCCCGACGCAAACAGCCCCCATGCTCCCAGAGCCAAGCCGGCAACCACGAGTAAACCGAGCGCGAAGGCTTGAAAACGGCTCAGGTGTCGTGACAAGTTAGCCTCCAAATCTCGGACGGGCGCACTCTGCGCTGGCGTCTCTTACTTATTCGGTATTATACGGTCCAAAACCTGGCGCTAGTCTGCGGATTCCGCCGCTGTACCTTTTTCCAGTTCAGGAACATCCAGCCCGAGAATGCGACGCGCCGTCACACATTTCCGCATCAAGTGAAGTCGCGTCGCTCGCTGATCCTCGAGTACAGCCGGGTCGATCACTTCGGGGCCGGCGATGGCGACGTCGACGCGCCGCCGGAAGTCGAGTTTCTTGTTCTTGGTGGGCGCTCCGTTCCAGTAGGAGAAATAACTGCCCCAACCCCCTTCAATCCAGCAGGTGAACACCGGCGTTGCCGGTCGCGCGCGCAAGATGTGCCAAACGCCCTGGCCGAATTGTCGGAGCGGCTGATCGTCGCGTTTCCGCATGGCGCCCTCGGGGAATACGATGACGACTTCGCCGCGATCGAGGGCGGCGACGGCTTGGGCGATTTCGGGCACGTCGCGGCGAAACGTCACTGCTGGCACGCGGATGGCTTCCGCCAGGTGTACCATGCACCAGCGGATGCCGGGCAAATCGTAAAAATCGCTGGTCATCATGGGGATCAACTTGCGCGGCAAGATCTTTGCAAGCCACATTGGATCAATCCAGGAGCCGTGGTTGGCGATGACCAGCGCCGAGCCCTGCATGGGGAATTCGTCCAGACCGGGCCCACGGCCTTTGATGCGATAGAGCGGTACAAGCATCAACTCCAGCAGCAGTTCGAAGACTTCACGCAGGAGCCAGCGCCAGCAAACAAGCGTTGCGATGCCGGCCAGCGCGGCGATCAGCCAGAGTTGCAGGGCCGGTGCATAACCGGCCCATTGAGAGAAGACGTATAGCGTTCCGGTCAAGATTGCGACGAACGTGTAATCGGTGAAATTGCGAATCGCCATGCCGTTGCCGCGCGCATCGGCCGGCAAATTCACCTGATAGACGGTGGCCAAAGGCACGTTGATCAGTCCGACCATGGCGCCCAGGACAATGCAAAGCACCGGTCCGGGAATAGCGCCTTGGGCGGCGATTACGAGGCCGACGGTGAGTCCCGTGGCGCCCCATGGCGCCAATCCGAGGGCGCGGCGCGGATGGCGCTGCATTCCGGCCAAGAGCGAGCCCAGGGCGACGCCGCCGAATATCCAAATGGCGATCAAAATCCACTGGTCGATTGGCGGGCCGTTCCCGATCAACGTGTCGGCTAGCAGCGCGCCCATCATGGCCGTGATTAGGCCGCGCAGGAGGCCAAGCCCGATCAGACAGCCGCGAGCTTCCTTCACTCTCCAGATTCGGGCCAGGTCGCGAAAAAAGCCGGCAATCGCCTGACGGGCTGGTTCCGATCGGCGCACGTCGCTGCGAAACCAAACCGGCAAGGCGGTGGCGAGCGCGATCAAGTTGAGAAAGATCGCCAGGGTCGGCGGTGGCAGCGATACGAGCGCATGAAGCTGAAGCGTGTCGTCGCGCTTAGGCAATTCACCGGCGGCAAGCGCTAGGCCGATTACCACTCCCAGGGCGACGCCCATCTCGACAAGTGCGTTAATGCGATTGAGGGGCCAGCGGGTGTCGCTCGCCGCCGCGGGCAAGAGCGCGGAGCGCACGGGACCATAGACCGCTGATCCGGACGCGACCAACGCCCAACCGATCAGCCAAGGACCATTCAGGAAGTCGAAACCGGCGACCACAGCAAGCCCGTATGCGGCGGCGCCCGTCAGCACCAGGCGTTTTGGAAGACTATTGCACAGGGCGCCGTTGAAGGGAGCGAGCACGACGGCGGGAAGCATAAGGAGGAGCGTGACAAGATACCAGCCGCCGCCCTCTTTCGCCTGGCCGAGCCGAACCAGTTCCAGAGCGACAAAAAGGCGCAGGCAGTTGTCCGCCATGACCCGTGCGGTCTGCGAAATCCACAGGGACGCCAGCCGCAGACGCGCGAGACCCAACGGTTTCCTCCAAGTCGTCGCTTGCGGCTTCGCATCGCCTTCTAACTGTCGGTCGCGCTAACCCGCAAGCGAGGGTCTAAGTCGGCCGCAGCTCGCACGTCGCCGACTGGCCGATGTTCTCCTCGACTTCGACGCGAAGCACCTGGGGAGTGTAGTGATGCTGCGATTTCAGATCGGCCAGCAGGCGCTCGGCAATGTAACGGGCCAGGAGTTCGGCCGTGGTGTTCTCGATGGGCAGGAGCACGCAGTCGCCGCGCGGAAACGTCCAGGCGCGCTCCCGGTAACGAACTTGCACGCTTTGGCCCACCGTTTCGAGCTGGATGTGCGGGTTTCGGGTCGGCAACATCATGTAATGGTCGAGTTCGTCGGTGATGCTCTTGGTGAGGTTCTTAAGAGCGATGAAGTCGAAGACGTAGCGGTTCACGTCGAGGTCGCCCTCGATCTCCACGGTGGCGCGATAGTTATGGCCGTGCAGCCGTTCGCAGCGGTCGCCTTCATAACTGATGAAATGCCCGCTGCAAAAGACCAGATGATCTTTGGTGACCCGGACTTTGAAACGCTCGGCCATTTGAGCATACCCGTAAGACGGATTTGCCATCCGTCCAGCTTTTAGGACGGTTTGCAAAACCGTCCTACTTAACGGCGCGACCAGGAAACCTGGAGCGGCAACTTCATGATATTTTCGCGCAGGGCCGCGTACAAGGACGCGGCCACCAGGTCGGCGCTCGTGCCTGGGTTGCGGCGATGGCCCGCCTCCCTAAGCCAAGAGTCTAAACTCTCGAATAAGCGTTGGCCTGCGGCGCTTTCCGGCCAGCCGCTGACAAGCACAGCCCCTGCCCGCCGGCTTGCCTCCTCCGCTTCCATCACTCCGCACTTGCGCACAATCAGGCTGTCCGGATGTTGGGCGATAAAACGAAGATGGGCGAAAACAATCGCGTCCTCCAGATTGCCGAATCGATCCAGCCCACTTCGCAGATTTGGCACACCTCCTTCTATTATCTGTTGAAAACCGTTGGCGTACTGCCGCGCGATGAGGTCGCGCTCCTGCGCTAAGGTCATTATTTGCCGAAACGGCAGGGTCGGCTCTCGATGCACGTCTTGAGCGGCGACGTCACCCAATCCGCTCGGAGCAGCCAGGCGAATTGCGGCGTACGCCGCGCGTGCATCTTCAATGGTCAATTCTTGGAGAACGGTCTGGAGCCCCGAGCGCAATTCACAATCACGGGAAACAGCCGCCATTGGCGCGAGCAACAGCACGATGCCGAGGTTCGTATTCGTGAAAACGACACGCCGTGTCGCCTGGATCGATTGGAGGATGGTCTGACCGACGCTTTGCCCCATGGCTTTATCAAGTACGGGAGCAATGGCGGCGGCGCTGAGGATGAAATCGGCATAGCGCAAGTCGGTAAAGTCGCGGCCAGGATGGACGTTGCCCGCTTTGCGCGCTGTTGACTCCCAAAGACAAGCGAGCAGCGCCAATTCACCAGGGGTGTGCAGAGAAGCACTCACACGAGCATCTCAAGCCCCAGGATGAGCGCAGCGAATCCTTGGGGTTATTGTACCCCCAGGATTCGCTGCGCTCATCCTGGGGCTTGGAGAGTTACGAGTGGGTTACGTGTTGGATGATGGCCGTGGCCACATCGACGCCCGTTGTCGGCGCCAGCGCCCGCCAACCCGGCACGGCATTCACCTCGAGCACGACATAGCCTCCGTCGGGCCGCGGCAATAAGTCGACGCCCGCAACCGCCGCCCCCACTGCAGTTGCTGCCTTAAGCGCCAGACAATCCTCCTCGGCCGTCAGCGAGACCGTCTCGGCGCGGCCCCCTTGAGCGATATTGGTGCGCCAGTCATTCTTGGAATGACGCCGCATGGCCGCCAGCACTCGGCCGCCGATTACAAACGCTCGCAGGTCCCATCCAGGATGGGCGATGAATTCCTGCAGGTACAATACAGCTTGTAGACGCTCCAAATTGCGAAACGCTCGCCAGGCTGTCTCCTCGTCGCTGACGCGGATCATTCCGCGCCCTTCCGAGCCAAAGAGCGGCTTGACGACGACATCGCCTCCGAGAGCCAGGTGCGCCTCCATGGCCGAGTCGGCATTTTGGCAGACGGTGGTGCGCGGCACGGGCAATCCGGCGGCGTCCAGACGCGCACAAGCCAAATACTTGTCGATGCAGGTTTCCAAGGCCAGCGGCGGGTTCACAACGCGCCGTCCTGTAGCCTGACAACGGTGCAGCGCGTCCATGCGGAAGATGACCTGTTCCAGCGATCCAGGCGGCATGGTGCGAACAATAACCGCGTCGAAATCATCCAGCGAGCTGGCGCCTGGCGGCAGCGAAGCTTGAATCCGGCGGAAATCGACGATCGTAGAGGCTTGTCCGAGCGCCTGAGCCGCGCGTCGCAAGTCGCGGGCGTGCCAGCCGCTGCCGCAGGAGAGAATCGCGAGGCGCATAATTGGAAAAGCCGGCTTTCCGCCGCGCGGGCAGGTCAGGAGGCTTGGACGACGTATAGGATTCGCCCGCAGTTCTTGCAATGAACGAAAGCGCCGCGGAGCAGATCGTTTTGCATTTGCGCGGTTATCTCGGTGTAGCAAGCGATGCAGTTGCGGCCTTCCACCTGCGCCAGCGCATCCTCGCCCTTGGCGGCCGCCAACCGCTGGTAACTCACCAGAATATCCTCCGGCAAGGAGTGCTCGACCTCAGCGAGCTGGGCAAGGGCGGCGGCGCGCTCCGCGGTGAAACGAGCCAGCTTGCCTTCGTGGTCCTTGGCAAACAAGGCGGCGTCGTTCTTCACCTTTTGCACCGTCTTATCCAACTCAATAACTTGCTTGCTCTTGTCCTCGACGTCCGCCATCAGCTCCAAGATTTCATCCTCCAGCGACCGAATCTGTTTGTTGGCCGCCGCAATCTCGGCCCGCAGCGCGTCGTATTCCTTCTTGTTGGAGATCTCGGTCTTTTCCAGCTTCACGATGTTTTGCTGCACCGCTTTGACCGAGGTCTCCTTCTCGTGAATGTGCACCTTGAGATGCTTGATCGCGTCCTGCATTTTCTTGTGGTTTTCCTCGGCCAGCGCCACTTTGTTTTGATGTGCTTTCTGGGCGCGCGGCCCCTGCTCCATGCGGTTGTCGAGGTCTTTGATGTTCTTCTTGAGACGATGAATTTCGCGTAATATGTCGACTGCCGCGGCCATGACCATCTCCAATCCCCGCTTGCGGATTAGCACGACCTGACTGCCATCGGTCACGCTAACCCGCAAGCGGTCCTTGCGCTATTTTACAAAAAAAAACCGCCGGTCGTTTGACCGGCGGCGTGTGCCCTAGCGTCGCATCCCGTCGAGGAAACCCTCGAGCTGCCGCGACCGCACCGGATGCTGTAGTTTGCGGACCGCCTTGGCCTCGATCTGCCGGACGCGCTCGCGCGTCACTTTGAAGATGCGGCCCACCTCTTCCAGCGTGTAGGTGTACCCGTCGCCCAGGCCGTAGCGCAGCTTGATGATCTCGCGCTCGCGGTAGGTCAACGTCTTCAGCACCTGGTCGATCTTGTCCTTGAGCATTTCCTGCGTGGCGGCCGAAACCGGCGATTCGGCGCCGTCGTCCTCGATGAAGTCGCCGAAATAGCTGTCTTCGCTCTCGCCGACGGGCCGGTCCAAGCTGATCGGGTGCCGGCTGATCTTCAAGACGCGCCGGGTCTCGTCGATGGTGATCCCTGCCGCTCGGGCCGTCTCCTCGATGGTCGGCTCGCGGCCCATCTCCTGAAGGAGCTTTTTGGAGACGTTGCGCAATTTCGACATCGTCTCGATCATGTGCACCGGAATGCGGATCGTGCGGGCCTGGTCGGCGATGGCGCGGGTGATGGCTTGGCGAATCCACCACGTTGCGTAGGTCGAGAACTTGTAGCCGCGGCGGTACTCATATTTATCGACGGCCCGCATGAGCCCGGTGTTGCCTTCCTGGATGAGGTCGAGGAACGACAGGCCGCGGTTGCGATATTTCTTGGCGATGGAGACCACGAGACGCAGGTTGCCGCCCGACAGGTCGCGTTTGGCTTTTTCATATTCCTGGAAGCGCTCGTGGATCAATTCGACCCGCCGGCGCAAGGCGCCCGGTTCTTCGAATGTCATGAACATCAGATCGCGGAGTTCGGCCTCGAAATTGGCCTTGTCCTCGCGGGCGCTGCGCAGACCCGCCAAGTCGGCGATCTGTCTTTCCAGATCCTCCATGCGCGCCGAAATCTGCTCCATCTTTCGCATGAGGGGCTGAATCTTCTGCGTGCGAATGGATAGCTCTTCGACCAGCAACACCGCCTTGCGGCGATTCTGTTTGAGCCGTCGGCGAAACTCCTTGCGATCGTCCTCGGAGAGCACTGTGTCAATCGACTTGGGGAAGTCCTCGCGGTTTCGGCGCAAAAGATCTTCGAGCGTCTTCAGATTATGAGGCATGCGCTGCAGGATTTTGTCCTTTTCCAAGTTCTCCGTTAGGCTGATCTTGATGGTGCGGTCGAAGGGGAGTTCGCCGACATGAACGCGCCGGAGGTCCTCCACCACCTTCGCAAGCGCGAAATCACATTCCAGCAACTTGCGCCGGAAACGCTTGCGGGTGACTTCGATCGTCTTGGCAAGCGAGATTTCCTCATTACGGCTCAACAGCGGAATCGACCCCATTTGGGTCAAGTACATACGGACGGGGTCATCGATCTTGCGGCCATCGCCTTCTTCTTCCGCGAAGGTGATGTCGAGATCGCGCATGTCGATTTCCGCGTCGCGGCCGGCTGTTTCGGACCCACCTTCGCGCTCTTCCGCTTCCGAGTCGTCGATCAGCTCAATGCCCTGTTCCTCCAGGACCATGAGCAGTTGATCGATTTTCTCGGGATTGGCGGCGTCGTCGGGCAAATATTCATTGACTTGGGTGAAGGTCAGGTAACCTTTTTCCTTGCCGGAGTCGAGAAGCGTCTTGAGCCCCTCGTCCAGTTTCAGGTCCATCAAAACCTCCCTGTGGAGCTTGGGGATTTTCGTCTCGGGATTTTCGGTCCGTTTCTTGGTGGTCACTGCCCCCTCCGCAAGAATCGAGTATCGCTGATCGTGGGACAGGCAGCTTGCCTATCCATTGGGCCGGCGGACATCCCGTCCGCGGAGCCCGTGGCAGGCAAGGCAGCCTGCCCTACGGAATTAGCTCGGTAATTGCCTTAGCAATTCCACAGCGCTGTCATGGTCGCCGGCGACCTGGACCTGGCTTTTGAGGTCCTGCGTGCGGCGCTGGCTGCGGCGTTCTTCGAACCGCGCCAAAACCGATTGCAAATATCCCGACCGATCCTTGTGCAAGAGCCCGCGTTCCTGAAACTCCCGGGCCTTGTCCAGTAGCTTTTCATTATCAAGGCGGCCTCGCAAATGGTCCAGGCCAGGTTGCACCCCCTCCGCGTGAAGGCGGTACAATCCTTCGAGAAGCTGCTTAAGGCCGGGATGCTCCATCTCGTCGGTCGCCACCTGATCAATGGCGATCGCCACCATGGCGCCTTCCGCGAGCAGCACTTCAAGCAACTCGACCTCATGCTTGGCCGCCGGCGCTTTGCGTTCGGGCGCCGGTTCGCTTTGCGTCGAGCGCGGCGCCTCGCGGTCGGCGCGCCGGCCGCGCAATTCCTTTAGTCGTGTCCATACGGTCTCCTCCTTGAGATTCAGGCGATGGGCGATGCGGTTGACCATCAATTCCATTTTCACCGTGCGTTCTTCCGGAGCGGCGGCGAGAACGTTCAACATTCCCTCGACCGCGCGGCGCTGCCCCTCAATTCCGGTCTGGGCGTCCTTCCAGGCGCCGTTTAACTTGAACTCGAAGACATCCGTGGCGCCGTCGAGCGCCGCTTGAAACGGCGCCGGCCCCTTCTCCGCGAGGAGATCGCAGGGATCGAGTCCTTCCGGGAGCGTGGCCACGCGCAAATCCATATCGTGGCTGACGAACACTTCCAAAGCGCGGTCGACGCCGCCTTCGCCGCCGGCATCGGCGTCGAAAACCAGAACGACGCGCTCGACCAACCCGCGCAGCTTCTTGATATGGCGGGCGTTGAGCGCGGTCCCCATGGTGGCGACCACGTTCCCAATGCCGTGCTGATGGGCCATCATCACGTCGGTATAGCCTTCGACGACCGCAAGGTATCCGGCCTTGGTCGCCGCCTGGCGGGCCTGGTCGATGCCGTACAGTTGCTCGCTCTTGGAGAAGAGCGGCGTTTCCGCGGAGTTGTAATACTTGGGCCCGTCGCCGTCCGCAGCCGACGGGAGAATGCGGCCGCCGAATCCGACCGTCTGCCCGCGCACGTCACGGATCGGGAAAATCACGCGACCGCGAAAGCGGTCGTAATAACTCGCGCCGTCGTTCCGTTTGGCGATGAGGCCGACCTGCTCCAAGGTCTCAAGCTGCATCTTGGCCGCAAGGGCGCCGTTCACTAGCCAATCCCACGACTCGGGGGCGAAGCCAAGCCCGAATCGGCGCACGCTCTCGCCGGTCAGCTTGCGCTGTCCCAGGTAGTTCCGGGCCGAGTCCGCCAGGGGCGAATCGAGCAGGCACGCCTGAAACTGCTCGGCGGCCCACCGCATCACGTCTAGCATAAGGGCGCGGCTTGGGCCGTGCGGCGATTTCTTAATCGAATCGAGTGAAATTCCAGCCCGGCGCGCCAATAACTCCAGCGC
>JACPZP010000123.1 GCA_016195405.1 Planctomycetota bacterium | reverse complement strand
TGACCTTCATCCTCGTCTTCGCCCGTTGGCCGGTGGTCTGGACCGGCGTGCCGCACACGGTGATGCTCTACGTTCAGCCCTGTTGCTTGATGTTTTTAGTGCTCGCCATGGTCGGTCAATTGGCGATCCCGACCTGGTTTCTTTTCGCATTGCACGTCGGGTCTTTCTTCGCCACCGCGCTGGTCTGCCACGGCGAATTGGCGCGCGATCGGCCGGCCGCCCGCTATTTGACCGAGTTCTATCTGTGGATGTCGGTTGGCGGCGTTCTTGGCGGCATGTTCAACGCCCTGATCGCGCCTTTGGCGTTCTCCATCGGCGTCATCGAATATCCGCTCGCCATGGCGCTCGCCTGCGTCTTGCGTCCGTCGCTGGTGGGAAACAAGCCGCTCGTCCAGGGCGACTCGGATGACACCCACAAAACGCCGGTCGGCGTGATGCTGACGATCATTCTTCCGGCGGCCTTGGGATTGTTCGCCTACTTGGGCGCTTGGTACAGCCAGGATCGTTATCTCAAGGACGTCCTGCCGTTTATCGGGGCCAATTACTTCCTGCGGCCGTTCCTCCTGGCTTTGCCTATTGTGGCCGTGCTCGGGCTGGCAAGTCGGCCATTGCGCTTCGGTCTGGGGTTGGCGTGCGTGTTCCTCGGCGTCGGCTTGTTCGACCGCACCGGCGAAGATCGCGTTTACGAGAGCCGCGGCTTTTTCGGCTTCGTCAAGGTGCGGCATGCGGTCGTGACCTATGACGAAGGTCTTACGCGGTACACCTACAACGTGCTGATACACGGCGGCATCGACCATGGCAGGCAGAATCTGCATTTTCGCCGCAGACCGATCTCGTATTTCCATCCCACCGGCGGCATCGGCCAACTATTCACCAAATTCTCTTGGCCCGACCAGCGCCTGCCGGCCTCGCTCGTCGGCCTGGGCAACGTGCCCTATGGCGTGCTCGCCGGCGTACATTCGGAGCCTCCGTACGCCGTGGTCGGCCTGGGAACGGGAACCCTGGCGGCGTACGCCCGGCCCTACCAGCACGTCGTCTTCTATGAGATCGATCCCCAGATCAAGGCGCTGTCGCTGCCTAAAGACGGCGGCAAGCCCATCTTCAGCTATTTGCAAGACGCCCTCGATCGCGAGGCCAATCTGGAAGTCGTCCTCGGCGACGGGCGGCTTTCCCTCCAGAAGGCCCCCGACAAGTATTTCCACATCTTAGCGCTGGACGCCTTCAGCTCCGACGCCATTCCGGTTCACCTTTTGACGCAGGAGGCGCTCGACCTTTATCTGAGCAAGGTGGCCGACGGCGGCGCCATCATCTTCAACACCACGAACCGATATGTGGAGATTCGTCCAGTGCTCGCGGATCTGGCCAATTCACGCGGGCTGGAGTGGGCCTACTTCGGCGACTACGGCACCGACGAAGAGGGCAACGTCGTCCCCGAGAAATTCTCGTCCGACTGGCTGGTAATGCGGCGACGCGGACCGGCCGGCAACGGCGGCCCACCGCTCGCTGAGCGGCTCCCAGGCTGGCGCGAATACCACGCTCCGGGCCGGCGTCCATGGAGCGATAGCTATTCCAACCTGCTGGGGGCGCTGGTGTGGTGACCCCTGCCCTTCATCCTTTCATCGGTCACCTCTTCTGGCCCTTCGCGCAGCTGCGCCTAGAATGACTTTTTGATTTTTGGCCGCATGTTTTGGAGGTGGCCCTTGGCCCTGCCGCTTTTTGCGATCACCCTTTTCGTCAGCGCCTTTCTGCTTTTTCTGGTTCAGCCCCTTATCGGCAAGTTGATCTTGCCTCGCCTGGGCGGCACTCCGCAGGTGTGGAACACCTGCATGTTGTTCTTTCAGACGACATTGCTTTTAGGCTATTTCTACACGCACGCCACCTCGAAGCTGACGCTGCGGCGGCAAATGATCTTGCATTGCGGTCTGTTGATCGTGCCGCTCCTTTTCTTGGTGCCCAACGGCCCGTTCAACATCGAAGGCTGGATTCCACCACCCGGCGCCAACCCGATCGTGTCCACGCTAACGCTGCTGGCGATCATCGTGGGCGTGCCGTTCCTTGTGGTCTCGACGAGCGCCCCACTCTTGCAGAAGTGGTTTTCGCACACCGGCCACCCCGCGGCCAAGGATCCGTATTTCCTCTATGGCGCCAGCAACCTGGGTAGCCTGCTGTCGCTGGTGCTGTATCCGTTCGCCGTCGAACCGATGATGATCCTGCACACCCAGGCGTGGGTATGGACGGTCTCTTATGTAATCCTTGCGATCATGATCGTGGCCTGCGCCGTGTTAGTGATGAAAAGCGGCCATCTTAACTTGATGCTGGCGCCGGCGGCAGAAATGGCGGCCACGGTCCACGAGGAGGCCCACGCCCCGGTCGCGGCGGTCCAAACGATGACCGCGGTCAAGGCGGGCCCGGCGCCGAACGTCGCCCGCTCAACAGCCATTCAGCGCAAGAAGGGATTCAAAAAACCGGGCAAACCGGCCGCCCCGTCGGTCGCACACGCGCCGATCGTCCGGCAGGAAAGCTTCCTGCCGCGCTCGGACAAGGTCACCGCACTGCGCCGTCTGCGTTGGATTCTGCTGGCGTTCGCGCCGTCGAGCCTCATGCTCGGCGTCACCAGCTACGTCTCGGTCGATTTGTCGCCGTTCCCGCTTCTGTGGGTCATTCCGTTGGCGCTCTACCTGTTGTCGTTCATTTTGGTGTTCTCAAAGGTGCCGGTTCCCTGGGTCGGCACGCCACACACGGTCGCAGTCTGGGGCGCGATCCCGGCCATACTCGCGATGTGCTTTATCCTTCTGCGCGGCGGGTTCGATCCTTTCATGGCGACCTGGATTTCCTTCATCGGCTTCTTCCTGGTGGCGCTCGTCTGTCACGGCGAATTGGCCAAAGACCGGCCAACGCCCACGCATCTCACCGAGTATTTTCTTTTAATGTCAGTGGGCGGCGCTTTGGGCGGCTTCTTCAACGGCATTCTGGCTCCGCTCTTGTTTGTCGGCGTCGCCGAGTATCCCATCGCCATCGCCGTCGCCTGCTTCCTCAGGCCGACGCCAAAGCCCGACGGCTGGCTCGACGAAACCCTCATGAACGCCTTCCCCAGCATGGAAACGTGGTCGCGCGACACCGGTGACAAGATCGCCCAAGGCGCCGGCATGGCCCCGCCGCGCAGCCATTGGGTTCTGAACGTTATGCTCGATGTCTTCATCGGCCTCTTTGTCCTTGGTTTGACGCTTTGGATCCGCAACAGCGCCCAGAATAACTGGAGCTGGTACAACGATAATCCCGGTGAGCCCAACGGACTCGTCTCCATTCTCAAAACCTTTGGGTTCCGTTTCGATCCAGAACAACCTGTTGACTACGCCGAGAAACTGCGTCGGTTTCTGCCCATCGGACTCTACGGACCGTCGCTGATCATTTGCGCGCTGGTCGGCTTCGGGCGCGCGCTCCGTTTCGGCTTTTGCGTCTCGGGACTCTTGCTGGCGGCTCAATACTTCACCGGTCAAAATCGCGACGTCATCTATGCAACGCGCAGCTACTTCGGCGTTCTGAAGGTCTACATGGAGCCGGAGCGCCTTGCCGATCCGGAAATTACCAACGTGCCCAAGCTCACCAGAGAACGCACCAGAGATTCAGCAATCGGTATGTTCACCCACCTTATGCATGGCACGACTGATCACGGCAAAAACTACCACGAACCCAAGGAGCTACGCCGTCTCGCAACAACTTACTACCATCGCAAAGGCCCCGTCGGCGTCATCATGGAGCGGTGGAACTGGGGCTCTCACCCCGAAATACCCCCGGACCGGAACACTTACAAGCAAAACACGTTCTACGCGGATTTGCGCTTGCCGGTCTCGATGATCGGTCTCGCGGCCCCGCCTCTGGGCGTCGCGTGCTTGCCCGTGGATCAGATTACCGCGTGCTGGTCGGAGCCGCCCTACGCCACCATTGGACTGGGGACCGGCACCATGGCCTCTTATGCGCGCTGGCTCCAGCACGTGACCTTTTACGAAATCGACGACAACATCCGTAATTTCTCCCTACCGCCGAACGAAAAGTTCTTGCTGGATGGGCGCGATCCATACTTCACTTACCTTGCGGATGCCATTCGTCGCGGCGCCAATGTGGAAGTCGTCATGGGTGATGCCCGTCAGTCCATGGCTCAGGAGCGGCCCGAGGCGACCGCCATGTACGCAATGCCGGAGTTTGGAACGCCGATGCCCTCCAAAGAGGCGCCTCTATACAGCAAGCACACATACACGAATCCGAATCTCGCCAAGCGCGAGAAGTACTACAAAGTCATCGAGGTGGACGCTTTTAGCTCCGATGCCATTCCCATCCACCTCACGACCAAGGAGGGGATTAAGCTGTACTTTGACAAGGCGGCTGATGACGGCGTGGTGTGTATGCATACGTCGAATCGGCACATGGATTTGGTCAAGCCGGTCACGGACATTGCGCATGCCCTCGGCAAGAAGTGGCGCGTCGGGCACGACGTCGGCAACCGGTCGCCGTTCCTGGGCCACTACGGCTCGGAGTACGTCATGCTCGCGAACCACGACACAATCCCATTCGGCAAGGACGCCGAGGGCAAGGAAAAGCAATTTAGCCTATTGCCGCCCGATGGCGATACGAAATTGGGCGGCCGGTCCGAGCAGCAGTGGCGGACCCAATCGTACGGCTATCCGCCTTACCACCTTCCGCCTGGGATGCGGCTTTGGACCGACGATTTCTCCAACATCGTCAGCATCCTGCGCTGACGGCGCCGCCCGCTTGCGGGTTAGTACGACAAGTATCCCCGGTCGCGCTAGCCCGCAAGCGGAAATCCTGACCCACAACCCGCAAAGGGAAGCTCGCCAACATTTTACGCTTTTGCTACAACAACCAACCAGGAAGTTTCGTATAGAAAAGAGACCGACCTGGTCGCTGCCTTCCAAGGTTCTGTCCCCGCGTAGGACGGATTTCCCAATCCGTCTCTTCGCATAGTGGCGCTAGGCCCAGTGGGCGCTAGGCCGCGGATCGCGTAGGCCGCGGATCGGCCGATCTTCGCTTCTCGGAGGATGTCCCTTGGCTCTTGTTGTCTTCGCCGTCACTTTATTCGTCAGCGCGTTCATCCTGTTCCTCGTGCAACCCATCATCGGCAAGCTCATTTTGCCCATGTTGGGCGGCACGCCGCAGGTGTGGAACACCTGCATGGTGTTTTTCCAGATGGTGCTTTTAGCCGGCTACGCTTACACGCACACGGTCAGCACCAAGGTCAAGTTGCGGACTCAGCTCATCATCCACGGCATATTGCTTTTAGCGCCGCTCTATTTCCTGTTCGCGATGGGCAGCAAGCCGTTCGACTTGCAGAGTTGGCTGCCGCCTTTGGGGTCAAATCCGCTCTTCTCCACCCTCAGCATTCTAACGGTCTTCGTCGGGATACCGTTCTTCGTCGTCTCGACGAGCGCGCCTCTGCTGCAAAAGTGGTTTGTTTACACCGGCCACCACGCCGCCAAGGACCCCTATTTCCTCTATGCCGCCAGCAATGTCGGCAGTCTCTTGGCGCTCTTGCTTTATCCCGTGGCCGTCGAGCCGTTCATGCGCTTGACGCCGCAGACCTGGCTGTGGGCGTTCAGCTACGTCGCCTTGTTGGGATTTGTGGCCGTTTGCATCGCCATGGTGTGGAAGCCCGCGGGCCATGCCAAATTCGCTCTTGCGGATCATCACGAGCCCGGCGCGGAGCCGGCCGCGGCGCCTGGCAATCCTCAGCCCAACACCGGCGTCAGCGCCGCGCCTTCCGCCGCGAGTTCAACAGCCGCCAAGAGCACGGCTTTCAAAAAGGGCGGACGGCCGACGGGCAAGTTCACGGCGCCGCGCAAGGAAGCCGCAGTGGAAATCGGCGGCATCCAGGCCGCCGACGAAGTGACCACTTGGCGACGGCTGCGCTGGATCGGTCTCGCCGCCGTGCCTTCGAGCCTGATGCTCGGCGTGACCACGCACATCACCACCGATCTCTCGCCGATTCCGCTCTTTTGGCTCATCCCGCTTTCGCTCTACCTGTTGTCCTTTATCTTGGTTTTCTCGCGCTGGCCGGTGCCGTGGGTGGGCACGCCGCACACCTACATGCTTTACACCCAGCCGGTGTTCATCGCCCTATTAGTCTTCGGCGACATCTTCGGGGCCAACGCCGCAGACCTCTGGACGCCCATCACTCTGAACCTGTTCGGCTTCTTTTCCACCGCGCTGGTGTGTCACGGCGAACTGGCCAAAGACCGGCCGGGGACTCGCCATCTCACCGAGTTTTACCTGATGATGTCCGTGGGCGGCATGCTCGGCGGCATGTTCAACGGCTTGTTCGCCCCGATCGTGTTTCCCCAGGTGTGGGAATTCCCCATCGCAGTCATGTGCGCCTGCTTGCTGCGGCCCAAGCTGCGGGAAGGCGGCTGGTCGGACGAATTGGTGGGCGGCATTCTCGAGCCTCAGACCGCCGCCGCCGCGCCGGCGCATAAGGGCGCCAAAGGGCCGCAACGCCACCATGGCGCGACCGCGGCCCCCGTTTCCGAGACCACCAGCACCGCCATGGATTACATCCTGCCGGCGGCCAACGCGCTGCTCTTGGTCCTGCTGGTTTTCGTGCTGGAAGGGATGATGACTTCGCTGTCAGTCGCCATCGGCGGCAAGTCCGATAAGGCCGTCGCCGGCATGCGCCTCTTTCTCACGTTCGGCGTCGTGCTCGTGATCTCCTGCTTCTACTATGGCCGGCCCATGCGCTATGGCCTTACCGTCGCCGCCGTGCTGATCATCTACGGTTTTTACAGTTCGCGCCACGAGAACACCCTCTATAGCGACCGCAGTTACTTCGGCGTCATCAAGATCCGTTACAGCTTTGCTCGCGAAAACGGCAAGCTCCCTTACTCCACGCTCATTCACGGGCACATTGACCACGGCATGAATCTGTTCAAGCCGGAGGACAGAAAGGACTGGGGCGATTCGGAGAAGGACTATAGCCGGCTGGCGACCACCTACTATCACCGCCTCGGCCCGGCGGGCGTCGTGATGGAGAAATTCAATTGGTGGGGCCATTTTTCCGGACCACGGGCACCTGACATTTCCAGCCTTAAGGCTCTCAACACTTATGAGGCCGACGCGCGCATGCCCGTCTCCCAGGTGGGCGCTGTGGTAGCGTCCCTCGGCGCCTCCAACTTGCCTTTGGGCTCGCTGGTCGATCTGTGGTCCGAGCCACCTTACGCAATCATCGGTTTGGGCACTGGAACCATGGCGTCGTACAGTCGGCCTTACCAACACGTTCACTACTACGAAATCGACAACCACATTCGCCGGCTGTCCTTGCCGGTCGACACTGGCAAGACCTACTTCACTTGGGAGAACTTCACGCCGGGAAATCCAAACGAAATCCCGATGGATCCATTCACCTTCGATGTCTACCGACCCGGCAGTGGCTCGCGGCCCAAGACTTTCTTCACGTACCTCAAGGATGCCACCAAGCGCGGCAGCGAGGTCGAGGTGCTAATGGGCGACGCCCGCCTTCGCATGGCCCTGCCCTACAAGAACTTCCACGCACCGCTGGCGCCGGGCGAGGTCCCCGGCGGCGGACCGGACAACTTTTATCACATGATGGTGGTCGACGCCTTCACGTCCGACGCTATCCCGGCCCACCTCTTAACCAAAGAGTCGTTCGAAATGTACTTCAAGAAGCTGACGCAAGACGGCATCTTGTGCGTGCACACGTCCAATCGATATGTCGATTTGCCCAAGGTCGTCGCCGACATCGCCGTGAGCTTGGACCTGGAATACAAGCGCGGACACGACTCTCCCACGAAGGAGATTCTTGCGAAACAGATCGGCCATACAACGTCGGAATGGGTCATGGTCGCCCGGCGAGCGCCTCTCGGAACGGATTCCTATCTAAAGGACTTGTACGTGCCGGACGGCTACCAGACCGAAGGCAACGAATCGTACTGGTCTATTCCCTCTGCCAGCGGCGGCCGTTACCTGTGGACCGACGACTACTACAATCTCTGGTCGATCCTTCGCGGCCGATAGTCGCCCAGGAGTTTAGCGGGGAGCCGCAGGCGACCGGCGCCGGTCGCTTGCGGCTCCCCGCTAAACGTAAAGCATGTTGCCCAGATTCCCCTGGCATTCCCATTTTGCGCCTGCCATAATAAAAACAACTCAAATCGGCCCCAAATTGCGGTTGACAAGGGTTATTCGAAACGGCATAAGCACCGCCTCAATTCCGGGGAAAACTTAGCGTACAAAGCGCGCTCCAGACAGCGTTCGCGGGGAGCCTGGATGATTTTCCAGATTCGACGCACTGGAAGGAAGGGACCATGAATACTGTTGGCAAAATCTTGGTGATCCTCAACTTGGTGTTCGCCCTCATTACGGGGGGTTTTCTGGTCATCGACTTCGCGACCCGCACCAATTGGAAGAACTCCTACGACCAGATCAAACGCGATACGGACGTAATGGGAGTGAGTAGTGGCCTACTCCCGGCCGCGCTGGCGAAGCTGAACAATGAGCTAACCCTGGCGCGAGCCCAGGTGGACAAGGTGACGCAGGATCTGGTGGATGCCGAAGTGGCCTCCAAGATCAAAATCGAGAACTACAAGATCGAACGCGATGACGCCGTCGTCAAGCTTACCGCGGCTGAGCTAACCACCAAAGTAGCCCAGGCCGAGGCGATTCGCATGAAGGAAGAAATCAAAGGAATCGTGGCCACGGTCTCCAAGCGCGAGCAGGACATCGCCAACCTGCAAAGCGAGAACAAACGGCTACGCACCGACAACATCAACATGACGGTCCAGACCAAGAGCATGCAGGACCGCAATGAAGTGATTTTGGAAGAACATCAAAAGGTCCTCAAGCAATTAGCGAAATACCAATCAGGGGTGGCCCCAACACCGGATGGGAGCATCATCCGCGACGCCAACCAGGCCAATCCGCCCTCAACCTATGTGCGCGGCAAGATCGAGACAGTCGATCCCGCGGACAAGGGGCTGGTCCGGATTTCGCTCGGCAGCGACAACGGCCTGCAGAAAAACCACACGCTCGAGGTCTATCGCATGGATCCCCGGCCGCAGTATCTGGGCATGATCCGCATCGTCGAGACCGATCATCACCGGGCAGTCGGGCGGCTGATGTCATCGAGCGTTTCGACGGGCCGAGTCGCCCTGCGCGAGGGCGATACCGTCGCCAGCTCGTTGAATCAACCGTAATCTCGTGGTGATCTGGTAGCCGCAGGTTTTAACCTGCGTTAGGTTCTAACGTGCGTTGATCGCAGCCTGAAGGCTGCGGCTACAGGTCTCGAAGTGCTTCGGAATTTCACAGGGGGAGTTTCCCAATGGCGCGCACTGCCACCGACGCTCCGGCCACCAACGACGCCTTCACGGGCATGTTGGCCATCAGCTTGATCGCCCTGATCGCGGGCTGCGCCCTCTTGTTTCTGGATTACAGCCAGTATTCCGGCAATCCGCCGACGCAAAAACCTTCAGCCGTCGCGCCGCAAAAGTAGCCGCAGAAGTAGCCGATCCGCCGTAGCACCCATGCTTAATGCAACATTGAGTGCCGCACCTTTATGCTCCTCGCCACCAGCATTTCCTGCGCCCTCGCCATAGGCCTACTGCATTCGTTTGTGGAAAGCGTTCGGCCGGCCTTGGAAGAGCGCCACGGCTTGGACGAGAAGCACGGCCGGCGTTTGACTCGCCTTTACACACTACTTTCCGCGCCGCTTCTGCTGCTTGCGGGCTGGCTGTGCGATCTGCCGGCCCTGGCCTCCGTCCTCTTTTTCGGCAGCCTGGCGCTGGGAGTCGGCGTCGCCTTCTTGACCCAATCACGCACCATGCTCCCCTGGGCTATCTTCACCATCGCTGCCGGCGGGGCAGGGGTCACAACCGCCGGCCTGGTTCTCATGGCGACGGCGATCTTTCCAAACCAAACGAACAACGCCGCGGGCGCCCTTACGCTTGGATTCGCCTTCATCGGCGTTGGGGCGTTGTTGACCCCCTACGTCGTTCCCCCGCTCATTCGTTATCTCGGCTTTCGTCAGACGTTGGTTTTCCTTGCTCTCTTGTGCATTGTGCCGGCGGGCCTGTCCATCTTTTGCCAGCATCAGATTGAATTCACCAAGGAACCCCTGCTTTTTGAGGGCGTCCTGCACGATCCACGGCTTTGGCTTTTGGCCATTCCGACCCTACTTTATTTCCCGCTCGACCGGTCGCTCGATGTTTGGACCCAGCCTTATCTGGCGGAGTTAGGCTACCGCGGCCGCGCGATCGTGCGCCTGCTGATAGGCTTTTGGCTCGCGTTCCTCCTCATGCGCGTCGCCTTCGCCTGGATCGTCACTCCCGGATATGAAGTTTGGGCGCTGTTAACCTTGCTCGTGGTTTCGTCGATGGTCTTGGGCAATCTCAGCGGGGCCTTCGCGCGCAGCAGCGGCTACGTGGGCTTCTGGCTGGTGGGCGCGTGTTACGGCCCACTCTTGCCCGGCTTCCTGGGTACGCTAATCGACTTCGACTCCAGCCACAACTTCCGCATTCCCACTGTGGTGCTGGGCGGCCTGTTCTCGCTCGGATGTCTCAGCGATTTGATCCTGGAGCCCGGACTCGTGGCGTTCGCGAAGAGGCGTTCCGCGCGAGCCGCCATGCGCATCCCAATGATCTTGGCCCTCGTCATGGCTGCGCCCATTCTGATCCTGGCCCTCATCCGCTTCTACCGCTAGCGCCGCCGCGATTCCAAGCCCACAGATGAGCGCAGCGAATCTGCAGGGTAACAATCTGTGAGGTAACAATCTGTGGGGTAACTTGGCACCGAGACGCGCTCAAGTCAACAAAACCGCTGCCCCACGAATCTTCCCGCCGCGTAACCGTTCGAGCGCCAGATTGGCTTGCTCCAATGGAAAAGTCTCCACTTCGGTTCGCACCGGCACTTTGGGCGCAAGGGCCAGAAACTCCTCACCGTCGCGCCGAGTCAGATTAGCGACGGAACGGACGATCCGCTCGCCCCACAGAAGCCGATACGGAAACGACGGAATGTCGCTCATGTGGATGCCGGCACAGACCACGGTTCCGCCCTTGGCGAGCGCCCGGAGTGCGGCGGGGATAAGCGCGCCGACCGGCGCGAACAGGATGGCCGCGTCGAGTTCCTCTGGAGGCGCAACTTCCGAAGAGCCCGCCCAAACCGCGCCAAGATCGCGAGCGAATTGTTGCCCTTCCATGTCGCCCGGCCGCGTGAAGGCAAACACGTTTCGCCCCTGGTAGCGGGCGACCTGGGCAATGATGTGGGCCGCGGCGCCGAACCCATAGATTCCGAGGCGTTCGGCATCTCGGGCCATCACCAAAGCGCGGTAGCCGATCAGTCCCGCGCAAAGGAGTGGCGCCGCATGCGGAGCGTCATATTCAACAGGTAATGCAAAGCAAAAGCGCTGATCGGCTACAGTGTATTCCGCGTAGCCGCCGTCGATCTGGTAGCCGGTGAAGCGTGCCCGATCGCAAAGATTTTCCTTCCCGGCCAGGCAAAAACGACAGTCGCCGCAGGTGTATCCGAGCCACGGAACGCCGACGCGATCGCCCACACGGAAGCGCTCGACTTTGCTTCCCAGGGCCGCGACTTCGCCGACGATTTCGTGACCGGGGACCAGCGGTAGTTTTGGATGAGGCAATTCGCCGTCCACCACGTGCAGGTCGGTTCGACAGACACCGCAAGCCCGGATCCGGATCAGGATCTGTTCCTGACCTGGATCAGGAACGGGTAATTCGGTTAACTGAAGAGGCTGACCCGAGGCCGAGAGTATCATGGTTCTCATTGGCGCTTTTACTCTTTTGTCAGCGCTTCATCGAGATTCAAGATCATGCTCGTCACGGCCGTGTATGCGGCTAACTCGGCGACATCGAGATGGGCATCACGCGGATATTCGCCGGTGCTCACGAGCTTCAGCGCGCCTTCGCGGTCATTCTGATATTGCGCGAGCGCCCGCTCAAATCCGCGTAGCAACACCGTTTGCTCGGCGGCGGTCGGCTGCCGTGCCGTGACCATGCGGAAGGCGAGATGCAGGCGTTGCACTGGAGTCTTGCCGCCCTCCTTCATCAGCCGTTGCGCCCACACACGGGCGGCTTCGACATATGTCACGTCATTGAGCAACGTGAGCGCGTGCAGAGGAGTGTTGGTGCGCGGCTGCCTCACCGTGCAAACTTGCCTGGCCGCGGTGTCGAACATGTTGGGTGGGCCAATCGAGCGTCGCCAGAACGTGTACAAGCTGCGGCGGTAGAGTTTCTCGCCTTTGTCCTGCGTGTAGCGAATCTGGTTGAAGCTGAAGTCCTCCCAAATTCCCGGCGGCTGATAGGGTCGTACTGGCGGACCGCCCATTTTTTCCACCAAGAGGCCGCTAAGCGCCAACGCCTGATCGCGCAACAGGAACGCGTTGAGCCGCGAACGGGGTCCCCGGGTTAGCAAGCGATTATCGGGGTCTTTTTCGAGGATCGCCGGTCCGACGCGCGTGCTTTGGCGGTAAGCCGCGCTCGTGACGATAAGCCGGTGCATGGCCTTCACGTCCCAGGCGTGCGGACCCCCCTCGCCCCTCGGGGGAGAGGGTTGGGGTGAGGGGGCCATGAACTCGCTGGCCATCCAGTCGAGCAGCTCCGGATGGCTCGGCGTTTCGCCTTGGGCGCCGAAGTCCTCGCTGGTTTTTACCAGGCCCGCGCCGAAGAACATCTGCCAATAGCGATTGACGATGACTCGCGCCGTCAAGGGGTTATCGCGGTCGACCAGCCACTTCGCGAAGCCCAGACGATTGTTTGGCGCTCCTTTCGGCAGGTGTGGCAGCGACTTCGGGATGCCCGCGCCGACCTTGTCGGCGTACTTGTTGTAAAGGCCGCGAACCAAAACGAACGTCTCGCGAGGCTCCTTGCGTTCCTCCATGATCATCGTGATGACCACCGCGTTTTGCGCATCCGTTAATTCCTTCTTGGCGCTCTTAAAAGCCTTTTTTACATCCGCGTCCTTGGCGATGCGGCCCAGGAAATAATCGCCTATGAGCCGGTGGAGCTTCTCGCGTGCATCTTCAATCTTTTTCGACTGCTCCTCGGTCGGCAGCTCGATTACCGGCGCCGCCGTGTTGTTGCGCCGGTCGACTCCGCCGGATTCCGCGATTTGGTTGAAGTACGCGTAGAGTTGGTAGTACTCTTTCTGCGGCAAGGGGTCGTACTTGTGATCGTGGCAGCGGGCGCACCCTGCGGTCAGCCCGAGCCAGACCGTGAACGTCGTGTCGACACGATCGACGACGTAGTCGACCCGCGATTCCTCGGCGATTCGGCCGCCTTCGCCGTTGAGCATGTGATTGCGGTGAAAGCCGGTGGCGACTTTCTGGGCGACGGTGGGGTTGGGCAGCATGTCGCCGGCGATCTGCTCGATGGTGAACTGATCGAACGGCATGTTCTTGTTGAGCGCGTCGATGACCCAGTCCCGCCATGGCCACATCGCGCGCGCGCCGTCGGTCTGGTAGCCGTTGGAGTCGGCGTAGCGGGCGGAGTCGAGCCATTCCAGCACCATGCGCTCACCGTAGCGCGGCGAAGCCAAGAGGCGCTCGACCACTTTTTCATAGGCCCCAGGCGAAGTGTCTCGCAAGAAAGCGTCGATCTCGGAAATCGTCGGTGGCAGCCCAGTCAGGTCGAGCGTCACCCGGCGAATCATGGTTTCTTTCGTCGCTTCGGCCGCACCTTGCAGCCCTTCGCGTTCGAGCCTGGCCAGGACGAAGCGGTCCACGGGGTTCTTGCACCAGTCGGCATTCTTCACGACTGGCAGCGGCGGCCGTTTGGGTGGGTTGAAACCCCAGTGACTCTCCCACTTCGCTCCCTGCTCGATCCAAAGTCCCAACAACTCAATCTGCTTGGCCAACAGCTTGCGTCCCGATTTCGGCGGCGGCATCTGCTTTTCCGGGTCCTTCTCGTTGATGCGCTGCCACATGCGGCTGTCGTTGAGGCTGCCGGGAACGATGGCCTTGTAGCCGCCCAAGTCCGCGAAAGCGCCCTCCGAATTGTCGAAGCGCAGGCCGCCCTTGCGCGCACCCTTGGCGGGCCCGTGGCAGAGGAAACAGGCGTCCGATAGGATTGGCCGGATATCGCGATTGAACTCGATGGCCTTGGACTGGCCCACGGGTGATTGGCCACAAGCTGAATGGTCCCGGGCCGGCGAAATAGCCAGCACAAGGAAAACAGCGGCAAGACGCATGGCGAAGTTCCGAAGGTGGGACGGGGTCAGGCGAGCCGGGAGCGTAAGCGACCGGAGTTTTGACCGGTCATGGGTTGGCAAGCAACGTTGGCCAAGCCTTCACTGTAACGCGCCGGCCGTTCGCTCGCAATCGTCTGAGACGAGCAACATCGTCTGAGACGAGCAACATCGTCTGAGACGAGCAACATCGTCTGAGACGAGCAACATCGTCTGAGACGAGCGTCGCGGCGATGGCGTCCATCGGTAAGATTTTTTCTTGTGCTGGAGAAGGCAAACTCGGTACATTATGGTCAACGCAGTCCGATGGGACTAAGGAGGAAATACTATGAAAGTTAGCTTGCGGGTAACCAAGGGCCATCACGCCGGCAAGGTCGTCGCGGTCAACCGCCAGAGATTTCTCATCGGCCGCAACCGGCATAGCCATCTTCAGGTGACCAGCTCCAAGGTCAGCGTCCACCACTGCGCCATTATGACACGTCCGGGTCGCGTCTGGATTCACGATCTCGGCAGCACCAACGGAACCTATGTTAACGAGCGAAAAATCGTCGATGACCAAGACCTAAACCACGGCGACCAGTTGCAAATCGGACCCTTGGTCGTGGAAGTGCAGATCGAGGCCGTTCAGACCGAAGAGGAAAGATCCGCTAAATCGATTTCCGACAGTCAAGCCGCCGAAATCCTGCTCAAGACCTCAACGGCGGACAAGCTGGTCGGCCTCGACGATGACAGCGAATACGAAAGCACCGTGCTGAACTATCCGATGGAGGCGAGGAAAGCGGAGAAGAAGAAAAAGGACGTGTGATCTTAGCTCACTGCCCCGACAGCCACGCAGCAATTATGCCCGCCGAAGCCGAAGCTGTTGGATATGGCGAACCGGACGCGCGTTTCGCGTGCCTGGTTGGGGACATAGTCCAGATCGCATTCGGGGTCGGGATGCTCGAGGTTGATGGTGGGATGGACCACGCTGTGCAGGATCGATTGAATCGTGGCGATGATCTCGACGCCCCCCGATGCACCCAGTAGATGGCCGATCATGCTCTTGGTGCTGCTGATCGCCAGACGCCGGGCATGATCGCCGAAAACCTTCTTGATGGCCCGCGTCTCGGCGGCGTCGCCCAGTTCCGTACTGGTGCCGTGGGCGTTGATGTATTGAATGTCGACCGGCGCGAGCCGGGCTTCCTTGAGGGCGAGCTGCATGGCCCGGACGGCGCCGACGCCCTCCGGATGCGGCGCGGTGATGTTGTGCGCGTCGCAGGTGCTGCCGGCCCCGAGTAACTCGGCCAACATGCGGGCGCCGCGCTTGCGGGCGTGCTCGTACTCTTCCAACACGATCAACCCGGCCCCCTCGCTTAAGACGAAGCCGTCGCGGTCGCGGTCGAAGGGCCGGCTGGCGGCCGACGGATTGTCGTTGCGCATCGACAAGGCCCGCGCCGACACGAATCCGCCCAATCCCATGTGCGTGATGGCCGCCTCGGTGCCGCCCGAGAGCATCACGTCGGCTTCGTCGCGTTGGATGGTGTGGAAGGCGTCGCCGATGGCGTTGGCGGCCGAGGCGCACGCGGTGGCGACCGCCGTGTTGGGCCCGCACAGGCCGAAGTGGATGGCGATGTTGGCCGGCGCCGCGTTGCCCATCATTTTCGGAATCACGAACGGGCTGATCTTGCCCGGGCCGCTCTGCAGATAGCGGGCATGCTGCTCTTCATACTCGTTGAGTCCGCCGATGCCGCTGCCGAGAATCACGCCGCAGCGAAAAGTATCCTCGCGCTTGAAGTCGAGTCCGCTCTGCTTGACCGCCTCCATGGCCGCCAACATGCCGAACTGGGCGTAACGGTCCAGCCGGCGCACGGTCCTGCCGTCAAGCGTTTGCTCGGGGTGATAGTTCTTGACTTCGCCCGCGAATTTGACTTTGAAATGGGTGGTGTCGAACTGCTCGAGCAACGCGATGCCGCTCTTGCCGGCCAGCAGCGCTTGCCAAAAGCTGGGCGTGTCGTGGGCCAGCGGATTGACCGTGCCCATTCCGGTAATGACGACTCGGCGCGTCATTGGCAGGCTCTCCTTTGCCGCTGCTTCAAAAAGGTGTCAGGACCCTTTTCGAAGCAGCTAGCCCTTCTTGGCAAGCTCCTTCTCGATGTAGTCAATCGCTTCGCCGACCGTCTTGATTTTCTCAGCTTCCTCGTCGGGAATGGTGATGTCGAATTCCTCCTCCAGCTCCATCACAAGCTCGACGATGTCCAGGGAGTCGGCGCCGACGTCCTCGGTGAAGGACGTCGCCCGCGTGACCTGCTCCTTGTTGACCGCCAAGTTGTCGCACACGATCTGGATGACCCGTTCCTGTATCTTTTCCTTGTCCACAATTCATTCCTCCCAAAGCGGCTCGCGCATCCGGACCGGATGACCCTCGGCGATTCTGAGGGCTGTTGTGAGCCGACCCGTTGCGCGGCTGCGGCTTCAACGAGAGAAGGCGCAACCACTTGGGGATATGTACCACACCCGGCCCGAATCGAGCAAGCGTTCTTACCCCTGCGCAGAGGGCGCAAGGTTCCACAAACCCGCAATCGGGCACAAAGAGGAAAAAATATAGCCGCCGAGGCAAAACGAACAGGGGGGGATTGGGAAAATAGGCAATCCGCCGCTCACGGCTTAGCGCGACCGACATCTAATGAATAGTAGCGCGCGCTAAAGTTTTCCTTCGAGTCCCCTTCGGAAACGTTCCAAGGCTTGTCTCAGCCCATCAATATCTCCGAGAACGACCGCGAGCCGCCATTCTAGAGCGGCACAGAGCAGTTCATTGCCGGGAAGCTCTTGGACTTGCACGATTATGTCTCGAAAGTCACTCTCACCGTCGATGAGTTTAACCGTGGGTCCAATGCCATGTTGGGGATCGCACTTGAAGAGCCTGAGCCGGCACAACTTCCATTCCGCTTCTTGCAGTTCTCTCTTGGTAAATGTGCTTCCGGGATAAACTTGCAAACACTCTCGAATCAAGTGATCAGAGGTATGCGTATTGCCAACGATAAAGAGTTGGCCCGCTTTGAGCTCTTTGGCATTTGCAGGATCCTCTTCCTCGGGGACCAGCACTGTCCAAGGAGCAAGCCAAGCGAGGAAAAGCCCGAACCAGACAGACGCCAGTGCGAGACCGGCGAGGACCGGCAACATGGTCGGCGACTTGAATTGAAAGCGAGGCTTGGTCATCCTTGCACCCTTTTCGTCAAGTATTCCGCACTTCCATCTTCCGGTCAATGCGTTTCAACAACCCCGCCAGCACCCGACCCGGCCCTATTTCGTAGAACCGCTCGACGCCCTGTGCCAGCAGGTTGCGCATCGTCTTCTCCCACTGCACCGGACTAAGCACTTGCCGCACCAAGAGTTCGCGAATCTCCGCCGGATCGCTGTGCGGTTGCGCGTCGACGTTCGACCACACCGGCGCCCGCGGCGGCTTCAACTCGATGGTCGCCAGCGCCTCCGCCACCGCCCGATCCGCCGGCTTCATGATCTCCGTGTGAAACGCTCCCGCCACCGCCAGCCGAATTGTCTTCATCGCCCCGAACTCCGGCGCCAGCCGCTCCACCTCATCACATGCCGCTTTCGAACCGGAAACCACGATATTGTTCGGACAAAGCAGATTGGCGATCTCCATCGTCCCCATCGAGCGAGCCTTGGCGCACAACTCCTCGACTTTCTCGGTAGCTAATCCCAGCACGCTGACCATCCCGCTCGGCGTCGTGTCCGCGGCCGCCTGCATCGCCTGGCCGCGTTTCTGCACCAGCCGCAGCCCTTCAGCAAAGCTCATCGCGCCGACGAACGCCAATGCCGTGTACTCCCCTAGACTCAACCCCGCCGCCGCCACACACTCATCCTCGATGCCCGCCTCCTTCTCGCGCAGGCTCTCCAGCGCCGCCAAGCTGCAAACATAAATCGCCGGCTGGCTCACCGCCGTGCTGTTAAGCTTCTCCACCGGCCCGCGCGCACAGATCTCCAGCAAATCGTACCCCAGCGCAACCGCAGCCTCATCAAACAGCCGTTTCGCGCTTGGGTGATTCTTGCAAAGCTCCACACCCATTCCGATCGCCTGAGCGCCCTGACCGGGAAACAGAAACGCGAACTTGGCCACGGGTCCATTCCTCTCCTGATTCGTTGTGTCCGATAGCATATTCGAAAACCCGAAGGCGTTGTATCCCAAGAATTCCGCGACCTACCGAATGGTTTTCCCCCCAACCGGATTCCATCATGGTTTTAACCCCAACGCGGTTGCATCATAGTCTTACCCCGACGTGGTTGCATCCTGGTTTTTACCCCAACGGGGTTCCATCCCAAAGCCCAGGGTCGCGCAGCGCACCCTGGGGAGAAGGCCGCACCCCGCGGGATGGTTCTTACCCCAACGGGGTTGAATCCCAAAGCCCAGGGTCGCGCAGCGCACCCTGGGAAAACCGCGACCCGCGCGTTTTTTTACCCCAACGGGGTTGTATCATCCCGACCCTGACGCTGACGAATTCCCATCCCGGTTATCGTCGATGCAACCCCTTCAGGGTAAAATCGCCCTCGGGCTCGCCCGCTTCCCAGGGTGCGCTGCGCGACCCTGGGCTTTGAGATGCAATCCCTTCGGGGTAAGAACGAAATTCAACCCCTCCGCGTAAAATTGCTCGGGGTAAAAACATGCCGCAATCGCTCGCCCAAATCTACGTCCACATCGTCTTCTCCACCAAGGAACGCCGCCCGTTTTTGCAAGACCAATCCCTTCGCGAGGAAGCGCACAAATACCTCGGCGCCATGTGCAACAATCTCGACTGCCCCGTATTGCGCGTGGGCGGCGTGGCGGACCACGTTCATGTTCTTTGCCGCTTAGGACGAACCATTACGCTCGCCGATCTCGTCCGGGAGTTGAAACGCGAATCCTCGAAATGGCTGAAGACGAAAGCCCCGACGCTGGACGATTTTCACTGGCAAAACGGCTACGGCGCGTTCTCGGTAAGCCCCGCCCACGTCGAGGCGGTGCGGCAATACATCGCGAATCAGGAAGAACATCACCGCGCGACGTCGTTCCAAGATGAATTCCGGCGCTTGTTGAAGAAATACGGCCTGGAATGGGACGAGCGTTACGTCTGGGATTAGCGCGGAACCCGGCGTTCCAACACCCGACGCGTTTTTACCCCAACGGGATCGCATCCCAAAGCCCAGGGTCGCGCAGCGCACCCTGAGAAAACCACGACCGATGCCATCGTTTTTACCCCAACGGGGTTCCATCCCAAAGCCCAGGGTCGCGCAGCGCACCCTGGGAAAGAAAGCCGCGACCCGCCGCATGGCCCTACCCCAACGGGGTTGTATCATCCCAATCCGGGCGGCAACGAACTCACATGCGGGTCGATACAACCCCGTCGATACAACCCCTTCGGGGTAAAATCGTCCGCGGGTTCGCCCGCCTCCCAGGGTGCGCTGCGCGACCCTGGGCTTTGCGATGCAACCCCTTTGGGGTAACAACGCACCTGACCCGCACCGAGCGTCGCCCCTCACCCGTCATCCCACTCATCAAACAACATCTGCTGCTCCAAAGCGGCGCGCGGCAACGACACGCGGGCGCCGTGACGAATGGGATGCACCAAATGGTGCCGGGCCAGACGCTCGAACACCTCCGCCCGCTCAATGCGCGGCAACAGCCAGCGCTCCATCCGCCACCAATCAATTTGACCACCCTGTGGCCGGAAAACTTGCGTGAATCCGTTCGCTGCTTCCAGTAGAATCATCCCAGCCAAATTCGTTAGGCAACTGATGGCAGCACCACGGGTAATTGACGGCGAAGCTGAGAAACTCCATGGCAAGCAAAGGCGGCGGCAAGCGCAAGATCGAGCAATATCGCCACGACGACAAGAAGCGGTCCAACAATCCCCCGGTCGGTCTGGTCACCACGGCCACCGACCAGGACGCCGGCAAAAAGACCTACGCCTACGATCCGCACCTCGATCCCAGTTTGCAATGGGCCGGCAAGGCGGAGCACACCAGCTTCGAAGTTCCCACCGTCTCCCTGCACGTTCACGAGCGCATCGACCCGCGCACCATTCTTGAAGCGGTCCGCCGGCCCAACGGCTCGGGCGCGCTGGTGCAGGGCAGCCTGTTCGCCCAGGCGGCCGAGAACCCGCCCTTGCGCCAGGCCCTCGATTTCTACAAGCACGCTCACGGCTGGTCCAACCGCTTCGTCGCCGGCGATTCACTCTTGGTCATGAACTCGCTCCTCGAAAAAGAGGGCCTCGCCGGCAAGGTCCAGATGGTCTACCTCGACCCACCCTACGGCATCAAGTACGGCTCCAATTTCCAACCCTTCGTCAACAAACGCGACGTGAAAGACCGAAAGGACGAAGACCTCACCCAAGAACCCGAAATGATCCAGGCCTTCCGCGACACGTGGGAGATAGGCATCCACTCGTATCTGACCTACTTGCGCGATCGGTTGCTGCTGGCGCGAGAGTTGTTGCACGAGAGCGGGTCGTGTTTTGTGCAGATTTCTGATGAAAACGTGCATCATGTTCGAGAGTTGATGGACGAAGTCTTTGGAGCCGGCAACTCTATCGCAATCGTCGTCGTGAAGAAGACAGGTGGACTTGGAACGAAGGGAATCAAGTCCGTGGCGGATTACCTTGTGTGGCACGCGAAAGATAGAAATCGTCTCAAATACCGCGCCCTTTTTGAACGGAAGGAATTGGGTGTAGGAGAAACCACGGGTGAGCGCTACGACCAGCTGTGCTCAAAAGATGGGCAAACTCGGCGGCCGATGACTGCCGAAGAACGGGAGAACCCCAAGCTTGTGCCTAGAGGTTGGAGCGCATATCAACTCGACAATCTCACTTCCGGCGCCTTCCGGCAAAATACAACAGTTCCCTATAAGTTCGAGGGAGAAGTGTTCCATCCTGGTCCGAACGCTTGCTGGAAGACAACTGTCGAAGGGCTTGATAGGCTTGCCATTCTTGGCCGGCTTCAGAAAGCTGGGCTGACACTTCGCTATGCGCGGTTTCTTGATGACTTTCCTTGCACCGAAGTCACAAATGTCTGGGACGATGTTGCCGGCGCCCCAAACAAGGTCTATGTGGTCCAAACGAGCCCGACTGTAATTCAACGCTGCGTGCTTATGACCACCGACCCCGGTGATCTCGTGTTCGATCCCACCTGCGGCTCGGGGACGACGGCGTATGTCGCGGAGCAGTGGGGCCGGCGCTGGATCACTTGCGACACCTCGCGCGTCGCCGCCACGCTGGCCAAGCAGCGGCTCATGACCGCCGTCTTTGATTACTATGAGCTGGCCCATCCCGATGAAGGCGTCGGCAGCGGTTTCAAGTACAAGACGGTGCCGCACGTCACGCTCAAATCGATCGCCAACAACGAGCCGCCGGGGCAAGAGACGCTCTACGATCAGCCGCTACTTGATTCGAGCCGCATGCGCGTGACCGGCCCGTTCACGGTGGAAGCAGTGCCAGCGCCCGCGGTAAGGCCGCTCGCCGACCCCGTGGGGCAGGTTGCCAACCTGCCCGCCGACGCCTCGATCGCCCGATCCGGCCCAACGCTGCGCCAGGCCGAATGGCGCGCCGAGTTGCTACAATCCGGCATCCGCGGCAAACACAAGCAGCGCGTCGAATTCAGCCGCGTCGAACCCCTGGGCGGCACGCGCTGGCTACAGGCCGAGGCCGAGACCAAAGCCCCCTCACCCCCAACCCCTCTCCCCAAAGGGGCGAGGGGAGACGCCGGTCCCCAGCGCGTGGTCATCTCCTTCGGACCCGAGCACGCTCCCCTTGAGCAGCGCCAGGTCGAGCTGGCATGGGAAGAGGCCCGCACCCTCAGCCCCAAGCCGGGCATCCTCGTGTTCGCGGCGTTCCAGTTCGATCCCGAGGCGGCCAAGGACATCGACGAGCTGACGCCGGAGCGCACCGGCATGACGTTCCTCAAGGCGCAAATGAACCCTGACCTCTTGACCGACGATCTGAAGAAAAAGCGCGCGTCCAACGAGAGCTTCTGGCTGGTCGGGCAGCCCGACGTGGCCCTGCGTCAGTGCAAAAACTCCCCCCTCGCCCCTCGGGGGAAAGGGGCCGGGGGTGAGGGGAAACTCTGGGAGGTCGAGGTCTACGGCTTCGATTACTACAACCCGCGTAAGGGCACGATCGAATCGGGCGATACATCGAACATCGCCATGTGGCTCCTCGATCCGGATTACGACGGCCGCAGCCTCTTTCCGCGCCAGGTGTTTTTCCCCATGGCCGGCGACAAGGAAGGCTGGGCCAAACTTGCGAAGAACCTCAAAGCGGAGATTGATGAAGATATGATCGAAGCGTATCGGGGTACGGTGTCGTTGGCGTTCGAGCTGGGTAAGAATCAAAGGGTGGCGATAAAGATAATTGATGATCGCGGAATTGAGTCGTTGCGGGTGATGGCGGTGGATAAAGCGTGATCCAGCCCCAGGACGGCAGACGCGGTGCCGGATTTAGCCCCGGAGGGGCGATGGAATGTAGCCCAGGGCGAGGCTTTGCGAGCCCTGGGACGGGAGGGCGAGACGAGATTCGGGGTTCAGCCCCGGAGGGGCGGCGGAATGTACGTGGGGCGGTGGTTCCGTCGCCCCTCCGGGGCTGGTGTTCCCGCGGCGCCAGGTTTCCCCGGCCTCGTAAAGCCTCGGCCGGGGCTACAGTCCGGCGCCCTTCCAGGGCTACAATCAGGAAAACAATCCGACGCCCTGCCAGGGCTGAATCAAAAAAAACTGCGGCGCCCTTCCAGGGCTAAAATTCAGCACGGGGGAAAAAACTCATGGCACACTCCTACACGCAGCTTCTCTATCACATTGTCTATTCGACCAAAGAGCGCCATCCCTGGCTTAACGATGATATCCGTGGCCGCGTTCATGCGTACCTGGGCGGCGGCATCCGCGACGAAGGCGGCGTCGCGATGTGCATCGGGGGCGTCGCGGACCACGTGCATGTTCTGGCGCGCCTGCGGCAAGACAAGGCAATCTCCGCGGTAATCGGAGCCACCAAGGCCAATTCGTCAGGTTGGATTCATCGCGAGTTCACCGAGCTCAAGCAATTCGAATGGCAAAATGGTTACGCGGCGTTTACCGTCAGCAAATCTCAGGAGGAGCGCGTTCGCCGGTACATTTTAGGGCAGGAAGAACATCATCGGCGAAAAACCTTTCAGGAAGAATTGGTCGCCCTGTTGGAAGCGCATGGAATCGAATATGACGCGCGCTATTTGTGGACGTGATTTGCGATTCAGCCCGGGCGGGGCGCCGGGTCAACGGAGGGCGGCGCGACGCGGAATTCAGCCCCGGAGGGGCGATGGATTGTAGCCCAGGGCGAGGCTTTGCGAGCCCTGGGATGGAGGGGCGCAACGCCGAATTCAGCCCCGGAGGGGCGGCGGAGTGCAGCGCCGGGCTGTGGTTCCGCCGCCCCTCCGGGGCTGGACGCCGCGTGGCCCCGTCTTCCCCGGCCTCGCAAAGCCTCGGCCGGGGCTACAATCCAACGCCCTTCCAGGGCTAAGAGAAATCCAACGCCCTTCCAGGGCTAAGAGAAATCCAACGCCCTTCCAGGGCTTAGAGGGAAGGCTACAGTCCGGCGCCCTTCCAGGGCTAAGAGGGAAAACTGCAAAGGTTCGACATCATGGCCCGTAACCGCATCGACCATCTGATCCTCAACTCACCTTACCGCGAGCCGGCCCTCCACTGGAGCTATGACCGCGAGACGCGCATGTTTTCCACGGCCGAAGGGCGCCGGCCAGCCGGTTATATCCGGGCCACTTCGGAATCGAAGGCGTTTGACGATCCGGGCATCTTTATCGAGCTGGCCTTGGTCAATCAAATTCGGCCGCGCGTCAAGGCCTGGAAACTCGCGGGCTATCCAGGCGTCTCCGGCGTCACGCGCCGCTTGCTTGAGCACTGGAACGACCCGGAACAGCGCGAAGGCCGGCGATTCTTTTTCTGCCAGATGGAAGCGGCGGAAACCATGATTTGGCTCACGGAAGGGGCCGCCGCGGAGCGACAAGGCATCGACATCCCCGGCGACGGCGGTCCCTTTTCGCGCCTGTGCGCCAAGATGGCCACCGGCTCGGGTAAGACCATCGTCATGGCCATGCTGATCGCTTGGCACGTTTTGAACAAGGTCGCTTACCCGCAGGATCGCCGTTTCGCCAAACATGTCTTCATCGTTGCCCCCGGCCTGACTGTCCGCAACCGTTTGCAGGTACTCATTCCAGATAGCGAAGGTAATTATTACGACGAGTTCGCCATCGTGCCAGCCGGGCTGCGCGAGAAGTTGCGGCAAGGCAAGGTCATCATCCGCAATTGGCACGCGCTCAACTGGGAAACCGACGAACAGTTGGCGAAGAAAAAGACGGTGGACAAGCGCGGCGCGAAAAGCGACGAAGCCTATGTGCGTGAAGTGCTACAGGACATGGCCGGCGCGCGCAATCTAGTTGTGTTCAACGACGAGGCCCACCATGCCTGGCGCGTGCCGCCTGACGCCAAGGGTCTGGCCAAAGCGGGTCTGGCCAAGGCGGAACTGGACGAAGCCACCAAGTGGGTCGGGGGCCTCGACCGCATCCACCACGCTCGCGGCATCCTGGCCTGTTATGACCTTTCCGCCACGCCGTTTGTACCCTCCGGCAAGCAGAGTTCGGAGGAGTCGCTGTTTGGCTGGATCGTCAGCGATTTCGGCCTCAACGACGCCATCGAATCGGGCATCGTCAAGACACCGCGCGTTGTCGTGCGCGACGACGGGCAACTGGCGAAGGACTACAAGTCGCGGCTTTATCACATCTACAACGACTCCACGGTGAAGGACAACTTGAACCGCAAGGCCGCAGAGCAGGAGCCGTTGCCCGACCTCGTGACCAACGGCTACTACCTCTTGGGGCAGGACTGGCTGGCGACGGCGAAATCGTGGCAAAAGCAGGGCTTTCCGACGCCGCCGGTGATGATCACGGTCGCCAATCGCGTCGAGACCGCGGCCCGCATCAAGTTCTCGTTCGACCGCGGTAAGATTCGCATTCCCGAGTTGTGCGATCCGGAGCGGACCTTGCACATCGATTCCGCGGTGCTGCAAAAAGCGGAAGAGCAAGAGGAGCCGGTTTCCCTCTTTGATTTCGCGGAGGCGGCCGAGGACGAAGGCGAGAGTGGAGGAGAGGGCACGCCCGAAAGGAAACTGACCAAAGGGCAGCAGGCGGAGCTTTTGAGGCGGCAGGTCGACAGCGTTGGGCAGGTCGGCAAGCCCGGCGAGCAGATTCAAGCGGTCATTTCCGTCGGCATGCTCTCGGAAGGATGGGACGCCAAGACCGTCACGCACATCATGGGCTTGCGGGCGTTCTCCAGCCAACTCTTATGCGAACAAGTGGTCGGGCGCGGCCTGCGCCGCACGTCGTACGATCTCAAGCCAGACAGTGACTTTTTTGAGCCGGAGTGCGTCAACATCTTCGGCGTGCCGTTCACCTTTCTGCCGCACGAAGGGGGTGACGGTCCGCCGCCACCGCCGCCCACGCCCAAGACTCGTATCGAGCCTCTTCTTGTGAAGAAGGAATTCGAGATAACGTGGCCGAACATCCTGCGCATCGATCATGTTTATCGGCCACGATTGGATCTCGACTTGGAGCAGGTCAAATCCTTGCAATTGAACGCCTTTGACACGGCCACCCTAGCTGAGCTAGCGCCGATTGTCGAAGGCAAGCCGGACATTGGCCGGCTGACGGAAATCGACCTGGCCGACCTCGCCCGGAAATTCCGCATGCAGAGGATCGTTTTCGAGACCGCGCGGGACATTTTCGATCAGATGGGACCATCTTGGCCGGGGAACCGGGAAGACCTGTTGGCGCAGGTTATTCGCCTGGTGGACAAGTTCCTGCAATCGAAGCGGCTCATGATCCATCCTACTGGCTACGCGGACGACGACGTGCGCCGCCGACTCATCGTCACCTTGAACATGAATCAAGTGGTCCAGCATATCTGGGAGAGTATTCGCTGCCAGAACACGGAGGCGCTTGCGCCAGTTTTTGACAATGAGAGGCCCATCCGCGGCACCGGCGACATGCCCATTTGGTATACGGGGCGGCCCTGCGAACGAACCAAACGCTCCCACATCAGCCATTGCGTCTTCGATAGTCGGTGGGAAGCGAGCGAGGCCTTCGAGCTGGACCGCAACAAGCATGTTGCCGCCTGGGCCAAAAACGAGCATCTGGGATTTGAAATCCTCTACACCTACAAAGGCGTGGTGCATAAGTACCGGCCCGATTTCCTAGTCCGTCTGGCAAACAGCTTGATGCTTATTCTCGAGGTGAAAGGCAAGGACACCTTCCAGGACAAGGCCAAGCGCGAGTTCATGGATGAATGGGTTCGCGCGGTCAATGACCACGGCGGCTTCGGCCGATGGGCCTGGGACGTTTCTTGGCTGCCCGCGGACGTGAAGGACATCTTGAAAAAACACGGACAGGCTGACAGGTCGGAAGCCTAGGTCCTGGGTCGCAAATATCCAACCAAAAAGGGCCCGCGCGAGTTTCGGCCGGTCGTGCCGGTGGCCGACGCGGCGCAGCACATGCTTTCGTTCCGCGACTTGGCCGAACGGCACGTCCTCGGTGCTATCAGACGGCAGCATGGCGTCCGTCTGCAAGCTCTTCGGAAGGCAATTTCCTACCTGCGACAAATTATCCGCAGCGATCATCCGCTCTCAGACCAGCAAATGATGACCGACGGCGACGATCTGTTCATCGAACGATACGGCGCCACGCCAAAGGAAATCGGAGGGATCGCTCCGGTGCGAGGCGCACAGTCGCTTGAAAGCCGGAAATTCAATTAGGGGAGATGTTGTCAGGAACGAGCCGCACCGCCGCTTGTTGCCGGGCTTTTTTCTTGGGACCCATCCGCCAACGAACCGCCGACGCGCTCTCCGTCCCGGTCCTGGGCATGGATTTGTTGCTGAAAAGCGCGGTCGATTTGTTCTTCGGCTTCATAGTCGAAAACGAATTCTCCGCAATGCTCACAGCGTGGTACGGAAAGGCCCGAAAGGACGACAGTTATCGGCTTGCCATCGTGCAAGCGTTGGCACTGGTATGGGATGGTCGTCCGCCGAACCTCCTGGCGCCGACAAAAGCCGAAAAGGTAAAACGTCGGACCGCGGGCGCGCATTGCGCGACGCCTTCGACGCGCGAAAAAAAAGCTCTTGATCAGGCGGACAAGTAGTCCATGTCTTCGTGATCGGCGAGATCTTCCAGACGTAAACCTGAGCCTTTGATGGGTCCCTTGAATTCAGGGGCCGCGAGCGTAGCGGAGACTGAATCCGACGAAACAATTAACTCCTTGGTGCAGAACCACTTATGAAAACGCACACAGAATTCATTCACCAACATGCCGGATGGTTTCAGTCGAGTGCCGGATGGTGTCTGTCCCAGCGCCGCGTTGAAACCATTTCCGCATCTCCTTTGCCGCCAAACTCTTGGGGCCAAGAAATTGCTTCAGCGGGGTCTGAAGCAATCTTTGGCCAACTCATTCGGTCGCCGTCGCGGTCGTTTGCACCTCTTCCGCGGCGGGCCGGTTGATGCCCAGGTCCTCTAGCGCCTGTGGGCTGATGCGCACTTCCGCTTCCTGGTGCATGTGGAAGCCGGTGCCGGCCGGGACCAGGTGGCCTAGGATCACGTTTTCCTTTAGGCCCACCAGGTAATCGACCTTGCCGGCGAGGGCGGCTTCGGTCAGCACCTTGGTGGTTTCCTGGAAGCTGGCGGCCGAGATGAAGCTGTCGGACTGGACCGCCGCCTTGGTGATGCCCAAGAGTTGCACGCTGCACGTCGCCGGCGTCGGGGCGGTGTAGGTTGGCGGCTTCTTGTCGTCGGCGTCGAGGGCGGCTTTCACTTCTTCGAAGGCTTCCTTGCCGACGATCTTGCCGGTCTCGAACTTGCTTTCGCCGGGGTCCTTGACCTTGACGCATTCGCGGAGGCGGTCGTTGACCTCGCGGAAGGCGAATTTGTCGATGACCGAGCCGGGCAACAAGCCGGTGTCGCCCATGGTCTCGACTTTCACCTTGCGGAGCATTTGCGAGATGGTGATCTCGATGTGCTTGTCGTCGATATCGACGCGCTGGCTGCGGTAGACCGATTGCACTTCGCGGACCAGGTAGCTTTGCACCGCCTCGATGCCGCTGATGCGCAGGATGTCGTGCGGCACGAGCGGGCCGTCGACGAGCGCGTCGCCTTCCTTGACGTAGTCGCCCGTGTGGACGCGGACGTGCTTGCCGTGCGGCACCAGGTGCTCTTTCTCGACGCCGATCGGCTTGGCGGCGTCGTCCATGGCCTCGACGATGATCGAGCGCTTGCCTTTGCGTTTTTCGCCGAGGCGGACGCGGCCGGCGATCTCGGCCATGACAGCGGGTTCGCGCGGGCGGCGCGCTTCGAAGATTTCGGTGACGCGCGGCAGTCCGCCGGTGATGTCCTGAGTGCCGCCCACTTCGCGCGGCGTCTTGGCCAAGAGCGATCCGGCCGTGACGATTTGGCCCTCGCGCACTTCCAGGTGGGCCTTTTCCGGCACATAGTGGACTTCGAGGCTCTGGCCGCGCTGATCTTCGATGACGACCTGCGGGTGCAGATCGCCTTTGTGCTCGGCGATGACCCAGCGTTCGGTGCCGCCGACGATGTCTTTTTCCTTGCGGAGCGTTTCGCCTTCGACGATGTCCTCGAAGCGGATGCGGCCGCCGCGCTCGGCGAGAATCGGGATGCGATGCGGGTCCCACTTGCAGATCATCTGGCCGGGCTGCACCGTGGCGCCTTCGTTGGCCATGAGAATGGCGCCGTTGGGCACCATGTATTCTTCGAGGATGCGGTCCTTGGGGCCCATCAGCTGCATTTGGCCGTTGCGAGTGAGAGCGACGGATTCGCCGGCTTCGTTGGTGACGGCGGTGATGCGGACCAGCTTGATGACGCCGGTTCTCTTGGCCTTGATGTCGCTGTCGACGACGATGCGCTTGACGGTGCCGCCGATGTGGAAAGTTCGCATGGTGAGCTGCGTGCCGGGCTCGCCGATTGACTGGGCGGCGATGATGCCGACGGCCATGCCTTCCTCGACCAGGTTGCCGGTGGCGAGGTCCATGCCGTAGCAGAGACGGCACACCCCGAGCGTGGCGGCGCAGGTCATCGGGCTGCGGACGAGAATCTTGTCGAGGCCCATCTGCTCGATCTTGCGGGCCTGCTCCCAGGTGACCATCTCGTTTTCCTTGACGATCACCTCGCCGGTGATGGCGGTGATGGTGTTGCGGCTGACCCGGCCGCGGATCGACTCGGAGAGCGCCCGCTCGATTTCCTCGCCCTTGTAGATGGCGCCCTTGGTGATGCCCTGGGTGGTGCCGCAGTCGTGGGTGGTGATGACCACGTTTTGGGCCACGTCGGCGAGCTTGCGCGTCAGGTAGCCGGAGTCGGCGGTCTTGAGCGCGGTGTCGGCCAAGCCCTTGCGCGCGCCGTGGGTGGAGCTAAAGTATTCGAGCACCGAAAGTCCTTCGCGGAAATTCGCCTTGATCGGCGTTTCGATGATTTGGCCGGACGGTTTCGCCATGAGGCCGCGCATGCCCGCGAGTTGGCGGATTTGCTCGACGCCGCCGCGGGCGCCGGAGTGAGCCATCAGGAAGATGGGGTTGAGGTAGGGCGTGCCGCCGCGAACGTCGTGCTTCAAGTCGTACATCATCTGCTTGGTGATCTTTTCGCGGGCGTCGGTCCAGAAGTCAATGACCTTGTTGTAGCGCTCCATGTCGGTGATGACGCCGCGCTGGTACTGCTTCTGCACCTTCTCCACTTCCTTTTCGGTTTCGCGGATGACGTGCTCCTTGTCGGGGGGCGTGCGCAGGTCGTCGGTGGAGAACGACAGGCCGCTTCGAGTCGATTCGCGGAAGCCCGTCTCCTTCATGCGATCCAGGAGGTCAATGGTCTCGCGCCGGCCCAGCTCCTGGTAGCAATCGGCGATAATCCGGCTGAGTTGCTTGCTTGACAGGGAAAGGTCATAGAAAGCCATCCCCGGCTTGAGGATGTCATTGAAAACGACCCGGCCCACCGTGGTGGCGACGAGTCCGTTCGCATTGCGCTGGATTTCCTCAACTTTCGTCTTGTCCTTCTCGAATGCGACTTCGCTGATGACGCGCTTGTCGATCGGCAAACGCACCTTGATGCGGGCGTGGACGCCGACCTTCTTGGCGGAGTAGGCCAGGAAGACCTCGGCCGGGCTCGAGAAGACCATGCCCTCGCCCTTGAGGTTTTCGGGGAGCTTTTCCTGGTAGCTCTTGATTCGCTCATCCGTCAGGCCGCCAAAAGCCATGAAGCTGGCCAGCGGGTCGGCGGTCAGGTAGTAGCAGCCCATCACGATGTCCTGGCTGGGCGTGATGATGGGCTGGCCGTTCGCGGGGCTGAAGATGTTGTTGGTCGACATCATCAGCACGGTGGCCTCGACCTGGGCTTCGATGGACAGGGGCAGGTGGACGGCCATCTGATCGCCGTCGAAGTCGGCGTTGAAGCCCTTGCAGACCAGGGGGTGGATGCGGATGGCGTTGCCTTCGATCAAGACCGGCTCGAAGGCCTGGATGCCCATGCGGTGCAAGGTCGGAGCGCGATTGAGCAGCACCGGGTGGTTCTTGATGACCTCTTCGAGGATGTCCCATACTTCGTCCGCTTTGCGCTCGAGCATCTTTTTGGCCGACTTGATGGTGTCGGCGTGACCCAGCTCCTTCAAGCGGCGGATGATGAATGGCTGGAACAATTCCAGCGCGATCTTCTTGGGAAGACCACACTGGTGCAGGTGCAGCTCGGGGCCGACGACGATGACCGAGCGCGCCGAGTAATCAACGCGCTTGCCCAGCAAGTTCTCGCGGAAGCGGCCTTGCTTGCCTTTGATCATGTCGGTGAGCGACTTGAGCGGCCGGTTTGAGGATCCCAGCACCGGACGCTTGCAGCGGTTGTTGTCGAAGAGGGCGTCGACCGACTGCTGCAGCATGCGCTTCTCGTTGCGGATGATGACTTCGGGGGCGTTGAGGTCGACCAGCTTCTTGAGGCGATTGTTGCGGTTAATGATGCGGCGATAAAGGTCGTTAAGGTCGCTGGTGGCGAAGTTGCCGGAGTCAAGGAGCACGAGCGGGCGCAGGTCGGGCGGGATGACTGGGATGCATTCGAGGACCATCCATTCGGGCTTATTCTGCGGCCCGCCCAGACCGCTGTCGCGCAGGGACTCGACGACTTTGAGCCGCTTGACGAGATCGCGCTGCTTTTGCTTCGACGGTTTTTCTTTCTGGTTGAGCACGTGGAGTTCATCGCGGAGTTGTTGCGAGAGAACGACCAGGTCGAGCTTCTCCAGGTGCTTCTTGACCGCTTCGGCGCCCATGCCGGCTTCGAAAGTGTCGCCGTAGCTTTCACGGGCCTTGCGGTAATCGTCATCGGTAAGGAGTTGGCGCTCCTTGAGCGGGGTCTCGCCGGCGTTGACGACGACGTAGTCCTGGAAGTAAATGATCTTTTCGAGGCTGGTGGTTTTCATGTCGAGCAGCGTTCCCAGCCGGCTCGGCATGGCCTTAAAGAACCAGATGTGCACGACCGGAGCGGCCAGCTCGATGTGGCCCATGCGCTTGCGGCGCACCCGGCTATGCGTGACCTTGACGCCGCAGCGGTCGCAGATCATCCCCTTGTACTTCATGCCGCGGTACTTGCCGCAGGCGCACTCCCAGTCCTTCTCCGGGCCGAAGATGCGTTCACAGAACAGGCCGTCCTTTTCGGGACGGTAGGTGCGATAGTTGATGGTCTCCGGCTTCTTGACTTCGCCGAAGGACCACGAACGGATATCGTGCGGGCTGGCGAGGCTGATGCGCACCGCGCCATAGTCGTTGATTCGGTCGTAATTGGCTTCGCCTGTGCTCATATCAAGTCTCCCCTAAGACAGGGTAATAAAGTCTGATTACTTTCTCGCTTTAGCGCTTGGCTTTCGGCCCTTCTTCTTCACAGAGGCAATTGCTCGTGGCATCGCATTGATCACGAACAGCTCCATCGAAGATGCGATGACGTGCAGGAGGATATTCGGTTCTATTCCTTCGAAACTAATCAAGGCGCTGTCCACATAGCCCTGTTGGTTCACGGCGAACCAAGTCCAACCGCACTGCTTCCCGATGTACTTTTTCCACGGTCGGAAGGCCTGAACGCTCTCATAGCCATTTGTCGGTTTGAACCGGCCCCGTTGAAACTGGCCGCTGATTGTGTCCGTGTCGATGTCAACTTCGAACGTTAGAATACAATCTCCGAAATCCAAGATGAGTTCGTCCCGGCATCCGTCAACCTTTTTCTCGAAGACATCGTGGAGACGGTAGGCCGCATCTCTGGGCGGAAGCAACAACGGATCATAGGTTTCGGGTTGACGGGCAACGGCGATCATTTCAGTTCCTCAAAATTTCTGTCCCAAGCGCCGGGCCTGCTTCACGATTTTGATAGCCTTTGCGGCGGCATCGTCGCCTTTTATTGCAGCATTAGCGGCTTCTCCCAGAGTCTTGTTAGCCCAAGGCCCAGCTTCCTTTACATTGGCTGCAGTCCCGCCACGCGCTCGAATCAAGTGGGCCAATGTCAGCTCCGCAGATTCGACCAGGGTGCCAAGCTTTTGTTGCGCGGCCTTGCCTAGCTTCATGGACGAACCGAAGTCAAATCCGTTTTTTCTCTAACTGCATGTTCAAGGCCAGCCCGCGAATCTCGTTGGTCAACACGTCGAAGCTCGCCGGCGTGCCCGCTTCCAGCGTGTTTTCGCCTTTGACCATCGATTCGTAGATCTTGGTGCGGCCCTCCACATCGTCCGACTTGACGGTGAGAAGTTCCTGCAGCACATAAGCGGCGCCATACGCTTCCAGGGCCCATACCTCCATTTCGCCGAAGCGCTGGCCGCCGAAACGCGCTTTTCCACCTAAAGGCTGTTGGGTGATGAGCGAGTATGGTCCGGTGGCTCGGGCGTGGACCTTATCGTCGACCAGGTGGTGCAGCTTCAGCATATAGATGTAACCGACCGTCACGGGCTGCTCAAAGCGTTCGCCCGTGCGGCCATCGTAAAGAAAGCTTTTGCCGGTCTCGGAGATGCCGGCTTCCTTAAGGCACGCTCGGATTTCCTCCTCGCTGGCGCCGTCGAAGACCGGCGTGATCGCCTTGAAGCCAAGCTTTTGCGCAGCCCAACCGAGGTGCGTTTCGAGGATCTGCCCCACATTCATGCGGCTGGGGACGCCCAACGGGTTGAGCAAGATGTCCACCGGACTGCCGTCGGCCAGGAACGGCATGTCCTCCTCGGGCAGAATTTTGGAAATGACGCCCTTGTTGCCGTGCCGTCCGGCCATCTTGTCGCCGACGGAAATCTGTCGTTTCGTGGCGACATAGACCTTGACCATCTGCTGCACGCCGCTGGGAAGTTCATCGCCGCGTTTCAGCGAGTTGAGGCGGCGTTCCTTTTCGTCGACCAGAAACGTGAGCCTTTCGGAGTAACGGTTGTAAACTTTGTTCGCCTCCTTCAGACGCTCCGGCGAGCGGATATCGAGTTCGCTGACCTTGAAAGTGGCCGCCTGCTCGGCGAGGGCTTTGTCGTCCTTGTCACTACCCAGAACTTTGATCTCCTTCTTGTCCAGCACTTCAGCCAGGTCGGCGCTAAGCGCATGGAATTGCTCCGCGATGATCTTATTCCAGTGGCTCTCCGTCTCGCGGTGCTGCTTGTCGAAGGCCTTACGCTCTTCGTCGGTCATGCTGGCCCGTCGGCTAAAGCGCTGGGCGTCGATAACGAAGCCTTCCACCCCCGAGGGGACTTCGAGACTGTCGTTCTTCACGTCTTCGCCGGCCCGCCCGAAGATGGCGTGCAGCAGCTTTTCTTCGGGCGTCAACTCGCTTTTGGATTTCGGCGACACCTTGCCGACTAAGATGTCTCCGGGATTTACGAAAGTGCCGGTGCGGACGATGCCGTTATCGTCGAGATTGGACAGCGCCTTGGGCGAGACGTTCGGGATGTCGCGGGTGAACTCCTCCTTGCCCAGCTTGGTCTCACGGATTTCGATTTCGAATTCCTCAATGTGAATCGAGGTGTACGTGTCGTCCTTGACGAGTTTTTCACTGATGATGATGGCGTCCTCGAAGTTGTAACCGTCCCACGACATGAACGCCACCAGCACGTTCCGGCCCAGCGACAGCTCGCCATGATAGGTCGCGGCGCCGTCGGCCAGAATCTGCCCTTTCTTGACTTTCTGGCCCACCTTGACGATCGGCTTCTGGTTGAGGCAAGTGCGCTCGTTGAGGCCGACAAACTTGCGCAGAGGAAACTCGCGGTCGTCGACGCGGATGCGTTCCGCGTCGACGTAGGTCACCGTGCCGTCGCGTTCGGTCTTGACCACCATTCCGGAGTGCTTGGCCACTTCCTTCTCCAAGCCGGTGGAAACCAGCGCGGGCTCGGTCACCAAGAGCGGCACCGCCTGGCGCTGCATGTTGGAGCCCATGAGAGCGCGGTTGGCGTCGTCGTGTTCCAAGAACGGGATCAAGCCGGCCGACACGCCCACCATCTGCTTCGGCGAGATGTCGATGTACTGCACGTTGTCGGAGCTGATGACGCTGAAGTCGCCGCCAAAGCGCGCCGTCACGCGGTCCTGGGTGATCTTGTGGCCGTCGGAGGGCGTGTCCGCGGGAGCGAGATGGGCCTGGGATTCCTCATCGGCGCGCAGCCACGACACGTCGTCAGTGAGCTTTCGCTTACTGATCTTGCGATAGGGCGTGATGAGAAAGCCGTATTCATCGACGCCGGCGTAGATGCTCAGGCTCGAAATCAGGCCGATATTCGTGCCTTCCGGCGTCTCAATCGGACAGATGCGGCCATAGTGCGAGATATGGACGTCGCGTACTTCGAAGCCGGCGCGCTTGCGGTTAAGGCCGCCCGGACCCAGCGCGCTGAGCCGGCGCTCATGGGTGAGCTGGGCGAGCGGATTGGTCTGGTCGACGACCTGGCTCAATTCGCCGCGGCCGAAGAAATACTCGATGGCGGCTGAGATGCTCTTCGGGTTGATGAGCGAGCGCGGCGTCATGTCCTGCTGATCGCGGATCGACATGCGTTCCTGCACGGTGCGGCGTAGCTTCAGAAAGCCTTTGCGCAGCTCGTCGGCAGCCAGCTCGTCGATGGTGCGCAGCCGCCGATTGCCGAGGTGGTCGATGTCGTCGACATGGCCGATGCCGCCGCGGAGGTTGAGGATGTAACGGATCGAGTTCAAGTAATCGAGGGCTCGCAGCGTCATCTCGCTTTCGGGGATGTCCTGGTTGAACTTGCGGTTGATGCGAAATCGGCCCACTTTCCCGAGGCGATAGCGGTTGGGATCTTGGAACTTCTCCTTGAACAGCTCTTTGGCCTTTTCGAGCTGTGGCGGGTTGCCGGGGCGAAGGCGCTGGTAGATTTTCAGCAGGGCTTCTTCGTGCGTGTTGGTGGGATCTTCGCGCAACGAGGCCAGGATGAGAGGATCAACCGCCTTGCCCTGCTCGGTTTTGGTCTGCAGAATCGTTACGTCCTTCATGTCGGTGGCATAAATCTTGTCGACCACCTCCTTGGTGATGGTTTCGCCGCTTTCGAGATAAACCTCGCCGGTTTCGGGGTCGATGACATCGCCTACCGCCACGGCGCCTTCGATGGCGGCGCGGTTGACCGGTGTGAGCTTGAGCGTCGTGGTTTGATGGAACGCCTTGAGAATATCGGCGTCGGTGGAATAGCCGGGATCCATCGCGCGCAAGAGCGTCATGGCCGAGAATTTGCCCGACTGATCGATGCGGACGCCGAGAGTCTCTTTCTTCGTGACGTTGATTTCGATCCAGCTGCCGCGCTCGGGGATAATGCGGCAGCTGTGGAGCTTGCGCTCGCCGGCTTCGGTCTCGACGACGTAGTCGACGCCCGGGGAACGATGGAGCTGGCTGACGACGACGCGCTCGGCGCCGTTGATGATGAATTCGCCGCCGCCAATCATGATCGGCATGTCACCTAAGTAGACCTCTTCCTCGACCGGCTGCTCTTTATTAAGGCGCAGCCAAACTTTGAAGGGCCTTCCGTAGGTGAGACGGAGCTGCCGGCACTCGTCGGGGCCGTAGCGCGGCTTGCCAAGCTCATACTTGATGAAGTCGAGACTGATCGTCTTGTCGTAGCTCTCGATGGGGAAGATTTCGCGGAGCACGCCCTCCAATCCGGTGGGAGTGCGCTTCTCCGGCGCCACCTCGAGCTGCAGAAAGCGATCATAAGAGCGCGTCTGCACGTCGGTCAGGGGCGGCACTTCGACGGCGTCGCCGAAGCGTCCGAAGTTACGGATTTGCTGAGGTTCAATCACTCGTTGGGCCGAGACGGGCATGGCTCAAGCTCCTCCCGGGACGGAAAAAGCACCGATCCGTCCACGTCCGCCGTCCATTGTCCCTGGCAGGGCCGACGTGCCAGAAGACAAGTGGAGAGCGGAGCCGGACCGATGCGGCGCAGGAAAGCACAAAGTAAAGGCGTCGATGGGCTAAGGGTTTCTTGTCTGTGAGTTTCTTATTCGGGACGGCCGCTGGTTCCGGAGCGGCGCCTTCCGGGACTGTCCCTAAGGTCCACGCCCGGCCCAAGGCAGTCCGCGCCAGGGGCACATGTGGGGGACAGGGGACCGATGCAGGTTGGCTTGCGCGTCGCACGCTGTGTCCACCGCTTGACAACGTACTGCTCGCGGTTGGGCGGCGGGGACATCCTGACCAACCCGCCGCGCCGCTGCCTGCTTCTTCTCCGTACCTGCTTCTCTGCACTGGGTCGCTTGATTCGTGAGTGGTGAGGAGTGAGTGGTGAATGGTAAGTCGTTATCTTAATAACGACTCACCACTCACTCGACCCCGCACTACTTCAAAGCAACCTTGGCACCGACGTCTTCCAGTTGTTTTTTGAACTTCTCGGCTTCTTCCTTGCTCACGTTTTCCTTAACGGGCTTGGGAGCGCCTTCCACCAAGTCCTTGGCTTCCTTGAGTCCCAGGCCGGTGATCTCGCGGACCACCTTGATGACCTTGATCTTGTCGGCGCCGAAGGCTTCGAGGACCACGGTAAACTCAGTTTGGACTACCTTTTCCGGCAAGGCCGCCGCGGCCCCTCCGCCGCCTTGTTGGATAATGGGAGCGCCGGCCGCGGGCTTGATCTTGTGGACCTCTTCCAGATAGTCGCCAAGCTCGACTGCTTGCGAGACCTTAAGACCGGCGATTTTGTCGCCAAGGTCTTTGATCTCCGCAGAAAACTCCGCCATTTTTCGGTTCCTTTCGTTGAGGGTCTCGACGTATTTCCAAGCGTGCCGCCTGAAGCGGGGCGGCGAATGCGTAATAGCTTTCAACGGAACGGGCGACGACGTTCAACTCACGGTATGTGGTCGAATGTTATGCGGGCGATGGTGCGGGAACTTCTTCCTCCTTCTTCTCACCAACTGTCTTGATCTGGCTCGCGACCGACGACGCCGGGCCAAGAATCTGACCGACCAGGCGGCTCGCGGGGGCGAGCGCGAGGCTGATCACTCGGCCGATGGCCTCAAGGCGTGTGGGCATCTTGAGAGCCACCTCGAAGGCGATTTCCTGGCCATCGGACACTGCCGACTTCACTTTGATGAATTTCTCGTGCTTCTTCGCCAGGCCTTCGATTTCCTTGCTTAATTCGGCGATGCTGGCGCCGCCCCAGGCAAGGGTGGTCGATCCATCCCAGCCCTTTTCCGCACTGAGGCCAAGCTCGCCGAGCACGCGCCGCGCCAGGCTGTTCTTCACCATCTGCATGCGAATGCCCTTTTTGCGCAGCCCGAGCCGAACCTGGTTCTCGACGGTGGCGTTAAGTCCGACGACGTTCAGAAAAACCAATTCACGCACGTCGGCGAAGGTTTTCTTCAAATCGTCCATCTGCATTTGTTTGATCAGTTTGCTCATAGCTTTTTCTTTTGCAAGTTAAACCTTTAGACCACTACGGGTATTCCTGGGCTCATGGTCGCGCATACGGTAATCGACTTCACATAGTTGCCTTTGACGCCTGTGGGCTTGGCGGCGCGGATGGCATCGATGAAAGCCGTGATATTGTCGGCCAGCTTGTCTTCATCAAAGCTCATCTTGCCGACCCCGGCATGAACGTTGCCGCCCTTGTCCGTGCGGTATTCAACCTTTCCCGCTTTGAATTCCTTGACCGCGGCTGCGACGTCGCCCGTCACGACGGTGCCGGCCTTGGGAGTGGGCATCAAGCCGCGCGGGCCGAGAACCTTGCCGAGGCGGCTAACCTTGCCCATCATGTCCTGTGTTGCGAGCGCCACGTCGAAGTCGAGCCAATTCTGCTTTTGAATCTTCTCGATCAAGTCGTCGGAGCCGGCGAATTCAGCGCCCGCGTCCTTCGCTTTACCGACGTTGTCGCCTTGGCAAAATACAACCACGCGGACCGCCTTGCCGATGCCGTGAGGCAAGGCGACCGTGCCGCGGACAAGCTGATCGCTCTGCGTCGCATCGATACCCAGCCACATGTGGATTTCCACGGTCTCATCGAACTTGGCCCGGCGCAGCGATTTCAGCAGGCTGACCGCCTTCTTCAATGGCGCCGGGCCTTCCTTGGCGATTTTCTGCCGGGCATTCTTCAGCTGATTGCGAAGCTTCTTGCCCCGGGTTGGCGGCACGCCGGGCTTCTTCTTCGTTTTGGCCTCACCGGGCCGCGAAACGGCGGCAGGCGCCTTGGGGGCTTCCACCGGTGCGACGGCCGGCGGCGACTCCGAGCTTGGCGGCGCGGGCGATCCCTTGTCCGCCTTAGGCGCCTTGGGTGCACGCGGTTTCTTGTCCGACTTGTCGGCCTTGGCGTCCTTCGTTTCCGAGGATGGCTTGGTGTCTGAAGCCGGCGCCGGTGCGGCGCCCGGTGCGGCGCCCGCGGCGGAGTCTTCAGCGGATTTCTTTTCGGCGGTTTGCTTCTTGGCCATGGAGTTATTCTCAGTCTAGCGAAAACACAATGCGGCAAAAAGAAACCCTTCCCACCTGACGCTTTTTCTGTCAGGGGGTTCGGCTCCTCTTGCCGTCAAATGATGGTGCTACCCCTCCACACTGAGGCCCATGCTGCGGGCCGTGCCTTCCACGATGCGGGCCGCATGGTCCTCATCACGCGCGTTCAAGTCGTTGAACTTCCTTTTGGCAATTTCGCGCACTTGTGCCGGCGTCACCTTGAATCCTTTGTACTTGCCGGTGCCTTTCGTCTTCTCCTCGGCGGCCAGGACCTCGCCGCCCTTTTTCTTTTCAATGGGAATGCCCGCAGCCTGCTTGAGAAGAACCGCGGCGGGCGGACTTTTCACCTCGAAGGTGAAAGTGCGGTCGCTGAACACGGTTATCACTACCGGCACGGTCACGCCGCGCGCATCTTTGGTGCGATCGTTGAACTGGGAGACGAACTGCCCAATGTTCACGCCGTGCTGTCCGAGCGCGGGACCGACCGGAGGCGCCGGCGTTGCTTGCCCGCCGGGACATTGCAATCGAATCACTGCGGTTACTTGTTTCGCCATGTTTCTCCCCAACGGTGCATGATTCCACTATGCGTGATCCACCTGCCATTGTTCCAACTCGACCGGAACGGGCCGGCCGAATATTGTGAGTTCCACGCGGAGGGCGCCATTGGCCTCGAGCAGTTCCTTGACCTCGCCTTCCATGCCCGCGAAGGTGCCGTCACGAACTTTGACGCGATCGCCTTTGTCGAACTTGAATTTCTCAGGCCCTGTGTCGACCGTCGGCTGGCCCTGGGTCTTGAGCATGCGCTGAACTTCGTCGTCCTTCATCGGCTGGGGCGGCTTGTTAAGGCCGCCGCCGACGAAGTCGCCGACGCCGGAAGTTTCCCGGAACAGGTAGAGCATGCGGTCGTTGAATTCCAGGTTCACCATCAAGTAGCCGGGGTAGAGCTTGCGGTCCTTAACTACCCGCTTGTTTTTGCGCATCTCGGTGACTTTTTCCACCGGGATGACTACTTGTCCGAAGCAATCCTGGAGCCCTTCTATCTTCACGCGACGCTCAATGGCGTCTTTGATCGATTCCTCCCGCCCGGATTGCACTTTCACGACATACCAGCGTTTGTGATCTTCCAGCGCGGCTTCCTGCGCGCCTTCTTGGGCAGGGATTGCCGCGGCGGCGCCATCGGCCGAACTATCTGCCGGCACTTCGATCGGTTGATCGGCGGGCGGATCATCCGGATCCGGTTTCCGCTCGGGGTTCAGATCGTCGTTGATCATGGACGGAACTTCCGTGGTAGGACCCGCTACCGGCGAGGCGCTTACCATTGCGTTTTCTCTTGTTGCTTGAGCGCCTCGGTGCGGACGTCCACTTGCAATACACCAATCGGTCGCCAACTCAAGACCTTGATCCACACGATATCGACGAGGAATAGAAAGACCGTCATGAGGAACACGGTCGTCAACACCACGACGGTGTCCTGAACGAGCCGTTTGCGCGAGGTCCAAGAAACCTTGTTCATCTCCGCTTCGGTGGCAATCAGGAAATCGGAAAACGCAGGCCAATTCACGATTCTCCAGGCGAACCAGAGTAGCAGCACGCCGAGGACGATCGGCAGCAGAATATTGACCTTGAACATCACGGGCAAATACGCATGTTCCGGGGACATAAACGGAACATTCCAAAACCAGGTGTTGGCCACGCCGTACTCACTGACGCCGTAACGGTCGGTGACGATGCCGCGATGCGCCATCGTGTAGATGCCGCAGAAGCCCAGAACGATAATGGCCAGTACGGTTCCGCGGCGAACGCGGACGCCTTGGGTCGGCTTATAAGGAATGGCGTGGAACCATCCTTGATCCTCGATCCGGTGCAGCCAGTCTTGAAAGCCTTCCGACTTGAAAAGCAAGAACAGCAAGAAGAGCAAGCCGCCTCCGATGGCGATCGTGAACGCCGGACCAAGGACGTCCAGCTCGCGCGTCGCCAGAAAATTGCCGATCACGGAAATCGACAGCCAGGCGACAACGTAAAGCGCAAGGACGGCGACGAACGTGCCGGCGCGGAGTCCAGGGATGCTATGGCTGCGTTCGAGATGATAGGCAAAATAGGAGAGAGCAACGATCACCGCGAGGGAGAGCACCAGCAACAAGGCGCCGGAAAGAAACTCATTGATGACGCCCGTAATCTCTTCCCAAAGCAGCGGCAAACCGGCAAACACGAACCACAGCGCGATGAGGACCAGGGCGCCGCCGACGAGGCTGGAGATTCCCAGCTGCAGGCGCGCGTTCATCGGGCTCCTGGTGGTGTCGACATTTTCTGCCACGGCCATGGCCATTCCTTACCTATGAGCGGAAACACCTTAAGCGCGGAAACCTGGTTTCCTCAGCAGGGGCGGAGCGACTCGAACGCTCAACCTGCGGTTTTGGAGACCGCTGCTCTACCAATTGAGCTACACCCCTTCAATGAGTGGGTCGTGGTTAGTGGCCAGTGGTTAGGAGCCAATGGTTCACACGAACCACTACTTCTTTCTCGATTCCTTGTGCGGGGTGTGCTTGCGTTCCTTACGGCAGAACTTTTTCAGTTCGAGCCGGTCCGCGCCGCGGGTTTCCTTGTGAGTGCGATAGTTGCGCGCGCCACAGACCGTGCATTCCAGCCAGACGTATTCACGCATCGGAGTGTGTCCTTCTCATACCGACGACTAACGAAAATGATTACTGCAAGATCTTGGTGACGACGCCCGAGCCCACGGTCTTTCCGCCCTCGCGAATGGCGAAGCGGAGGCCTTCGTCCATGGCGATGGGCGAATCGGGAATCAATTCCACCTTCATCTTGATGTTGTCGCCGGGCATGCACATCTCGGCTTTGCCGCCGTCAGAGCCGATCAACTCTTGACAAGTGCCGGTGACGTCGGTGGTGCGGAAATAGAACTGCGGACGGTAGCCGGCGAAGAAGGGCGTGTGGCGGCCGCCTTCCTCCTTGCTGAGCACGTATACCTCGGCCTCGAACTTGGTGTGCGGCGTGATCGAACCAGGTTTGGCGAGAACCTGCCCACGCTCGAGATCCGTACGCTCAATGCCGCGCAGCAGCACGCCGACGTTGTCGCCGGCCATGCCAAACTCCAACGTCTTGTTGAACATTTCGACGCCGGTGACGACGGTTTTGCGAGGCGCTTTCATTAGACCAATAATCTCAACCTCATCGCCGACCTTGCACCGGCCGCGTTCGATTCGGCCTGTGCCCACCGTGCCGCGGCCCTTGATGGAAAACACGTCCTCGATGCTCATCAGGAACGGCTTGTCTTCCTCGCGCACGGGGTCGGGGATGTAGTTGTCCAGTGCGTTCATCAAGTCGTCGACGCACTTGTTGGCCTTTTCGTCCTTGCCACTCGAATCGAGAGCCGGCTTGGAACTGCCGCGGACGATGGGAATCTCGTCGCCGGGGAAGTCATATTTGCTCAACAACTCGCGCATCTCCATTTCGACCAAGTCGAGCAATTCAGGATCGTCGACCGTGTCGATCTTGTTCAGGAAGACCACGATGCGCGGCACGCCGACCTGACGGGCCAGAAGCAAGTGCTCGCGGGTCTGCGGCATGGGGCCGTCGTTGGCGGCCACGACGAGAATGGCGCCATCCATCTGGGCGGCGCCGGTGATCATGTTCTTGATGTAGTCGGCGTGGCCCGGGCAATCGATGTGGGCGTAGTGCCGCTTGGCGGTTTCGTATTCCGTGTGCGAGACGGCGATGGTCACGGTCTTGTTCGCGTCGCGCACCGTGCCGCCTTTGGTGATTTCGGCGTACGACTTGACCTTGATGGTTGGAAACTTGAGGGCCTGGCGCACGACAATTGCCGCCGTCAAGGTCGACTTGCCGTGGTCGATATGCCCGATGGTGCCCACGTTCACGTGCGGCTTGGTCCGCGTAAAAACGTCCTTAGCCATCCGTTCCTCCGGAAGATGTTAAGCGATAACTCCGGCCTTTAAGCCACAGCCTTAGGGCCGCGGGCCGGAACTTGGGGATGGAAAAACCGTTTGCTTCTCCCAATGGATTCTTCAAGAGCTGCTGCTGGGATTTGAACCCAGGACCTCGTCCTTACCAAGGACGCGCTCTACCGGCTGAGCTACAGCAGCTTGAAATCCAGTAGCCTGAATTCCAAAAGCGGCTTGTCGCCGTTCAACCGCGTCGCGTGAACGCACGAAGCGGGTGAAGGGAATCGAACCCTCGTAGCCTGCTTGGAAGGCAGGTGCTCT
>JACPZP010000122.1 GCA_016195405.1 Planctomycetota bacterium | reverse complement strand
GTAGTTTTCACTCGAAATCCCTTTCTTGTTCGTGTCCTTGAAAGCGACTACACTTCAAAGACGCGGAAAAGCCAAGGGATTTCGAATTTTTTTGAAGAATTCTTGAACGGACGACAGGATTACGCTTGGTTAGGGACTAGATAAGCGTCCATTGCCGCGGTTTCGAGAGTGACACCGACCACTCCTTCGAGGAGTGTGGGGCCGGTTGCCAAGTGCCGGCCCAAACGATGGCATGCCGCGAGATCTTTCCACGCCGCATCGGCGCGGCCCTCGCCCAAATGCAACATTGCCCGCGCAATTAGCGCCTGAATCAACTCGGTGCATGAATACACTCCAGGACGTAGCGCGGACACCAGTCCCGGCGGAGGCACCTCACCTTTCTTGGTCACCATTGGCGAATAATAGCGTGAGCGCTGGGCGGCCTGAGTTGCAAGGGCCAGCTGGCGCTCGTTCGCCGTCAACCAACCGGCCAGATGGGGATACTTCTTAGCTTTCCAAGGTCGAGAGGCAGCCCGCTCAAGTCGATCTTTGATTTCTTTGATCTTGTCGTTGGTCAGTTCGGGGTTCAATACATTTCGGTGGTGCGTCAGGACGTCAACAAAGTAATCTCCCTTGTCCGGCGGCGCCAGTATGCCCATCAAATGGAAATACGTCCCCGGCATATTCACTTTTTGCGGATGTGGGCCAATCGCCTGAAACAATAGCACGTTGGCGTTGTTCTCCGCCGTCACGCCTTCGCGCAGGCGTTCGTTCAAGATCGCTTCATAGTCGATGTAGCCGTCGGGATCGGGCGCATCCGTGACTCGCGTCGTCTCTTTGCTGATCGTGAAGCGTGCTTTGGGTTTCTTTGGCTTTTCCGTTTGCTTGCCGGACTCTTGCTTGGTCGAATTTTGCGCCACGCGGCTTGGGGCGGGCTCTTGGTTCGCCGAAATCGGAACCGCGCTTGTCGCCAGTCCGCTGATCAAGCCGAGCGCGAGAACCACGATTGCAGCCATCTTGATTTTGGCGAAGAACATGACTTGTAACGCTCCTTCCATCAGGGCGACCGCCTTCGCTGAGGTCAGGCCTATGGCGAGGGCGGACTTGCCCGTCGCAACATACACGGCCGCCTCTGCAGTGACGCCGATGAGTTTCGAAGATAGCGCCGCCGGGGCGACACAATCCGAGAGCAGCAGGGCCGACACCGCCGCCGGCCAGACAATGCCTTTGCGCGTCAGACGTCGCCCCAAGGCGGCGCGGGCTTCGTCCAGCCGCCTGAGCAGCGTGCTCTTGCTCCAGCCCAATTGCGCGGCTGCTTCGTCCTGCGTGCGTCCTTCCAGATAGCAATGGATGAGAGGCAGCCGCCATTTTTCAGGCAAGTGGGCCAATCCCGCATCCAGCGCCGTGCTCAATTCGCGCCAAGTGACATCTTCCGGAAGTATGGAATTCGCCGCTCGCCCGTTTCGTTCGTGAGCGCTGCGATTGGCGGCTTGGGAGCGCGCTTTGAGCGCGACGCGATGAGCCACGCCGTGCAGCCAGCTTGCCAAGGACTCCCGCTTGCGAACGCTGCGCAGCTTCTTGGCCAGAAGGAGAAACGTCGCCTGAAACGCGTCTTCGGCATCCTGAGAATGCTGCAATACGCGCCAGCACACGCGATAGACCATCGGCCCATGCCGGCGCACGAAAGCCTCGAACACCGCCTCATCGTGGCAAGCGAGAAAGCGCGCGACGAGTTCGCGGTCGGATTGGCCGACGAACGCCTCGGCCGCCATCCCGCGAACCAGAGTCTGCAAGAACTGTCGAGACTTGGTGGTCGCCACGGATGCCCTTTCCATTTGACCCTATTACAGATTAGTTCCTCGAGACTGCAAAATGTTGTCAATTTTTCCTGCCGCCCGCGCGCCGGTGGGTGGCGAACTTACCATGGGAATACGTAAAATGAGTTTCATGAACGAAAAATGCATTTCAAGACGTGCTTGTGTGTCGTGAATTAGACGAAACACATTCCGAGCATTGCGTATTCTGAAGGAGTTGCACACCATGAGCGACATCACCTCGCGAAGCGTACAGCCACGTTTACGGCTTTGGCCGGCTCTTGTCTTCATTGCCCTTCAGTGGATCTTCCTGACGGCGCCGGCGTGGATCGTGCCCGGAACGGTGCTTCAGTTTTACGGGATGATGCTCGGCCCGCTCATCGGAACGTTGGGCGTCTTAGCCTGGTTGCTCTTCGCCAGCCGGCTTCGCTGGACGGACCGGCTGCTGGGCGCCCTCTGGTTCATTGCGCTGGGCGCGATGGCCTACACCGTTTTTCACCCTAGTTTCGATTTGTTCGGGGTGTTCTTTCTCGCGCTGCCGGCAGTCACGACGGCGGCGGTGCTCGCGCTTCTGGTGACTCCCTTTTTGAGCTGGCGCGTGCGCCGCGTCACGGTGCTGGTCGTCATGGTGCTCGGCTGGGGATACTACACGCTGGTGCGCTACGAAGGCGCTACGGGTGCATTCGACTCGACCTTGACCTTCCGCTGGGTTGCCAGCGCGGAAGACAAGTACCAAGTGGAAATTGCCGCCGGCAGACTCGGTAAGGTTCAACCCCTTGAAGCCGCTTCGGTGAAGGCGTTGGCCTTGCAGCCGGGCGACTGGCCGGGCTTCCGCGGACTTCATCGCGACGGCCGCCTGACGGGCGTCAAGATCGCCACCGACTGGTCGCAGAACCCGCCCAAGGAGATTTGGCGCCACCGCGTCGGACCCGGTTGGTCATCGTTCACCGTGGTGGGCAAGCATTTGTTCACGCAGGAACAGCGGGGCGACACGGAGTTGGTGGTATGTTACGACGCGGATACCGGCGCAACGATTTGGGTACACAAGGACGCCGCTCGCTTCGCGGAGAAAATCGGCGGCCCAGGCCCGCGCGCCACGCCCACCTTCCACGAAGGCAAGCTCTTCGTCCAGGGCGCCACGGGCATGCTCAATTGCCTCGACGCCGCTACGGGACAGAAGATCTGGTCGCGCAATATCGCAATGGACTCCGAGATCAAACCACCCGATTGGGGTTTCGCCTCATCCCCGCTTGTCGTTCAGGGCGTGGTCACGGTCTTCGCGGGCGCTCCCGGCGGCAAGAGCGTGCTGGCTTACGACGCGACGTCGTGGACGCCGCTGTGGCAGGCGGGCGAAGGCCAAAGAAGCTACTGCTCGCTGCATCCCGCGCGGCTTGGCGGCGTCGAGCAAGTCCTCGTTTGCACCGATTTGGGCCTGACCGCCTTCCAGCCGACGAGCGGCGACATTCTCTGGAATCATGCCTGGAATCTCGAAGGCATGCAGCGCGTGGTGCAGCCGACCATAGTCAGTGACACCGATGTGTTGCTCGGTACGGGATTCGGACTCGGAACGCGCCGCCTGCGTGTCAGCAAACAAGGAAGTGCATGGGAAACGCAAGAGGTGTGGTTGAGCCGGGCTATCAGCCCGTACTTCAACGACCTCGTGATAGACGGCGGCCACCTCTACGGCTTCGACGGCGGCTTCTTCACCTGCGTCAGCCTCGAAGACGGCAAAAAAAAGTGGCGGGCGCGCGGCTACGGCGCCGGCCAAGTGCTGCTCCTGGCCGACCAGAACCTGCTCTTAGTGGTCACGGAAAAAGGCGCGGTCGCGCTGGTCGAGGCCACCCCCGACGAACACCGCGAGATCGCCCGCTTCCAGGCGATAGAAGGCAAGACCTGGAACCACCCCGTCGTCGCGCACGGCAAGCTATTTGTCCGCAACAGCGAGGAAGCGGCTTGCTTTCAGTTACCGGAAATGCGGGCGAGCAAGTGATCGTGCCTGCGCTACTGAGCAAGCAGATTGCGCCAAGCTTGGGCCGTGGGTTCCGTGTCGCGACCGGTCAGTGCCCGCAAGGCGCGCACGGCAGCGGCGTGATACGGGGACAGCGTGGCTGGAGTTTTCGGCTGCAAGAGCACGCGATAGGCTTGAGCCTCACCCTCTGTTAGTTGCCGGGTGCGGACTAAAAAGTCAAAACGCTGCATTTTCGGCCAGGGGTGGGCGTCCACAACGTCCAACAACAGAGAAAAATCCTGACGCAGATACGTGGCGTCGATCCGCACGAGAACGTCGGGGAAGGAAAACGAGCCATAGCCCGAAATACGAATAGGCTCGCCAGGAGTGGGCATTGCCGCGAACACCACGTCAGCGGCGAGTTCCGGAAAACCGTTCGTGACATGGGACTGAACGCCCTTTTCCAACTCTGACCATTTACCTCCTTGAGGCTGTTTCAGAACATCTTCCGTGTTTCCGGGTGGATGACACAGCAAGCAGTTGCGATGGTGGTTGATGCGGACCAACTCGCGGACCACCGGCGCCTTCTTGCCTTGGACCTCAAGCATCACGGGGCTTCGCGGATCGGGCTCGTCCAGCATTTTGATGAACTCGCCAATGAGATCTTTGCGCTTCAGTTGGGCCACGGCGTCTGCGGCATTTTGAGCAACGCTCGGCCAAGGGTAGCGCAGACCCTTGAGCAGCACGGAATCGGCGGGGCCACAGTCGCGTTTCTCCAAAGCCGCCAGGGCCGCTCCGCGTACTTTTGGATCCATGGAGAATACGGCCAACCGCGCCAAGGCCTCTGTCACGTCTTTTTCGGCCTGTTTTCCGAACGTTTTCAGACGCTCCACCAGTCCCTTCTGATATAAAGGTTCCGGCCCCAGCACTTGCATAAATCCGGCGATCGTGAATCGATTCTTGCCATCGGAGCCTTTTCCTTCTTTGATGTGGGCGTCATAGTTACGCCAAAACCTGTCAACTCCTTCAAAAGCGTCGGCTGTATCGTTGAAGAGACTGCGAACTACAGCTACGTCGTTGTGGAAGTCTTTTTTCTCGAACTTTTTCAGGCGGCAGGCGTCGCCCAAAAGGAATGGCAGACCCGCCAAGTCCTTGCGGTCTTCAATCAATGTTTCCATGAAAAGATCTTGCTTCTTTTGGTTGAGATGGTTGATCTTCGCGGTCTGATGGGCGGTCTCGAGCATTGCCTTTCTGGTCGCCGACGCCACCTGTTTTTCAAGTTCGGCGCGCTCCTGAATCGATAAGTTCGCATCGGGCGCCGCGGTCTTGACGATGACGGGTTCCTGAAAATGAACTTCGGGAACGTGGGCCAGGTCGTCGATCATCACCGTCGGAGCTGCGACGGCCTTCGGAGGCGTCGGCAAGAGTTCGCGCGGGGCAGTCTTCTCTTTGATGTCGAACCGAAACCTCTCTATTCTCGGGAGCGTCTGGGCTAGAGCGTGCGACGTTCCCGCGCCCATTGCGACCACACCAGCCATGAAGGTGACGACGCGAATTCGAACATGATTTCTATTGGCGCCGGTCATGAGCGGTCCTCCCTTGGAGTGGAAATAGGCCAGAGCTGATTGAGGAGGTCGCATGTCATTCTAACCTGGAGGATCGGTCGAAAGCAGTCCCATGCAGTGTTGCACAATCTTCTCGAATAGCCTGGCGGATTCCGCACCACCAGTGCGGCCGTCCATGAATCACCAGGACGACGTCCGAGGGATGCTTGGCCGCGGCACAAAAGCTCCGAGCAATGTTACGGTAAATGCGTTGCGCGGGATAAGGCGGCACATTAAGCTCGCCTATTGACCAGGCAATCATGTCCACGTCATATCGCTCTCCTCGCTTTGAACAGTACCGCTGTATCCCCGCAGGTATACGCTCGTAAACTCCCTCGCTGATGTTGATTTCCGCCTGAATCCCATTTCCCGAATAGAGTGCGGCGGACAGATACGAATCCCAGTGGCCCAAAAAACTCAGGCCGGGCATGATGCCAAAGAGAACCAGCGTAAGCCAACGGAATGCAGAGGCGCCGGGCCAAACAATTTCTCGGAACGAGACATCCTGCGTTCGCCAGAAAAGAATGCCCGCAAGCGCCATCATGGCCAGGTTCCAGGGCCAGACAATGCTGTTCCAAGCGTGGCCAAAGGGCCCCAGGCAATATAGCAAGGCCGCGTGCATCGCAAGGACCAGGAGCAGAGCGAGTCTGCGCAGCGCCGGCACGAGCAGCCCGAGGCCGATGCCCGTTTCCAGAAAGGGGACAACCAGCCCTGCCGGCATGGCGAACCTGCGCACCGACTCGGGGAGAAACGGTTCGAGAAGCCAGGGGTAGACGATGGTGAGAAAACTTACATTGCACTTTTGCAATCCACTCCAGACGTATGTGGCCGCCATGATGAAGCGTCCGGCGTTGAGAATCGCCTGCGCGTCTTCTGCCTCGTGGCGCCCTCTCCTCGCCCCATCATTTTCGCTTGTGGCAATGGATCGGGTGAAGCGGAAGCGGAATGCGAAAGCGGACAGCATGAAGAGGTAGTGGTAGAACCACGGCTGCCAGCGCGATTGATCCCAAAGGCTCAAGAGCCCAGCGAGGCACACGAAAACGAGGATGAGCCAGCGTGACTGCGGCGTTACGGCGATGCCAACAAGCAGTGCTAGAAGCGCCCCGAACCAAAGCCAATCCAATGGCGTAGGTACGTCTGGGAGCACGGAAGTTATCGGGCTAAGGGGGTAGATGCGCGAGGACAGCCAGAGTTTGGGCGACAGGAGAAAACCGCTCAGCAATCCGCAGGCGAGCACGGCTTTCAACCAGAAAACACGCCACCCTGGCCCCGCTACGGCATTCGCATACATGAGCGCCGCACCTGATCCCCATCACATCCGCTCTCGTGGTTGATTCCACCAGTCATCGGTCTTGGGGTCAAGGCAAAAGCCTCGAATTCTCGCGCGAAGCCGCCAAGAGTAAGTGATAAGAGAATCACTTGCCGAAGCTCTTCATGACTTCGCCTAGATCTGCAATGCCCTTGGGATCCTTGCCGGCCAATTTCATCGTAGCCGACATCAGCCGGGTCTGGGCTTTCTGCACTTCCGGCTCCATTTTCTTCCTCAAGGCCTCGTCGTCGGCCTTGGTTAGCTTTAGGTCCTTGGCGCGTTGCTCTAAATCCTTGAATTTCTTGGCTAGGGATTCGATCTGGGGTTTGATATCCTTGGCGCTTGCGGCCTTTTCCATGGCCGCGGACATTTCATCCAAAAGCGCGAGCGTTTCATTCGCCAGGCTTTCGGCCTTGGCGCGGTTGCTGCCGCAGCCGTGGACCATGAGAAGGCAGGCCAGAATCAAGAATCTCCAGGCGCTCCTCATAGGTCACCTTTTGGGGAGGATGGGAAAACTGCCGGACGCACGGGTTTCTTACGAGGTGTGCTGGGAAACTGCAACCGCAAGTTGAGACCGGGCGCTCGAAGGCTTGCCTTAATCCAAGCGCCGATTGGCGGTCCCCGCTTGGCGCGTGAGTCTGCGGACGACGTAGAAGAAGACAGGCGTCAAGAAGATCCCGAACAGCGTGACGCCTAGCATACCGAAGAAGACCGCCGTCCCCAGGGTGCGGCGCATCTCGGCGCCGGCGCCTTGGGCGATTACCAGCGGCAGCACACCCAGGATAAATGCGAACGAAGTCATGATGATGGGCCGCAGGCGCACCTGAGCGGCTTCAACCGCCGCGGCAAATAACGTCGCGCCTTCCGCTTGCCGGTCGCGGGCGAATTCGACGATGAGGATGGCGTTTTTCGCGGCCAGACCGACCAGCACCACGAATCCTACCTGGACGAAGATGTTGACGTCCAAGCGCGCCATGGCCACGCCGGCCAGTGCGCTCGACAAACACATGGGCACGACGAGGATGACTGCCAAGGGAAGCGACCAGCTCTCATAGAGGCCCGCGAGCACGAAAAAAACCAGGATGACGCCGAGCACGAATGCGCTGAACGGGTTTTGCTGCAAATCGCGAAACGATTCGACCTTTTCCGCTTGCTTTTGCAAATAGCTCAGCTCGGTCCACTCGTACGTCATGGAGCGGGGCAATTCCTTGTTCGCCAAATCTTCCATGGTCTTGAGCACGTAGCCCGTGCTGACGCCCGGCAGCGAGGCGCCCGTGATCGGCGCCGCGGGGAACATGTTGTAGCGCGTGACGGTGAGCGGCCCGGTGGAGTCGCGGATGTCCACCACCGATCCCAAGGGCGCCATGTCGCCGTCGGCATTGCGGACTTTGAGCTGTTTGAGCGTCTCCGCATTCACCCGAAACGGAGCGTCGGCCTGCACGTTAACTTGCCAAGTCCGCCCGAAGCGATTGAAGTCGTTGACGTAGTAGCCGCCCATGTAAACCTGGAGCATGTCGAAGACATCGCTTAGGGCTACCCCCATCGTCTTGACTTTGGTGCGGTCGATATCGACGTAGATCTGCGGCGTGTTCGCGCGAAAGCCGTCAAAGAGACCCACGAGGCCGGGCTGCTGATTGCCCAATACCGTCAGCTTGTCGGCCTGGCCCTGGAGAATGCTGTATTTTACGTCGCCGACGGCTTCCACCATCAGCTTGAAGCCGCCGGCGTTGCCGAGGCCGTCCACGGCGGGCGCTCCGAAGACATTGATGCGGGCCTCGGGAATCTCCTTCTGGAAACGTTGGCGTAATTTCGCCGCAATCTCGTCAGAGTTCAGGGATGGGTCTTTGCGCTCGTGAAACGGCTTAAGCGTGATGAACATGGTGCCCAGGTTCGAGCCGATGGCGTTGAGCACGAAAGCGCGGCCGGGGTTGGAAAGGGTATGGTCCACTCCGGGCGTCTCCAGAGCGATCTTCACGGCCGCCTGCATGGCGTCGGTGGTGCGTTCCAAGGACGCCGAATCGGGCAGTTGAACGTTGGCGATCAAACGTCCCTTGTCCTGGCTTGGAATGAAGCCGCTAGGGACGCGCGTGAAGCCGAAACCCGTGAAGCCGATCAGGCCGACATAGATCAACAGCACGACGACGCTGAGGCGCAACGCCCAGCCGACCGTCGTGCCGTAGACCCTCGTCGTCCAATCGAAGCCGCGATTGAATCCCCGGAACATAAAGGCCAGCGCGCGGTTGACATAGCGGATCGCAAACCAGCCGACCGCGCCGCCGCCGAGCGCCCCGGGCAGGAACAAGCTTAAATACACGGCCCATTCGCGCATCGAGACAAGCAATCCGCCCGGCGCGCCCTCGCCGCCCTCAACCCGATTGACCAACCCGAGTTGGCCCCCGAAGATCGGCGTCAGCAACCACGCCGAAATCAAACCGCCGAAGAGCCCAAAGCTCCACCAAGGCAGCGCCTCTTTGCCGGCATCGTGACTTCCGACTACTGACTTCTGACCTCCGACTTCTGACTTGTGACTTCGTCCCGCGAAGATGGACGCCGCCCGCGCCGGCGTCATGGTCATGGCGTTGATCGCCGAGATCATCATCGAAGCGGAGATTGTCAGGGCGAACTGGCGGAAGAATTGCCCCGTGATGCCGCCCAGAAACGCGCTCGGCAGGAAAACCGAGCTGAGCACCAGTGTAATCGCCAGGATCGGCCCGGTGATTTCGTTCATCGCGCGAATCGTCGCTTCACGCACGGGCAGTCCCTTGTCGAGCCAACGCTCAATGTTCTCCAAGACGACGATGGCGTCATCCACGACGATGCCGATGGCCAGCACCAGGCCGAACAGCGTCAAGTTGTTGAGGCTGAATCCCAAAAGCCTCATAACCGCAAAGGTGCCAACCAGCGACACGCCGACGTCGATCACCGGCAACAAGAGCGATCGCCAATCTTGTAGAAACAGTAAGACGACGATAGCCACCAGGATCACCGCGTCGCGCAGCGTGTTGAAGACCTCGTGGACGGATTCGCTGATGAAGGGCGTTGTGTCGTAGACGATGGCGAATTTGAGTCCCTGCGGAAATCGCTTTTCCAGCTCGCGCATTTTCGCTCGGATCGCGTCGGCGACGTCCAGAGCGTTGGAGCCGGGCAGCTGAAAGATCGCCAAGCCCACGGACGGCTTGCCGTCCAGAGTCAAGCTCTGATCCTGGCTTTTGGCGCCCAGCTCGGTGCGGGTGACGTCTTTGAGATAGGTGACCTCGCCATCGCCGCCGGTGTTAAGAACGATGTCGGCGAATTGCTCGGCTTCGATGAGCCAGCCTAATGTGCTGATCGTGTATTGGAAGTCCTGACCTTTGGGAATCGGCGGCTGGCCGATCTGCCCGGCGGCCACCTGTACGTTTTGCTCGCGCAAGACTTTGACCACATCATCGGCGGAAAGACTCCGCGATGCCAATTTGTCCGGATCGAGCCAGATGCGCATGCTGTAGTCTTGGCCGCCGAATGTGAAGACGTCGCCAACGCCGTCTACGCGCGCCAACGCATCGAGAAGTTGAATCGTGGCGTAATTGCTCATGTAGAGCTGATTCAAATAAGGCTGACCGGTTGACGGGTCGTTGTCGGAGTAGAGATTGACGACGAGCAGAATGTCGGGAGACCGCTTTTTTACGGTCACGCCGATCGCCTTGACGACGTCGGTAAGCGCGGACAGGCCGATGGCGACGCGATTCTGCACCAAGACCTGGGCCATGTTGATGTCGGCGCCGATCGCGAACGTCACATCGAGCGCGTAGGAACCATCGTTGCTGCTCTGCGACGACATGTACAGCATGCCTTCAACGCCATTGACCTGCTGCTCGATGGGCGCGGCCACGGTATCGGCGACCACCTGCGCGTTGGCCCCGGGATAGTTGGCCGTAACCCGCACTGTCGGCGGCGTGATCTGCGGATATTGCGAAATTGGCAGTAAGCCGGCAGCGATCAAGCCGATAAGGACAATGACGATGGAAATGACCCACGCCAAAACGGGACGATCAATGAAAAAACGAGCAAACATGGGAGTCTGCAACCTCTGATCTACAGCCTTCCAACTTCCAACTTCCGTGCGCCGGGCATTTCAATTAGGTTTGGCGTCACTACAATTCCGGGCCTTACCTGCTGTAGGCCGTTAACGAGTACTTTGTCCGTGGGCGACAAGCCCTCGTCGATCACACGCAAACCCTCATGAAGGGCGCCCACCCGAATGGGCCGTGCGACGACTTTGTTCTCCTGGTCCACGACGTAGACGATTTTCTGTCCTTGATCGGTGTCGATGGCTCGATCCGTTACAAGCAACGCTTGATGCGGAAAACCGATCGGAACGCGGACGCGCGCGAAATACCCGGGCGAAAGCAGTTCGTTCTCGTTGTTGAAAACGCCGCGTAGCTTCAGCGTTCCCGTTTTGGGATTCACCTGATTGTCCACGAAATTGATGATGCCTTTGTGCGGGTGTCCTTCTTCGGTGGCCAGGCCGAGCCAAACCGGTATCTCAATGTCGCGCGCCGATTTGGCCTTGCCTTCGCGAATCAAGCGGCGAACTCGTTGCACCGTGGTTTCGTCGACGTCGAAATAGGCGTAGATCGGGTCGACCGATACCAAGGTGGTGAGGACGGTCCCGCCCGTTTGGCCAGCTAAGATCAGGTTGCCTTCCGTCACCAACGCCCGGCCCACGCGCCCGCTGATCGGCGCGGTGACTTTGGTGAATCCGAGATCGAGTTTCGCCTGGTCCACGCCCGCTTTCAGCGCAGCGAGCGCTGCCGCCGCCTCACCCTTGTCGGCGACCGCTTTGTCGAAATCCTCGCGGCTAATCGCCTTGGTACGCATGAGTTCCGAGGCCCGAGCCAGGTCCGCGTCGGAACGAGTGAGCTTGGCCTGAGCAGACGCCAACTTGCCTTCCGCTTGCGCCAGAGCTGCCAGATACGTGCGCGGGTCAATTTCAAAAAGCACGTCTCCCTTGTTCACCAGCGCGCCTTCCTTGAAGTTGACTTTGTCCAAATAGCCCCAGACGCGGGCGCGCACTTCGACGGAATCCACCGCGGCCGTCCTGGCGGTGTAATCCGCGTGGTCGGTGACTTCGCGCGTGATGGGATAACTTACGGAGACTGTCAGCGGCGCTGACGCTACAGACTGCGAAGGAGTTCCGGAACAGCCCGCTGGTCCGAAACACAGCCCCAGCGCAAGCAAAAAAAAGTAAACATCACTAGAAAGCCGACTCATGATCACCTCGCTCGGAGAACCAGCTTGTCAAGGGCATCGAGTAGGTCCGTGATGCGTGTGGACGACATGGCGTGAATCTCCTCGTTGTAATTGAGTTGAGGCCCTGGCCCGTTTTGAGCCGCTTCAAAGATTCAAGGCGAGATCAATCGCCAGCCGCCGAAACGCTCGTCCAGCAGTCGATCGGCCTCGTCCGGTCCCCACGTTCCTGCGTCATAGTTCGGAAACGGCGGGGGTGGGGAATCGCGCCATGCTTCGAGAATCGGCGTTACGAACTCCCAGGCGGCCTCCATCTCATCGGAGCGCATGAAGAGGGTCCCATCCCCGCGCAACGCGTCCAGAATGAGCCGCTCATATGCTTCCGGCAAATGAATGGGAAACGAATCTCGGTAATCGAACTTGAAATTCACGGGATTCAGATCGAGCTGCATGCCCGGACGCTTGGCGGCGAAGGACAAGCTGATTCCTTCATCGGGTTGGATGCGAAACGCCAGCACGCTCGGTTTGGCTTCGCTGAGGTCGCAGAAATCTCCTACGCATTCCACGGTCCGAAATAGATGCATGGGCGGCAATTTGAATTGCACAGCGAGTTCAGTGACGCGGCGCGGCAGTCGTTTGCCGGTTCGGAGAAAAAAGGGAACACCGGCCCAGCGCCAGCTTTCGATCGTGGCGCGGAGTGCCACATGAGTCTCCGTGTTGGATGATGGATCGACAGCCTCCTCACTGCGGTAGCCTCGCATCTGCTTTCCCTCCATGAGGCCGGGACCGTACTGCCCGCGAACGACGTTTCGATCGACCTGGGCGCCGCGAATGGGCGCCAAGTTGCGAAACACTTTGAGCTTGGCATCGCTGATGTCGCCGGCCTTGAGCGTCGCCGGCGGATCCATGGCCACCAAAGCCAAGAGTTGCAGCATATGATTTTGCACGACATCGCGCAGGGCGCCGGCGTGATCGTAAAACGCGCCGCGCCGGCCTTCCATGCCCACCGTCTCGGCGACGGTGATCTGAACCTGGTCGACGTGCTCTCGATTGAAGAGCGGCTCAAAGATGGCATTGCCGAAGCGAAATGCGAGCAGATTTTGGACCGTCTCTTTGCCCAAATAATGATCGATCCGATAGATCTGGTCGGGGCGCAGGAAGCGCTGAAGATTGCGGTCCAATTCCAGGGCGCTCGCAAGGTCGAACCCGAAAGGCTTCTCGATGACGACACGCGCCCAGCAACGATGTTCGTCACGGCAAATCAGTCCGACCCCGGCAATTCCCTCCACGATGGGAAGAAAGAACTCCGGGTCCGTTGCAAGATAGAACAGGCGATTGTCCGGGAGCTTCCGCTCGCGTTCCAAGGCGTGGACGCGCTCTGCGAGTCGCTTCATACCGTCGGCGTTGGTGACATCCGCCCTTTGAAAGTATACATGGGAGAGGAAGCGGTTGGTTTTGGCCGACTCTTCGGAAGCACTTGTTGCGCCCAACTTGTCCTGGATGCCGGCACGGAACTTCTCGTCGGGCGTGTCGCGGCGTCCGACTCCCACGATCGCGAATTCCTGCGGCAAGTGTTGACCCAGGAAGAGTTGGTGAAGGGCGGAGAATAACTTGCGACCAGCGAGATCACCGGTCGCTCCGAACAGGACTAGGGTAAACGGGTCCGGCGGTGTCCCTCTTGGGACAAATGGAGATTCCTGGATACGGGCGGCGGTTTCAGGATGACCTACGCATGTTGTCGGCATGATGTCTAACACCTCCGGTAACCCGGGTCGCCAGCCGTGGTGTGGACGCAGCAAATATTGGGCCGCGCACTGAAACTACCGGCGACCTGCTCAAGCGGCCTGAACCGCAATAAAGCGGTTCAACGCATGCCGCCCGAGATGTAGAGCGTCTCGCCCGTCATCCATCCCGAATCCGACGAGGCCAGAAAGACGGCGGCCGGCGCGATGTCTTTGGGCTGTCCGATCCGGCCTAGCGGCGTTGCCGCCTCGGTCTGCCTGCGGAAATCGCTGTCCGCAATGCCGGCGCTGTGCACGCCTTCCGTTTCCACCATGCCGGGGTTGATCGAGTTGACGCGGATCTTGCGCGGCCCCAGCTCTTTGGAAAGCGACCGCGTCACGGCATCGACCGCGGCTTTAGTCGCGCTGTAAACCGAAGTCGTCGGCGGCGCCAGCGTGGCGGCCACCGAGCTTATATTGATGATGCTGCCCCCCGCGGGATCGAAATGCTTGACGGCTTCCTGCGTCGCTAGAATCAGGCCCAGCACGTTCAAGTCGAACAACTTGTAGAAGCTCTCGCGGGTCACGCTCTCAAGCGGGGCAAATTCGTAGATGCCGGCGTTGTTGACGAGAATATCGAGCCGGCCGAACGCCTTCTTCGCCTCGGAGAATAGGCGCACGATGTCGGCTTGCTTGGCGACGTTGGCCTGCACCGCGACGGCTTTGCCGCCGTTGCCGGCGATTTCCGAGACGACGCGATCGGCGCCCTCCTTGCTTGTAGAATAGTTGACGACCACGGCCGCCCCTTCGTCAGCCAAATGTTTGGCGATGGCGGCGCCGATCCCCTTCGATGCCCCGGTGACAATGGCGACTTTGCCAGCCAGTTTTTTTCCGGTTGCACTCATGGTCTAAGTCCTTTCGAATGTGAATAGGCGATTAGGTCCTTAGAGAGTTTCGAAGCGACTTGGATTCAAAACTCGTAGGACGGATTTGCAATCCGTCCGTTCGATGGGACGGTTTGCAAAACCGTCCTACTTTCCTGAGGAGACAGCCATGTGGGTGAAGAAGAACTCAGCAAGCGCCACGAATGAAGACGAATTGATCGCAGCCATCATTACGCCCCTGGAAGGGCATAGCGACGAAGAAGTGAAGGAAATGTTGACCAGACTGGACGCCGAAGTGCGCCTGCTCGCCGACGGCTCATTTTCCGTAAAGGCGCCGCGCCGGACGCTCAACGCGGTCTCTGCGATCGCCCATGTCGAGCCGAAAGGGCTGCGGCCTCTCCAGTGAGGCCCAAGCAACCTTTCACGCCACCAGCCGCAGGCGTTGACAGGTTTCCTGATAGCTCTCTTCGAAATCAATCGTAAGCGACAGATCGCCGCCCAGATATAAGGGCAAGGTCGGCAAATGCTGCCCAACATGAAGATCCGCACGCCAAGCGTCGATCTCTTCGCGCGCCGCACGCCGCACGGGACGATAAGAAGTGGCGTATAGGATTGCCTCGGTCGGCAGGCGAAAGTTCGCGGTCTCCAAGAGGTCCATGATCTCGTTGTGCAGATTGGCGACACGGCTCGTCACAACATCGATCACGATACATGGGATCCCCTGACACAAATAATTCGCGCACTTGACCGCGAAGGCGCGCCGTGTTTGCGGCCGATCTTTGTTGCTCGGGCTAACCAGTTCAATGGCAGCCACCAGCTTCGGGCCGCCTTCCGTGTTGATGACCTGAACCTCGAAGCTATCGGGGAAAACGGCCGGGATCACCCAATTCGGAGCCGCGACTTTTGAGACTTGTTGCAAGGTTTGGATCGAGCCAGATCCATTCGCCGACGGTTGCCCATCTTCGTCAAACGTCGCAACATCGACCTGAACCTGGCCGCCGATATGGACGGTGGGCTCTGCGAATAGATTCTCGGGCAACCCCTTGCCGTTGAGATCATCCGCGATGGCACTAGCCCAGCGAGAATGAAACGCCTCCCAGTGGCGGCGCTCGCTTAAAGGTGGATGGAAATGATCGAGCAATGGCATAGCGTCCCCCATTTTCTCGCATCCAGGCTCATTCATGATACCAACCGGGGCGGCAGAGGACCCGAAAATCACCGCATGCTGCAGTTTGTTTGAGCAAAGCGACGAAACCCGCTTGCTCGAAGTGGTGGTCCGCAGTCAAAGCCTCGGTGAGTTGCTTGCGCTCCATGACCACGAAGGAAATGCAGACCGTCAAGGACCATTGCTTATCTGTCTGCGACGACGTCTTTCATCGTTTCGGCGTCCCGTGGATGTAGTGATCGTGCTGCTCCGCGAAGTCCGGTGGCAGTCCAGGCACCGTGCCTGCGTGCTTGAGCAGTCGCTCCGCCAACGTTGGTTTAGTCTCCGCGCGGACAATTACCTCCACTCGTGTTCCTTCCGGAAACTGGTCCCCGTTGTCCAGCACAATTGTTCCGTTTTGGACAGTACCTGCAAGATTCATCTCACAGCTCCTTGGACTTTCGGCGCCCGCCTTACATGACATGATAGCACGGCCAGAGACGCATGGGCCAACAGTTCAGCAGAGCCGATTCGTCGGATGCGCATTCTAATTGTCGACGCCGCGCATTCGCGCCAGCGCTGCGATCGCTTCGTGCGTTAGACGTGCGTCTGCGTTTCCCAGGCTCAGACGCTCCAGATACTGCGGGGCTTCCGGCGTGCCGATGCGTTCCAAAATCGCCACCGCGCGAACTTGCCGCAACGTGTCGCCGGGCGGCAGAGTCAGCGGACGTGCGAGAAGCCGTTCCAGGCGCCGCTGAGTTTCCAGCGTGAGGTTGCCCTTCAGCGCACGTTCCAGCGCGGGACGGATGTCTTCGAGCGATTTTTCCAGTTCCTTGGTGGCGGCCTCGCGCTCGGTGAATTTGTCGCTGTCCAGCTGTTGAAGCAGCTTCTTCAGGTGTTCGGGATCGAGGCCTTTGGCGGGCGGCAAGCGGTCGCCGAGAAAGTCAAGTAGATTGGGAATTGGCCCCGAAGTGAATGCGTGCGCGGCGATGTAAGCGCGGGATGCGTCCTTGTCCGCTAGATCGGCCCATAATCGCTCGAAGTCTTTTCGCGACGAGTTTCCCAGCGCCTTGCGGATAGCATTCTCATCAGGTATCGCGCTCCACGTCAGCACCGACGTGTCGATCGAGCCTGTCACAAGGCTGCGGCCGTCCGGGGCGAACGCAAGTGAACTGACGAAGGAAGGCCCATGCCAACCGCGTACTTTCTCAGGGCAGCGATGCGTGATGACCGCCTGTCCGGAAGCCAGCTCCCACAATCGCAAGGCATCGAGGCCAGCGGAAGCGAGATAGCGGTCATCCGGCGAGAACGCGGCGAAGGCGATTGCGCCCGTTTCCAGCGTGAGGAGCTCGTGACCATTGCCTACATTCCACACCGATATTGCGTTGCCTGAAAGGCGATGGCCATCTGGGCCGACGCCTGCCGCCAGAAGTCTTCCATCGGTGGAAAAGACGACTGGATTTGATAGACCGCGGCCGAACTTGCTTTTCACGTCGCCACTGGCAACATCTTCCAGGAAAAGCCGATTTTCCTCGTCCAGCGAAGCAATGGTCTTCGCGTCTGGCGAAAAACAAAGACTGATGTCTGTGGAAACTCCGCGCCTCTTCACGCGCTCTTTGCCCGTGGCGACATCCCAGACCCACAAGGTGCTGCCACCGCCTTCATGTCCAAGGGAAATCGCGGCCAGAGATTTGCCGTCGGCGGAAAGCTTCATTCGAAAGACGTACTGCTCCTCGTTGTTAGGCCCAACCATACGAAAGTGAGCGATATCCTCGCCGGTTTCGATGTTCCATTGATGAATGGCGCCTTCCCTGTCCTGCGAAAAGACGCTGCGCCCCTCCGGACCGATGGCCAAGGCGTGTAGAAAGGTCGCGCCAGGCATGACCTGGGTGCGCCGGCCCGAAGCGGCGTCCCAGACGCGAATGGAGCAATCCTTCCAACTCCCCGAGGCCACGAACCGCCCGTCCGGCGAGACGGCCACCGCGTTAACCTCGCCCGCATGCCCTTCGTTGGGAAAAAGTTCTTTGCCGGAAACCACGTCCCACAGGCTGATGGCGCTGGGCTCTGAAACCGCAAGGGTCTTGTCGTCGGGCGAGAATGCCAGGCGGGATGCCCACGTAATCGGTAAGCGATGCAGCGCTTTCCGGTCGGCAAAATCCCAGATCGTGATCGGCTGGCCGGTGCTGCTAGTAGCTAGCATCTTGCCGTCGTGGGAGCACGCGAGGTTGGGGCGTTGTCCCATCCGGTCGCGTGCCGCAACTCTGGGAAGCTCTCCCTTCGCAGCTCCGGTCTCGGGATCCCATAGTCTCGCACCTTTCGTCCCTCCAGCAACGACCAGCGTCTTACCGTCCGGGGCAAACGCCACGATTTCGCCCTCGTCGTCGTTGATTCTTCGCAGCTCCTTTCCGGTGGCAACGTCGCGGATAATGACCGAGCTGCGAGCCACACAGATCGCTATCGTTTTGCCGTCGGGCGAAAAGGCGAGGTACTCGACAAGATCGCCGTTGTCCACCGCCGGCAACTTTCGTTGCCCGGTCTGTGGGTCGAACAGGTTCAGCTTTTCCGTATCGGCCATGGCGAGGGTCCGGCCGTCTGGCGAGAAAGCCAAAGCGCGAGATTCACGGCCCGATAGCCTCATGGGAATCAATCGTAGTTCTTTGCCGGCACTTGTATCCCAGATGGTCAATCCCGGCGACTTGTAACCCCAACTCGCAAGCATTGAGCCATCCGCGCTGGACGCGGCGTTCAAGCCGGCGTAGGTAGGGGGCGCAGGCGCCTTTCGAACGAGTCTGCCTTGTTCGATGTCCCAGAAACGGACGTAATCGCCCCGGCCGAGCGTCATCAGGGTCTTGTCGTCAGCGAATCCCACAGCGACGGCATCGGCATGCCGCAACCGCACCGTGCCGAAGCGCTTCAACACGCCCGGCGGCAACGGATCGCCATACAGGTCGAGCCGTGGCTTGTCCGCTATTTCGCTTTTCTGAACTTCCTGCAGAACCGGCGCTAGCGCGAAGTTTTCCGGCACTTTGCCGGTCGCCGCATCCTGGCATACTACAAAGCCCGCGCCCGCGACCAAGCCCGCCAGCAACACCACGGCCGCAACGAGGCCAAGCTTGGCGGCGCCCATGCTCGCCAGCGTTCCCTCTGCCAAAGCGGCTACTTTCGCTGAGACCGCGCCTTTGAGGGCCGTGCCCGCCGCCGCGAGCAGGGCTGCTTTCACGGTGGCGGCGATCCACGTCGCGGGCATCGCTTTCGCCGCCGCCTGCGTAAGCGCCGTCAGAAGCAGCGCCGCCGGCAGCGTCACGCCGCGACGGATCAGGCGAGCCCGCAGCCGCTCCCGTCCGCGCTCCAGCTGGCCGCGGAGCTTGCCCTGGCTCCAACCAAGTTGCTGGGCCGCCTCGTCCTGAGTTTTGTCTTCGAGGTAGCACAGAACGAGCGCCGCCCGCTGGCCGTCCGCTAAGCGGTTCAGTTCTTCATCGAGAATGACCAGCGCTTCGCGTAAAGTGACGCTCGCGGCAACACTGTCTTGGATGAGCGGGGACGTGAGTGGGGGGCCGGTCCGGCGCTGCCGCGATTGCATCTTCCGCGCCACGCGGATGGCGACGCCGTAGAGCCAGCTTCCCAGCGCCTGGCGCTTGCGAATCGAAGCCGCCTTGCGCGCCAGCACCAGAAAAGCGGCCTGACAGGCGTCTTCGGCGTCCTGGGCGTTGTGCAAGAAGCGCCGGCAAACTCCCAAGACCATCGGGCCATGCCGTTCCACCAGGGCCGCGAACGCCTTCTCATCGTGGCTCCTGACAAAATTGCTCAGCAAGTCCTGGTCCGGCAAATCCGCGGCACGACGGGCTAACAGTTTGCCGAGATGACGAAAGACGCTTTTGACCTGGCTTGCGGGCATGGTTGGCCTTCCGCGAAAGAGGCAGCCGCACTTTCCTTTATAGTGCCCGCTTCTATAGTGCCCGCTTCGGCGTTTTCGTCGTGGCGATTTTTCGGCGATGAGCGGATAGAAAAACCGGAGAATCCTGAGAACATGACGGGATCCTGGACTTTGGTGGCAAGCAGTGATCGAGATCAGCGCAAACACAAGTCAGCAAATCGTTTAGAACGAAATACCGCCTCTTGGCCTCGAAGGGGGGGTATATGAGTGTGAGACTGTGGGGCTGTGACAAATTTGACAGCATAACTTTAAGCCGCGATGACACTTAAGACGACGAGCTCACCGCCAAACTCATGGCGGTGTTGGCGGGCAGCTCCGTTCTCCTCAGCCCACTCCAACCAGACCAGCGCCGCCGCTTCGCTGGGCATGCGCCAGTCGGCTCGGGGCGAAAGGCTAACAGCGCCGGATGCGGGATGCCGCCGTGCTTCAGTACCGAGTACTCAGTACTCGGTACTCAGTAGCCGCATATGAGCTATAGTTGGGGAAGGAACCGGTGCGTTTCTTGTTTGTCTGGGACCGGCGATGGCCAATGCGGCGGTGGCGCGATTTGTGGAACTGCTTGTCCAGAGCCAACTTCTGGAGAACGGCCAGCGCGAGGAAGTCGCCCGGCTCCAAGACCAATGCGCGGATGCGCGCGGCTTGGCCCAGGAACTCGTTCGCCGCGAATGGTTGACCCCATTTCAGGTATATCAACTTGCGCAGGGCAAAGGCGCGACGTTGGTGCTTGGCCAGTACCTCTTGCTGGACCGACTCGGCGAAGGCGCCATGGGCCAGGTTTTCCGCGCCAAGCAGCGCAGCTTGCAGCGCATCGTCGCCGTCAAAGTGATCCGCAAGGAATGTATGAGCAACCCGCGCTTGATCGAGCGGTTTAAGCGCGAGATGCTCATCGCCGGCCAGCTTTCGCATCCCAACATCGTCCGTGCTTACGATGCCGACCAGGTCAACGGGACGTACTTCATCGCCATGGAGTTCATCGACGGCGTCGATTTGAGCCAACTCGTCCATCACAACGGCCCTTTGTCGGTGGCCCAGGCGTGCGCCTACATTCGCCAGGCCGCCGTGGGATTGGACCACGCCCATGAGCGCGGACTGGTGCACCGCGACATCAAGCCGGCGAACCTGCTCATCACGCACGAGCGCTCGCAGCGAAGCAGCGCCTTACTCAAGCGCCCCGCCAAGGGCGCCCGCAAGCAAAGCGCGGCGTTCGCCCGGCCCGTCAAGGCCGACAATCCGTGGGGCATCGTCAAGATCCTCGACATGGGCCTGGCGCGGCTGACCGATCCGGACAACGGCTACCTCGCCTCCAATATCACTCAGCTCGGCGCCCTCATGGGGACGCCGGAGTACATCGCCCCCGAACAGGCGCGCGATTGCCGAGTTTCGGATATTCGCGCCGATCTCTACAGCCTTGGGTGCACATTCTATTTTCTGCTCTCGGGCCAGTGCCCCTATCCCAACGGCACCTTGACCGAGAAGCTGCTGCAACACCAGTACGAGGAAGCGGAAGCCGTCGATGAGGTTCGCCGGACGCGCATCTTGGCTGCCTTAGGCAAGCGCAACCAAGTGCCACGATCCGCGCTGGTGGTTCCCGACGAGGTCAAAGCCGTCGTCCGGCTCTTGATGGCCAAGCGGCCGGAGGATCGCATCCAAACTCCGGGCGAGCTAGCGGCCATCCTGGCGGGCATCGAGGCCGACTTGCCGAAATCGATCAAGAGCGCCGGCCCAGTGGCGTCCCATTCAACACGCAGAAATCCGGCGGCCAGTTCTTCCCAACCGCTGAAAGCCGAAATGAGGAAAGACAGAGCCGCAACAAGCCCCGCCGATTTGACGGTCGCCTATGAGCCCGGAGTACGAGCGCCGGCTATCGCGCCGATCATCACCTTGCCGAGCCGGAACGGGGTGAGCCGCAAACGTCCGAGCCGTCCGCGCATGAGCAAGGCGGAGTCGATCAACGCGGGCGCACGCAAGGCGGACTCGGACAAGAAGGATTCGAGGAAGAGGGCATCGAAATGGGCGGCCGCGGTGGGCTGGCGCGTCGTGAGCGTCGCACTCGTGATGGGTGTGATCCTTCTGGGGATGTTGCTCTCGGGACTGGGGCGGTCCAGACCGCAAGCGGGCGCGATGCCGGCGGAAGACAAAGCGCCGGCCAAAAGCAAACCGGGCTAGTCCTTGGGTTTTTCCGCTTCGGGCGGCTTTTCGGTACCGTGTAGGCCACGATCGATCGCTTCAAGCAAACGTTCCATGGCGAATGGCTTGCGAATGTAGTCGACCACCCCGAGGTATTCCGCGTAGGCTTTATGGCGGCTGCCTTCGTTGGCGGTAATCATGATAATGGGCGGAGCGTCGGTCTTGCCTTTGAAATGCTCGAGCACAGGATAGCCGCCCATGCGCGGCATCATCATGTCGAGAATAACCAAATCGGGCCGCTGGTTGTAGATGAGCTGCTTGCCTTGCTGGCCGTCGCGCGCTTGCAACACCTTGTGTCCTTGATTCTCCAAGACGGCGCGAATGCCGTCGCTCAGCTCATAATCGTCGTCCACGATCAGGATGATTTTCTTCTCAGCCATGGAGCGGTTCCTTTGCAATAAACTCCGTTCTCACACTCCAAGTTATCAGCCAAAGCGGCGGCTCACAAGGGTTGAGGGTTGGTGGACGTTGGTTGTCGGCCGCGCTCGCCGCTGGCTCGCGGCTAAACGATCTGGTACATTGAGACGCTCATGGACAACGACATCATCCCTGCGACCCGACCGACCAATGTTCGCTACATGGTCCTGCTTTTGGCCACGATGGTGGCGGTGCTGCTCTACCTCGACCGCATCTGCCTGGGATTTGCGGAACGCTATGTAAAAGAAGACGTGGGCCTGACAAACAATGAAATGGCTATCGTCTTGGAGTCGTTTTTCTGGGCCTATGCGGTTGGACAGCTTCCTGCGGGTTGGCTGAGCGACCGCTTCGGCGCTCGCCTGATGCTGACGCTTTTCCTGGCCGGCTGGTCGGCGCTTACGGGCTTGCTCGGGTTGGCGTCCACGATGGTGTGGCTGATTGTACTGCGCTTCGGCTGCGGATTATTCGAGGCGGGCGCTTATCCGGCTTGCGCCGGCGTGGTCAGCAAGTGGATGCCGTTTGAGCGGCGCGGTTTCGCCAGCGGGATCATCTCGGTCGGCGGACGCTTGGGCGGGGCTTTAGCGCCTTTGGTCACGGCCTATCTCATCGAGCGTTCGGGCTGGCGGCCGGCAATGGCTATCTATGGCGCAATCGGGCTGGTGGTCGCGGTCATCTTCTGGTGGTTTTATCGCGACAGCCCGCGGCAGCAACCCGCTTGCAACGACGCGGAGATTGCGCTAATCGACGGGAGCGATGGCGAGGGGGGTTTTACGCGGAGTACTCCGGTCGCTTACGCTCCCGGCTCCCCACACGCTCCCGGCTCGCCATCGGCTTCGAGGGTCAAACGGGAAGGCGGTCTGAAGTTTCGCTACCTCCTCACAAGTCCGAGTCTATGGTCGATTTCGCTGGTCCAGCTCTTGACTAATTTCGCGTGGATTTTTCTGATCACCTGGCTGCCGCGCTTTCTCTATGAGATTCACACGGTGCCGGTCATCGAGCGCGGCTGGATGACGAGCATGCCGATCATGGTCGGGATAATCGGCATGTTTACGGGCGGCTGGCTTACCGACGCCATGGTCCGCAAGCTTGGCCGGCGCTGGGGCCGAAGCCTGCCATTGTCCTTGTCGCGCTTTGTCGTGGCAATTGGGTTCATCCTGTGCATGGCTCTTAATGATCCGTGGACAGTGACGTTCGCGTTCTGCCTCGTCGCACTGTCGACGGATCTTGGGACGCCGTCGGTCTGGGCGTATAGTCTCGACACGGGCGGCAAGCACGTCGGAGCGGTCCTCGGGTGGAGCAACATGTTCGGCAATATTGGGGCGGCGTTGGCGCCGCGTATTCATAACGCCATCGTCGAAAGCTTTACCGACCCGCGCGAGGGCTGGCAAGCGATGTTCCTGACGTGCGCCTGCGTCATGGTGCTTGCAGGCATCTTGGCGCTCAGTATCGACGCCACCAAACGGATTGTGCCGGAACAAGCGCAGGGATAAAACAAGCCCGCAGACGAGTCTTCGAGCCTGCGGGGTGCCTGGTGTTTGCCGCTTTTACCCCGCAGGTTCGCTGCGCTCATCTGCGGGCTTGAGGGGCTTTGGTTGATGCCGTTTTGCCGTGTCGAACCGGAGCGGGCGGGGCCTGGCGCCCTGGGCATCCTGGTGCCGCCGGGACAGAAGACGCTTGTAATTCTACGGCCGCGCGCGCATGCATGGGACTTGCTGCCGGCGCGGTGGGACGGCGATCCCGAGGTGCCCCCGGTTTTTTGCACGTTCGAGCGTGATGAAGCGGCTCACGTGGCCCGGCGGCTCCTGCACCTTCTGGAGGAGCATGTCGAGCGCGGTTTCAGTCCGGTCCACACCGTGGGTGATTCGCAAAGTCGCCGCTTTCAGGTTTGGCTTCGCACGGAGGAACTGATATGGATTGCGTGCCGCCGAACGCCCGGCAAAGCATATCAACCCGTGTTGTTTGAAACGCAGGAAGAAGCGCGATCGGCGGCTGAATTAGAGGAGGCCGTAGTCTGGCCTGGCGCCGACGCGCTACAGGAGTATTACTTCAACACGCAGAAATTTGCCTGAGACGGTCACCGATGCCCTTTACTCCCATCCTGGCAACTCTTGGTTATGTTCTTTCGCCCAACGGGCGTGAGGTGCTGCTCATCCATCGCAATCGTCGGCCGGGCGACCTTCATCTGGGCAAGTACAACGGCCTGGGCGGCAAACTCGACGCCGGCGAGGATGTGGTGGCCTGCATGCGTCGGGAAATACGCGAAGAGGCGGGACTGGAGTGCGACGAACTTGTGCTGCGCGGCACCATCAGCTGGCCCGGCTTTGGCAAGGACGGCGAGGATTGGTTCGCCTTCATCTTCCGCATCGACCGCTGGCACGGAACTCTGAAGACAGAAAACCCCGAAGGAACGCTCGAATGGGTCGCGGTCGAGCGCATATTAGACCTGCCGCTCTGGGAAGGTGATCGACATTTCTTGCCGCTTGTCTTCGAAAAGACAAGTCGGCAATTTCACGGCGTCATGCCCTACCGCGACGGCCGGCCGCTGAGTTGGATGTACAGCGCGCGCGCTTGAACGCCAAGCGCTAGCGAGCGCGGGGTTCCCCTCGCTTGGGGTTCCCCTTGCTAGCGCGTCGGGCTCAAACAAGGCGCTTCTCAAAGCAGACGCTGTACGGATCGTCGGCGTATTCGCCAAAGCGTGGAATCTGGGAGTAGCCGCTCGTTTCATAGAGCCGGATTGCCTCCGGTTGAAGCGTGCCTGTTTCCAGGCGAATAACATTGAATCCCAGGTTTCTTCCCGCCTCCTCCAGCTTGCGAAGGATTGCGCGGGCAACGCCTTTACCGCGCATCTGCGGCTCGACGTACATGCGTTTGATTTCGCCAACACCCGGTTCGAGAGGACGCACGGCGCCGCAGCCAATCGCCGCTCCGCCGATGCGGGCAATCACGAACGCGCCTTTGGATTCGGCGATTTCGTCTGGATGGAAGCCGTGGATAGCGAGAGCCGGGTAACGCGAATGAAGGTCGGCGTCGAGACGTGCGATGAGGGACTGGGCCTCAGGCGAGTTGGCATCTTCAACGGCAAACAAGAGACCTTCGGCAACTTGCATCACTTCGAATCTCAAGAATTTGGCGGCAAGTTTCCAACTTGCCGATCCGACCGGTCGCCCTATCGACCGGTTGGAAACCGGTCGCCACAATTATTGGCGGCGCACGTCATAGCAGACCACTTTCTCTTCGTCGCGGATGTACATGCGGCCGTTGGCGACGACCGGCACGGACCAGCACCTGCCTTCGCTGAAAGTGAATCGGCTTATCTCGCGATAACCCGCGGGGGTGGCTTCGGCCAAGGCGACCAGACCGGTTTCGCCCAGAATGACCAAGTTGCCGTCGGCCACAAGCAGTGAGCCTTTGCCGAAATCGCGTTGATCCCAGAGCACTTTGCCGGTGCGAAATTCCATGCAAATCAGAGTCGTGTCGTCGAAGCCAAAGAGACAGTCCTGGTAGCGCACGCAGGTGGAGAAATGCGTGCGCATTCTCTTGTTCTCATAGACCCGGCGGGCCTCGAAACCGGAGTCGGACTTCTCGACTTTCACCACCGTGCAGCCGCGGTTGTAGCCCGAAGAGATGAAGACGTAATCCTCGACAACGATTGGCGTGGCGATGTTGGCGCCGAAGGCGGTTTCCCAAGGATAGCGCCAGAGCAGCTTGCCGGCGTCCGGAGTGACGGCGACCAAGCCACTGCCCGTGAAAAAGACGACCTGACGCTCACCGGCAGTGGTGGCGGAAAGCGGCGAGCTGTAACCGGCGGGGTCATCCTGCGACGTCCATTCGGTTGCGCCAGTCTTCTTGTCAAGGGCGGCGAGCGAATGGCCATTAGGACCACCGGGATTGGTGTAGACCAGGTCACCTTCGACGAGCGGCGAGAACGACACACCCCATTGCAAGTTTTTGGCGCCGAAGTCGCTCAAGAGATCGCGGCGCCAGACTTTCTCGCCGGCGGGATTATCGGTGAAGGCTTTCAGGCAGTGCATCATGCCGGTGCCACCGACTGCGTAGAGCAGGTCGCCGGCGATCGTCGGCGTCGAGCGTGGGCCGTTGCCGTAACCGTTGACGTAGCGGGCGGGATAGCGGAAGCGCCAGAGTTCCTTGCCAGTCTCGGCGTCCCAAGAGCAAACCGCCTCGCTGTCGCCGTCCTGAAAAACAGTAAAGACGCGGCCACGGGACACGGCAAGAGTCGAGTAGCCCTTGCCGGCCGGTTGCCGCCAAAGTTCTTTTGGGCCATCGGCCGGCCAAGCTGCGAGCAAGCCCTTTTCGGAAGAGACGCCGTCGCGCTTCGGCCCGCGCCATTGCGGCCAATCGCCCGTCGACGAGCCCGCCTCAGGCAAGGCGGTATTGCTCAGCTCGTTCAAGCGCGTATCGTCGATCTCGGATTTCGCCCAATCCTTCTCGAAAAGGACGTAAGCGGTCAATCCGGCGATGACCAGGAGCAGCAGCAGGGACAGACAAAGGGACAGACTTCCCGCACCCTTGCGAATACACTGGCCATGATGGTCTATGCCTTGTCGGCGCATGATGAGACTCCTATTGCTGGGCCTCCCGAGGATAGTAAATGAAAACCGAAGTTTCCTCGCCAGGCCGTCGGTTGCGCGATGCCTGGGCCGGAAAAACCATCGCCATTCCCGGAACGTTCAATGCCCTCGTCGCCAAGATGGCCGAACGGCTTGGCTTCTCCGCGGTGTATCTCTCCGGCGGAGCGTTGTCGGCGGCTGCGGGGGTTCCGGACGTTGGCCTCTTGGGCGTCACGGAGTTCGTCGACGCCGCCCGGTCGATTACCGCGGCCACGACGTTGCCGCTTCTATGCGACGCCGACACGGGATTTGGCGAGGCCCTCAACGTCGAGCGGACCGTGCGGCTCTTCGAGGCCGCCGGCGTCGCGGGCATTCACTTGGAGGATCAGGAGCTGCCCAAGCGCTGCGGCCATCTGTCGGGCAAGGGTCTGGTCGCGCCGGAGGTCATGGCGGCGAAGATTCGGGCCGCGGCGGCGGCGCGGCGCGATCCCGATTTCGTCCTCATCGCCCGCACCGATGCCCGCGGCGTGACTGGCTTTGACGACGCCGTCCGCCGGGCCAAGCTGTATCTCGAAGCCGGCGCCGACGCGATCTTCCCCGAAGCGCTGGAGAACGCCGACGAGTTCGCCGCCTTCGTCCGGGCCGTTCCAGCGCCGCTCTTGGCCAACAGCACCGAATTCGGCAAAAGCCCGAATCTCGACGTGGCCGCGTTCGCAAGTCTAGGTTATCGGATGGTGCTCTTCCCCCTGACGGCGTTTCGCTCGGCACTCAAAGCAGCCCAAGAGACGCTGACCGATATCATGAAGAAGGGCCATCAGCGCGAGCGTTTGTCCGGAATGTTGACGCGCGCGGAACTGTACGATCTTCTCAATTACGCCGGCTACGAGGCCCGCGATAAGGCATACTTTGGGTAAAGGCGCTGTTGAAGAATTTCATCGACGCAATTCAATGGACCAAGTAATGAGCAACGTCCCTGAAATCTACTCTCCCGGCCTCGAAGGCGTGATCGCCGGTGAGACGGCTATTTCCACCGTTAGCGGCGGGCTGCGTTATCGAGGCTATCCGGTAACCGAGTTGGCCGATAAGTGCGGCTTCGAGGAAGTGGCGTTTCTTCTTCTGCATGGCGAGCTCCCCAATCGTGGCGCATTGGCCGACTTCCGCACGCGTCTCGCCATCGAGCAAAAACTGCCGCCCGTCTTAAGCAATCTGCTGAAGACGTTGCCGAAAAACGCGGTGCCGATGGACGTGCTGCGGACCGCCGTTAGTCTGCTCAGCCTTTACGATCCGGAAGCTCTGGACAACAGCCGGCCCGCGAATTTGCGCAAGTCGGAGCGCCTTCTGGCCCAGATACCGCTCATCATCTGCGAATATTACCGGGCGACGAAGGGGCAGAGCGCGCCGCCGCCGCGAAACGATCTCGGCTTTGCCGCCAACCTTCTCTATATGCTGCGCGGCGCGGCGCCGAACGATTTCGATGCGAAGGCCTTCGATGTCTCGCTAATCCTCTACGCCGAGCATGAATTCAATGCGTCCACGTTCACCGCCCGAGTCGTCTGTTCGACCGAGTCGGATTTGCATTCCGGCATCGTGGCGGCTATCGGAGCACTCAAGGGCCGGCTGCACGGCGGCGCCAACGAGAAAGTCATGGACATGCTGCTGGCCAGCGGCGGCCCCGAGTCGGCCGAAAAGTGGATCCGCGACGCCCTGGCGCGCAAAGACAAAGTCATGGGCTTCGGCCATCGCGTTTACAAAACCGGCGACGTCCGCGCCCGCGTGCTGAAGGAATACGCAGGGCAGGCGGCCGAGCGGACCGGACAAACGAAGTGGGAAGCAGCCGCCGACGTTATCGAAGGCGTGCTTGGCAAGGAAAAAAGTCTGTTCCCAAACCTCGATTGGCCGGCGGGCAGGCTGTATCACGCGCTCGGCCTCGAAGTGTCCTTGTACACTCCCTTCTTCGTGGCATCGCGGGTCACGGGCTGGAGCGCTCATATCATCGAGCAGCTGGAGAACAACCGCATCATTCGCCCCCGCGCCCGCTACACCGGACCCGATGAGCGCCACATTAACACGTAGGACGGTTTTGCAAACCGTCCAGTCGAAAGTACGGATTTCAAATCCGTCCTAAGAAAGCGATGAGACGTTTTTAATCAATTTCGCCGTGACTCCGGCTCGGGAATGGCGTTAAATTAAGTAGCCATTTCACTGCCGAGGGTTTGCCATGCGCACACTATTGATCCCAGGCGTCATGCTGGTTAGCGCCGCTTTGGCTTTGTTCGCACCGGAGGACGCTGCCGGGCAACAGAAATTCGGCGGCAAGCAGGGCAAGTTCGGCGGCAGCGGCTTTACGTTCAACCCACTCGAAATGGTCTCGAATGATCCCGGCAGGTCGTTCGATTTCATGTCGCGCGGCCGCGGCATCATTCTCATTAGCGACATGCGCAGTCCCGACGTGCGCGACGCCCTTTCGGACTACGCACAACGCAAAGGCATCACCAGTGGACAGCTAAGCCGCGAGCAGTTCATCGATTTTGGGCAGGATGTCAAAACCCGCCTCAACAACGGCACGCTTAAGGCGAACCCCATCACCATTCAGCCGAGAGGCGATGGCGGCAAGGACGGAGCGCCGACTCCGAAAGAGGGAAGCGGCGACTCGGTTGATGCCATCAAGAAACTCGCCGACGATGATTTCAAACGCCGCGACGCCAACGGCGACGGCTTCCTCAACAAGGATGAAATGCCCGAAGCCCTCAAGGCGGAATTAAGTAAATGGGTCAAGAACGGCGGCAACTTGATCAGCAAGGAGGAGTACCGCGAATATTTCATCGCCCGCGTGCGCGGAACCCAGACTAATTCCGAGCAGGCGGCCCCCAATCCTCTGGTCATCGTGATCGACGAAGAGGAACTCGACCGGCGTCCGACGGTGTTCCGCGCCGGCAAGTTGCCCAAGGAATTGCCCACTTGGTTCGCTCAACTCGACACCGACGGCGACGGCCAGGTCGCTCTTTGGGAGTGGCGCAAAGGCGGCAAAGACCTGGATGAATTCCAGGAGTGGGACCGCGACGGCGACGGCTTCATCACTGCCGAGGAAGTCCTGCACAAGCTGGGCCTCGGCGCGGGCAGCCTCGCTTCCGCCAAGAAAACCGAGGACGGCGCCGACCGGCCTCAACCGCAATCGAACCGCAACGGGCCGCCGCCGAACATGATCATCGTGCCGAACTTCAGCAGCGCCGACGGCAATTCGAGCTTCATGCCCTTCGGCAACAAGCGCGGCGGCGACCGCAACGGTGGCAACGGCGACAAAAAAAGCGGTAAGAACGGCGGCGGCAATAAGGGAAAGCAACGCCCCGAATAAGTCCCAAGTCCAATCCTACGTTACGTAGCTGAATTCGTCAGAATTCGGCCTTCCGCGAGCGTTTTCCGAACTCTAAAGAGTTCGGCTACATTTCAAAGTGCCCGTCACGTCGCATCGCCGCTTCGGCGAATAGGGCATCAACCGCCGCCGGATCCAAGGTCCCGGTCATTGGGATCGCTCCGTCGTGTCCCGCCGCGTGGCGGCCCGTAGGTGCCGTGTTCCGGCGCGTTGGTGCAACCGTGAAATTCACTCCGCTTACGTTGACGTCACCGCGGCTGATCGAGATCGTGGCGGGATTCCCTGAAGTTTGGGTGAAGCCGGTCGGCACGATCAGACGCACGTCATAGTTCCCCGTGCCTTCGATGCCGTTGAAGTTGTTGAAGCTGTAGCGGCCACGACTATCGGTCAGGGCGGTGGCCACGCCGTTGCCCTCATCGTCCTGAAGCTGGACGGTGACGCCGGCCAATCCTCGTGGCGGCGAACTCTTCGGTCCGGTCGCGCCGGCGGCAAACACGGTTCCGCTGATCGACGCCTTGAAGAAAAAGACGTTGCTCTGCAAGTTCGTAATGCCGGTGTTGCGTTCGATGACCTTTGCGAGCGTCGTGCCCTGGAGGATCTTCTGCTCTTCCGGCGTGAACTTCTCGTTGAGGTAGAAGAAGCGGTCGCCGTCGCGCAGCCGCCTGAATTGATTCGCCAGGACCGCCTTCGTCAGCGGGCCCACATCGGCGCCGGCAACGTGATCCTCGGCCAAGGCGCCGACGAAGGCGTCGATCTTGTCGACGGTGCCGTAAAGTTGCTGAAGCTTCTGCTGAACCTGGACGTCGCTGGTGATCTGGGCGAAGCTCGTGACGCGGGGCAAGCCGTAGGCGGCCCGCATGCTGTTGTAGTCGTCCAGGCCATTGTCGCGGCCGCGCTGAATGTCGCGGGCAATGAGGTCGGTGCCGCCCGCGCCCGGAGCGCCGAACAGGAAGTTGCGAATATCGCGCACCGCCAGGAGATCGACTTCCTGGGCATTGCCCGAAGCCGCTCCCTTGAGGATGGGATCGATGTCCGTCGAAGCCTGGCCGCTGAGGGGATCGGTGACGCCAGAGGCATTGATGAGCGTCGGGTTAAAGAAGGCTTGGGCCAGATCGACGGCGCCGGCCGCCGAGTCGGAGCCGTCGTTGTTCAAGCGATCCACTTCGTTATCCAGTTGACTGTGAGCAAAACGGAACATCGCGGTGGAAAACTCGTTGGCGATGCCGGGATTCACGCTGGAGTTGTAGCCCTTGTAAGAGGGCAGGGCGATTGGACCCAGAAGCGCGGGCAGCCATTCAGTGTAGGTGATCATTTGCAGCTCGGCGATCACCAGGCGACGGGCTTCCTGATAGAGCTGTTCGTCGGTCCAGCCCGGATGCGCCGCTTGAAGCTGACTGGCGATGCGGTTGTGCTCGCGGACGAACAGCGTCTGCATCGCGGTCAATTCGATGTTCTCGTTGGCTCGAACATCGCCGGCAGCGAAAAGCTGGTTGTCCGACACGATGTGGGCATCGTTCGCCATCGCGATCGTTCCGGAAGGAAAGTTGGCGCTGTTGTCCAGAGGGAGCAGGTCGCCCGGACCCGTCTTGAGTTGGCCGCCGACATGAGTGCGCAGCGCGTCGGCCCTGGCAGCGCTCGAACCGTAGATTTGCGAGCCGTCGAGAAACGACGTGACGGCGTTGATTTGCTGGAGGGGATTGCTCTTGCTCGTGCCGGTGGCCGGGTCGGTGACGGAACGGGTGAATGGCTCGGTTCCCATCGGATCGGTTGCTGAGCCGGGCGGAATCTCAAAAGCGATGCCCGAACTGTCGGGCGTCAAATCGAGGTCGTGGTCGAGGAATTGGCCGAAGACGTAAATGTAGTCGGACAGAAGCTTTTGGTTGACGGTGCTGACGTCCTCCGAAGGGTTGTTCGCGTCGGTTTGATCGGAAAGGACGTTGCTGATGAGGCGGGCATTGGGCAAATTGGCGCCTGCCGGAGCGCTGATCCCGTCGGCGTACGCGGCCGCGGCGATGCGAATCAAGTCCGTGCCGGCGCTGCCTAACGCGGGGTTGGCCAAGTTGTTGCCCGTGCCGTTAATGGACTCGAATACGGTCGATGGCAACGCGCGCATTTCGAGCGGCTCCAGGCCAAGGATGAGGCGGCGCAATTTGCGTGCGGCCGATGGATGATGACTTTGACGAAGCCACTTCGGAAGGAAACTCATGTTTGTACCTTTATGGGGCGAAATGGGAACAATGTTCTACGCGAACGTCCCTTGCAGGATGGCTGCGTCTCCGGCCGTGTCCGCAATCGAAACAGTCGAGCCGGACTGGATGGTGACTCCGGAAGGCGACACGACCAGCTTGGCTGCTCCGGAGGCGTTGGTCGTAAGTTGTCCCAGGACGACGCCATTCACGGACACGTTGTAAGTCGTGTCCGCCGCGGCGCCCGAAATGGAGACGTGCAGCACATTCTCGAGCGAATTGAAGACGGCGCTGCCCGAAGCGTCGGTGGAGCCGGAAAGCGCCGCCGTGAGCGTCACTTGGGAGAAAGTCCCACTGAGATCGCCGACCGTGATCGCCGATCCGGGGTTAACCGTGACATTGGAGAACTTGGAGTGTCTATTCCCGGAAGCGTCGGTGGTAAGTGAGCCGACGCTCATGCCGTCAACGGTCACGTCGAGCGAGCTGTCCGCGGTCGCACCGGAAACATGGACATTGAGCGTTCCCGTGGTTGCGTTGAAGAGAGCCTGTCCCGTGGCGCCGCCGGAATCCGTCAGGGAGGCGGCTAGGTTAGCTCGGCTCGCGCAGCCATCGCCGTGGTGGGTGTCGCCGGCGTGCGAACCGGTTGATGAATCACTCTCGGAGCCGTCACTGTGGTGAAAACCCGAGCCAACGGCGTGGCCAAGATGGCCGACGAGATGGCCGCCATGCATGCCGAGCCAGGTGGCGCTGGGCAACACCCGCGGCGTCAGTTCTTCGACCTCCAAGCGCGTCGAGCTCTTGCGTGGCCGCGCCGGTCGGTTCTCTGTCTGAACTTTGTTGCTCAAGAATCTTGCGAGAAAGCCATGCATTACTTCATCCTTTCCAAAGGAATTGGCGTCGATACCGTGTCTTCTGTTGATGTGGGATAGTCTGTTCGTGCGCTCATTTGCCCAAGAGCCGATTGGCGAGCGCTTGCCGAATTAGCGCGCTCTGCTGGTTTCCCAGCGCGGTGATCTGTTGTTGGCGCAGTGCCTGGACCTGGGAAGCCGTCCGTTGGCCGTTCCTCAAGAGAGCGGCCAGCAGGGCATTGTTCTGTTGCACAGTGTTCTGTTGCAAAGCCGCCAGTCTTGCGATGCGGTCGACGTGCCCGTTTGGCTAGCAGTGCCTGAAGCGGAGCTTGACGAGGTGCCCGAAGGGCTGGTCGAAGTGCTCGTTTGCGATTGGCTCTCCTTCGTGCATTGGGCGCGCGCTTGGTTTGCGCAGACCGAAAGCCCCAGCGGAAGGACGAATAGAGGGAGAATCCAACGGGCCAAACATTGCATGGCGAAACTCCGTGAGTTAGGCGGGCGAGCGTATTGAGCTGGCCTATTAAGATGTGGTCACACCCGGTTCAACGGAATTGAGGCTGCGAAGCGGGCGCGCAAAAGACACCGTGCGACCGAGCGGCGCAAGGCTTCCGACTTCGCCGCGGTCTCACGAACTTAGGCGGCAACTGGATCACCTTGGAGTTCTCACGGATCGACTCTCACATTTCAATTGTCATCGACTTCTGCATCCCGTGTAGCGGGCGCCAGCGGATCGGCCTCCACGCGTAGAGTCGTGGCTAGTTCACGGCCATCCACGGTGAGGACGACGCGGAATTCGCCGGGTTGCACCAACGCGACTGGAGCAAATCCGCCCGGACCGCCGAAACCGGCGCCGGCAGCGCCGGCGGCTCCCTTGCCGCCGCCACCTTTGCCGCCGCCCTTGGCGCCGAATCCGCCACCCGTGCCGCCGGCGAAGTCCTTGCCTTTACCGCCTTGGGGTGCATTCGCGGCCATGTCCCAGCTCACCTTGTGAAGGCCAGGGGTTTTCGGCCCCTTCAACTCACGCAGCACTTTGCCGCTAATGTCCACGATCTTGAGGCTGACATTTTCCGCAGGGGCGGTGAGCGAATAATAGATTGGCGCTCCCCGCGGCAGGTTGACGCCCACGAAACGACGCGTGGTTTTGCCCATGGATGGTTGTTGCCGCCAACGGACCGCCGACTGAGGCTGGTACAGATGGGCCGCTTCCGCGACTGCCGTGCCGGTCACTTGCCTCAGGGCGCTGACATCGAGAATCCAAAGGCTGCGGCCATGCGTGGCTGCCACGATCTCTCCGGCCGTGGGATGGATGGCGATCTCGTGGACGGCCACGGTCGGCAGGTTGTTGTTGAGGCGGGTCCACGATTCGCCGCGATTGAGCGTGGCGAAGACGGCGAACTCGGTGCCGACGAAGAGGAGGTTCGGATTTTTCACATCCTCACGCAGGCAGCGCGACGAGCCAACCGGGAGATTGGCGCGAATCGGCTTCCACGTCTCGCCGAAGTCTTCGGTCACGAAAACGAATGGATCGTCGAGGTCGGAGCGATGGCCGTCGAAAGCGACGTAGCAGCGGCCTTCTGCAAAGCGCGAGGCCTCGATCGTGGCGACCCAAAGCGGCGCGGGCAGGCCGACCTTGCTCGTGAGATTGGTCCATTGCTTGCCGCCGTCGCGGGTCATCCACAGGGCGCCGTCGTCCGTGCCGACCCAGAGAACGTCGGGATTCTTGGGTGATTCGGAGAGCGCGGTGGCGCTGCCGCGTTTGGTGAGCGTGATCTCCGGTGAGATGAGGCGCAGGTCGTTGCCGCGATCGAGCGAGCGCCAAACAAATTCGCCGGCACAGTAGAAGATCTTGGGATTGTGATTCGAAAGGATGAAGGGTGTGTTCCAGTTGAAGCGATGCTTGACGGTTTTTTCTTTCTCACTGCCTTTCTCACCGCCTTTCTCACCGCCTTTCTCGCCACCTTTGAGGTCGCCTTTCTCCTCGCTCTTCTCGGCACCTTCTTCAGCGCCTTTTTTCGTGGTTCTTACGCCGCCTATGCCGCCGCCCTTTTCGTCGGCGGGGCGAATCCGAGCGGTCTCGCCGGTGCGCAAGTTTCGCCGGCCCATGGCGCCGTTTTGGCTTTCGTAATAGACGAGGTCGGGGTCGTGCGGATCGACACGGCAAACGAAGCCGTCGCCGCCGCTGATGGAGATCCAGTCCTCGTTGATCGGGCCGACGCCGCCCTTGAGACCATGACTCGGTCCGCCCCAGGAGCCGTTGTCCTGCAAACCGCCATAGACGTAGAAGGGCTTCTTATTGCACAAGGCGACGTGATAGAACTGGCCCAGGGCTAGGTGATTGTGATGGTCCCAGGTGGCCATGCGATCATGGGTGGCGTAAAAGCCGCCGTCGGTGCCGATAATCATGTGCCGGCCGTCGCGAGGGTCAATCCATAAGGCATGGTGATCGGCATGGACGCCGCCGCCCATCTTGAAGGTCTTGCCGCCGTCTTCCGACTTGAAGTAATTGACGCCCAGCACATATACGTTGTTTTCATTGCTCGGATCGACACGGATTTGGCTGAAGTACATGGGCCGGGGATTGACGCTGTTGACGCGCGTCCACGACTCGCCGCCGTCGGTGGATTTGTAGACGCCGCCGTATTCGTGGCTGTCGGGCCCCTGGTCGTCTTGCTTGTTGTGGGCTTGTCCACCGAGATTGGCATGATACGGGCGGTCCTTCTTGGCGCCTGGGGGCGCGCCCAATTCGCCTTTGGGCTGCGGCCTTTCCGCCAGCGTCACTTCGAACGTTTTCGTTTCCTTCTCACGGCGCACGGCCACGGTGACCTTGTCGCCGGCGCTGCGCTCTTGAAGGTCTTCCATAACGTCGGTGAATGTCTTGATCTCCTTCTTGTCGATTGCGGTGATGACATCGTCCACTTCGATGCCGGCCTTGAAAGCGGGGCCGCCGTCCTGAACCACGGTGACGCGGACGCCGCCTTCGGCATTCTCCCCGAACAGGCCAGGGGTGGCGGCGATGATCTTCCGCTTCGGCGGCGTTCCCATGCCGATCTTCTCGCAGTCGACGATGGCGTAAACGATATTGGGGTTTTTGAGGCAGTAATCAAGACCGATGCGGCCAAGCTTGTTGGTAGGCAGGCCCTTCGTGATTTTCTTGAAGCTGTTGCCGCCGTCGATGCTCTTGTAGATGCCCGCGTCGGAACCCCATTTCTGAGACGGGTCGTAGTTGTCGTAGCCGGATGGGGCGCTGTCATTGAGGAATGAGTCGAACCCGTCGCGCTGCCGTTCCCAGGCGGCCACGAGCAACGTGTCGGGCTCGGTCGGGTGCAGGCGCATATCGATGATGCCGGTGCGGTCGTTGAGGTAGAAGATCTTGCTCCAGGTCTTGCCGCCGTCGGCCGTCTTGAAAAGGCCGCGCTCGCTGCCGGGACCATACAGCCGGCCGAGAGCGCCGACGTAAACAATGTCCGGGTTCTTGGGATGAATGAGGATCTTGCCGATTTGGTAGGTCTGCTTGAGGCCCATGTTCTGCCAGCTTTTGCCGCCGTCAATCGACTTGTAGACGCCGTCGCCGAAGGAGACTGAGTTGCGCGGGTTGTTCTCGCCGGTGCCAACCCAAACGATGTCCGGATTGGACGGGGCCACGCAGACATCGCCGATGGAGACCGTGGCTTCGTGATCGAATTGATGCTGGAAAGTCGTGCCATTGTTGGTCGTCTTGAGCAAGCCGCCTGACGCGGTGGCGACGTAGTAGATGCTCGGATCGGCTTCATAGACCGCCAGCGCGGTGATCCGCCCGCCCATATTGGCCGGGCCGATCGAGCGCCAAGTCAGCGTTTTGGTCCACTCGCTGGGAATGTCGGCCGGCGACCACGCGGGCTGGCCCTTCTTTTTCGGCTCCTGCTTCTCGCCCTGCTTGTCACCTTGCTTCTCTTTCTCGCCTTGCTTCGGATCGCCTTGGCTCTCCTGCGACCAAGCCGGCAAAGCCAGGCACAAGCAAGCCACGAAAAATCCGTGAAGCCAAACGGGCCGGAAGGGTAGCTGGTTCATGGCGGTTTCCTAGGGTTATCGACAACGAATTCGGAGATGCATTTCCCAATCATCAGGTGACGATTTTCGCGCAGAAACTATGCGATAACAAGTGAGAAAACGATGAGAAAGGAATTCCAGCGCATTGCGAACCCAATGTTTGATGCCCGGAGTGCCCGGATACGTCCAGCGTACGCGGGGCGAAAGCGACGTGATTCATCTATTTCGAGACACACAGCCACCTCCTGAAACGAATGTTGCGTTCATGCAACGAATCCAGCCTCCTGAATTCCATAAGCCATAAATGCGGATTCGATCGCTGCTTGGAGCGAGAAATGAGTGCGCTTTTTCGTTGTTGGCGCTGGCTCGCGTTTGCCGTGTTCCTGGCGTTCTTTGGCTGGGGACTTTCTGTCTGCCTACCGCCACAGCCGCGCTGGTCGGTTCAAGGCAACTTTGGCAATCCTTGGGGCGTCATGCACGAAGGTGCGGGGCTCTACCACCTCGAGCGGCAAGCGAAATCGCCGTAGATTATTTGGGGATGGATCGCTCCATCCCCACTAGGATTACTCCACAACCTCGGTGATCACGCCCGAGCCCACAGTCCGACCGCCTTCCCGGACGGCGAAGTGGCTGCCGATTTCCAGCGCCACCGGCTTGTCCAGGTTGACGGTCACCGCCGCGTTGTCGCCGGGCATGACCATTTCGATGCCGTCGGGCAGTTGAACTTCGCCGGTGACGTTCGCAGTCCGGAAGAAGAACTGCGGTTGGTAGCCGCTGAAGAACGGCGTGTGCCGGCCGCCTTCCTCCTTGCTCAGGACGTAAACTTCACCTTTGAATTTCAGCCTGGGGCGGATCGAGCGCGGGGCGGCGATCACTTGGCCGCGGCGAATCTGGTCGGCCTTGATGCCGCGCAAGAGCAGCCCGACATTCTGGCCGGCTTCTCCTCTTTCGAGAGGTCGATTAAACGCCTCGACGCTGGTGCAAACGCTTTCGAGAATGTCGACCAAGCCGAGGATTTCGACCTTTTGACCCACCGCGATCGCGCCTTGCTCGACCTTGCCGGTCGCCACTGATCCCCGGCCCTCGATGGTGTGAACGCCTTCGATGGGCATGAGGAACGGCCTGTCGATGTCCCGCACGGGCGCCGGGATGAACGCATCGAGCGCTGCCAACAACTCAACGATCGAGCGATTGAACGCGGGGTCGGCCGGATGGTCCAGCGCGCCCTTGGCGTTGCCGCGAATGAACGGGATCTTCTCGCCGTCGAAGCCGTACTTCGTCAGCAGTTCGCGGGTCTCCAACTCGACCAGATCGATCAATTCCGGGTCGTCCACGAGGTCGCATTTATTGAGGAAGACCACCAACTCCGGCACGCCGACCTGCCGGGCCAGAAGGATATGCTCCCGCGTTTGCGGCATCGGGCCGTCGACCGCCGAGAGCAAGAGAATGGCGCCGTCCATCTGGGCCGCCCCGGTGATCATGTTCTTGATGTAATCGGCATGGCCGGGACAGTCGATGTGGGCATAGTGCCGCGTCGCCGTCTCATATTCGACGTGGCTTGTGATGATGGTGACCGTTTTGTTGGTATCGCGCACGGTCCCGCCCTTGGCGATGTTCTGGTAGGTCTTGGCCTTCGCCAAACCCTTCTGAGCCTGAACCGCAAGGATAGCGGCGGTCAGCGTGGTCTTGCCGTGGTCAATGTGTCCGATTGTGCCGACGTTGACGTGAACTTTGGTCATGACATGAAACTCCCCGGTTGCGACGAGCAACCGCAAGGGTCGGTGGCTTGTGCGCCCAATCGCTTTTGCGATCTTTTCTCCACACCGAGCGAAACCAGGGCGCCCAGAACCACAGAATTGCCGATAGGCGGGGAGAAGACACGAAGAACGGCGGGCAGGTTCGTGTATCCGAAAAGCGTCAATAGACGTCGGCTTTTTCTGAAGAAGCCTTTTCTTGTCGGCCTCGGAAGGCGAGAATCATTGGAGATGCGACCGATCACGCATACGATATGCGGGCATATAAGTGCGAGCGCTTCATGAGGCTAATTCTCCGCCGGTGGCGCTGGCTGGTTCTTGTAGCGTCGCTAATGACGCTCGGCTGGATCCTATTTCATCTGTTGCCACCAGAAGCGCGCTGGCGGATCGAATTTAAACAAAACGGCAGCGCACTTTTAGTTAGTAAGGTCTTTTGGAATCTCTCCCAGAACCGCGTACAAGTTCGGACTCATATGGGGCCTACTATGGCTCTTGAACTTGGGCGTGGCAAGATCGTCACAGAGTTCTCTGACGCAAACGAGGTATTGAAAGACTTCCAATTCTCCGCAGACGGTCGTTACTCGATCGGGGCGACGGGAAACAAGATCCGCTGGATGGATTTCGTTGCCGGCGAGGAGAGCTTGATCGAGGTTGATCTGAACCACGAGACTGCAGGCTCTCGCATCGCCTACTTGGAGGACTTGCAACTCTCTAGGGATGGCGCGTACTTTGTGGCGCACGCCTACCGACCCTCTGGTAAACAGGACGGTGTGTACCAAGGCGAGGCGCTTGTCATTAACACCACCACGCGCGACATTGCGCTACACGAGCAAGGAAGACTCTGGTTTGTGGGATTCCACCCCTTGCCGGCGACGGTAATCTACACATCTACTGACAGCTGCACTCAAAAGTAAAGTTTTGTCGCCGCTAGAATAGGAGGATGACTCGACGACATTTTCACGATTGGCGAGAATGGCGACGATTTCAGGCCCTGCGTTTGGCACGACGGCGTTGGAAACACCGTGAT
>JACPZP010000107.1 GCA_016195405.1 Planctomycetota bacterium | reverse complement strand
GAAGTGATCTCGGGGAAGCCGCTCGGACTTCGGATCGCAGCCGGGAACGTTCCGAATTTCGTGGATCTCGAGAGCGGCGGGTGGGGCAAAGTAATTGTGGATCCCATCAACAGCACCCAGACCACGACGCTCGCGAACTTGAACACGCTCGGCTCACTCGTCAGCGCGTTCGCCACCGTGGCCGATGACGCTTGGCGCGCCCGCTTCCTCAAAGCCTCAACCCCGCCCGGTGGAGCGACGCCCAAAAACACGCTGGAGGCAATGGCCGGCATCGCCCGTACGCCGTGGGCAAACCCGAAGACGCTCTACGCGCTCTTCGACGAAGCCTATCCGCAACCGAAGGATGGCGCCCGCCGCAAGGCCCCGTTCGCGCCGTATCTCGCCTACACTCCGCCGGATTTCGCCCTCAGTCTTTGCTTCGCCGGCGGCGGGATGTTCGCCAATGGACGATTCATGTTCGATGCGGACGGCAACCTCTGGAGCGGCCAGAACTGGATGCCGGGCTCGCAGTCCGGCGTCAACAAGAACATCGGCGGCGGCGTGATCAAGTTCTCCCCGAACGGGACCGCGCTCTCGCCGGCCATCATCGGCTTCCGCGGCATGGGCTTGGATGGCGTCGGCTGGGGCACCGCCGTGACGCAGGACAAAGTCTGGGTCACGAGCTTCAATGGTTCGATCCTGGTGATGGATTTCGACGGCCGTCCGGTCGGCAAGGAGACCGACATCCCCGTCGCCGGCCAACTCGGCCAGCTGATGGGCGTCGGCGTCGCGGCGAACGGTGACGTCTGGATCGCGGATGGCTCGAAGAACCAGTTGGTGCATTTCCCCGGCGGACGGGTGAAGGACGGACGACTTGTGCAAGTCAAGGGGCTGAAGTCCCCCTTCGACATCGTCATTGATGGGCAGAATCGCGTCTGGGTCAGCAACTCCCAGTCCGACACCCTTGTGCGGTTCCCGGCCGACGATCCCTCCAAGGTGGAGACCTTCCGGGCCGGGATCAGCGTCCGCGCCCTCGCGATGGACTCAAAGTCTAATGTCTGGGTGGCAAGCAATATGTCCCTGGACTTCCCCGTACCGAAGGTTCCCGACGGCGCGACCATCATGGAGCAGTTTCGGATCCTCAGCGAAGCGATGCTGAAGTACCCGAAAGCTACCGGCGTGATCAACATGATCAGCCCCGACGGCGCCCAACCCGCGCCGAAAGGCTTCACCGGCGGTGGGGCGATCGATGTACCGTGGGGCTTGAACATTGACGGCAATGACGACGTCTGGATCGGCAACCTTTCGCCTCGTGCCCGTAGTGTGGCTCTAATGGCCGGGGCCGAGCCCAAGGCCCATCCCGCGGGCACCAAGACCGGCGATGTCATCCACGTGTTCACGGGCGGCAGCATCCAGATGCTCACCGACGTGTCGATCGACCCGGCCGGCAACGTCTGGGCAGCGAACAACTGGAATTCTCCCGAAGCAGCGACCGCCGAAAAGCCGGCCTACCCCACCTCGACCTGGGCCGGAGGGTCGGGCCTCACCGTCATCTACGGAGTCGCGGCCCCGGTGAAGACACCACGGATGGGCAAGGTGCGGCAGCCGTAAGCTGCCGTTCACCGCTCTAAATAGATCGGCGGCTTCACGGAGCAGGGGTGGTTGGTTTGGGGCTGACGCAAGTGAAAACACCAAACACGGCGAAGTCCCCCGGGTTTGTCGGCAGGAGCGACTGGATGCCGGCCTGGTGGTAGGTGGCGGCGAGGAACGTGTCCAGCAGTCGCTTGCGGCCCAAGAAGAACTGTTGCAACCAGGCGAGAAACTGGTGGAGCCCATGGATCATGGCCGACTTTCCAACATCTCGCCGAGGAGGTCGTCATCGGAAGTCAGCGGCCGCAGCACGGCGCCAACACTGACGGTCGGAATATCCATGACGCTGTGCGGCCGGCCTTCCGTCGGCATGGGGGCCGGCGCCGTGCCGGGCGCTAGCACGGCGACCTCTTGTCCCTCAGGCAAGCGCACGCCGTTGTCTAAGACCACTACGCCATTTTTCACACGACCACGAGCCACCATGAGATACCCCATAAGGATAGGATTGCTTTCTGGATCTTATCGCGCAGGCCGAAAAACACAAACGTCAACCGTCTTCTACGGCGTCGCGGCCCCGGTGAAGACGCCACGCACGGGCCAGGTGCGCCAGCCGTAACCGACCACTCGGTACGATACACTCTTAAAGATCAACTGACGTTAAATCAGAAGGCGGGACACCTATGATCGACGTTTTTGACATCATCGCCTTTATCGTGTTCGGCGCGCTCATCACCGCGGTCGTGGTCATCGTGGTCTTTATGGGATCGCTGCCGGGTAAATTGGCGCGCCAATGGGGTCACCCGCAGGCCGCCGCCATCAACGTCGCCAGCTGGCTCGGCATCGCCACGCTTGGCTTCCTTTGGCCACTCGCGCTTATTTGGGCTTTTCTGACGCCTCGTTCAGCCGCCCCGATCGGCGCGGGGTCCAGCCACGAACCGCCGTCGTCGCCCGGTCTTGATGCCAATGCGCAGCTCGTTCGGCTTCAGGCGCAAGTCAACTCGATGGAAGCCGCTTTGCAACGCCTCGCCGGCACGAAGGGGGTCCAGTCATGATTGCGGTAATGCTCATTATTTACACCAGTATCGTGCTGGTGCTCTTCAAGCTGAAATTCGTAAAGCCGCGGCCTTTCCCGATCGCCATGGTTGTGCTCGTCGGCATATTGACCATCGGCGGCATCGTCGTCGCCTGGACCCTCGGGGCGCCCCTCTCCAGCCGCGTGGTGACTTCACAATATGTGGTGCAGCTCGTGCCCTATGTAAAGGGACAAGTCCTGAAGGTGCATGCCAAGCCGTTAACCCCGGTTAAGAAGGGCGATCTGCTCCTGGAGATCAACCCAGCCCCCTATCAGTACACGGTGAACGAATTGACGGCAAAGCTTCAAGCAGCCAAAGACAATGTCAAGCAAGCCGGCGCGGCGCTGGAAGTCGCCCAAGCCAACGTCCAGAAGAGCAAGTCCAGTGTCACCCAGGCAAAGGCCGCCGTCGACCAGGCAACGGCCGCGGTGTCCAATGCCAAGGCTGGTGTCTTAAAGGCAACCGCCCTGGACCAGCTGGCGAAGACGGAAGAAAAGATTGTTCTGAGCGTAAAAAAGATGGACCCGGGAGCGGTCAGCGATATCCAACTGACCAAGGCCGTGCAAAATCGGGAAGCCGCCGACGCTACCCTGAAGCAAGCAGAAGCCGCCGTCGGCGAAGCCGTGGCCGCTGAAAACCAGTCCCTGGCTGGGTTGAACGTTGCCCGGGATTCGCAGCAACAGGCTGAAGCGGCGGCGCGGCAGGCTACGTTTGCCCTGCAAGTGGCCGAGAGCAACGTGCCGGCCGTTCAGGCGCAACTGGATGATGCGCTCTTCAACCTCACGCAGTGCCGGATGTACGCTCCGGCTGACGGATACGTGGTGAACTGGCAGGTTCAAGAAGGGACCATGCTGGTGCCCATGCCGATGGCTGCGGCTGGAACGTTCGTTAACACCTCGCAAACATTTATCGCGGCTTCGTTCCCCCAGAACTACCTCGTGAATGTCCGCCCAGGCGATCCGGTGGAACTAATCCTGGACCCTTTCCCCGGCCGGCTCTTCAATGCCGAAGTCGAGGAAGTGATCCCAGCGACCGGCGAGGGACAGTTTGCCCCGAGCGGCCAGATTCCCGAAGCCTCCAAGGTCGGCTCACAAGGTCTCTTCGCCGTCAAAATCCGCTTGAAGGGCGATAGTGCCGTTCCACAGCTTCCCCTCGGCGCGGGGGGAACGGTGGCAATTTATACAACCGAAATCAAGCCGGTTCACATCATTACGAAGGTCGTGATCCGGATGAAGAAATGGCTGCAGTACGTGATACCGTCGTAGCGGCGCCGAGCGTCGAAGCGGAAAAAAGGCGACGCAGCGAACGCAAATCTTTTCTCTTGCCGTTTCTCACCTTAGGAGCTTTTTGTTTGGGCCTTCGCAAGAATCTGTGGGTAACTTTGAGGTTTTCGGTTTACGGGTTCCTCTTCTCTGTTCGAGGTTTCAACCAGGGGACTTCGCGCTGGAGACGCTCACAAAGCTCCAGGGCCGCCTCAAAAAGGGGCTTGTCGACGGCCGCTGCCCATAGATCGAGTCGCAATTCCAGCAAGGCCAGAACCTCAAAAATGGAAACCATCGATCGTAGCGAGCGGAAATCGATCCCCGGCATAGGCTTCTGCGAACAGAGAAGAGGAACCCGTATTTCCAATGTTCAAAAACTGCGCACAGCAAGGGCTATTTCACCGGACGGGCGCACAAAGGGGTCGGGAGTCTTTTCCAGGATTTAGAAATAGGGCGGGTTGCTTTTTGGGTTTAGGGCGGAAGCGGGTTCGGTTCCATCACTGCAAATTCATTTCATCACTGCCAATTCATTTCACGACGTCGCGGCCTTCGTGAAATGAAAGGCATTTGCCTCCATCCCGCCAACGGCTTACGGCGATTTCGCCAATTTCCATTCATGCTTTTCACCGGCGGAAATTCCTTTCACGACGTCGTGCGTGTGCGCGACATGAAAAGAACGGTTGCGGCCACCTATCCATCGTCGCATGGATCTCATGCGTTGCGCATCGTTGCCTGGATTTCTTGAGTTGCGCAGCGCTCGCAGCGTTTCTTGGATTTCTCACCGCCTGAATCTTTGCGTGTGGCGCAACGTGAGACAATGATGAATCCCTGCGCCGCCGGTTAAACAGCTTGAGATGATGAACGGCAACCCAGGTCCGTCGCAATTGCCCGCGCGCGCTATCACTTTGAGACGCACGTTAACGCGCGCCAAAGGCCGAATTCTGTCAACGAGATGTCATTTTGGCGCATAAAAACGCGACTTAGCGCGCACTTACGGCGCCTCTGGCGCACCGTCATGCTTGCGAATTATTAATAAGCGGATCAACTCGCACTTAGAACACGTAGTTGAACAGCACCATGCTCTCAATGCGATATGGCCGCGGTCCGGTCAGCGGCGTGGAAACGCCGAAGGAGAGGATCGAGCGGGCGCCGAGCTGGATGTGGACGCCGGCATTGATGCTGAAAACGTCGGCGATGGTGGCGCCGCCGTCGCCGTTGTTGTGATTGAGGCCGTTGGTGAGATGGCCCTCGATCGTCGGCGTGATGCCGCGGATCAAGCCTTCCGGTCGTTGCAAGAGATTGTAACCGACGCCGAAGTCGCTGAACAGAATGGTCGCGTCGCGGGAGTCGGTCGGCAGGACGACGGACTCGAAGCCGTGAAGGTAAAAGCGGTCGATGTTGTAGATGTAGCCCACGAATGGCTGAAAGAGAACGTCGCGGAAGTTCTGGTTGCCGGGAAAGACGGGAACCAGGGGGCCGACCGGCGCGGCGAACGGCAGCGTCGGCGGCGCTAAGAGTTGCGCGGGGCCTCCGACCGTGACCGACTGGCCGGTGGGGACGGTGAGGGCCAGGCCGACGCTGATTAGGTTGCCGTTGTCGCGATTGTCCAGGATCGCGTATTTGCCGACCAAGGTCATGTCGCCGACGAAGGAATCACCGAGGCTGTTCGCCGGGTCGGTGATGGCGGCATTCGCGGGCAAGTTCCCCAGTCCGAGCCCTTGAAGCTTCTGCGGGTCGATGCTGCTGGAGATGCCTTGCCGAACTTGCAGGAACGGCACGCGCACCTCGATCGACGCGGCGCCGTCG
>JACPZP010000121.1 GCA_016195405.1 Planctomycetota bacterium | reverse complement strand
GATCACGTTCCCGAAGCCGACCAAGAATTGAATCAGCAGTGCCGCCGGGTCCGCTTCTGAGTGTGGTTCGATGGCTCGGATCACCTCGCCGGCCACGCCGTGAAACGCTTCGGGTTTAAGTTCGTCCGGCCAATTACTCCGAGTAGCGTCATCACCGCGCGCGGGCTGGTTCCTTTCTTCGGCGGGTTTATAGGATGCCACGCTCTCGGCGATGCCGCATACTTCGGTTTCTGACAACGGCGGGTCACAGCGCCGCCGGTTCTCGGCAAGCAGCGCGGCTTCAATGGCTTCCCGCGCCATCCCGCGCCACCGCATGGTTCCGGCGAGCGAAGTGAGGCAATTGTTCCGCTCCCCAGTCGCCCACTTCTCCTTGCCGTCTGCCGCCGGTACCGCACGGGCGCCATTGTGCTGCGCTTGGATCAACTCCACCAGCCAGCTCGGCGCAGGAGCAGGGTTCAAGAGAGCCTTGGCGCCCGCGATGCCGTCCCAGCGATACGAGTTTCCGTTCGGGTGGACTGATGGAGCTACCACGATATATCCGCCGTCCCCCTTCAAGTCGATTCCAGGAGCCAGCGCCTTCGGCACGGGGAAGCCGGGATGCCGGAACAGGATGTGTCGCCCACGCGCGCCCGTCATCTGTTCCGCCGTATCGGGTAACCGGCCATGCTTCAGCAGAAGTTGTTCAAGCGAATCATCGCCACCGTTACGTGGATCAACATCGACCGCCAAGAGTCCGGTTGCTGTGCCAGTCGGAATTCCGATATTGGCGTCTGGCCATTCCTGCCACCACGCCGCTATGCGGACCTGGTCCGTGGTGGCATCCTTGAAGCCATGCGGGGTCAGGGGTTCCTTCGCGCGCGGCTTCAGGGGGAACACTGGAAGACCGTGCGAAGCGTACCAGCACGCCGCCACCATCATGTCCGACTCATTCATTGCGCCCGCCCGTTGTGTAGCGAGCCATGGCGTCCAGCGCGAAGACGTCCACCGCAGACCACCTGGCGAGTAGGTTCATCCCATTGCGCAAACTCGTCAACGTTTTACCTCTGGCCTTTGCTGGTCCGCCCATTCGCGCAACTCGGCATAGCTATAGCGGCGCAGTGCGCCGAACTTACGCGGGTGCTGAGGCTCACGGCGCACGATTCGCCGGTTCAGCCATGCGACCGAGACTCCAAGGAGCGCAGCGGCTTCGCGCTTATTGAGATACCTATCAGTTTCATTGCCCATGCCCCGATTCTGAGGCGAACACGAAACCTAGGGCAAGCATGTTCTTCTCGGAGCGCGCTATGTAACTGACATCAAACCGAATATTCGAAGTAAGGCGCAGAGCATCCAGAATTGCCCAGGACAGCCAGAATTGTCCGGGTTTGATGCTCTACGAGCAGCGCCACTTGGAGACCATCTTGACTCGATGATAAAGAGCCTTGGTCACCAGCTCAGGCCTAGCCAGCAAGGTGTCACGCCAGATGTATTTCTTGGACTCGCTCTTCCAACCACTGCTGCTCGGCGTTCGAACTCCGCTTTTGTCGAAGGCCTTGCAAATCTCGTCCTTGGCTTCTGAGTCCTTCCACCGGTCAGGGAGATAGGGCGACAGAATCCGATCCATCTTGGCGATTTCGGCGCGATCGGGCTTCCTGCCACGGCGCTTCCACGGATCGACGCTCTCAAGCCGGACGGCTTGCGGCTTCTCCGGCACCGCCTGTGGGCGTTCGGCTTCTCGTGTTCCAGGTCTTGGTGCCGCCGCTTCGTCTGCCTTCGTCGCTGAGGTCGAGTTCAAACTCGGCCTCTGGTCTGACTCGGCTTCCCGACAAGCAGAGACCCGGTTTTTTGGCGCCTCCGCGATTTGCCTCTCTTCCCACCGGGCCGTAAATTCTTGCCGTCGATGGCCCAGGCACTCCAGGATCACATTCCTGACATGATGGTGGTGGAACAAGTTGTTTCGAAGAGCGAACTGAAGCGGGCATTCTTCAATTTTGCATAACAAAGACAGTCCGCTCATGTTCCATCGAGCAGCGGTCCAGGATTCGCCTATCGCAGTTTCCCAGGTACCACTTGCTTCGGGCTTCTCCGATCTGCTGGCCCTCCGCTTCCGGTAACGGGTCGGGATTGGAGGCACAATCTCATTTGCCACGCTAGGGGGTAGCTCATATCGAACAAGAGTCGCGTACTCTTTCTTCTTGGTGAAGCAGGCGATGTACTCCGTAGCCAGCGCGTCGAAGACGCGTTCAGCGTAGGCGCAAAAGGGCCTTTCGAGATCGCGAATCGCGGAATAGATGCGACTCTCTCGGCTCTGCGATACCGCAAGCCAGTACGACGTGAGGTCAGCTATCAGTTCTCCCTTAGCCCTTGCTCGTGCAGCCCGAATTCGCGCTTTTGACGCGTCAGGCAGGGTCGGGGTCGAAATTGGCATCGAACCGCTCCCTCTGCGATCCCCCTTTGGAGTAGCCGCCCCTGGGTAGGGTTCCCAGCCTTCAGTCCGGTTCATGACGCCGGACCTAGGCGGCCTCGGTGAAGAATAGCACAGCTAATGGCGGTAGTCGGTCACTGATCGTGTCCGAACTCGAAACCTTATCGCAGCGAGAGCGGTCGCCAAGAGCGCCCATACAGATGGTTCGGGAATCGGCGTAAGCAGGAAAGACCGGTTCGCGCTATCGTATCCAACAATCTGCCCTAAATTGTTGATGTCTGTCGCGACACTTGATCCCACCAGCGTTCCCAAGTCCTGCATTCCATTTGTCGCGTCCCAGACGAATGCTTGCTGCCCACCCGCGCCGCTGAAGGCGAATCCCACCACTTGACCAGCGTTGTTAATCCCGCGCGCCTGACTTTCCAGGTAGCCGGGAAGAGTTCCGAGGCTCCTCATCCCAAGAGTCGAGTCCCACGAGAACGCGAAACGATATCCACTGAGGTCGTCAGAGTAGCCGATCACTTGGCCCAGATCGTTGATGCCGTATGCCCAACTGAACCTGCCCCCCGCAAGCGTCCCGAGATCCCGCATGCCATTTATCTCGTCCCAGATGAATGCCCGGAATGGTCCACCACCTGCGATGTACGAAACCCCAACAACCTGCCCAAGATTGTTGATGCCGAGTGCCTGACTTTCGTTGGTGCCCGCAAGCGTCCCCAGGTTCCGCATGCCGGTAACCGGGTCCCACAGCACCGCTCGGTGCCCGCCTGGCACACTGGACGATAATGATCCGACTACCTGGCCGCGGTTATTGACGGCCCATGCAGTGCTGTTGCTGTATCCCGGAAGTACTCCCAAGCTTCGGATGCCGCCGGCATCCCAGAGGAAAGCGGTCTCTGGTCCAGTGATGAGGTTGTAAGAGGTTCCTACGACACTGCCGGGATCGCTGATGCCAAATGCAAAAGCCGAGTTGTTCCCGGAGAGGGTGCCCAAGTTTCGCATCCCCGACGACATCTCCCACAAGAAGGCAGCCGTGCCGGTGGTCGTGCTCGCCGTGCCGACCACTTGTCCTCGATCGTTGATCCCGGAGGCCCAAGTAAAGGTCCGGCCATCGAGGGGATACGGCGCCGCGAAGCTTGCCAAGTATTCCGCAGTGTAGGTTTCGCCCGAGAGCGGCTGTGGCAAAGCGAGCACCACCGTCACCAAGAGAGCGGCTGCGGTGGCAGGAAGTCCGAAAGTTTCTCGATGTGTCATATGGGCGCGCCGTAGACATGGTCAAGCGGTCCCCGTTTGAGAATGCCCGTCATCATATCACGCTGGCACACGCCCTTGCAGCACTCAAGCGCGTATAGCGCGTTAATGGCGTACCCTGCTGAAGCGTGCGTCCAACCGGACTGTAGTGGAAACTGTAGAGACTCCCTGTGGAAGAAGGTCATACGCGGTAGCAGCCGAGAGCACGCCACAACAGGCATAACCCTTGTTTTTTGAGTCATCTGTCGCAACCCATCGCAACCGGTGACTCTTAATCACTAGGTTGAAGGTTCGATTCCTTCCGCGCTCACCAGAGTCTCGTCGCAGAGAGCAGTCCAGACCCTCAATGCCCCACTGGACCCAGGTACTTATCGAGCCAGTCCAGCGCCGCGCGCACGGCTTCGCTGCGGCGGTTCATCACGTCGTGCGAAGTTTCCAGCACCACGTGACGTTTGTGTTCCGGCGGTGTGCCGAGCCACCGGAAAAAAGGCTTCTGCGACGCTTCGAACGGAAACGTGTAGTCGTAACGGCCGTTGATCATGAGGACTGGTGTCTTCGCGTAGGGTGCGAAGGTACTTTCATCGACTTCGGTCGGCTTCGACGTCAGATGGAATCCGCCGTCAAACAGGACCGCGGCTTGAAAGCGATTCTCCATCGACAGCATCATCGGGGCCAGCCGCGCACCCATGCTCACTCCTCCATAAGCCAGCCGTTTCGGGTCGATATCCGGCCGGCTTTCCAGGTAGTCGACGGAGCGAACCAGGTCCTGAAACTGTTGCACAAGAATGGGACGCAGGGGGCGATAATAGTCGAATCCGGCGGGATTCCGGCGCTCATAGGTGCCCGAATAGACCGGGTAGAGCACCGCGCGCCCGCTGCGGATGATGAAGTCGAACCGGTTCACTTCCAGGATCTTGCTGGTCAAGGTGTTCACTGCGCCGCCACCCGGGAAGTAGACCACCGTCTGAAAGGGCGGCGAGGCTTTCTTGGGAAGGAACAAGTACGCCGGTACCCGTTGGTTTCCGTAAGCCGCGCGGTAGGAGACTTTCTCGACCCGCCAGTCAGCAAAGCCGCTGTCGGCTGACTCCATCTTCGGGTCCAGGGCGCCGCGCTCAGCGGCGTAGATTCCGCGGATGACGCGAAAAGTGTCGCTGGAAACCGGTTTCTCCTTGGAGTAGTCACGGAATTCACGGCCCCTGGGAGCGAGCGTCAGTTCCGGCGGCGGCTCCGGATAGCGGACGCAGCGAAAGCCATTGGACGGAGAGCGGTCGAAGGGGGACCGGGCATCCGGATTGGTGAAATAGTAGGGCGGCTCGTTCCAACCGCCGCCCAGGATGAAGCGGAGACCATCATCGGTTTCGTTCCAGCACCATTCCTTGACGTTCCCCGCCATGTCGAACGCTCCAAAGGCGGTCACCCCGGCCGTATCGCTACCCACGCGGACCGGACCCTTTCCGTTGAAGTTGGCGGACGTGGCGACGTAGGCTGCGGCTCGCGGATCTCCAGACCGGTACCAATGGTAGATGGTGGGCAAGTGCTTGCCGGCGAACTGGGCATAGGCAGCAGCCTCGTACCAGCTCACTCCCCCAACCGGAAACTCTTCCTCCCCACCACGGTACGAACCAGCCTCCCAGGTTGATGGTCCAGGGCGTCCGGAGGAATCGCGGAACTCCGCCATCGCCTCTTCCCAAGCCAGAGTCCGGTTCGCTTTGCGGAAGGGGAACTTCCAATACTCCCGTTTCTGATAACCGCCGTTCTCGACGAATTCCTTAAACTGACGGTTGGTGACTTCGAACTGATCCATGTAGTAGCGTTTGACCGCGACGGGTCCGACTATCCCCAGGCCGAAAACGGAGTAATTGACGACCGCGGCTGAGACCGCGACCATTCCCCGCGGCGTCTCCGCCCGCGGGGAGAGCACCAGGATCGGAGGCGGGAAGCTGAGAGCAGGATCGAAGCCGTCCTTGACCGCCTTCCAACGGAGGAAACCGGAGGGGACACGAAAGCCGTGAAGCGGGGACTTGCCGGCACTACGCCACGGCGCGTTGGCGACACCGAGCTCCTGATAAGAGACGTCGGCGCCCGACGGGTCGGTCTCGACCTCTACGTTCTGCGTGAAATCCTGCCAGAGCTTGGCCAGGCCCGGATGGTTTGGAATCTGTTTTTCGGCCTCGGTGGCCAGATCAAAGGCCGGGAAGTACTTCCCCTGCTCGACCAGGCGGGAGATCTCCGTCGCCGCCTGGTCGCGAGCCCAACGATACTTCGCGCCGCTCTGGTGATACCAGTAGCCGGCCCCGGCAGCGGCCAGCAAAGCAGCTAAGACGGGCGCCACCAACCTTGGTCGCCTCACCCATTCCCCGGCCGGATGCCGCCGCACGGAGAGTGAATCCAGGTAGTCCGCCAGGCCGCGCTCCAGTTCCGCCGCCGTGCATCGGGCATCCCGGTTCTTTTGCATGGCTAGGCCGGCCAATCGGACCAGGTCATCCGGCGCTCCGGTCAACGGCGGGGCCGCATCGCGGACGATGGCCATCATGGTCGCCAGACTGGTGTCGCCGTGGAAGGGCTTGCGCCCACTGAGCATCTCGTAGAGCACCACACCCAGGGAAAACACGTCGGACTTCGGATCGATGGACCGCCCCTCGGCTTGCTCCGGGGACATGTAGGCAGCCGTCCCCAGGACCGCGCCGCGCTCGGTCATATCGACCGTGCCGCCGCCCGTCAGGGTGGGGTCCGTGTCGCTGAGGGAGGCGTGTCCGGTCAGCTTGGCCAGACCGAAATCGAGCACCTTGACCGTTCCCGCCGGGGTGACCAGGATGTTGGCGGGCTTGATGTCGCGGTGAACGATGCCGGTAGAGTGCGCCGCGCAGAGCGCCCCTGCAATCTGGCGTCCCAGACCGGCGGCTTCCCGGGCAGGCAGGCCGCCGCCAATCCGGTTCTTGAGCGCCTCGCCTTCGACGAATTCCATGACGATGAAATCGAATCCGTCCGCGTGGCCGATATCATAGATGGTGACGATGTTGGGATGGTTCAGGGCGGATGCGGTGCGGGCTTCCTGCAGGAATCGTTTGCGGCGGCTCTCGTCCAGCCCGGCGTCGCCGGACAGGACCTTAATCGCTACCAGGCGGCCCAGCTCCTTGTCGCGGGCCTTGTAGACGACGCCCATCCCTCCCTCTCCGAGTTTGCCAACGACCTCGTAGTGTAGGAGGACCCTGCCGATCATCAGGGTATTATGACACGCCGGCGTGCGCGCTACAGTTCTGCCTTGCGTTCTTTGCGGCTTGGCGAGAAACACGGACGACGCAGGAAGAACCCTTGGGTCCCCCCTGCGTCTCCAGCTCGACGATTAGGCTGCCGAGCCCATTCTCTCGATCTCGGCCACCACCAATTCCATCCCGTCGATGATGGCGCGGGCTCGATTGGCGCCCGGATCCTCCTCGTTGGGATCCAACGCCAGCGCCTTCTCGAACGCTTGGGTGGCTTCCTCGAACTTGCCCTGCCTCAGCAGCGCTTCGCCGAGGTTGGCATGCACGGTCGGGTCCGAGTCGTTGATTCCCGCCGCCATGGTCAAGTGGCTCACCGCCTCGTCCAAGGCCGGCGGATCCTTGGCCAGCGCGACCGCTCCCAGTCCGGCATACCCGGTATAATTAGTGGGATCGATCGCGGTCAGCCCTTCGAAAATAGTCTGGGCTTCCCCGAGCTGGCCCTGCTGATACAGATTGAAGCCGAGGGCGGCGATGCTTACGATTTGTTCTTCGTTCAGATTCGGCATGGTATTCTCCTTGAGGTTAGCGCATGGCCGCAATGGCCTTGCTCTGCATCTGGCTCTGGTTCTCCATCAACTTCGAGAGCAACTCGAAGGTGCGCATGGCCCTCTGCATCAGCTCCTGCGCTTTCAGGGCGCCTTCCATGGTGCCGTCCGAGGCGAACTTCTTGGCATCGTCCATCATCTGGTCTAGGTTCCCGTGCGCCGGAATGCTGCTGCCGACGCCGCTACCGATACCGCCGCCCCCACCGCCCGGCGCGCCCAGGGAGGGTCCGCCGCCCGGGGGTGCAGGAAAGCTCGGCAGCCCCGGAAATCCGCCCGGGAACCCGCCGCCGCCCCGCATCTGGCCCAGAATCTGGTTGAGCGTGTTGCCGATCTGGCTGAGCTGCTGGCCCAGACCCTGGAACGCTCGCAACGGCGCGTTGAAGTTATTGTTGATGTTGATGGTGGTGTTGTGGGTGCAACACTGCGGCCGGAACGGGAGGGGTTTCGGGGGGCAATGGTGATGATGCTTGCGCTTCTTCCCGAACAACTTGCCCAGCGTGTTCTTCAGCAGGCCGCCGATCTGGCCCAGAGGCCCGCCACCGCCGCCGCCCCCCAGAAGCCCGCCCAGGGCCTGCGAAGCGATTCCGCCCACCACCGAACCCAGCGAAGGGGCCAGGGCGCTTACTGCTGCTCCAATCAAAGGTAACATCTTGCGTTTCTCATCCTTTCGTCCTTGGAATCTTGACCGGGCCGGAAGACCCGTACGAACAGGTTATCGCCCTCGGCGGCTAAAAGCAAAGACGCAGGAGGAACCCGTCCGGCTCCCCCTGCGCCTTCAGCTCCTCCGAGTGCGAGACCCGGCGATTACTTCGCCGAGGCCATCCGCTCGATCTCGGCCACCACCAGTTCCATTCCGTCGATGATGGCGCGGGCCCGATTGGCGCCCGGATCCTCCTCGTTCGGGTCCAGCGCGAGCGCCTTTTCGAACGCCTTGGTGGCTTCCTCGAACTTGCCCTGCCGCAGCAGCGCTTCGCCGAGGTTCGCCTGTACGGTCGGGTCCGTGTCGTTAATCCCCGCCGCCTGGGTCAAATAGTCTACCGCCTCATCCAAGGCCGGCGGCTGCTTGGCCAGCGCGACCGCTCCCAGACCGGCATACCCGGCATAATTGGTGGGATCGATCGCGGTAAGCCCTTCGAAAATCGTCTGGGCTTCACCGAGCTGGCCCTGCTGATACAAATTGAAGCCGAGAGCTGCAATGCTTACGATTTGTTCTTCGTTTAGATTTGGCATGGCATCTCCTTGGACGTTAGCGCATGGCCGCGATGGCCTTGCTCTGCATCTGGCTCTGGTTCTCCATCAGCTTCGAGAGCAACTCGAACGTGCGCATGGCCTTCTGCATCTTCTCCTGCGCCCTCATGGCGCCTTCCATGGTGCCGTCAGCGGCATCCTTCTGGGCAGAGGCCATCAAATCGTCGAGGTTGC
>JACPZP010000120.1 GCA_016195405.1 Planctomycetota bacterium | reverse complement strand
ATTTGAGTATTTCCTACCGATAATCACCCGCATCAATTGTCACCGTCGGCATGGGCGCTTGCCGGCGGGCGCTGACGTTCCACAGGCGGAAGCCGATATCGATGCCGTGCGCGTCGCTTTGTTCGCGATCGATGTAGCCGCCGTTGTCGATGCGGTCGACGCCGACGGAGTAGATGACGATGCCGCCTGAAAGATGCTTGAGCCGCAAGGGCGCATCGACAAATGGATCGCCCGGGACCAGGTCGAGCAGCTTGGCGGCCACCAGATCGTGGAGCGTTTTCGGCCAATCCTTGTGCGCCACGCGGTAGCGTTCGGCGGCCAGGGCGACCATGGCGCAGCGGAGTTGGGCTTGGGTGCGGCGGAACGTAAAGGCCACGTGACGGTGCGCGCCCAGAATTTGCGCGGACTGTGATTGATCTGGTTTCAACTTCGCCTCGAAGGCATTGAACGCCGCTTCGTGCTCGTACAAGGGCAGCTCAGCGGCGGCCACCATTTCCACGAGAAGCTGCAGCATTTCGCCGTGCTCTTTCTTGAGGCGGCCCGGAACCATTCCGAGCAGATTGACCTTCGGTGGCTGGACGACCAGCGTGTTCAGAACACTCGCCGGCGTCTTGCCCGATTCAATCGACGTCATCAGGTGATGGTAACCGGCGAGTTGTCCGCGAAGTGCGTTTCGAAGCGTGGGCTCGTTGATTTCAATCGCGAGCGATACCTGCAATTCCTTGAGTGCCGCGTCAGAAGGCTGACCCTGGGCCAACACGCGTTCCAGCGCCTCGGTGAGGATTCTGTGACCTGTGTAGCGGTTCAACATCGAATACACAAACGGCTCGTCTCCCAGGGCACGGCTGCCGTTCAAGAGCGCCCGGCACGAATCGATGGCGCCATCAGCGTCTCGGACATGCACACGGACTGCCGCATCCCATTGAAGCAGGTCCAGCACTTGCCAAAGATCCTGCTGATCCCGGATTGAGGTCGAGTAGTAATCGGGGGTGTAAGTGATCGGAAATCGGCCATGCGGCATGTCTTTGAGTTTGCTGGCTTCGACGACTGCTTTGTTGAGCGTTTGCATTCGTTCTTTAAGAAAGTTGAGCTGCTGGATGTTGAGCTGGGCCTGCGGCGGCAAGTTGTCGAAGAGTTTTGCGAAAATGAGAAACTGCGAGCCAACGCGCTGGCGGCCCAGAGCCGCAGTCACAACTTTCGCTTGCAGGGCGGAGTTGTCTTCGAGCGGCACCTCCCTGCGGTGCGCTTCGAGGTCCTCCAGCCGCCAGTTCGGATCGTCGCGGTCGAGTCTTGCGTAGATGTCGGTGAGATCGGCGTCGGCCAAGAAACTGACGAAGGCGCCGATGCCGAATGCCAGGACGGCCAGGAGGACGACGGCGACGCTGATGCGAATGAACCAGCGCCGTTTGCGCCGCACCGGGCGAACTGGAGCGGAATTCGACATTTCACTCCCTACCGATCTTGGGCATCAAGCGTCACCGTCGGCAACGGCGCCTGGCGGCGGGCGTTTATGTTCCACAAGCGAAAGCCGAGGTCCAATCCGGGATCACGAAAAGAGCGATCGTGGTCGATGTTGCCGTCATTGTCGACTCCGTCAAAGCCCACCGAGTAAATCGTGATGCCGTCGACTCGGCGCTTGAGCTTGATTCGCCCCGCGGCAAACGGATCATCCGGAACGGCGTCGAGATAATTGGCGGATACGAGGTCGTCCAAACTCTTTGGCCAATGTTCATACCTTTGCCGATATCGTTCGGCCGCGATTGCGACCATAGCACAACGGAGGTGGGCCTGAGTCCGTCGGTGGGCGTCGGCGATTCTGCTGGGCGCAAACACGAACTGGGCCGGCACAGAGGGCTTTTCCAAAAGGCGTGCTTCGAGCGCGGCGAAGGCCGCTGCTTGTTCATGCAACGGCAAGCTGGCCGCGTCCACCATTTCGGTAAGGAGCACCAGCAACCTGCCATGTTCCGATTTCAAATGGCCGGGAAGAATGCTAAGCAAGTTGAGCTTTGTCGTCTTGGCCGTAGCGCCGGCCAGCGATGCCTTGCCTTCGGCGACCGTGGTCATCAGGCGGTGAAAGCCGGCACGCGCGCCCCGCAAGCCGTGGCGCAAGGTCGGTTCGGCAATCTCCCGCGCCAGTGCGTCTTCTATTCGCTTTAGGGCAGTGTCGGATGGCTGGCCCAAGGCCAGGACAGGCTCCAAAGCGTCCACCACCAAAATGGAATAGCCTGCATAGCGGACCAGCTGAGAAACCAGAAACGGCTCATCGCTCACGGAGCGGGCGGCGTTGAGAAGAGCCCGACATGATTCGAGGCCGCCGTCGGCATCGCCGGCATCGCTGCGCAGCACGGCATCCCATTGAAGAAGTTCATAAGACCCGCGGAGTTCGCTTTGAAAAATGCGCGTCGATTGATAGTCGACGGCATAAGCCAACGGAAATCGGCCTTCCGGCATGTCTTTCAGCTTGCGCGCTTCGAGCAGCGGCCTTTCCAGCTTCCGCATTCGATCTTGCAAATAATCTGTTTGCTGAACGTTGAGGCGGGCTTGAGGTTGTCTGCGCGCAAAGATCTTGTCGTATGCTCGATTCCAGTAGATTACCGGCCCCGCGATGGCGCGATACGTACCCATCACCTGCAGAGCGGAATTCTCTTCCGCCGCCACTTCCTTGCGATGCGCTTCGAGGTCCTCCAGTCGCCAGTTCGGGTCCTCACGGTCGAGTCTTGCGTAGATGTCGGTGAGATCGGCATCGGCCAAGAAGGTTACGAAGACGCCGATGCCGAATGCCAAGACGGCCAAGAGGATGACGCCGACGGTTATGCGGATGAGCCAACGGCGCTTGCGTTTCTCGACATGCACCGGAGCGGAATTGGGCATAGCACTTTCCAATACTATTTGTCTTTGGCGTCCATGGTTACCGTCGGCATCGGCGCCTGGCGACGCGCGCTGACGTTCCATAGGCGAATGCCAATGTCGAAGCCGACTGCACGTTCACTCCGTTCATGATCGATGTTGCCGTCGTTGTCGACGCGGTCGAATCCGAAGGAGTAAATGGTGATGCCGTCGGCTCGGTGCTTGAGCTTGATCGGGCCAACGACAAACGGATCGTCAGGAACCGCGTCGAGCAGTTTGGCGGCGACGAGATCGTCCAAGGTTTTCGGCCAGTCTTTGTGTGCAAGCCGATAGCGTTCGGCGGCCATGGCGGTCATGGCGCTACGGAGTAGAGCCTGTGCGCGCCGGTAGGCGCCGGCGACTCCGCTGGCTTTCGGCACGAGCAGCGCTTGCCACGAGCCTACGACACCAATGCGCGCATCAATAGCCGCGAAGGCGGCTTCCTGTTCGTGCAACGGCAGCTTGGTCGCCTCCACCATTTCATTGAGGAGCAGCAACAACCTGCCGTGCTCCTTAATGTTGTGCCCCGGCACCAGACCAAACACGTCGAAGCCCGCCCCTTTTCCGGCGACGGCGGCGGCGGACGTCTTGCCTTCCGCTTGCGCCGTCATGAAGCGGTGGAATCCGGCGCGCTCGCCCCGGAGGGCATACCACAGCGTCGGCTCCGCAATCTCGCCCGCAAGCGCCCTTTGCATTTCCTTCAAGGCGCCCTCAGAAGGCTGTCCCTGGGCCAGCACCCGTTCCAGAGTCTCCACCAGGGCTGACTGACCAAAATATCGAACATACTGCATCGTCAGAAACGGTTCATCACCCACCGAGCGGTATGCGTTCAGGAGCGCTCGACACGCTTCCATCGCGCCATCGGCATCGCCCGCATCCACGCGCAGCGTTGCATCCCACTTCAAAGGATCGTAGTTGACCCAGAGATCGGACCGATTCGGAAGGAGCGTTGAGATGAAATCGACCGAGTAGGCCAGCGGGTAGCGGCCTTCGGGCATGTCCTTGAGTTTGCGCGCTTCGGCCAACGCCTTTTGCCGCGACTGCAATCGCTCGTTCAGGTACTTTCTCTGTTGAAAGTTGAGCCTCGCTTGGGGAGGAAGATTCTCAAAGAGTTTCCCGTATGTTTGGGAGGATCTCCACGTCACAAGGCCGCCGATGGCACGACTCGTGCTGAGGACATGCAGCGCGGAATTCTCTTCCGCGGGCAGCTCCTTGCGGTGTGCTTCGAGATCCTCGAGCCGCCAGTTGGGATCGTCGCGGTCGAGCTTGGCGTAGATGTCGGTGAGATCGGCGTCGGCGAAGAAGGTGACGACGGCGCCGATGCCGAATGCCAAAACAGCCAGAATCGCAACGCCGAGCACGCCGCGAGCCAGCCAGCGACGCAATCGGGAGCGGGGCTTGGGAAATGCGGGACGGAGCTGGGGCGAATCGGGCGTATTTTGCATGGCGATCCTCGCGGGAGGTGATTCCCTATTGTAAGCGAGGAGCGCGGGGCTTTGCGAGCGCGAAACCGCAAGCGAGCTTCGATTACTTCTTCGGTGGGGTTTTGCCGAGCAGCTTGTCGATGGCGGCGATCACCTTGGGGGCGGCGGAGTCGTAGGGATCGGTGAAGGCGAAGTTGGCGGTCACCTTGGCGTCTTTCGCCAGGATGATCGTCAGCTTCACCATGTTGTTGAGACCGTAAGCACCCGGGCCGTCTTTGCCGTCGAGGGAAATGCTCATCTGAGTTTGCAGGCCAAGCGAATTCTTGGCGCGTTTGAGATAAGTCTCGGTTTCCTCTTTGTCGCCGAGCCAAATGATGTGGGCGGCCAGCTTGTCTTCCTTGGCGATGCGCTCGTCGATTGGGCGAAGCAGCTTCAAGGTGGGGCGGGTGATGCCGTTGACGAAGATCAAGAGCGTCGGGCCGGTCTTTTTCTCCTTGAGAACCTCGAACT
>JACPZP010000105.1 GCA_016195405.1 Planctomycetota bacterium | reverse complement strand
TTCTCCATGGCGGTTGAGCAGTTGAACCTCATGCAACCGGCGTTCGTCGTCGCGGTCGGCGACTTGATCGAAGGCTACACCAAGGATCAGGCCACGCTTGGCGCCCAATGGAAGGAGTTCCAAGGATTCGTCCACAAGTTGCAAATGCCGTTTTTTTATGTCCCCGGCAACCATGACCTTGCCAACGCCGTCGAAGCCAAGGAGTGGGAAGGGCGCTTCGGCCGGCGTTTTTACCACTTCCTCTATCGCGACGTGTTGTTCCTGGCTCTCAACTCCGACGATCCGCACGAGGACAAGGACGCGCGCATCAGCAAGGAACAGATCGACTTTGTGCAAAAGACGCTGAAGGAGAACGCCAAAGCCCGCTGGACCGTGGTTTTCCTTCACAAGCCAATGTGGGTGTTCAACAACCTGGAGAAAAGCGGCTGGCTCGATGTGGAAAAGGCCCTCGAGGGCAGAAACTACACCGTTTTCGCCGGCCATGTCCACCGCTACCGCAAGTTCGTCCGCCAGGGAATGAACTACTATCAGCTTGCCACCACCGGCGGAGGCAGCAAGATGCGCGGCTTGCAATACGGCGAGTTCGATCATGTCGTTTGGGTGACGATGAGAAAGGACGGCCCGGTCATCGCGAATCTAATGCTGGACGGCATCTACTCCGAGGATTTGAAAAAAACCTACACCGCCGAAGATGGCGTTGTCCGGCGCGGCCTCAAGAGCACTTATCCGGTTCACGGCAAGGTGTCCATGGACGGGACGCCATTAGCAGGGGCGCACGTCATTTTCTATTTCATGGAAGATGATCCAAAGAAAGAAGGCGCGAAGAAGTACAGCTACACCGGCGATGCCTTCGTCGAGCCGGACGGTTCCTTTATCCTCAGCACCTACCAGGCGAACGACGGCGCTCCGGTGGGGGAATACGCCGTCGCCATCGAGCTGCGCGACCCCTATTACGATGGCAACGGCAACCTCAGTCCCAACCGTCTGCCCGAGCGATACGCCACAGCCAAGTCGACCGATCTGCGCGCCAAAGTAAAGGCCGAGCCCAACGATTTTTCCTTCAATCTTTCAAAGTAAGGATAAGCCCGTCAAGCCCGCAGGCGAGTCTTCGAGCCTGCGGGGTTCTGCGCTGATCGCTCATGATTCTCAACGCCGCACGCCTCCCGCTGCTCATCACCGGCATCACCGGCGTCGCGGGCTTCAACGGCTTCCATTTCCTCCATGATCGCTATCCGGGGCAAGTGATTGGCATTCGTCCGCGGCGAACGTGGCGGCTTCGGGGCGCGGGCGTCATCGCCCAGGATGCCGAGGACGCCGCCGGCATGCAAGCACTGTTCGATCGCTATGGTTTTCGCAGCGTTCTCAATTGCGTAGGCAACTGCGCGCTCAAATCGTGCGAGCTGGACCCGACCATGGCACACAGGGTCAACGTGGTATCCGCCCATGTCCTCGCTGGCAACATCGCCCGCCATGGCTGCCGGCTCGTGCACCTATCGTCCGATCTGGTGTATTCGGGAAAAGGGCAGGGCGGATATGTCGAGACCGATTCGGTCGATCCTGTGACCGTGTACGGCAAGACAATGGTGCAAGCAGAGGAACTATTGCTGTCACGATGCCCGCCCGCGGCGATCCTGCGCATCTCGCTGCCGATGGGACCAAGTTTCAACCACCACGCAGGCGCCATCGACTGGATTCAATCGCGTTTTCGCGCCGGCCGGCCTGCCACGCTTTATTTCGACGAGATTCGCTCCTGCACTTACTGCGACGATCTTAACGACGTTTTCGAAAAGTTGCTCACCTTGGATGAAGCGGGCGTTTTCCACTGCGGCAGTCCACGACCCATCACGCTCTACCAAATCGCCCAAGTCGTCAACCGTGTCGGCGACTTTCAACCGGAGCTTCTCCGCGGCTGTCCGCGCATCGAGGCTGGTCCCATTCCACCGCGTGCGGGCAACTGCAGCATGAATAGCTCGAAACTGGTGTCCGCTTTAGGCTATCAACCCTTCGAGGCCTGGCCTCGAGGAGACGAACTTTTGCCGACCGATCTTCGATGGCACTTCGACAGACCGGTGGAAGAATTGCGGTCGCACAAGGAAATCGCACGGCGACTTTATCGGCCTCTTCATTCTCCACCCAAGCCGATCCTGCCGTGCAAGTGATCCACCACCCAATGAAATGCCGTCAGATGGATCGATTCGACGATCCCCATGTCGTCGAGCGGGACGTGCAGGTTTTGCTGCGCCATGCTTTTTAGCTTGCCGCCCGAAAAGCCGGTGCAGCCGAAGGTGTGCAGGCCGTTGCGATTGGCCCAATCGACGGCCCGGAGGACGTTAGGGCTGTTGCCGGAGCCGCTGATGGCGATGAGCAGATCGCCGGGGCCGGCGAGGTTTTTGAGCTGTTCCACGAACACGCGGTCGAAGCCCTCGTCATTGCCCCAAGCCAGGATGTAGGGGGTGTTGTCGGTCAGGCTTAGGACGCGGAGGCGTTTCTTCTTGTCGTTTTCGAAGTCCTCACGGCGGAGAGTCCCCTTTCCCAGATCTTCTGCGAAGTGCGACGAGTTGGAGCCCGAGCCGCCGTTGCCGATAATGAAGACGAATCGGTTATTCTTGTAGCATTCAAAAATGGCGTCCGCAAGCGTTTGCAGCTCACCCGGGTCGAGACGCTCCAACTCTTGACCGACGCGGTCAAGGAAGGCCAGCGCGCTGAGTTTCAGGCCAAGCATTTCGGTCCTCCCGATATCACCAAAGTCATTCCCCCAAATTCTACCGCGATGCCTTGGCCGCTTGCCAGAGCAAGGGCCGAGTTGACGGGCGTGCGAACCGCTCTTATTGTAACCCGAGCATCGGGGGGCGTTCATCGTTGCACGCCCGGTCACATGATTCCACTGGGAGATTCAACCATGAAGCTGCATCTGCGAGTTGGTTTCGCCGCGCTCGCGCTGGGCGTTGCCTGCCTCGTGCTCGGCACTTCCGGTCGCGCGGGAGACAAGGAGGCCAAAGTGAAAGTCGGCGACAAGGTGGCGACATTCGAAAGCGTCGACGACCAAGGCAAACCATGGAAGGCAAAGGACGTCATCGGGAAGAAGACTCTCGTCTTGTATTTTTACCCAGCTGACTTTACGGGCGGCTGCACGGCCCAGGCGTGCGGATTTCGTGATGAGATAGAAAAGCTGCATGGTCAAGGCATCGAGGTTGTAGGCGTGAGCGGCGACACGCCGACCACCCATAAGCTCTTCAAGAACCATCACAAACTCAGCTTCACTCTGCTTGCCGATGAGAGGGGCGAGTTGGCCAAGTTTTTCGGCGTACCGGCTTCGGCGGGTGGCACGGTGAAGAATGCGGGTGTGGATGCAGATGGGAAGAAAATCGACATCACTCGCGGCAGCACCATCCAGCGCTTCACGGTGGTCATCACCAAGGATGGAACCGTGGCCGCTATTGATGGAGTCAAGAACGCCGGCGGCGACGCCAAGCGCATTTCCGAACTCGTCAAGAAAGTCGAGAAGAATTGATCGTTGAGCCCCGGTTCGCAGAACCAGGTTGGCCACACGCGACCAACCCATTTACTCAACGCGCGGCTTACTCCGCGCGTTGTTTTTTGTCGATAGGTCACGTCCAGCCCGGTTCTCCGAACCGGGGCTAAACCGCGCACTTGTTATAATGATCGAAGACACTACGGAATCTTGAGCCATGGCACGCGATTTTATCCTCGGCACCGCGGGGCACATTGACCACGGCAAGACGTCGCTCGTCAAGGCCCTCACCGGCATCGACTGCGACCGGCTGCCGGAAGAGAAGGCCCGCGGCATCACCATCGACATCGGTTTCGCCACTCTCGACCTCGGCAATTGCAAGCTTGGCATCGTCGATGTTCCCGGACATGAGCGTTTCATCAAGAACATGCTCGCCGGCGCCACCGGCGTCGATCTCGCCGTCCTCGTCATTGCGGCCGACGACTCGATCATGCCGCAGACGCGTGAGCACCTCGAAATCCTCAAATTGCTGGGCTTGCGGCACGGAGTCATCGCCCTTACCAAGTGCGACCTGGTGGACGCCACCACGCTCGAGGTCGTCGAATTGGAAGTTCACGATCTGGTGCAGGGGAGTTTTCTGGAACAGGCGCCCATTATCCGCACCTCCGCCCAGACCGGCCTCGGCATTGAAGAACTCAAGAAAGCCATTGGCGATGTGTGCGTCACCATGGAAGAGCGCGCCGGCGCCGAGTGGTTCCGCATGCCCATCGACCGCTCGTTCATCGTGCAAGGACATGGCACCGTGGTCACCGGCTCGGTGATCGCCGGAAGCGTCAAGGTCGGCGACGAAGTGGAATGGCTGCCGCGCGGCGAACGGGTCCGGATCCGCTCGCTGCAAAATCATGATACGCCGGTGGAGGAAGTGCATCGCGGCATGCGCGCCGCCGTCAACCTGGCCGGCGTGCGCCATGAAGATGTGTTACGCGGACAGGAATTGGCGGCTCCGGGCTATTTGCAGCCTTCGCGCGTGCTGACCGTACGGCTGCATTGCCTGAGAGACGTGAAGCGCCCGATCAAGCATCGGGCGCCCGTTCGCCTGCACATCGGCACGTCGGAGATACTCGGCGCCGTCTCGCTCCTCGATTGTGACACCATCGCACCCGGTGACTGGGGCCTGGCCCAGACGTTTCTCGAAAAGCCCGCGACGGCGACGTGGGGACAGCCTTTCGTCATCCGTGGTTCGTCCGCGACGTTGACCTTGGGAGGCGGCCAAGTTTTGCAGCCGGTGGCGCGTAAAGTGCGCCGCCGCCATCTCGAAGTGCTGGAGCGCATCGAAAAACTTTGGACCGGCGATCCCGAGCAGCGCGCCCTAACGGTGGCCTGGTTCGGCGGTTTTGGCGGCTTCACCCAAGCCGATCTCGTCCGCGGCGCCAATCTGTCGCCGGACCAAGCGCTCGCGATCATCCTGAAGCTGCGCGAACGGCACGCCTTGGTTGGTGTGACGCTTGGCCACAGCAAGGAGTTGTTGCTTCATGCCGACATGGTTCGTGAGCTGGACGAGCGGCTTTTGAATGCTCTGGGCCAACTCCACGAGGAATCACCCCTCATGACAACGCACGATCGGCAGAAAGTGCAAGCGCAGCTTGCTTATATTGGCGACGATTTCCTGGTGCACGCCGCGGTGGATCGCCTGATCAAGATGAAACGGATGACGGGCGACCTCCGGCGAATCGCTCGCAGCGATTTCAAGCCCAAGCTGAGCGCGAATTTGCGCAAGCTTAAGGACAAGGTCATCGCCCAATTTCAAGAAGCCGGGTTTCAGCCACCGGCGACCAGCACCTTTGCAGGCCAGACCGGCGGCGCCAAC
>JACPZP010000104.1 GCA_016195405.1 Planctomycetota bacterium | reverse complement strand
CGAAGCGTTGCTGCAACTACGTGCCGACCACCTCAGCGACGCCAAACCGCTTGCACACTTTTGGCAAGCCCGGCAAAACAAAGAAACCGGACAACGCCCCTATCGGCAAGCCGCATGACTACAAACCGGGTCGTGCACCCGCGGCGAGCGCGGACGGTATCCCACGCCTAATCGGCATCCCGTCCACGCTCGCCGCTGGCTCGCGGCTAAACGGGAAATTGAATCATGCAGATTCTCCCTGCCATCGATATCCGCGGCGGCCAATGCGTGCGGCTGCGGCAGGGCGACTATGACCAGGAAACCGTCTTCAGCGCCGACCCGGCCGCCATGGCGCGACGCTGGGTGAGTGAGGGCGCCGAAATTCTGCACGTCGTCGATCTCGACGGCGCGCGCGAAGGCCGACCTGTCAACGTGTCAAGCATTCGCGCGATTATCGAAGAAAGCGGCGTCCCCTGTCAGCTTGGCGGCGGCTTGCGCACGGAAGAGGAAATCGCGGCGGCCCTTTCCTGGGGCGTGGCGCGCGTCGTCATCGGCACCAAGGCGCTCGAGTCGCCCACTTGGCTTGACGACATGACGCGGCGCTTTCCCAACAAGATCGTCCTTGGCATCGACGCCAAAGAGGGCAGGGTGGCGACGCGCGGCTGGCTGGATGTCTCCGATCAATCCGCGGTCGAATTGGCTCGATCATTGTCGCACCTGCCGTTGGCCGGTCTGGTTTACACGGACATCGGCCGGGACGGCATGTTGCAGGGCGTCAATATTCCGGCAATGGCAGAGATGTGCGCCGCCACGCCCTTGCCGGTGATCGCTTCGGGCGGCGTCACAACCGTGGACGATGTGCGCCGCTTGGCCGCGTTGCCTTTGGCCGGATGCATCGTGGGCCGCGCTCTTTACGAAGGCCACATCATTTTGAAAGATATCCTAAACGTTTGCGCCAAACCGCACTGATAATCCTCGTCGAGGTGATTTCATGGCTAACTACCGCGTGGACGACATTCGCAGCATTGCCCTGGTGGGGCATGAGGTGGCGGGGAAAACCTCGCTGGCTGATGCCCTTTTGTTCAAGGCAAAGGCGGTCGATCGCCGCGGCAGCGTCGAGGACGGCTCCAGTGTTTCCGACTTCGACGAGGAAGAAAAACGGCTGAAATACTCGATCGATTCCAGCGTCCTGCACATGGACTTTCAGGGCAAGCGCATCTACGTGCTCGACACGCCGGGCAAGCCCGATTTCGTCGGCCAGGCTTTGGGGGCGCTCAACGCGGTGGAGACGGCGGTCATTGTCATCTCCGCGCCGGCCGGCATTCAGGTGAATACGCGCCGGATGTTCAACGAAGCCGGCAAGCGCGGCCTGGCACGCATGGTGGTCATCAATCGCCTCGACGGAGACAACATCCATTTCAACGACTTGCTCAAGGCGATCCGCGATACCTTCGGCAAAGGCTGCGTGCTGTTCAACGCTCCCGTCGGCGTCGGCGCTTCGTTCAGCGGCGTGGTCGGCGTCCTTAGTCCGCCCGCCACAGCGCCAGCCGGCTGCCCGGTCGATCTCGGCGCGGCTCGCTCCCAACTCATCGACGCCATCGTGGAGAGCGACGAGGCTCTGATGGAGAAGTACCTGGCTGAAGGGGAGGTGTCGGCGGACGAAATCGCCGCCGCTCTGCCCGGCGCGTTAGCTGCGGGCACAGTCATCCCAATATTCTGCACGTCCGCGAAGAAGGACAAGGACATCGGTGTTGCGGAGTTGCTCGACGCGGTGACGCAGTTCGCTCCGTCGCCCTTGAAAGGCCCGAAACGCAAGGGCACCAAGGGCGCCGGCGACAAGGCGACCGAAGTTGTTCTCGAACCGAATGAGACAAGCGAATTCGTCGGTTACATTTTCAAGACGCTTTCCGACAAGTTCGTCGGCAACCTTAGCTATTTCCGGGTCCTGTCTGGGAAGCTCATCGGCGACCAGCCCATCTTTAATCAGCGGACGGGCAAATCAGGACGCAGCAGCGGCCTCTTGCTCATCCAAGGCAAGACGCAGAAAGCAGTGCCGGAAGCGATCCCCGGCGACATCGTGGCCGTCGCCAAAGTTGAGGATTTGCACATCGGCGATACGATCAGCAACCACGCGGGCGGCCCGAGGTTGCCCAAGCCCAGCTATCCGACGCCGATGTTCGGGCTGGCGGTTGAGCCCAAGGCTCGCGGCGACGAGCAGAAGATTTCGGGAAGCCTGCAAAAGATGTCGGACGAGGATCCGACTTTCAAGATCACGCGTGACATGCAGACCAAAGAGTTGGTCATCACCGGCATGAGCCAGCTTCATCTCGACGCGATCCAAAAGCGTCTCAAGAGCCGGTTCGACCTGGAAGTCGTCACCAAGGAGCCGAAGATCCCTTATCGCGAGACCATTACGATGATGGGCGAAGCGGATCATCGCCACAAAAAGCAGAGCGGCGGCCGCGGCCAGTTCGGCGAGGTACATTTGCGCGTGTACCCGCTCAAGGATTTGGGGATCTCCACCGCGGAGCAACTGGTGGAAAAGTTCGCGAACAAGTCGAAATTCGAGAAGCTGCGCAACGCCCATTACGACGCCGATTACAACTTCGCGTTCCTCGATCATATCGTCGGCGGCACCATTCCCACCCAATTCATACCGGCCGTCGAAAAAGGCTGCAAGGAATTGCTGGAACGCGGCGCGCTTGCGGGCTATCGGATTCAGGACGTCGGCGTCGAGGTGCACTTCGGCAAGGACCATCCCGTCGATAGCTCGGAAGCAGCATTTAAAACCGCCGGGCGCATGGCGTTCAAGAAAGCATTTTTAGCGGCTAGGCCAGTGCTGTTGGAGCCGATCGTCAACATCGAGGTAACGGTGCCTTCGAAGTACACCGGGGCCATTTTGGGCGAACTCAACACCAAGCGGGCGCGGATCGAGAATCAAGACAGCTTGCCCGGCGACCTGGCCGTGATCATCGGCAAGGCGCCCCTTGCGGAAATGACGCGTTACGCCGCCCAGTTAGGCAGCATCACGCAGGGCCAGGGCTCCTACACGATGGAGTTCAGCCACTACGATATCGTGCCGGGCAATGTTCAGCAGCAAATTGTGAGCAAAGCGAAGCTGGCGGCGGACGAGGAGGAGTAGTTGCTAGTAGCTAGTTGCTAGCGATTTCCTACTTAGCACTTGTCACACAAAAAATGGCTTCAGCGGACGCTGAAGCCATTTTTCGGCTGCAAAGGCATATCAGAACAAGAGATGCGAAAATGGTTTCAGCGCGGCGCTGGGACAGACACCATCCGGCACTTCCCTGAAACCATCCGGCCTAGCGCTGAAAGCATTTTCTTAAGATCTTGGCTATCAAGCACTTAATTCTTTCAGCAATGACGGGCGCGAAGCTACTTGTTGCCGTTTCCATTGTTATTGTTGTTGTTATTATTGTTGTTTTGCAGGAAGGGACTGGGAAATGGGTTGAAGGTGAATGGGTTGCTGCCGCTGCTGAACGACTGTCCGAACGAGGTCTGGCTATTGTAGCCTAGGAAGCTGGCCCCAACCACCGGCGCGCTGCCGGCATACGGACTGAAGCTGTTGAAGTTGTTGAATCCCCAATTGTTGTAACCCCAGTTATTGAAGGCTGGGTTTGCGTACGCCTGGAACGGATTATTTGTCGGGAACTGGAAGCTCGATCCGAATGGGTTGAGCGAATTGCCGTATGGCGCGAACGGTGTCTGGAACGGGCTATTTCCAAATGGTGAGTACGGTGTCTGCTGGCCGAATGGATTGATGTTGCCGTAAGGGTAGCCGTTGTAGGGATTGAATGGATTAGCGTTGTACGGATTGTTGAATGCGTTGTAGCCGAAGGGATTGGTGTTGAACGCATTGTTGTTGAACGCATTGTTGTTAAAGGCATTGTTGTTAAAGGCATTGTTGTTAAAGGCATTGTTGTTAAAGGGATTGTTATTGAAGGCATTGTTGAAGTTATTGTTAAACGGGTTTTGCGCGATTGGGTTCTGCATGTTGGGTGAGCCGAGGTAGCCGGAATTGCTGGGCAGGACTGTAGCGCCTGAACCGGGCAGGAGTATTTGCGGCTGTAGTGTTTGCGATTGTTGTTGTTGCTGTTGTTTTTGTCCGGGCTGGACGATGGTCCGGACCTGGCCGACCGTCGATTGGCCGTTCTGTCCCTGACCTTGCTTGATTTGGGCTATTGCGGTATTGGTGAGCGAGCCCAACGTGAGCAGACTAAGAACTCCGCCAACCATGCCATTTCCCAGTAGTCGACGCATGATGTCACCTCGTTCGGGCAGTCAGAAGTTTGAAGCTCTTGAATCTTACCACGAAGACTTGAGGCTAAGGCTAGCGGGAAAACGCGCATTTCGGGATTTTAATCGCGGGCGGTCTCCCTTACATTAAGAACGGTCCACCCGTGCAGGCTTGCGCTCGTTTTTTGGGAATCTCTCATGGAAGAATTCTGGAAGTTCGTCACGCGCGACTGGTATTTCGCCATCCCGATGTTTTGCATGTCGTTGTCTGCGATCACCATGGTCATCTGGCGGATCATGCTCAACCAGGGCGCTAATACCAACATGAGTGAGCTTTTGCCGACTTTGCAGGATAAGCTGCAAAAAGAGGGCGTCGAAGGCGCGCTGCGGTTGTGCCGCGAGCAATCCGGCATGATCCCGCGGCGGCTGTTCGTAGCCGGTCTGGAGACTTCGCGCCAGGGAATCGCGGCCATGCGCCGCGCCATGGCCAACGTCATTGAGTTGGAAATTCTGCCCGAGCTGAATTTCCTGCTGCCGGTGATCCTGGCCATTGCCAAGATCGCCACCATGGTCGGTCTTCTCGGCACCGTAATCAGCATGATCGGCACGTTCTCCGAGATCGAACGCCTTAGCCGCGAGGGATCCAAGGAAGGCATCACCGGCCAATCGGGCGCCATCGGCCTGGCTTTGTTCGCTACCGCGCTGGGCTTAGTGACGGCAATTCCACTGGTCTTCGCACACGTTTTGTTCAAAGCGTGGATCGCCAGTTTCGACGTGCGAATGAAAAGCGCCGCCCAGAAGTTGATGCTCCTCGTGCAGGCCCAGAAGCCGGCATCGGCAACGGCGGCAACGGTCAAAATTGGCTCCCAATCAAGCTCGGATGTCATGGCTGCCAAGAGATAGGCGCGAAGCCGCGAGCGGCGATCGTATGGCGGATAAGAAACGACTTCTGGACGTTTGGATCGTCGAGATCAACACGGTCTACCGTGAAGTTCCGTTCGCCGTGGTGACCGATTGGCTCATGCAGGGGCGTGTGCTGCCCGAGGACCGGGTTCGACTCGCCGGCGGCAAGACCTGGCATGCGCTCGACAAGGTGCCGGTGTTTGCTCCCTATCTGCCGCAACCCGCTCCGGTAGCGGCCGACGACCAGGCCGAAGCGCTCGAGCCGGTCGATCTTGGTTTCGACATCCCGACGCGCACGGAGGAAGAAGACGAGGATGTCGACATGATTCCGCTCATCGACATCAGCCTCGTCTTGTTGATCTTCTTCATGATGACGGCTTCGATCAGCTCCGGCGTCTTCGCGAACATCAATACACCTGCCGCCCGCCACAAGCTCGACATCATTGCGGAAGGTTCTTACTGGGTCGGCATCGAGCCCAAGAGCCGCTCCGGTTTCATGGAGAAGGACGAGCGCGGCAAGCTGCTGCCATGGTACAGCCTGGGATTCGACAAGAAGCAACTCCTCGCTCCAACGACGGAAGTTGCGACGCTGCTCGACACGCTGGCCAAGCAGGTTGAGAACGGCGCCGGCGAGGTGCGAATCCGTCTGCGCGCCGACCGTGATTTGCCCATCGAGACGATCAAAAGCATCACCAACGACCTGCAAAACCTCGAAGGCCGGCTCAATGCGAAACGCCAAAAGAAGCTGGCCCTCTCGGTGACCGGCGAAGTCAGCGAACCGGAAAAGTGAAATGGCTTGGCAATTGCGCCAACAAGGCTCTCCGCGCTCGATCCCCGATCTGTCGCTCGGGCAGATTGTCGAAGGTCTGCGCGACGGCCAATGGGCGACCACGGACGAAGTCAAAGCCCCCGGCGAGCCGGCGTGGACGGCCATTGAGAATCATCCCCAACTCGCGGAAATCGCTGAGGAAGTCGAGGCGCCCCCGTCGAGAAAGCACGACGAAGGCACCCATCTCGACATGACCGCCCTTATCGACGTGTGCCTGGTGCTGCTCATTTTCTTCATCTTGACCACGACCTATGGCGCCGTGGTGCAGAAAGTCGTGCCGCTGCCTGCGGTTAAGGCTGAAAGCAAGAATCCGCGCGTGGTGACTGCCAAAGATGTGAAGGAACGCATGATCCGGCTACAAGTGTATCAGGACGCCGCGAGCAAGCCTGTTTTGCGCCTGGAAAATCAACCCATTCAAGTGTTGGCCGCGGACGGCAAGACCGTCGATCAAGACCTGCTCACCCGTGCGATTAGGCCCTATGTTCAAGGCGAGATCCGCAAGACCGAGATGCTGCTCGACGCGAGCGAGGTGAGTTGGGGCATGGTCATTGCAATTCAAGACGCCGCCAAAGGCGCCGGCGTGCACACCATTCATTACTTGAAGAAGTAAGCCATCAGAGCCGCGCCCGTCTGGAAGCGGTTTTACGGCCCGCTTCCTAACGGGCGCGGCTCTGATTTCCCGCAGTTAGTTTCAAGCACTTCGCCAATGCCTGTTCCGGCGCCAGCGTGCGTTTCAGTTCGCCCGGATGCTTGCGGAACCACGCTGACACCAACATGACTCCGTCCATGTGCTCGTACGATTCGAGCAATTCCGAGTTCCCCAGTCGCGAATAGATCGCTCGAAGCAGCGCGCTGGCTTCCAGTGCGGATTCCCGATCGTGCGGCGCTGGGATGGCCCGGATCGTGCGGCCGCCGTGGATCAAGTACCACCGCTCCCCCTGCGGATAAGCGAATGATAGGCGCTGGCGGGTCTCACGCAGCCTGTCGAGGCGGGTGGTCAACCAAGCCAGCGCCCGCCATTTATCGCGCAAGACGCCGGCGCGCTCGAATTCCTGAGCCGCCGCGGCCAGGTGCATCTCCCGTTCCAGGTTCGTGAGAGCTGCGCGATCCTTGCCTTCGAGGAAAGAGCGAGCGGCCTTGACCTGGGTCTGGTAATCCCTGCGGGCGCAGGTCCCCGTGCATGGTCCCAGGCAACTCCCAAGATCAAAGCGCATGCAGCCCGGCGGAATTGCCATCACGTTGGACAGGCCGGCCGTGGCGCCGGGCTGACCCAGAGTGAACAACGCGCGTTGATCCGGGAAAATCATCTCTTGCTTTTGCGGACAATCGCGCAAGCGGAAGAGATCGTTGAGCCGCCTTACGGCCTCACCCGCCCACAAGTTCATTGGCACCGGACCAAAGACGGCTAGGGCTGTTTTGGGCGGCTTCTGATGAAGAAAAACATAAGGGGCGGGACGCCGTCCAAGGCAGATGAAGGCGTGCTTACGCCGGAGCGGCTGCCCTTGGACATTCCCCCGCGGACGCCAGCGGCGGATCAATTCCAATTCACGCAGGAGGGCTGCGAATTCTCCCGGTTGAACTTCCCAAACGACGGTGGTTGTGCGGCGGATTATCTTGCCGGCCTTCGCTGGGCGGCCCCGTTTGCGGAAGTAACTTTGAAGCCGCACCCGCAGGTTCTTGGCTTTGCCCACGTAAAGAAGCTCACCGTTCGAATCGACCATGCCGTAAACGCCGGCTTTGCGGGGACAGAGGACCCGAAGCTCCGCGCGAAGCTTGGCCGGCGTGGCGCCGTGAATCCGGTGGCTGGGCGGAATCGACCCCGAAGAATCCAGGTGAAGCGGGCCGAAATCGATGAAGCATCCTGCCGGGAACAGCCTTTCCATACACATCTCTTGACGGCCGTGTCAAAGTGTCCTTGTTCAGAAAGTTTACACCGACGCCGCCGGCGCATCGTTTTGGCATCAAGACGACGCCGAAAGCCCGGCGCACTGTCCTTTTCATTAAAGTTTCTACGGTTAAGGCGGCAAGGTGTTTGCGATGACACCGGCAAGGCAGCGGACATGTCGGGCGTGCGCTTGGTATCGAAATTGCTTGATCGAGAGGGCCTTCAAAGAGGAATAACGGCCGGGTTTGGACTGGTTTCTGCGATTCGTGGCGTAGAATTGCTCAGCAGACCAAATCGGCCTCGCTCGAAGGAGGGCAGCGACAATGTTGGTTCTGAGCCGCAAACTGGGTGAGAAGATCTACATCAACGACAACATCTGCATCACCGTGGTGGACATCGACCGGGGCAAGATTCGCCTGGGCATTGAAGCCCCTCGCGACGTGCCGATCTTCCGGCAGGAGCTGATTGCAGCGGGCAAGCCCGCGCCCGCCCCGGCCGTGGCCGTCGAAAAGCCGGTGTTGACCGCGAAGAGCTGAATCAATCTGGGGGTGGGGATCGCGAAGGCAAAGCCTTCACGGTTCCCAGCCCCCTTAGGAACACCCCAAGCCCGCGAGGCAACTCGCGGGCTTTTTTCGTCGTTTTTTTAGCCACGGATTACACGGATAACACGGATAAGAAGGATCGAAGAAGGATTGAAGGAGTACAACCGTCAATTCCTGATCCCTTCCTTCTCCCATCCGTGTGATCCGTGAAATCCGTGGTTACCTCTTCTCCACTTGCCTTGGAATCCGTGGTTCACTTCTTCGCCACCTTTTGGAAGATGATGATGTGCTGCCAGGGTAGTTGGCTCATGGTCTCGACGTGTTTGAGCGCGTGTCCTTCCATCTCTTTCTTGACTTGTTTTTCGGACATGCGATGCACGACCAAGATCGGCACCTTCTCGTCTTCAAGCCGAAACTCGACGAACACCATGCGACCGCCGACTTTGAGCGCCTTGACCATGTCGACGGTCATTTCGTGCGGATGTGAGAACTCGTGGTAGACGTCGACTAAGAGGATCAGATCGACGGAGTTGGCGGGCAGCTTCGTTGCCTTTTCGTTGTTCTGAACCAACTCGATGTTCTCGATCTTCGCGCCTTTCATGCGGTTCTTGATCATCGCCAGCATTTCGGGCTGGATGTCGATGGCGTAGACCTTTCCCTTGGGACCGACGATCTCGGCCAGCTTGATCGTGTAGTAGCCGCTGCCGGCGCCGACGTCGGCCACCACATCGCCCTTCTTGATCTTGAGAGGCGGCAGCAGCTTCGAAGTATGTTCTTCTTTTTCGCGCTCGGGACGTTCCAGCCAGTTGGCGCCCAGATGACTCATGACCTGGGCGATCTCCCGGCCCATGTAGAACTTGCCGGTCCCGTTGGGATCGTGCTCTTTGCGGATTTCGTACTTGTCGTTCTTCGGCTCAGGCTTTTTGTCGTCGCCGGCAGAGCCGCTCGATGCGAGAGAAGCCGCGAAGCCTATTAGCAACCAAGCGTAATTCACGTAATAACTCCACGAAGCTAAACGTATTAGACTCCAAACGGGCAGTGGACGCCATGCCCATCCGGGAATTGTCGTTGCAATACGCGGCCGACACGACCATAGTGGGATTATTCCCAATTCAGGACTCCGCGAGGGCTTGTCATGCTTTCCCTTCTGCTCGGAGCACTTGCTGCCGCGTTATTGGGCGCACCGGCGGATGACCCTTCGCCCGAAGCGTTCCAATCATGGTGGCGGGAATTGAGCGAAACGGACGGCGTTCAAGCGTATCGCGCCCTCTGGAGCTTTGTAAAGAATCCAGACGCCGCCGTTCTTTTCCTCGACAAGAATCTTGGTCCGGTCAAGCCGGCGGACGTTATACGCATCGAACCGCTCATCGAAGACTTGAACAGCGACCAATTCGCCGTGCGCTCCCAAGCCACGCGTGCCCTGGAAAAACTCGGCGTGCTCGCGGAAGACGATTTACAGCGCGCCCTGAAAAAGGACCTGCCGCTGGAAACGCAACGGCGCATCGAGACCCTTTTGTTCCGGCCTGTCGGTCTCTGCAAAGATCCTGAGCATTTGCGGGCAATTCGAGCGGTGGAAGTATTGGAACGGATCGGCAACGACGGCGCACGCGCGCTCCTCAAGCATTGGGCGCAAGGCGCTCCTTCGGCGGGACTGACGCGGCAGGCCAAGGAATCTTTGGACCGTCTTGCACAGGGGCCGCCGTCACGGCCACGCCTATCGCCCACTCACAAGGAGACAGACTTGGACGGCGAACCGTTGCCGGCGGGCGTCGTCGCGAGGATGGGAACGAGACGATTTCGCGCCAACGCGCCTGGCGTCGGGTACGTGCAGTTCACAAAGGACCAAAAGCAGCTCCTCGTTTCGGGCAGCGGCTACGCGCAAGTGTTGGATGCGAGGACGGGCAAGGAACTTCGGCGCTTGGATCGCAATTCGTATCGGCCGGCGCTCTCGCCGAATGAAAAGCTCCTCGTCACTCTGTCCGTCGATGGCGCCGACTCGACCGTCACCATCTGGGAGTGGCCTTCGGTTAAGAAAGCGGGACAATTCGTCTACGGAGACAAAGAGTTTACGCGTGCATGCGTCCTGCCGGATGACCAAACCTTGCTTGCCGTGACCGTCAACAACAGGCGGCAGGCGTGCGATATTCGCAAATGGGATCTTAATCTTTACCTTTGGGCATGGCAGAGCGGCAAGCAACCGATCCTCATTACGACGCCGAGCAAGCATGGTTTCGAGTGCCAACATTTCTCACTCGACGGCAAGATTCTGGCGACCACGGCCGAACACGAAGACGACGTTTGCATTTGGGAGGTCGCGACGGGTCGTTTACTGCGCCGCTTCGAGAGTTCCAGGAAGGGCCAATGTCTCCAAAATCCCGTGCTTTCACGCGACGGCAAGCTGCTGGCCGCCGCGAACTCCAAAGGCGACACCATCACGGTGTGGGACCTTGAAACGGAAAAACTTAGACGGGAACTCTCGTTTCCGGGATTGCCGGTCCACGGTCACACCACGCTCGCCTTCTCGGACGACGGAAAATCCTTGGCCGCCATTCGCGAGCAAATTGCTTTGATCTGGGAATTGGACACAGGCAAGCTGCGCGCGACCGCCCAAGGCCATTTCGCGGACATCTGGACGTTGGCTCTTTCTCCCAGCGGCGATCTGCTCGCGACGGCCGGCGGCGACGGCACGGCACGGCTTTGGGACGCGTGGAGCGGCAAGCAGCTTCACATCCTACGCCTGGACCATGATTGGGTTCGCGCTCTGGCCTTCTCGCCGGACGGCAAGTCGATCGCAACGTCCGCAATGGACGACACGGTTCGTCTTTGGGAAACTGCTACCGGCAAGGAATCAGCCAAGCTGCCCGGGCACGGACCTTATGGGGACGAGCGCCAACTCGCGTTCACGGGCGCCGGGCAACTGATCTCCTGGGGCGACGACGGCTTTCTGCGCGGCTTCGGGGTCAAGTCCGGCAAGGCGCTTTTCGAGCATTCCACGCTTTCCAAGACGGAACGGATGGCTATCGACGACGCCGAGCGCAAGCGCTCCCTAGAAAAAGGCATTCACGTGCCGGGAACTGCCGGACCTGGCGCCCTGAGTCGGGATGGTTCAACCTTGGGGGTCGCGCAGAAGGACGGAGGCATTGCCCTCATCGATGTAGTGAGCGGCAAAGAGGCAAGGCGCTTTCCGCCGAGAGGAGACCCGATCTCCGGTGTGACGGTCCTTAGTCCAAACCTAAATTATCTTCTGATTTACAGCGTGCCGAATGCCCGATGGGAGCGAGTGCTGGAGGTTTGGTCGGTCGCCTCCCGGCGGCTGGTGCATACGCTCGTGGTTCCGCGCGGTTCTCCCAAGAACTCCGATTGGAACGCCAGCCGTGATGCCGCGGCCTGGTCGCCCGATGGCAAGTCCTTCGTGGTGGCCGCACCGGACGGCGCTCTGCGCATCTATGAATTGGCAACCGGCGAAGTGCGCCTAACGGTGGAGCGGCCCGGCGCGAACATTCGCCTGTCGGCGTTTGCACCGGACGGCCGCCGCCTCGCGGTCGGTTTGGCCGATGCCACGGCGCTCGTGATGGACATCGCAGAGCTGGTTCTCAGGTAGGGTTGGGATGTCTGCCGCTTGCGTTTCGCGCTCGCAGAACGCCTTGCGAGCGCGAAACGTAAACGGCTTTTACCCAACCAATTCGCGCATCACCGGCCGATCGGCCAAATGCTGGGGCCGGCCCGATGGGTCGACGATGTACGTCGTCGCCGGGTCCAGACCCAGGTTGCGGTAGATGGTTGCGAAGATTTCGCCGTGCGTCACCGGCCGGCTGAAGGCGTGTTCGCCGAGACGGTTGGTGGCGCCGATGGCCTGGCCCGTCCGCATGCCGCCGCCGGCCATGAAGGCGCAGCTCACCGGGGACCAATGGTCGCGGCCGGCGCCGTTGTTGATCCGTGGCGTGCGGCCGAATTCACCCCAGGCGATCACGGTCACATCGTTGAGCATGCCGCGGAGCTCGAGGTCTTCGATCAGTGCGCTCAGGCATTGGTCGAGCTTGCCGCCGTGGTCGCGCACCAGTTGGAAGTTTTGCCCGTGGCTGTCCCAGCGGCCGAAGGTCAAGGTCACGCAGCGGACGCCGGCTTCCACCAATCGTCGGGCGACCAAGAGGTGTTCGTTCACGGTTGGGGCGCCGTCGAACTGGAAGTTGTAGGGCTTGCCGTCGCCATAGCGTTCGCGGACGCGCAACGGCTCGCGTGAGATGTCGAGGGCTTCGACGAGCTTGCTTGAAGTCAGAACGTCGAGAGCGCGGCGTTGGGCGGAGTCGAGACCTTCGATCGCGCCGGTGGCATCGATCTCGCGGCGCAGGGCGTCGAAGCTGGTGAGCAGGCCGCGGCGGTCGCTCAGCCGGTCGCTGCTGATGCCGTTAAGACGCATGTTCGCCATGCCCGGGCCGTCGGGTTTGAAAGGGGCATAGCTCGGGCCGAGGAAGCCGGTCTGGCCCGGATCGCCCCAAGGCCGATGCTGCGTGGATGCCGCCAAGCCGACGAAGGCCGGCACCGACGGATCGACCGGGCCTTGGAGGCGCGAAAGCACGGCGCCTACGCTGGGGCGTCCGCCGATGTTCTGGAGCGAGCTATGTGGCCAACCGGTCGTGCACATGACGGCATCGTGGCGATCCGGAGCGCCGACCACCGACCGGATGGCGACGCACTTGTCCATGATGCGGGCCAGACGCGGGAAGCACTCGCCGATTTGGATGCCAGGAACGCTGGTGGCGATGGGATAAAACTCGCCGCGGATTTCGCGCGGCGCTTCGGTCTTGATGTCCCACATATCCTGATGCGGCGGACCGCCGCCCAGGAAGATATTGATGACGGCCTTATGCGAGGAAGATCGTCCCTCGTTCGCTTCGGCCTTGTAGATGTCTGTGAGGGAAAGGCTGGCCGCGCCAAAAGAGAAAGCACCGATCTTGAGGAAGCTGCGCCGCGAAATGCCGTCGCAGTACCTGGCGGCCGGGCCCAGAATGTCGAGCATGGGGAGCCCCTTACGTGGAAGGAACGGCTGGCACGCGCTTGTTCCGGGGGCAGGTCACATTCGAGGTCGAACGAGTCGAAGTCGAACGTACCCCCCTGACCCGAATGGAACGGCAGCGGCACCGAGGCCTGTAGGTCAGGATTCCGAACCTGACAAATTAGGTCAGGTTTTCGAACCTGACGAAGTAGGTCAGGTTTCGAACCTGACAAAAGGGCGAAATCCCGACAGGATCAAAATCCTGTCCTACGAGAAAGCCTAAAACTCCGGGGCGGGAATGTCAAGTAGATTATCGGCAACGGCTTAGGGCGACTTTTCCTAAAGCGCTGACTTTCAAGGATTTCGACATTGGGTGCGAGAAGGGCGAGGGGCACAATTATCGGAAGGCTGGCCTACCCATGACGCACTCATCTGGTGGAGGCGGAAACAAGATCGCCCACACTCGCTCGAACGCGCCGAGCCTCGGCTCATCGTCCCCCACAATCGCGTTTCGCTTCGGAGTGCTGCTCAGGGCCATGCCGAAGCACGCGAGCAGGACGGTGGCTACCAAGACACCGATGGCAGTGACGCCGATCATCGTGCGCCGGCGCAGGGCTCGCAAGCCGGTAGGGCAGTCGCGCGTCAGGAGCGTGCCGTCGTTGCGCCGGTAGAAGCGAACGCAGGTCCGGCCTTCATGGTTTTGGATCAGGTTCGTCGCTTCGGCCCGGCTCATCTCGGAGAGGTTGTAGACATTTTGCCGGCATTGCGAGCAGAAACGCACGCGGTCATCGCCGTGCATGCCGTCCCACGATGCCTTGCAGGGCGCCGCGACCCGGATGTCGTTCAAAGAATCAACCATCGTGACCTTCCCCCAGGAAAAACCGTCTTACGCGGCCGGACCACTGTAACGACGAGAACGGCCCAGATGTGGTTTTAGTCACTTGCTGGTTTTTTCCGCGACCAACAAACGTTGGGGATTGCCCAGCTTATACGGGTCCATGGTGGCCTCAAAGGTTTTTGTTTGCCCAGTGAAAGTCGCTCCGGTACGATTCCCATCAGCAGTTTGGCGGGACAAGTTGGAAACCCGTCCTACCACGACACGGCGTGAAACAAGCAGGTTCTCCCATCTTGGTTCTCTGAGGGCGAAGTCATGCAATTCGCGAAGCATTGGTCGAAAGCGGAAGCAACGGCGCAGAGTCCAAGGGGAGCGAACCTGCCCATCCGCCTGTGGCGCGGCTCTACGACGAGCAAGGAGGATGCTAACGCCCAGGCGCGCGAAGCCGTCGAGCGCGTTGCCCAGCGCATCATGAGGGGCGAGCCGTTCCCGGGTCGCTACGTGTATTCGACGCGGCCGTTGCGCGAGGAAATACTGCGCGAGTTTCCCGGTGTCGGCGGCGCATTGGAGGCGGCGATCACGCGCAATGCCTATGGCGCGGAGATTTTGAATGCCGCGCGCGTTTGCTTCATCGACGTCGATCTGCCGGAAACGCCCGCATCTGCGACGGTGCAACAACCGTCAAGCGCGCAACCCGCGGCCGGATTTTGGGATCGCCTGTTGCAGCCGGTGTTGCAGCCGTTGTTGCAGGCGCTGGGTCAATCGACCACCACGACAACGGGCGGCGCTGCGCCCACTGCCGGCGCTACGGAAGCGACCGCGAAAGCCAAGCGGCAACAATGGCTGGCGGCACATCCCGATTGGGGCATGCGCGTTTACCGGACCCGCTCGGGTTTGCGCTATTTGGTGACGCACGCCGTGTTCGATCCGGGCGGCGCCGAAAGCGAGGCAGCCATGGATTTCCTCGGCTGCGATCCGGCCTATCGATTATTGTGCCGGGCCCAAAAGAGCTTCCGGGCACGCTTGACGCCGAAGCCGTGGCGCTGCGGTTTGCTTCCGCCGCCGGTGCGCTTCCCTTGGGAAAACGAGGCCGAAAGAAACCGAATGCGCGCCTGGGAGGCAGAATACGCGCAAGCGTGCAAATCGCGGGCGACGTGCCAGTTGGTCGAAGTCGTGGGCAATCCACAGCTACACCCGGTGGCGGCGCCCTTTGTCAAGTTGCACGACGAACGCAGCCGGACGGAGTCGGGCTTGGCGCTGGCTTGACCTGCGCCGCCAAGGAAGCGCGTCTGTCACAGCCCCCGTACAAGGGATGACGAGAAGATCGAAGACGCCCCCAATTCCCTTGCAGGAGCCGAAAATGAGCCTATTCAGCAAAGCCGTCAAGCACGCGGCCGGTCAAGTGCGGCACGCGGTCGATGATGTGGAAGACGCGGCGCAGCACGTCGCCGATGAAGCAAACAAGCTCGGCAAACGCTTTCTCAACGGCCTGGAGGATTTCGGCGCCGAGTTGGAGCAAATCTATGATGCTCTCACGATCGGCATTCGCGGCTTGCGCGGCGAGGAGCGGGAAATCCTGAAGCGCGTTTATCAAGGCTCCTTGCCGCCGATCAAGAACATTCTGGTGGTGTCGCTGATCGGCGTCAGCGGCCGGCCGTTCACCCTTCCCGCAAGCTTCGTCGCCGCCGTCGCCAATCTGATTCTGCCGGGCTGCGAGGAACTCCTTTTGGCACTGGTGGCGCTGGTCGCCAAGCGCGGGGAATGCTATTTCCTGTTCCTCGGAAGAAGCGGCTACAACGACGCCATCAACGGCTTTCCCGAGCACGACGGCAAAGCCGGCCAGACGCTGGTTCACGAAGCGTGCCACGTTTGGCAGGGCTACCACCAGTTGTTCACATGGGGCTATATCTTCAATTCGATCTACTATCAGTGCTGTACCGGCGGCGCCTACAACGTTCCCGATTCCCCGACCGCGCAGTGGGACCATTATGGCGCCGAGCAAGAGGCCGTGATCGTGGAGAAGTGGTTCGAAAATGGCGAAGGCACGGGCGACGACGACCATTACTACCCGTACGTCAAGTGCAACGTCCGGCCGGGAAAGCCGCATGCCACGACGCAGTTTTGAGAGAGCCGTCGAGCAGCATAATCGCGGATTCAAGGCGCCGGAACGTCGTCGAGCGGCTCCAGAACGACGTTGCGAAATGACGCCGATGCGTTGCTGACGAAAAGTCCGACGCCGCCGCGGAGATGCAAGATTTGGGGCAGGGCAGCGACTTCGTAGCCGCGCTCGTTCAGTATTTTGAAGCAATGCGATAGGTTGTTCGACCATTCCTCGGGAGTGATTTCCTTGAGCTTGTCTTTGCCCTCCCAGGTGACTTGGACGCTCTTGGGCGACACTTCGATCTCGATTTTGCGCCAGGGGCATTCCTTGAATTTGGGAGGCTCGTAGGCGGGCTTGAAGAGGTATTCGCCGCGCATTCCGGCGTTGCAGTCGTATCGGTGGCCGCCCTCCGGCCCGCGGATCAAAAGGTGCCCGTCGAGATTCACCGGATTGCCCAACGGCGGCTGTTTCGGCCTCTTCTCAGGGGCGATAAGTCTCAGAGCGAAGTGGGCGTCTTCCATGTCGTTGAATGTGACTTGACCGAAATTCAAGAGTGTGTCGCCGCCGAGGTTAAACTCCGTCATGCCGATGAAGATGCCGATGCGGCCGGTCTTCATCGTCGTCGTGTGTTTGATCTCCGCGCGAAAGCGGAAGTGATCCGTTTGCGGATTGCGGACCAGCTCCAAGGCGCCGCGTCCAAAAGCATCCACCGTGAAGACGCCGTCCGCGGATACCGATGATTTTCCCCGCTCTTTAGCATTGCGCCAGCGCAGCCATTTCGGCCCGCCGGTTTCGCCGATGAGAACCACCTTTTCGCGGTTGGCCAAACGGCGCTCGATCTTGACCACTTTCAGATCGGGATCGGTGAAATGAAGGACGATCGGCGTAGCCACGGCCGCGACAATCGCCAAGAAGAGTCCCACAGCCAAGGCTGGGCGACGCCTTGACCACAGGTATATGCGCAAGAGCGGTCCCGGCGGCTTCGTCTTGGTCGGCTCACCACGCAGCCAACGGCCCAGGTCGTCGGCCAGCGCCTGAGCGCTTTCGAAGCGATGCTTGGGCTTCTTTTCCAGGCAGCGCAGGCAGATCGCTTCGAGGACCGGCGAGATGCCGCGTTGAAACGAGGAGGGCGGCTTGGGCAGCTGCGTGCGGACCAAGTTCAAAGTTTCCGCCTTGCTCGAAGACTTAAACGGAGCGCGCCCCGTCAAGGCTTCATAAAGAATGGCGCCGAGACCATAGACATCTACGAGCGGACCGATGTCCTTGGTTTTACCGGTGGCTGCCTCGGGAGATATGTAGCCGACGGTGCCGATCAGGGCTTCGGAGCGCGTGCATCCCTGTTCGGCGTCGAGCAATTTGGCCAGGCCGAAGTCCGTGATCTTGGCGGCGCCGTCGGAGTTAAGCAGGACATTGGCCGGCTTGAGATCGCGATGGATGATGCCGCTGTCGTGGGCATGTTGCATCGCGCTTGCGAGCGTCATCACCAGCTCCGCTGCCTTGCGCTCCGGCAGCGGCCCGGCGGCAAGCACCTTGGCAAGGCTGCCTCCGTCCAGGTAATCCATGGCGAAGTAGGGGTCGCCGCGGTATTCGCCGAATTCATATAGCCGGACGATGTTGGGATGATTGAGGCGAGCAACGGCCTCGGCCTCCGTCTTAAAGCGGGCGCGCGCCTCGTCGCCGCGGAGAATGACGCCGGGGCCGAGTTTCACTGCGACGGTGCGTTTCAGCCTGGTGTCGGAAGCCTTGTAAACCACGCCCATGCCGCCGTCGCCCAATTTCTCGGTAAGCTCATAGTGCAGAAGCCGAACGGGAAGGCGAACTTCGGCAGTGTCCGCCAAGGGCCCGACGATCGTGTCGCCCGATGGGGCGGCCGTCGCCCCCGCGTCGGTTGCCGGCTCAAAGTCGCTGGATGACAAAGAGACATGCCGTCGCAAACCGGACACGAGGGCGTCGGCCTTGTTTTCGATTGTCGCCAAGACGGCTTCGCAACGCTCGCAAACCGAAGCGTGTTCCGCCACCGCTTGCAACTCTTCATCGGAAAGGGCGCCCAGGCTGAACGCCTGCAAGACGTCCAGGCCTGGGCAGTTGTTGGTCGAGGATGAGGTACCATCTGACATAAGTCTCAGCCTGAATGACGAAATTGCGACTTGCCTAGTTCGGATTAATTGTGAACGGCTTTTCGCGTTCGAACTTCACGTTCGGAGCGCCGATGACGAGATAGTTTGGCGATTGATGCCCGATTAACTCATAGAGAATTCTCTCGTGAAAAGTACAATAGGAGCCTTGAAAATGTCCATTATCCCAGACTTTTTCAAGGGCTTTCGTAAACAGCCCGTTTGTACCATCGCTGACTGCGCATTGATTGTTCTGGCAAGCAGAAATGAGCAAAACAGTGCATTTCATGGCGTCCACCGATTGTTCGTAGCTTGGTGTACTCTTAGCAATCGCCTCAAAAAAGGCGCGCTTTTGCTTGTAAACGGCTTTGGAGACGCTGGATGGCATTGCGGCCACAGGGGAACTCGCCGGGTTCAGCGGCCCGTCTTTTGGCAAAGAGAACAGCGGCTCGAAGGCCTTTTGCCAGCGCTGGGCCGCTTCCAGAGTCCCTGCAGTTGCAGTCAGCATTGCCGCACATTCCCTGAACTTTGTGATCGTTCCACTGAAACAACTTTCGGAAATCACCACTATTCGGACCTTAGGATTGAACTTAGGCCATTTCGCCGCAAGTTCATTATGCAACAACTCGCCATCGTACAAACACCATGACTTGTCGAGGGCGTCGCAGTTTAACCCCTGCGTGAGCTCTGGGCGGGAATTGCCGTGTCCCGCGAAGGTCAGCAGGAAAATGTCTCCCGGCTTTAGTGCATTGGCGGCGTTTTCGATCTCGTGAAGTACGCACTGGCGCGTGGCCTTCGTGGTCGGTAGTCTTTTCGTCTGAAAGTGCTGCGATTCGGCAATCTCAGCCATTACTTTCATGTCGTTTTCGCCGCTTCTCATGGCCCCGTCCCAATGCTGATACCAATTACTGTCAACATGATTCAGGCCGATACAAAGCGCCATGCCGCAGTGTTGTATCTTTTCCTTGCCTTGAGGTTGGTACGCAAATGAAATCGCCTCACCGAGCAGCCATGAAGCAGGCATCATGCAGCAGAAAAAGGCCGCCAAAAAAATCCTGAACATGAGTAAACTCCAAAACGGATGGTGAATGGAGACACCAATCCAACTGAATCAAACATGCAAGCCCGTGCGGGTCGCCTGCGCGCCATCAGTGTCTTGCACTGTCAAAGTCCAGTTGTTACCCGCAGACGTCAGTTGGGTATACGTGATCCAGAAAGACCCGTTCTTAAATATCACGGACCCAGTTTTGTCCATTCCTGATGACGGGTGCATTACAGAGGCCTGACCATTGATGGGTTCTCCTGATGCCCCGTATGCTGTGAAGGTTCCTGTAATTGGATCGCCGTTGGCCGGAGACGAAATTGTGGGCGCGTGAACTTGAACCAAAGTGAGGCCTCCGATCTTGCCAAGCGGTCGGTCCTGACTCCTGGTCGGAGGCACAACCGAATATAGCGCAAGTGAATATGGGCTTGGCGGCGTACCGCCGCCTTGCCAAGCCCTATCGAAGGCCGCGGCCCATAAGCCATTTCCATTAGGTTGTAACAGCGGTATGCCAATTAAACTGACCTCTTGCATGTCAACTATGTAGGTGAGTTCACACCACACCTGCATGATCGCAGCTGGTAGTCCCGAGCCATAAGCTGCAAAGCTCCACCAGGTGTTACAGGGTACATCTCTGCCTGCTTTTGGAAAGTCAAATACAGCCATCGAGAATTCCTCCAGTTAGGGTCATGGATCGTCGTCGAGGGGCTCTACAACGACGTTACGAAAAGACACCGAGCCTTCTTGTACATAGAGACCTAGGGCTCCCCGTACTCGCAATTCCGAAAGCGCGTTCCCAAGCATAAATCCACGCTTGTTCAATGAATCTACTCCCATAGCGAGCGAGTTCGACCATTGGAGGGTTGGGACTGGCTGAATTTGCACGTTGCCAGCCCAGGTGGTGCTTACGCCTTTTGGCGAGACCTCGACCTGAAGCTGACGCCACGGCCGAGGCCTCTCGGCGACCGCAGCTTGAAACAAGTAGGCAACGCGGACGGCGTCTTCCTGATCCAAGACATGGGTTCCATCGGGGCCTTGAATTATCATGTGCGTCGACAATGTGACCGGGTTGCCAGCATGGGGTGCGTTGGGCGGTGGCACATCTTTCGGCCAGTCTTGTAGTGGCTCTTGCGCGTCCCAAGTATCGTTGAACGCTAATTGCCCAAAACTTAGTAATCTTTTCGCTTCGAGATCCGAAGTGACAATTGCGAATGCAACGCCGGCTTGACTGGTTTTCATGCCAGTGTGGTACTTAAGTTCCGCCAGATACCGGTAGCGAACCCATTTAGGATCACGAACGAGCTCTATGACTCCGTAACCCAGGGAATGCACCGTGAACTCACCTGTTCCCGACAAGGAAGTTTGGCTTTTGTTCTCGTGGTTCTGCCACCGAATCCAAGATGGCGAACCCGTCTCGCCAATCAGCACCACCTTCTCGCCTCGCGCCAGGCGTCGCTCGATCTGCTTGATCTTGTAATCTGGATCGCTGTAATAAAGCACGACCGGCAGAGCCGCGATCGCCAGCATCGCCGCGAATATTCCCGCGGCCAAGGCTGGGCGACGCCTTGACCACAGGATGATCCGCATCACCCTGCCGGGCGGTCGGATTTCCGTCGGCTCGCCGCGCAGCCAGCGGCCCAGGTCGTCGCCGAGCGCCTGGGCGCTTCGAACGCGCATCTTGGGCTTCTTCTCTAAGCACTTCATGCAAGCTTCATTCATGTACTCCGAGATTTCAGGGCGAATCTCTTTGGGAGGCTTGGGCTGCTGCTTGAGCACCAGCGCGCGCGTTTCGTTCTCCGTTTTGCACTTGAACGGCGGCGCGCCGGTGAGCACTTCGTAGAGAACCGCGCCAAGGCCATAGACATCCACAAGCTGATCGGACTGCTTGGTTTTTCCGGCGGCCACTTCCGGGGCCATGTAGCGGTACGTGCCGAGTACGGCGTTGTCGCGCGTATGGCCGCTGTCGGAATCGAGCATCTTGGCCAGTCCGAAGTCGGCGATCTTGGGCGTGCCGTCGGAAGTCAAAAGAACGTTGGCAGGCTTCAGGTCGCGGTGGACGATTTTCTGGTCATGGGCATGCTGCATCGCATAGGCGAGCACCCGCAAGAGTTCGGCGGCTTTGCGCTCAGGAAGCGGACCGGCCTTTAAGGCATCTGCGAGGCTGCCGCCGTCGATGTAGTCCATCGCAAAGAACTGGCGGCCTTCGAAGTCGCCGGCGTGAAAGAGACGCACGATGTTGGGATGATCGAGTCGGGCAACGGCCTCGGCTTCCACGTCGAATCGCGCTCGGGCCTGGCCGCTGTCCTTGCCAACGGGCCCCAACTTCAAGGCAACGGTGCGCTTCACTTTGGTATCGAATGCTTTGTAAACCGTGCCCATGCCGCCTTCGCCTAGAAACTCCGTCAACTCAAAGTGCAAGACTCGGTCGGGAGCCGGCCTTTTGGCTTTGGCTTTGGCGCCGGCCGCCGAATAGACCGTGGTGTCGACGGTGGAACCGACCGTGGCGGTCGCACTCTTGTCCGCTGCACCCTGGCTGCCCTCGCCAAATGCGCGCGTTCCGCTTAAAGGGACATGCCGCCGCAAGTTGGAGACAAGCGTGTCGGAATGCTGTTCGAGCGTGGCCAAGGCGGCTTCGCAATGGCTGCACCCGGAAGCGTGATCGGCGATGGCTTGCAAATCTTCATTGGACAGGCAGCCGAGGCTGAATGCCTGCAAACGTTCAACGTCAGGGCAGTCTTTCAGGGAGACGTGTGAATCGTCGAATTGCATGAGCAGTCCTTGAATCCACAGTTTTCAAGAGGACCGGGAAATTGACAATTCATAATTACGAATCGTCGAGCAGGTCCTTGAACTCGTCGCGCAGCCTTTTCAGCACCCGCGATTTGGCGGTATAGACCGCGGTCCGCGTCATTCCCAGATCGGCGGCTACGTCCGCGGCGCTTCGGCTGCCGACGATGGTTTCCATGAACGCTTGCCAGGTATTCGCCTCAAATTCCGTTTTGATCAGGTCCAGAGCTTTGCGATAAACGATGCTCTGTTCTTCCGGAGCATCGTTCTCATGGAGGCTGTACGCTTCGGATTCCGGAAGGTTTTCCATGCGATTCTTGGCGTCGGTGCCGCCGCCCGCCGCCGGACCGCTCCCAATCTGGCGCAGGTGATCGACAATCTTGTTGCGCGTAATGGTCTTCAGCCAAGAGCGAAACGACCCTTCTTTTTTTCTCTCAAATTCGCCAAGCTTAAGGCTGACGGCGGCAAATACTTCCTGTGTTATGTCGAGGGCGTCCGCCTCGGAGACGTTTGCCCGGCTGCACCAACGCGCCAGCAGCGGTTGATAGAGATGCACGAGCCGTTCCCAGGCGGTTTGGTCTTTCTCCCTTGCCTTGTCGAGCAGGCTCAGCGAGGTGTCGCCGCCATTCTTCCCACCCTTATGAACGGCGCTGTCTGTCATCATTTACCCCCGGAGTTTGCTTCACAAGATGCCGCGGCCGCAAGCATTGTCTCCTAAAGGCCTTGCAATTGTACAAAGAAATCCGGGCGGCAGATCCATTTGACCGAAGGCCACTTGCGACCGATACTTGAGCAAACTCCCTTCTCCTTCATCCCGTCCAAACAAGGAACGACGCCATGGGCAAGCTCTTCAACTTGGGAGTCGTGCTCGTCCTCGCTTTGGTGGGTTTGTGCGGCTACTGGTATCTGAATCCGCACCATGCGCCGAACTTCGTGAGGGACACTCTGCCCGGATTGCAGTTGCCGTCGCCGAGGAGTCCGATGACGAACTTCCGGCCGCCGCAGTTCTAGCTTCAAGGCTATGAATGAGTTGTCAGTCGCCGTTGCGTTCGTGGCGTTGTTGCCGCAGACGGGCGGCTTCGGCTTCCAACACGGCGCGGCGTTCGTTTTCCAAGGCGCGGTGGCTGCGCAGGCCGTAGCGGGCGGTGGCGATGGCGTCGAGTCCGGCCAAGGCGAGAATGGCGAAGAGCACCAACAGCGCGAAGGTCCAGTAGTAGACGATCATCTCGACCCACGGGTTGTCACCAGGCTTCTCTTCGGGATTATTCGCGAGGCGCTCCGGGAGGCGGGCTTCGATGAAGAACCACCCGGCTAGGCAGCCGGCGAAGATGACCATCAGTACGCAGCAGATGAGACGGCGGCGGACCTGGCGGCGGATGAACTGGCGCTCCTCGGCCGGCATATCGCGATTGCGGCGGAGGTTTTGGGAGTTTTGAATTTGCAGCCAGCCGAAGTAGCCGGCCACGCCTAGTAGAACCAGGACGATGACGATCCCAAAGAAGAGTTCCATGGCGCTGCCTGCGTCAGAGATGTGTGCGTCAGTGCCTTCTGCGTCCGCGCCGTTTACGTCACTTCAGCCGCTGCATCCAAGTCGTTAGGACTTTAGAAACTTGGATCATGCCGTCAGGCGAGCAGTTCTCGGGCGTGTCGCTCAACCGGTGCCAGTGCTGGTAATCGAAGTCGATGATGTCGATGGCCTGCATGCCGGCGTTCTGCAGGGGGATATGATCATCCGAGACGCGATCGCCGATCCTTTCCTGAAAGGCGTCGCAGCGCAGTTCCTTGGCGACGGCCCAGATGCTTTTGCACAGCTCTGGGCTGCGCACCCAGGAATTCTCCTCGACCGGGAACTTGGCATTATCGCCGGCAATCATGTCCAAGAGAACGGCAGCCACGTAGTTGGGTTGCCTCTTGTTTTGGACCCAGGTCTTCGCGAAATGCTTGGAGCCGAAGAAATACTCGTCCCCTTTTTGGAAGAAGAACTCCTCGCCGTCGAAGAGGACGAAATCGACGCCGACATCGAGCTTCATGTCCTTCATATGGTGGGCCAATTCCATGAGGAAGGCGACGCCGGAGCCGCCGTCGTTGGCGCTTAAGAAGGTCTCACGCCACTTGCGCGGGTCGGGTTCCTGGTCGGCGATGGGGCGGGTGTCGTAATGCGAGCACAGGATGATACGGCGGCTTTTCTCGGGGTTGAACTTCACGATCAGGTTGGTCATGTCGACCGCGCGGGCCCGGCTGATTTGCTTGGCGCTATAGGTTTGACTCTCGACTTTGAGGCCGAGGCTTTCGAAATGCTTGCGGATCAAGTCCTGCTGTTTGCGCATGCCGGGGGTGGCGCTCATGCGCGGGCCGATGTCGCAGATGGCTTGAATGTAACTCATGGCCCGCTTGCCGTCGAACTTGGCAGGCGTGACTTCAGCGGGAGCGCGGTCGCCGGCAAAAGAACTGCGTGTCTTTTCCTGGCCGTCCGCGGATGGGTCGTTGTTGAGTCCGAGCATGGGAAGCAGCAGAAAGCCGGCGCCAAGAATTGCCAAGACTACCACGCAACGGGTCATGATCAGCCTCCGTTCACCAGCAGGAAGAAGCGTCCTACCTGGGACCATGTTTGTTCTTACCAAAAACCGGCGTGGCGAGCCATGGGAGTTCGGTCGCACCGTTTAGCCGCGAGCCTACGGCGAGCGCGGGCGTGCCCCCCGCGCTCGCCCTAGACTCGCGGCTAAACATCAACAACGTCCGATGATGTAACGATGCGGGTCGACTTCCTCGCGGAGGATTTTGAGTTCGATCGGCGTCGGCGGCTGGGTCGTTTCGAGCGGCTCGCGGACGCCGAGTTCGAAGCCGGTGTTGGCGCGGACTTGGTCGAGGCTGACGCCGGGGTGCAGGCTGACAACCTCCATGCGTTTGGTGTTTTCGTGATAGCCCATGACAGCCAAATCCGTGATGACGCGATAGGGACCGCAGCCAGGGGGTAGGCCGGCGGCCTCGCGGGCCCCGGGGCCGGTGAGGTAGCCGGGCGATGTCAGAAAATCGAGCTTGGGAACGAAGCGGCGGCGGTCGTGGTTGGTGACTACGAAGATGCGCCAGCAAAAGGAGGCGAGGTCGTTGGCCCCGCCGGAGCCGGGTAGGCGGACTTTCGGCTTTTGATACGTGCCGCCGATCATGGTCGAGTTGAGGTTGCCGAACATGTCGATCTGGGCGCCGCCGAGGAAGGTGTAATCGATCATGCCGCGCTGGCAGGTTTCCATGACGTCGGCCATGCTGGTGGCCATGGCGGCTTTGTAGAAGGTGCGTGAATCGCCGACAGAGATCGGCATCGTCGGCAGTTGCGGGGCCACGCCGCCGGCCTCGAAGCAAATGACGAGTTTGGGCGATTCAGTCCGCTGCGCCAACATCGCCGCGGCGCACGGCGCTCCCGTGCCGACGGCGACGCTGCGGCCGTCCTCGAGCAGGCGGGCGGCACAGGCGATCATGAGTTCCATGGGGTTGTAGGGCATCGGCCATTCCTAAGAAACGTTTGCTATTCGTCTGATATCGCTTCCTCTTGCATAATCTTCTTGACGATTTTTTGCACGTTTTTCCGTGAAAAGTCACTTCGTGAAACCGGCTGCCCGCTCGTGCCTCGGTTTGTCTTTGCCCAAACGAATACGTCCCCGGTGCCGCGATCGTCAACGTAGTATCCATCGGCAAGCAGACGAATGCTAGTCTCGATGTGGCACTTGGTGCCGGGATCAGTTTCTTTATCTGAAGCCGTCCGCATAAGCGGGAGTAGATCGTTTCGCTCGTATCCATTGCATCCCTCAGCAGCGAACATACGCACTCTTGGCGATTCGTCCTGAAGCGCGCGCGCCAAGAAACCCCGGACGAAGGACTCTGGAAATTGCAGTCGCCAATACCCAAACTCTGAGACAAGAGTAAAACGCACTTCTGCATTGCGGCTGGCAAAGACTTGCAGCAGCGCGTTCCTGGCCGCGTCAAACTCCCGGCCTATAAGGAGCAGCATCCTGATCGCATCTTCCCGAATGGACCGTAAAGAAGCCAAAGCAGATCGTGTTATCGGCTTGAGATCAGCTTGACCTATATCCCCTCGATGCTGGATTCTCCCAAATGCGTCAAGAGCGCCAATTCCGACAGATCGTTGCTCTTTTTTCTTGACATGCGTCAGAATCCATTCGCGCGACCGAGGAACGGGAAGGTAAACACCCTGGAACCGCGAGTCGTCGAGTCGATCCGCCGGTAGTCTTTTCACTTGCGCTATTGTGCGTCGTGCACGCGGAGCAACGAAAGGCACGAGCTGTTCTGCCAGCATTCCGAAAACAGCGATGTAATCGGAGTAGGCAGGGTCCGAATGAGTGTACCAGCCCGTTCGGGGCTCTTGACCGCGCCTTGTTGTTGCAACGACATGGGCGACGTGCGCTCCAATTGCATTGACGTCGCACGCCGAGAATGGGTTCGCGGTCACGATCCATGCTGCGTGAATTACATGCCGCTGGCTGTTCCACTCAGCCGATTGAAACGGAATACGCTTCGCAATTCTCCGTCGCGCTTGGGAGAGTTCGTGCTTGCCTATAGATCCGTTAATGAAACACTTTGCCGAGACAATGGCCTGACGCACTTCTGTGTCAAAAAGGGTTTGGTCGATGTTCTGCTTGATGAGGTACAGCCCACAGCGTCGGCGCTGTTTTTCTGTCGCGCTCTTGCCTCGAAGGAGGCCGAGACGGTCCGAGAAAGAAACTGCACCTCTCCCGTCAATAAGGTCCACGACTCCCTCATTCCAAAAAAAGGCCAATCAGGCAAGTCGTTTGTGATATCGTCGATGAACCTCACGGCGAATCGCAGACCAATCCTCTTTAGTCCAGGGCTCGGGTGGTCCGCTCGCAACAGCCTCGTCTATAAGGCCCTCGATGTCCCGGAGAGTTCCCTCGGCCCAGTCGAGGCCTTCGGATTCTCGTGCGCCATCCTTTGCCATTTCGCGATAGGCGGCCCCAAGTCTGTTCTTATCGCGCATTTTTTTCACCTCCCCAAATGCAACAACAACTCCTGCCGCCGCAGTTCTTGCATCCTCGCAAGCCCGCCACAGAGCTGCAAATACTCGGTGAAATCCTTAACGCCGAAAATGTGGCGGTCGAGGAAGCCTTTGAACTCTTCCAAGTCGCGCTCGACTTCCAGCCATTTGCGGATGTGTTCTTCGTCGGAGAAGTACTCGTAGGCCATGTTGCCGGGGTAGCTGCCGTAAGGCACTTCGCAGACGGCGTCCACGCAGAAGAACGGGATGACGGTGCGCGTCGGATCTTGGCGAATTTCTTCCGTGGGAATCAGACGCTCGCAGGTGATGATGAGCTTCTTGGCCGCGCGGGCGACGTCGAGGTCGGCGACGCTGGTGCCTTGGATGCGGCAATTGCCGAATCGGTCGGCTTCGTGAACGTGGATAGCCGCCACGTCGGGATAGAGCGCGGGCAGCGCGTTCAGAATCTCGCCGGTGAATGGGCAGGCCATCGCCTTCCCGGCGCTGTGGCGGAAGGTGTCGGTGCCAAGCATCGAGCGGCTCGGCAAGAAGGGCAAGCCCATGGCGGCGGCTTTGAATCGGACGGCCAGGGCATAGTTCGTCCATTCGCAGAACTCGACCTCGTCCGATTCCATCACCCGCCGGGCATGCGGCGACAGGCCACGCGCCTCCAGGCCGACCACATAAGCGTTATCGACCCTGGCGAGTAGTTTTCCTCGGCCTGTCTGATTGCCGGCGCAAAGAATTTGAAAGTCGTGGGTCGCGGTGTGGCCGGCGAAGCGAAGATTCTGCTTCCCCTGGCGGAGTATTTCGTGACACACGGCCGTGGGCAAACGGTCGCCGCCGAAGCCGCCGATGGCCAGGTAATCGCCGTCCTGGACGAATCGGGAAACGGCTTCGGCGACAGTCATGAGTTTGTCGAACGGAGCGCGCGGCTTTTTGGCGAAGGCTTCACGAGCGTGATTGGCGGATGGATCGGAGAAGAGCGGGCCGGCGCCTTGCGGGAGAGGAGTCATACTGAGTATTCAACTAGCCACTAACCACTATCAACTTGCTATTGCCCGAATTCCCGCAGGAGTTGGCGAAAGCGAGGATCGTGGCGGATCGAGTCCAGGTCGCGGTCATCCTTCATATAGCGGAAATCGCGGTAGCCAAGCTCGATGGCCCGGCGCAGGGTCCTCAGCGCGAGGTCGGGTTTTTTGAGGAGCGAGTAGCTGCACGCCAAGTTGTAGTGCGCCAGGGCGTCGGCTGGGCGAAGCTGGATCAGGCGTTTGTCGATTTGCAGGCCCTCGGCGAAGCGTCCCTTGAGAGTCAGGTTGTTGCCTTGAAGACGCAGCACGTCGACGTAATCGGGATTGCGTTCGAGGATGCCGCCGAAGAAATCCAACTCGAAGTCCAATTGACTCTGATCGGAAGGGCGGCCAAGCGTCTGGCCTGAGGGGGCGAACTCCGATTCCTGGTGCTTGCCGGGTTGTGCCATGGTTTCCCCCATGCTGTGAAGCCATGCTGCATTTGACCCGTGCAGTATAGCCAACGGAAGAATGCAACGCAATCGGTTTACCCCGTGGATTCGCCGCGCTCATCCGCGAGCTTGGGGAACGTGCGCGGGCTTGAGGGTGAAGACGGCGACTTCGGGGCGGACGCCGTAGCGGAAACGAAGCCCGAAGCCGACGCCCTTGTTGACATACAAGAGGGACTTGTCGACTTGATAGAACCCGGCGGCGAAGCGCCGTCCCTTCGGGCCCAGCGCCAAGCGGCCCAAAAGCGGCACCTTCACCTGCCCGCCGTGAGTATGCCCGGAGAGCATGAGATCGCAACGGCGGCCCGCGAGAAACTCGACGGTGTACGGGTTATGGGCCAGCACCACGCGCGGCAGCCGCGGCGAAAGCCCGGACAGCGCCAAGTCCAGATCGCAGACTCGACTCCACAAATCCTCGACGCCCGTGAGATAGAAATGCTCCTGGCCGCGCTCCAGGCAGTGCGTTTGGTTGCGCAGAACCTGAATTCCCTGTGCGGCCAAAGCGTCGGCGACGGCTCGATGAAGGTCACGATGCCGGCGCATGCCCATGGCGTTGCGGACGGAAAAATCGTGATTGCCAAGGACGGCGAAGACGCCCAAGGGCGCTCGCAAGCGGCCAAGCACCCGCGCGACCTGGTCGATGTGGCTAAATCCTTTGTGGACGAAATCGCCGGTGAGAACGGTGATGTCGCCGCGCTGCGCCTGGGCGAGCGCGACGGCCTCTTCGAGGTAGACGGGCGTCACGCTTTTGCCGCCGTGAAAGTCGGACATCTGAACGATGCGAAAGCCGGTGAACGCGCCCGGAAGATCGGCGAGGGCTATGTCATGGCGGTTGAGTTCGAGCCAGGTCGGCTCGACGCGGCGGGCATAAGTGAGGCGGGCCAAATTGCGGCCCACCCAGCGGGCGACGCGACCTCGGGACGGCCCCCGGCGCGATTCGATCCGCATCCAACCCACGACTTTATTCAGAACCATGCACGCTAACCCGCGAGCGGGGCCTCATTCCACGGCGCCGGCGTCTTCGTCTCCCTCTTCGTCGTCATCGTCTTCGTCGTCATCGTCTTCGTCATCCAATTCCTCATCGTCGAGGTCTTCATCATCGAAATCTTCGTCCTCAAAGTCCTCGTCGTCAAATTCATCATCGTCAAATTCATCATCGTCGAGATCTTCATCGTCGAGGTCATCGTCATCGTCTTCGAAGTCGTCGTCCTCGAATTCATCGTCTTCGTCGTCTTCTTCCTTGTCTTTGTCCTCGTCCTTGTCCTCGTCTTTGTCACCGTCGCCGTCGTCAACGGCAGTGAGCGCGGCGTCCTCTTCCAACACCCACCAGGGGAGGGCCCTGCATGGAAGGACCCGAGTTGGCGTGTCCAGCGTCTGGGTGAATATTTTGCCACCGAACATCACAAGTTCCTCATTTTTCACAGGGAATGCGCCTGCTTGGCGACCCGGATTTGGCCAATCGTAATCATTAGGTAGTGAAGTTTCTCCGCCTTGTCAAGCCGCCGTAAAGCCTTTCTTGAAAAGATTTTGCCCAGCTGCGCCTTGTTCAGGTGAAGCGCACGGCGCACCGAGTTGCGAGGCCGTCAATTCAGCTCGACGGCCTCCTCCCAGCGCTCATACAAATCCGCTAAAGCGCCCTTCGCCTCCTCGAAGTCTTTCATCGTCTCCTTCACTTTATCACCATTTCGGTACAGCTCCGACGACGCCAGGGTTTTCTCCAATTCACGAATGCGCGTCTCCTCCACGGCAATATCGGCTTCCAGGTCCTCGACCTTGCGGAACGGAAAGCGCCGTTTGCGTTTCACCTTGGCCGCGCCGGCCGCTTTCTCATCGGCAGCAATCGCTAAAGCCGCGGGCGCCCTTTTTGCCGGCTTGGCGTCGGCGTCCGGCAGCAGCCGCATTCGCTCGTAAGTGTCGTAGTTCCCATAAATCACATGCGCCGGCCCGTCGCCTTCTAGGACGACAAGCAGGTCGACCACGCGATTGAGGAAATAGCGGTCATGGCTCACGACGATGGCCGATCCCTCGAAGTCGAGCAGCGCCTGCTCCAAGGCGTCACAAGCCCAAAGGTCCAAATGGTTTGTCGGTTCGTCGAGCACTAGTACATTCACGCCCAGGGCCACGAGCCGGGCCAGGGCCGCCCGGCTGCGCTCCCCGCCGCTGAGGTTGCCGACCGTTTGATAGACCTGCGCGCCGACCAGGCCGAAGCGTCCGAGAAGATCGCGCATCGCCTGTTCCGTCGCCTCGGCCTCGTCAAACGGCCAGATCGCGCGAATGAGGGGCTTGTCGCTGGGCAGCGACGCCAACTGCTGATCGTAATAGCCGAACTCGACGAGATGGCCGCGCTGAGCCTTCCCCTTGTCGGGTTCCTCCTCGCCCAGGAGGATCCGCAAGAGCGTGGTCTTGCCTGAGCCGTTGGGGCCCATGATTCCCAAGCGCCCGCCGCGCTTGAGGCTGAAGCTGAGGCCATCGAAGAGCGGCTTGTCGTAGGCCTTGGCGAGATCGTCTACTTGCAAGACAACGTCGCCCGAGCGTCTCACGGCGCCGAAGTGCATGCGCGGAGACTCGATCAACCGCGGCCGTTCGACGAGTTCGAGGCGATCGAGGGCCTTCTGCCGGGACTGCGCCTGTTTATGCAGTTGGCCGTAGTGCACCCGACGAATGTACTCTTCCTGTTTTTCGATGTATTCCTTTTGAGCCTGCCAGGTTTTGAGCTGCTGCTCATAGCGCTCTTGCCGCAGCCGCCAGTAGGCGTTGTAGTTTCCCGGATAGCCGACGATGCGGCCGGCGTTCATTTCAAAGATTTTGGTGACCACCTTGTCGAGAAAGAAGCGGTCGTGGCTGACGATCAGCATCGCCTCCGGTTGCTTGATGAGATAGTCCTCGAGCCAGCGCGTGCCGTCGATGTCGAGGTGGTTGCTCGGCTCGTCCAGCAACATAACGTCGGGCGCGGACAACAGCAACTTGGCGAGCATGAGGCGGTTCTGCTGGCCGCCGGAAAAGGTCTCGACGGGCCGGTCATATTCCTCGGGCCGAAAGCCGAGTCCGTCCAAGACATGCTCAACCCGGTGATCGACGTTGTAGGCGTCGTGGTGGCGGAGCATCTCATTGAGACGGTCGTAGCGGGTGACCAGGCTTTTTTTCTCGGAAAGGTCGGTGGCGTGCGCGAGGGCCTCGGCGGTGCGGATCATGTCGTCGTGGGCTCTGATTAATTCGTCGAGCGCGGAGCGGGCTTCGTCGAAAAGAGTGCGGCCGCGAGCGAATTCGGGCTGTTGCTGCAAGAGCGAAGCGCGGGCGCCGGCGTGCAGACGGACTTCGCCGGTGTCGGGTCGGTCGATGCCGGCCAGGATGCGCATAAGCGTGGTCTTGCCGACGCCGTTGGGCCCGACCAGGCCGACGCGCTGGCCGGAATAGAGCTCGAAGCCCAAATCCTCGAAAAGCGGGCCGGCGTCAAAGCCACGAGAGAGCTGGCAACAACTGAGAAGTAGCATTGAGGCGGACAGTCCTGTCGTTCTGAGAATAGACTCCAAGGGTTATGATGCGCAAAAGGACGAGAGATTTCCATGGCGCGCGAAACTGCCGAGTGAGCTTCAAAGACGCATCCGATGGAACGAACCCAATCGGATGAGTCTTCGAAGCTCGCTCGGCGGTTTCGCGGCTCGGCGGTTGCGCGGCTCGGCGGTTGCGCGGCTCGGCAGTTGCGCGGCTCGGCAGTTTCGCGCGGCTCGGCAGTTTCGCGCGGCTCGGCAGTTTCGCGCGGAATCATCCTTGGCTCAGAACGGATTGCGATTGGGCGGCGGCAACGGCGTCAGTTCGGGTCCTTGATCGCTCGCCGCTGGCGCCGGAGCGACCTGGGGTTGGAGCGGACTTGCGGTTGGGCCTTGAGGCAGCGGTCGCGGCAGCAGGTTGGGCGGATCGGACTTCGACGTTGCAATCGGGAAAGGCGCCGGGCTGGTCGAGTTCCTGTTCGAGACATTGGTGGCTTGCGGTCGTTGAACAGGAGGCGGCGTGACCGAGGTGAGCGTTTTTTCGCTGAAAACAGGTCCTTTGGTTTCCTCGGGCGTTGACGGTCCGGCCCAGCGATATTTCACAAGCACCGTCTTGGCATGCCAGCGCACTTTCCAGGACGCGTCGGCCGCCGCCGCCTTTTCGAGAGCCGCGCGCGCGGTCGGTGTAGCCGGGCGAATACCGGCCAGGCTCGATACCGCGTCGTATCGGACGGAGGTTTTGCTGTCCGTCTGGGCCACTTCCGCCAGAACGGGGACGATCTCCGGGAACAGTTTGCCGTCAAACGAGCCAAGTTGCTCCGCCGCGTGGGCCCGCTTACGCTCGTCCGATTCTGTCTTCACGGAGACAAGCAACTCCGACACGCGCTGCACCGGATCGACTTTTGGCTTGCGGCCGAAAAGCTGCGCCCTTGCTGGCGTCGCCAACGTCGGCAAGGCCGCCAACAAGATAATCCAAAGATGCTTTTTCATTACACCGCCCCTGCGGACAAAATGCCCCTTCGGAAAAAGGGGCCAGGATTTCCTCTCTATCCATCGACTAGGACGCATTTACGTCATGGCAGGAAATTCCCAACCGGGCCGCGCGGCCTGCATCTGGCCTCGTCAAAAGCGGTAAAAATTCACAGAAAAAGGAAAGCTGGGAGGACCTTGCGGATCGCGCCTCGACCGTAGCTGAACTCGTCAGAGTTCGGCTCACCCGAATTCTGACGAATTCGGCTACGTTTGACGAATTCGGCTGCGCCTACTGTACCATGCAACTTGTCTATCTGGCATTGTGGTGCGTTGGACTTTGGCCGCTCTTGCGCGCCTGGTGGTCGAATCGGCGCACCAGCCTCTTGCACGCGCTGAATTGGGTGGGGGCGGCCTGGGTGGCGTGGGGAATCGCCCTGGTTTTCATGGCGCCCTTGCAATCGGGAATGGAGCCGGGACGCTACTTGGCGCTTTGTTTCAGCGGGGCGGCGGGGGTAGCGTTCTTGGGCGCTCGCTTCCCGCAGGTCGGCGCCTGGAATTTCGTGGTGCTCGGGCTGCTCGCGGTGCTGGTCCTGCCCCTACTGGAGAATCGCATTCTCGGCATGCCTGTTCTCGGGCCGCTGCGAATCATTTTTCTTGCGGCGACGTTGGCCGTCGCCGTCCTCAATTACTTGCCCACGCGCTTTTGGCCGGCGGCGGCCTTGTGGACGTTGGCGTGTGCCGGCGAGATGACTCTGCTGTTCGCATCGAAGCCCGATCTCGTTCGCTCGGCGCCGGCGCTGCACCTGCTTTGTCTGGCGATCCCGTGGGCGGCATTCATCTGTGAAAGGACGCGAGCCAAGCCGACCGCCCAGTTCGACGCGATGTGGCGTGAGTTTCGGGATCACTGGGGCCTGTTCTGGGCGCAGCGCGTCCGCGAGCAATTCAACCGTTCGGCCCATCACGCGGGTTGGCCGGTCCATCTTTATTGGCAAGGATTGGCGCTATTACAAACAGGATTGCCATCGGAAACCACGCAGGACGAGATCATCGCCACGCTGAAGGCGTTGTTAAAGCGATTTCGAGGGGAGGATCACGCGTAGCCGATCATGGATAGCCGGGACGTCCAGGCTGGCTGCCGAAGCCCTGGGCCGGGACGATGTCGCCGGGCTTCTTCTGCGGATCGCGGTTGACAAGAGCTTCCTTCGGGTAACCCGGAGAGTTGTAGCGGGCGTCCGACGGAGGCGGAGTCAGCGTTTCCGGCGAGTTCGGCGGCTTCAGATCGGGCTGCTGCGTCGTCCGACAGCCGATCAGCGCCAGTCCCAATATTCCCAGACCCGCCAGCTTGACCCACATTCGTCCCACGGCATACCTCCGCCGGAATCCACTAAGAGGTCCTAAAAAACGGGGACAGGACCTCTAGAATCACAGGTCCTGTCCCCGTTTTTTAGGACCTCTAAGAATAGAAGCGGCGGGAATATACCGTGGGTGAGAATTCTTGCAAGGCTAAATCTTTCCGGCCTTCGCTTCGGAGTAGCGTTTGCCGACGGTGTTCCAGTTGACGACCTTCCACCAGGCGTCGATGTAGTCGGGGCGCTTGTTCTGGTACTTGAGGTAATAGGCGTGCTCCCAGACGTCGACGCCCATGATCGGGACCTGACCGACCATGAGGGGGCTGTCCTGGTTGGCGGTGCTAAGGATCTGCAGCTTGCCGCCGGCGAGGACCAACCAAGCCCAGCCGCTGCCGAATCGGCCCACGCCGGCCTGCTTGATCTGAGCCTGGAAAGCGGCGAAGTCGCCGAAGGTGGTCTTGATGTCGTCGGCCAGCGGACCGGAAGGATTGCCGCCGGCGCCCGGCCCCATGATCTCCCAAAACATGGCGTGATTGGCGTGGCCGCCGCCGTTGTTGATGACCGCTTGGCGGATGTTCTCCGGCACGTCTTTGATCTCGCGCAAGAGTTGGTTGATCGGTTTGGAGGCCAGCGCTGCTTGACTTTCCAGGGCTTTGTTCAGGTTGTCCACATATGCCTTGTGATGCCGGCCATGGTGGATTTCCATGGTCATGGCGTCAATCGACGGCTCCAGCGCATTCGCGGCATACGGCAGGCTGGGTAAGGTGAACGGCATGATGTCCTCCTCAGGTTGCGGCCAAAATGTTCGCTGCGACGCTTGCTTCTCGTTAAATTATAAGGGTGGGCGCCCCAAGGAAAAGTGTGGCACGCCAACGCCGTAGCATGAACGAACAGGTCCGATGCAAAATAGGCGTGGGCGTGTGTCGTTTGTAAGGGCATCACGCCCACGCCTTTTCGGCAGGGAACCCGAGCCTTCACGCTATGGCGTGGGCGTGCCACCGATGAGGGGGATTTATGCAACAGTTACTTTTCGGAATGGTGCTGTTTACATCGACCTTATTTCTTCCCGCTGGCGGCGGCGAGGGCAAGACGGATTTGGAGTTGTTCGAAGGCAAATGGGCGATTGAGCGCTTGGAGGAAACCGGCAAGAAAGCGTCAGAGGAATTCGTCAAAACACTGGAGGCGGTCGTCAAGGGCGACCAGATAACGCTCCGCGCGAAGGACAATGTGGTGCTGGAGTTAAGGATCAAAATCGATCCGACCAAGAAGCCGAAGACGATCGACTTCACGCACTTAGCCGGCGAGGACAAAGGCAAGACCGAACTCGGCATCTACAACTTGGAAGGCGACACGCTGCGATTCTGCATCGACGAATCAGGAAAGAATCGGCCCACCGAGTTCAAGAGCACGCCCGAAACCAACCTGGTCATTTTGAAAAGGAAAAGCGAACTAAAGAAGTGATCGTCGCACTTTCCCCCATTCTCTCATCTTCGTGCACCTTCGTGTTATTTCGTGGATGAAAACCTCATACCAAACTCTCCAGCAAGAACTTCAATTTGCGCACTTCGGTTTCCATCGCGAACGGCGCCTCGGCGACGTCGTGGATGGCCACGCTCAAGAGGCGGTCGTAGCGGCTGCGCTCCAGTTGCGTGATAATCCGGCCGTATTCAATCTCGCCTTGCCCGACGCGGACTTGGAACTTGCCGGGGCCTCGGCCGGTGTCGCGGAGGTGGACGTGGCGAACGTACGGAATCAATTCGTCGATCGATCCGCCCTGGTGCGGGCCGTTGATGTAGGCGCTGGGGTCGAGGGTCAGGCCGAGACTGCGGACGCGTTTGCACAGTTCCAGGGCCGTGGCGGGCCGTTCGGTCAGGGTGCCGATCCCCGTGACTACGGTTAGCACCATGCCTTCGGCATCGACCAGGTTCGCCAACCGGCTCAGACGTTGCACCTCGGTGTCCACGGACGAGCCGGTTTTCGCTGCCGGAATCGTCAGCACCGAAACGGTCGACACCCGGGCCAGCCGGCAAATGGCGCGGAGCTGATGGATGTAGTCCTCATCGCTTGCGGCTTCGATTTCGATGCTGAAAGCGGCCGGGGTCAGGCTGGGGCCGATGCGAATCCGCTGCGCGGCCAGGCCCACGTCGGCGACGACTTCGGACGGCTTCAAGTGCGGGCCGTTTTCGTGAATGGCCACGTCGAGTTTGCTGAATTCCAATTCACCGATGATCCGCAAGGCGCGTTCCAGCGGCTGACGGGCGAAACAAAGCGTGGAACAAGCGACGTACATGGCTCATCTTCCTCCAGCAAAATACAAGGGGGCGGCAAGATACCAGATGGCCCCGAGAGGACAAGCCCAAAAGCAACTGAACTGGACAAACGCGGCTCCTTTGTTACAAATCGCGCATGGCCCCTCGTTTTTCGTTGCCCGGCGACTGGTCCGACATCCTGGACCGGATTCAACGTGCGTTGACGCATGCGGACCGCCTTGCCCAGGAGCGCGAAGACGCCCAGATTGCCTGCCTTGCGGTCGACGGCAATGCCGAGACGCGGCGCGAGGTGCTCGATCATCTGCCGCGGCGCTCGGCCGAGTTGGAACGCCGCGTACAAGCCGTGGCGGACGACATGGCGGGCGTCGACAGCGCTTTGGCCTACGCCGAGTCGCGGTATCAGGCCTATCTGGCGAGCGTCAACTCTCTGAGCGGCAAGCTGGCACATTGGCTGCGAAAGTAGGACGGTCTTGCAAACCGTTCGCGGTGGGACAGGCGTCTCGCCTGTCCGGACCGGCGGGACGCCGCCGGTCCCACCTACGTCCCACCTACGGGATTGCAGGCTGCGCCATAGAATAATTTGGCTGTACGTGGTTCCCCTGGGTTTCCACCGGAGTCCCGTCATGGCCACCTTCGCCGTCATCCTCCCCGCCGCGGGACGATCCTCCCGCTTCAAGGATAAAGAAAAAAAACCCTTCGTAAACTTGGACGGCCGGGCCATCTGGCTGCGCTCGGCCGAGTTATTCGTCGCCCGGCAAGACGTCACGCAGACGATCATCGTGGTCGCGCCGGACGATCAAGAGATGTTTCGTCGCCGCTTTGGCGCTAACCTCGCTTTTATGAACGTGCAAATCGCTTCCGGCGGGGCCGAGCGCTTCGAGTCGGTAGCGAATGCGATTTCGCTCGTCAAGCCGGAGGTCGATTTCATCGCCATCCACGACGCGGTTCGGCCTTGCTTGACGGAAATTCTGGTAAGCGCCGTGTTCGCCAAGGCGGTGGAGACCGGGGCGGCAATCCTTGCGGCGCCCGTGAGCGAAACCATCAAGCAGTCCGACGGAAAGTGCCAGATTCAAGCGACCGTTTCGCGGCAGGGACTGTGGCTGGCGCAAACGCCACAGGTCTTCCGCCGCGATTGGCTGGAAGCCGCCTACGCCGGGCGGGCCAAAGTGCAGGGACCGATCACTGACGACGCCCAACTCCTCGAAGCCGCGGGCCACAAGATTCACCTCGTCGAAGGCCCCGGCACGAACATTAAAGTGACGAGTAAGGGAGACCTCTATTTGGCCGAGGCGATTCTGAAATCGTTGCCTAAGCCGAAGCCGACGGGGCCGGCACATCCGTTCGCCGAAGAAGAAATGTGGGGCGGTCGTGGATTGAAGTGAACTTCGCCTACAGTGGGTGGGCTTCCAGAAAGCTCAACAGCGCCCGCGCCGGCAGCGGTAGCACGCGGCGGTGGTCGTGGACGATGAACATCTCGCGCTCGCAGTTCAAGTCGCTCAGCTCCAGTGCGCACAGGCGGCCGGCCCCTACTTCCTTGGCCACGGCTTGGGCCGACAAGACGGCCACGCCCATGCCTTTTAGAATCGCTTCCTTGATTGCTTCGTTGCTGCCAAGCTCCAGGGCGATCTTGAAGTCGCCAAGCGCCCGGCCGGCGCGCTGAAGCGCTTGTTCCAGGCAGTGCCGCGTCCCCGATCCAGATTCGCGCAAAAGCAGCGGATACTCGGCTAGCTGCTTCAAGGTCGTGGTCTTGCGCTTGGAGAGTGGATGGTTCGGTGGAACGAGCAGCAACATCCGGTCGCGCGCGAACGGCTGAAACACCAGGTTGGGGTTGTCGGACTTCCTGCCCACGAAGCCCAGGGTGACGTCGCCTTTGTCCACCTGTTCCATGACGCTGCGACTATCGCCGATTGAGACGCGAATTTGAACGTCCGGATGCTGTTGATGGAACACCGCGAGGAGGCCGGGCAACAGATGCTCGCCGGGGATGGAGCTGGCTGCCAACACCAGTTCGCCGCCGAGCGTCGTTTCCAGACCGGCGACGTCGCGGCGGGCCTCGCGATGGAGCTGGAGGATTTTTTGGGCGTATTCGTAAAGGCGCAAGCCAGCATCGGAGAGCACGACGCGACCGCCCTGTCTGAGGAAGAGCGGCTTCTTGAGCGCTTGCTCCAGGGCGGCGATGCGCTGGCTGACGGCGGCCTGCGTTAAACGCAGCGCCCGGGCAGCGCCGGTGAAGCTATTCAGCTCGGCGGCTTTCGAGAAGGTTTCCAGATACGGAAGTTGAATTTCCTCGGCATCCATCAACTAGACCTTAGATAAGCTAACGATAAGATACTGCAACCCGAAGGAGATCGCCATGTCCTCATCTCTGTCTCCGCTTCCGCAGGCGCCCGCGCGTGGTGATTTGCAAGACCTCCGCTCCAGCTGGGGTTGGCTGCTCGCCCTGGGAAGCGCTCTCATCGTTGTCGGCATGATGGCGATCGGGTCCGCGTTCATCGCCACGTTGGCCACGGTCATCGTATTTGCCGTGCTTCTCTTAGTCGGCGGCGCCACGCAGCTGATCAGCGCCCTCTGTGCGCGGCGCTGGCGCGGATTCGGGCTGCATCTATTGGCGGGCATCGTCTATCTTGTCGTAGGCGTTTTGATGTTCGACCATCCCTTTGAGTTTGCCGCCGGCATCACCATCGTCATTGCCGCCGGTTTCCTCGTGGGTGGTCTTTTCCGTATCATCGCCGCCGTCGCTGAGCGCTTTCACGGCTGGGTCTGGGTGTTGCTCAACGGCGTCGTCACCTTGGTTCTGGGAGTCATGATCTGGCGGCGCTGGCCGGAGTCGAGCCTTTGGGTCATCGGCCTATTCGTCGGCATCGACATGATCTTCGCAGGTTGGTCCTGGGTAATGCTGGCCGTTGCTTTGCGAGGTCTGCCGAAATCGGCGTGACTTCTTGAACGAGAAGGAACGCCCAGTCGCGGAATCCCTTTCACGCCATCCTCACGCAGAGACGCTGGCAGCGTTACGGGAAAATCCGCAGCCTCGCTTCCGGCCCTCTCATCATTTCTTCATATTTCTCTTGACAGGCGCGTATCGCGGCCAAAGAATACACGCACTTCAAGCCTCCTTGTCCGACCCGCCCATTGGAGCCGCCAAGAGGCCCGCCACGCTGACCTCGACCCGCCCGAAGCAAGCTAGGGAATTCCTAAGATCGCGAATTGGTCCGTGACTCCCCGACCCGGAGAGGCTAATGGCGAGTTCGCCTCGTAAAGACGAGCGGTCTAACGGCGATCGGCCTAACGGCGATCGGTCTAACGGCGATCGGCCCGAAGTCGATCGGCCGGAAGACGATCGCACGGATGACGACCGCACGCAAAACCAGCGGTCCGCGCCGACTCTGGATGCCCGCCGCGTGACCATCAGCGCGGACATTGGTTGGAATGGGAGCACGCGCGAGACGGCTGAATTCATGCTTGATTCCGCGCCCCGGGCCGCGGCGGCCATTGGTGGGGCGAGCGCCGTCGGCGACGAAAGCTTGCGCGACACCGCGGAATTCGTCCTCGATTTTCCGGCGCTGGTCAGTCCCCGCGTGGGCGACGTCTTTCACCGCTATCAAATCGAGGGCGAGATCGCCTCCGGCGCCATGGGCTCGATCCTCAAGGGCAAGGACACGCAGCTCGGCCGCGAAATCGCCTTTAAGTTTCTCCTGGAGGAATACCGCGGCAACAAGGAGCTGCGCGAGCGCTTCATGCAGGAGGCGCGCATCACGGCGCGCTTGCAGCACCCGGGGATCGTGCCGGTCTACGAGTTTCATCAACTGCCCGATCAGGAGCCGTTCTTCACCATGCGCCTCGTGCACGGCAGGTCGCTCAAGGACCTGTTGCGCGAGCGCGCGGAGCCGTCGCAGGATTTGCCGCGCTTCCTGGGCATCTTCGAGAAGGTGTGTCAGACGCTGGCGTACGCCCATTCGGAGGGAGTGATCCACCGCGACCTCAAGCCTTCCAATATCATGGTGGCGGAGTTTGGCGTGGTTCACGTGATGGATTGGGGCCTGGCCAAGGTGGTGGGGCCGGGCATTCCCGCACCGGAGAGCGGCCTGCACGATTTTCCCGAACCCAGTTCCGACGTGATCGAGGATCTCTACGAAGACCCCCAGTTTGCCGATCGAACCTGGAGCACGGTCGCGGGCCGGGTGTTGGGCACGCCGGCGTATATGCCGCCCGAGCAAGCGCGCGGCGAAGTCGCGCGCTTGGACAAACGTGCCGACGTGTTCGGACTGGGCGCAATCTTGTGCGTGATCTTGACGGGCCGGCCGCCCTACGTCGGCAAGAACGGGGCCGAAATCTATCGCAAAGCCGTCAAGGCGAAGCTCAAGGACGCCACGGCTCGCCTCGACGCCTGCCGCGCCGACCCCGAGTTGATCGCGCTGGCTAAGCGCTGTCTGGCCGTGAAGCCGAAAGACCGACCCAATGACGCCCGCGAGATCGCCCAGGTCGTGACCGCGTACCTCGAAACCCACATGCAGCGGGCGGAACGCGACCTGGTCCGCTTCTTCGAGTTGTCCCTGGATTTGTTTTGCCTCGCCAGCCTCGACGGGTACTTCCGCCGCGTCAACGGCAACTTCTCGCGCGTGCTGGGTTATACGGAAGAAGAACTCCTCACGCGCCCGTTCCTCGATTTCGTTCATCCGGGCGATCGCCAGAAAACCCTTGACAAGATGGCCCAGCTTTCGCGCGGCCTGCCCGTGGTCCGCTTCCAGAACCGCTACCGGAACGTGCGCGGCAAATACCGCTGGTTCGAATGGACGGCCAAATCCATCCCGGAAGAAGGCGTAATCTTCGCGGTGGCCCGCGACGTTACCGACCGCATCCAGTTCGAGGAGCAGTTGCGGGCCATAAGCCGCTGATCTCTCCGCCGCAGTTTCTCCGCCGCTACAATCGTTACCAAGCGCGTGTTCCGCAATCTCCGCTCAGCTTCTCGCGTCCTTCGCGCCAAACGGCATTGGGAAATGCCCGAGCCGGCGTTACATTCGTTGTTCTTCCACAATTTCGCCGTTCAAACACCCGAGGCCGCAACCGGAGTCTCCCCTGTGGAACCGGCACTGAGTTCGCAATGCGCTGCCCAGGAAAGCGCGACGTTGACCGTCGTGGAGGATGAGCCGGCCGCCCTCGACGTAATGCTCCGGGCGGCCCGCTCGTGGGATTTTGACTGTCAGGCGGCGCGCAGCGCCGAGGAGGCGCTCGATCTTTTGGAGAAGACGCCGACTCCTCTGGTGGTGACCGACTTGCGCATGCCGGGCCGCGGCGGCGTCTGGCTGGTCCGCGAGATTCACAAGCGCTGGCCCGATACCTCGGTCATCGTCGTCACCGGCGGCGCGGAACCGGAAGGGCTCGAGCAAAGCCTCGACGCCGGCGCCTGCCACTACTTTCTCAAGCCGATCAACTTTGACGAATTCCACCACGCCCTGGAAGCGGCCTTGCGGACCCAGCGCGCTCGCAGCGCCAGCGACCGCCGCCAGCGCTCGTTGGAGACGCGTTTATTGCGCCAAAAACGAAAGCTGCGGCACACGTTTCTCTGCGCCGTCGCCAGCCTCGTGCGCACTCTCGAGGCACGCGATCCGTACACGTCGGGACACTCCCTCCGCGTCCGCCGCCTGGTATTGAAGCTTGCGCGCCGGCTGCGCCTCGATGGCCGCTTGCGCACCGAACTCGGCCTGGCCGCGACGCTCCACGACATCGGCAAAGTCGGTCTGCCCGAAGCGCTGCTCAACAAGGCCGGGCCCCTGAGCGCCGAAGAGCAAGCCGTCGTTCAGCAGCATCCGATCATCGGCGAGAGAATTCTAGGACCGATTCTACGCAACCGCGCCATCCTGGCAGCCATCCGCGGCCATCACGAGCGTTTCGACGGCTTGGGCTACCCCGATCATCTCCGCGGCGAAGCGATTCCGCTGCCGGCGCGCATCATCGCCCTAGCGGACTGTTTCGACGCGCTGACCAGTTCGCGCGCCTACCGCCACGCCCGCCCCCGCGCGGAAGCGCTCCAAATCCTCCGCGAAGGCGCCGGCACGCAGTTCGATCCACAACTCCTGCCTGCATTTCTCGAGGTTGTTTAAGAAAAGACTGCACGTTCTGCGAAAACGTGCAAGTCGAGGGGAGGAGTGCAAGTCTTTTTATGGAAGCAACTTACGACTTTCGTTTCGCACGACTTGCACGTTTTGGTGCGTGCCACCCCTGGGAAACTACCTACGCGACAGCTGCGGAGTCGTTCCGATGCAGTTCGTGACGACTGCGAGTTGGAACATTTTGGCGGTGGCGTCTTCAAGCTCCTTCTGGTTCAACCGGGAGCGCGACTCCCGCAGTGAACGAAGCGCCTGTTCGCCGATCAGCTCGGCTTCGGCGCCCTGAGGCAACAAGATCATGGGCTCGCCCTCGCCCTGCGAGCGCTTGACATCGTGATGCCCGGCAGCAATCAGAATCCCTTTGGGTCCGTAGTAAACGCGCGCGACCTTCGGAAGCGCCGGCAAGTCGGGTTCACGTGGCATGAAGGCGTTCATGAAAGTCACGAGCGCTCACGAGCGGTTCTCCTTCAGAGTGCGGACCCGAAAAGCGGATCCGAAGAGTTCAATCGTCTTCGCGCGCCACACTTCGGAAATTGTCCGCGTCCCCTGGTATGTGGTTTTAGGGAACAAATCACAGGACTGTCCATGAGAGAGACTTGGGATACCCAGGGTCTCTTTTTTGGAGGCAGTCCCATGCGTTCGAAACGTTCGTCCAAGTCATCCCGTTCTCGGGCCGCCGAGT
>JACPZP010000106.1 GCA_016195405.1 Planctomycetota bacterium | reverse complement strand
GTGAACTCCACGTCGCCATTGCTCGCATGCGACAGCATCCCGGACTGATTCTTTCCTTCTTCGAAGGAGCTGGGCTGTCTCTCGACGAACTTTACTCTTGAGTGCACTTGTCAGTAACTAAGAAGGCAAGACGACCTGGGAGAGCGTAAGCTTTAGTGCTGATGGCTACCTTCTGGGCTCGTACCGCATCGCCACCGCCCCCGAGCCAAACTCCAGCCGGCTCACAAGCTTCAAGTCGACATGCTTCGATAGCCCCGCGAACAACGTCGGCCCGTGGCCCATTAACCTGGGGTGCACCACGAATTCGTATTCATCGATCAATCCCAGCTCCGCCAATGCCAGCGGGAGCTTCACGCCTCCCACGAACAGTCCCTTACCCGACTCCCGCTTGAGCTGCTGAACGGCCTTCCCTAGATCCCCGCGCACGAGTTCCGCGTTCCAATCGACCCGGTTCAGGGTGCTCGACACGACGTACTTCTTTGCCGCGTCGATCGTCCGGGCGAAGGGTTCCATCCAATCAGGCCTCGCTCCCTTCCCCGCCGGCGGCCGAAACGCTGCCTCCATCATTTCGTAAGTCACCCGTCCAAAGAGGAGGGCATCGGCCCGCTCGAGGTTCTCGATCGCGTTCCGATGTAACTCTTCGTCCGGGGGTATTGCACGATGATCGCAGCACCCGTCCAATGTGATGTTGATCGAATACCGAAGGGCTCGCATTACGTGCTCCTTCAGAGAGCTAACTTGAGATTATCAAAAGGGTTTATGGCGATATTAAGCGACCATGGATTACGCTTCAACCGCCGATCTTTCAAAACTCTCAGAGAGTTGGAGCGAATTCGGGCACGCGAATTAACCGAGCAATTCTTGCGCGGCAGTAACGATATGATTCGCAGATCAAGTGTACAACTTCAATGCAATGTGAATGCTATGCCACTGCAACATAGTCGGGGCAACTGGATTCGAACCAGCGACCTCACGGTCCCGAACCGTGCGCTCTAGCCAAACTGAGCTATGCCCCGTTCCCTTTACATTAAAGAACGCCCGGATTTTGTCAATTCCAAGGGAACTCGGCCGCCGTCTCCGAGTGGCTGCGGGGCAAACCGTGAGCGGCGCTATCCTTGTGGCACACGGTCGCGCAGCGCGTCCCGGACCTTGTCAAGCAGTGCGTCGGCGGTGCAGGGTTTCGAGAGAAAGGCGCCGCCATGAGCGGCGGAAGGGCCCTCCAGGGCGCCTTCGCCGTAACCGGATAGGTAAAGCACTTTGGTTTCGGGATGCTCGAGCGTCAGCCGCTTGGCCAGCTCGACTCCGGACATGTGCGGCATGGAAAGATCGGTGATCAGGAGATCGATGGACATGCGCACCTGCTGGATCAGGAAGAGCGCCTCAGGCCCGCTGGCGGCTTCCAGAACGAAATAGCTGCTCGCTTGCAGGATGCGGCGAAACAAGTTGCGGACCAAGGGCTCGTCCTCGACCAAGAGAACCGTGTGCGTTTCGGTCGCGGCAACATCGGAGGCAGGTCGCTTGGCCTTGGGCAGGTCGCGCGCGCAGGGCAGAAAGATGCGGAACGTGGTTCCCGTGCCGGCTTCGCTCAGGCAGTCAATGCAACCGCCGGCTTGCTCGATGATACTGTGGGTAATGGCCAGGCCCAAGCCCTGGTTTAATGTCTTCGTGGAGCGGAAAGGCTCAAAGAGATGGTCGCGAATGGACTCGTCCACGCCCACGCCGGAGTCGGACACAGCGAGGAGCACGTAGGTTCCCGGACGCGCGGATGGCACTTCCGGGTTCTCGACGAGGCTCAGCCGTAGCGTGAGCCGCCCCGAGCAGGGCATGGCGTCGCGGGCATTGGCGGCGAGGTTCAGGAGAACGCGTTCGATCTGTCCGCGGACGATCTTGACCGGGAATTCGGCGGAGGTCGTGCCCAAGATCAATTCGTGTTCCGGGCCCAGAACCGAGCGCACGAGGCCGGCGGAGTCCGCTAGAACCTTGGTGAGATCGAGCGTCTGCGGCGCAGGCGATTCGTTGGTTAGGAACGCTTGCAGCTGGCGCGTCAACAAGACCGCCTGTTCCTCGGCTCGGTTGATCTCGTGGAGCGCTTCACGGGAGGCGTCCGGCTGGCCGAGTGAGCGCTCCAAGAGTTCGCAGTTGCCACGAATCACCGTGAGGATGTTATTGAGATCGTGGGCCACTTCGCTGGAAAAGCGCGTAACCCCGGCTCGTTCGGCGGATTTGCTCTCGACAACGGCCTGGCCGCGGCGGCCTGGGCGGTGAAGAATCTGAAGCATTGAGACGACCTCCTCGTAAGCGGAACTGTCATCGACGAAACCTGGTTCTTCCTTGCGTACCAGAACCAGGACGGGATGGTTGCCGTCGCCGCCGGCGCGCACATGGGGGAGCCACGCGCGCAGACGGGACACGTCCGCAACCTGTTCCGAAGTTTCGGGAGGGGGCACGTCAACTTCGAGATAGCTTTGCAATCCTTGATAGCTTTGCGCTCCTTGATCGTTTTGCGTTCCTTGCGGACCGAAATCCTGAAAAAGGCCAAGCTGACTAAGATTCTGCTCGGCGATCACCTTGCGCTCGATGCCATTGCGCTCGAGCGCGCTTCGATCCAAGGGGCTTCGCTCGATTGCGCTTCGATCGATAGCGCTTCGCTCGGCCAGCTTCAGTGAGAAGCCATGCGGTTCCAAAAGGCCCAGGAGCTGGGCGAGGGAATCGGGCCGGTCCAGAATCCAAACCTGCCATGAAGAGCCGGGGAGCTGCATGTCCATGCTCCGTGGCCGTACGCTCCCCGCGGGGACCTTGGAAGGGTGTTTTCCAAGTCCCGATGGGGAGTGTAACCGGCGTAAAGGGGGCGTAGGGGAATCAGGTCGCCATGGTGTGGAGGAGGCCTTCCGTGGCGCCCGTCCAGAGCCGAGTGACAACCGTTTGACACAAGTTGGAGGCCACCTGGCGGACCAAGTGGGGAGAAGTCTTGCCTTCCGGATCCAGGCGCTGGGCGGTCAACTGGATTTTGCGTCCTAGGCTCGAGGCGCCGGGCGCCGGCGCGAATCCGGGGCGGGCGAGGGCGCGGCGGGCGATGCGTCCCATGTGCCGCTCGAGGCGGTCTTGCAGCTGCTTTTTGGCCAGAGCATCTCCCTGCTGCACGCGCTCGGCCAGTGTTTCAAGGTTTTCACAGGGTTGCATGAGACATTCCTTTATGCTGAAGGACCCGTGATGGTTGAGATCACCGCGTTTAGACCGAAGCAGACGCCGTGTTGGAAGTCAGGCCGAACCAATCCGTCGTCACCGCCGTGATGATGCCGTCGGCGTTGGGATCGAGCTGCACCGTATAGGAAAAGGTGCCGTCCGAATTCACCGTGACCGCGGCGTTGTTGAGGCCCATGCCGTTGAGGTAAACCGTCAAGCCGCCGGGGGATTCATCGATCACTTTGCCGGTCAGCACCCAGATGTTGCCGGTCGTATGCGACGCAACGAAATCGACAATCTGCGGCGCGTTGCTGTGGACTTGCGCCAGCGCGACATTCGACACCAGTGACGCGCTGTCCTTGGTGACCGCGCTTTCCGTGCCGACGGAGGCGGCCGCGACGGTCTTGGAGAACGTGCCGTCGGCGTTGGTCACGCAGGTCCCAGCATAAACGCCGCCGAATTTGACGGTAAGGCCTCCGGGACTGGCATCAGTGACGCGTCCGGAAAGCACGATCGTGTTCTGATCGAGATTCTGGACTTGTAGCGTGATTGTGGGCGGGCTGGCGCCGCCGCCGTAGCCGCCGCCGTTGCCTGAGGGGCAATCGCGAGCTTCCAAAGCTTCCAACGTGGGCCGAAAGCGCGACGTGCTCTTCCGCTGAGGGGTACGGAACAGGACGTTCATGGGGAGTCTTCCTTTATGGGGGAAAAGGGGAGTTATTCACATAAATCAACATTTATGCATTCGTTACAGTCTCCGCAAAGAAAATCAGACCGAAAAGTCAAAATCGGCACTGATGAGTGTTAAATTGGGAGGGCGGACGCGAGTGGCGTCCATAATACTAATTGCCAAACGACCCCGGATTTGGACACGAAAATCGTCTTTTTTCCGATTTTTTTATAAATACATGAAAAAAGCCGGGTTTTGAACCCGGCTGTTTCAAAATGGGATATTTGGGTAGTTTTAGCGAGAAACTGGGTCAACGTAGCGCTTCATTTCCACTGCCAAAACCGCTTGCTGTGAGTTACAGATGTCCACGAACTGCGGCTTGTCTTTGATAGCCCGGAAAACTCCACTCGCTTCGATTCTCAGCTCTGCAGGATTCAAACCGAGCTTCATCGCTGAGTACAGGTAAGTTACAGCTGCATCGCCCCACTGCGGTTCTTTGGGTCGCGCTTCCGCTGCAAGCGCACAGAAGCGCGCGGCATCGAGGGCCATCACCATGGAAACTGGGCCGCTTTCCATGGCTTTGCGCAAGTGGAGAAGTCCCTTTTCCGCAAGCGCCAGCTGCGATTCGCGATCCTTTCTTTGCTGCACGAGCAGGACTTTCCGTCGTATCAGCTTGGCAAAATTGTAGTGGACTACCGTGGAATTGGGTTCTTGACGAAGCGCCTCTTCAAACCACTTAGTGGCGTTCGCATATCCCACGTCAGACTTTTTCTTGGATTCCAACAGGCCAGCATCGTTGGCCATTTCCGGTGACGAGAAACCGGATTTCTTGGCGTCGTCAAAGAAGAGCAACGCATAATCATCTCGGTCGAGGCGTAGATGGCAGTAGCCGATTTCTGCATTAGCGGGTCCGGGCCCGTTCGGAGCCAGCCTGCCGTAGCGTTGGAAGTCATCGATCGCCCTGTCAAAGGACTGGCGATTATATTCGCCCATTTGCTGGTAAGCGCGTGCGCGTAACCAGTACGCCAGCGCCTTGTTTGGATCCGCTTTTAGCGCCTCGTCCAAATGATACACCGCTTGCTTGTAATGTGCGTTGTCGTACGCTTCCTTCGCCAAGTTGTATTGGCTTTCTTCCTTCGGCGGCGCCGTTGCCACTTGGTAAGCGCCGGCGCCGGCGACAGTCATTAACAGCAAGCTCGTGGCCGCAACCGTGCGCGGATGACGCACTAAAGCGCGCACGACACGTTGCGCCGGTGTGTTGCTTCGCTTCAACATCTTGACGAAGCGCGCCGCTGTTTGTGGCCGCGCCGCCACGTCGAGTGCCAGGCAGCGCTCAATCGCCCGCGCGAACGTCTTGTCCACGGCGGGATTCAACTCGCGAATGGGACGGAAACCGTGCGTTTGCCGCTCACCCAGGTGCTTCCTCATTTCGGCCGATGACAGCTTGAGCGGAATCGGTCCGAACGGGTGTTTGCCGGTCAGCACCTCGTACAGGATTACGCCGAGCGAAAAGAGGTCGGAGCGGCCGTCGGGCTTGGGCGGATTCTGTTTCTGCTTCTTGTCCAAGCCCCGCATTTGCTCGGGCGCCATGTACAAGGGCGTGCCGCCGATTTTGGTTTCCGTCAACGTTTCGTCGGAAGAGAGATTGAAGTCGAGGAGCATCGGCGTGCCGTCGGGCTTCATCAGCACGTTGGACGGCTTGAGATCGCGATGGCAAATGCCCTTTTCGTGGATAAAGGCCAGCGCTTCGGCCAGCCGTGTGGCGATCCAGCGAATGCCGTCGACGTAGGTGGATCTGCGATAGACGTTCGCGACCGGCGGGACGCCTGCGGGCGCCACGGCGACCGGCGTCGGAGCCGATTCAGAGCCGGGCTCGCGAATCGCTTCGAGGATAATCGATGCCCGCGCCGCCGGCAGACGCACTCCTTCAGCGCGCACGCGATCCAACACGTGGCTCAGGGTCGCGCTGCCGAGGTACGGCATGCACACCGCTGCCAGGCCGGTGATCGGCTCCTCGCGAACGGAGTAAACCGGCACGATGTGGGGATGGTTGATGCGTCCCAGGATGGCCGCTTCATTCGAAGCTTCCGGCGAAATCTTGAGGGCGACCAGGCGATTGCCCAGCGCCGGCTCCTTGGCCTGGAAGACGCGCGCGAACGCGCCTTGGCCCAGCTCGCCCAGGAGTGAAAAGCCGGCGAATTCTTCGCCCGATTGCGGCCACGCTTCGGGAACGGAGTCGCCTAAGAGGTGGGAGTTGTCTTCCAGGAAGCGATGGGCTTCGATGAGCCGGGCCAGCGAACTCTGCACCTTTGAGTAACGAGCGCAGAACTCGTCGGGATCTACGGCGTCGCCGGCTTCGCGCAAACGGCAAAACTCGTCGTAGGCCTCGTCGAGGACGCTCGACTTCTTACTGGAAGAATTCGGCTTGCGCAGCCGGATGCCTTGGAGGTGCTTGCTGGCCTGGCTCGAGTCCGACACCAGATCGCTCGGAGACAACGTCACGATTTCGGTTTTGAAAGGCGCGATGTTCACGACGGGTCCTCTGGCAACGCGCGGCGAATTGCCCGAAGAACTGTTTTCTGGCTAATGCCCAGTTCTTCGGAGATTTCTTCCGGCGATTTTCCTTCTCGCATTAGGATCAGGATGCGGCGATGCACCAGCGGTTGCCGCTGCAGCAGCTGATCCCATTCCTCCCGCCCCATGAGGACTTCACTAGGGGTCGCCCCAGGCGCGGGCACATCAGCCTGAACCGGCGTTTCCAGCCGCCGTTCCCGGTTGATGTTGTACTTTTGACGCACAAGACGCTTTCGCACGGCCTGGGCTACTTTGTTTTCGGCCATGCGGCTCAAAAACGCCACCAAATCCCTAGGCTCTGCGAACCTACGTTGTTGGGGAACGTCAGCGAAAAACGACACCCAAACGTCCTGAACGAAGTCAAGGGAGTCGTATTTGGACCGAAGCCTGTTGTGCAGCCGCCGCCGCACGGCTTTCAGAATGTGCCGGCCATAGGACTCATGCAGTTCCATGGCCGCATCGGCACATCCGGCTTGTACCCTTTCCATGAGGGTTGCGAAAGCGATATCCTTTTCGGGCATGAGCAACCCCGAATGGGCGAATCCGGTCCATGCCGACACCGAGGGGATAACGTACTGTAGTTCACAAGATTTGTGGATGCAAGCTTAAATTCCACAAGATTTTTGGTTCACAGTTGCGAACAATTCACTATGACGTTTTCTAATACTCAAAGCACCAGTCGCCACGCCAGAATTCCCACCAAGACGGTCAAGACCACGGCGGCAGCAGCAAGGCTTTTGGGGGAGCGCCGCGCCTTCTGCCAGATTTTGCGCAACCGGTCAGAAAACTCCGTGACCATGGCCACGGGCATTATGGCAGTAATGTCCGCGGCGCGCCTGCTTGAGATGGGAATTCCCTTGGACCAAGGCAATAGCGCTGCCACGACATCGGCATGGGTCTGAAACCGGTCTTCCGGCTTCTTGGCCATCATCTTGTGGACGATGTCGGAGAGAGGCCGCGGAACTTCGGGCCGCCGCTCGTGCAGCGGCTGCGGGTCTTTGATCTGATGGTCGATCAGTTTCTGCGTCACATTGGAATCGTGAAAGGGCGGATTCCCGGCCAAGAGCGCGTAAAAGGTGGCGCCCAGGCTGTAGATGTCGGAACGCACGTCGACGTTGTGACAATCGAGGGCCTGTTCCGGGGAAAGATAATCCGCCGTGCCCAGGACCGCACCTTTGGAGAGATCGCGCGTCAGATGGCTGTCCTCATCCTCGAAGAACAGCACCAGGCCCATGTCGAGAATCTTGACGATTCCTGTCCGGTCGAGGAGCAGGTTGGCGGGCTTGATGTCGCGATGAATCAGGCCGCAAGTGTGGGCGTGCTGCAATCCTTGGGCGACCTGGATGACCATGCGGCAGGCTTCCGGGAACGGCATGGCCCCGTTTTTTTCCACGTATTTCTGCAGGCTTTCACCCTCAACGTACTCCATCACGAGATAGTGGATGTTTCCTTCGTGATTGATGTCGAAGGCGCGGACGATGTTGTCGTGATCCAAAATTGCTACCGCGCGAGCCTCGCGATAAAAGCGTTCCAGCGTTTCCTTTTCCGTGGTTCGGCCGACGGGGAGGACCTTGATCGCCGCCCGCCGTTTGAGGCTGCGATGCTCCGCCAGGAAGACGACGCCCGTTCCTCCTTTGCCGATCTGCTCCATGAGCCGATACTGCCCCAACACTAAACCGCGATAACGACCGGCAAGCAGATGCTTGGATTGGAACGAAGTGAGCAATCCGGATTTGGTGAGTTCGCCGGCGATTTCCTTGGGGCTTTCCGAAAGTTCGGGATGCGCGCACAGAAATGCTTCCAACCTCTCTTTTTCGATGAGGTGGCTTTTGCGCAATACCGCAATGAAATCAGGGGAAGTAGTGGGGGCGGCCATGGCGGAATCCAAGGGGATAAACGGGGAATCTAGGGGGAGTATGGGGTACAATTGAGGCGGAATCAAAAGAAAAGGCGCACTGTACAAAGAAATAGAAGCTAGACACGCTCTTGAGGTTGGCTCTCGTACCCCATCAAGATATCTTCGACCGGGATGCCGGCCAAATCCTCAAACCCGCCCGCAATGATCAGGTCAGCCAGCTCGGCCACTTCACGAAAGTACTTATCCGACGGACGTTCGCCGGTGAGCTTGCGACGGAGGTCTTGGCACAGTACGTCAGCCGCCGCATTCGAAACGCCGCTCTTCTGCTGATGCCCCCAAAGCGCCGTCACGATGATGGTAATGATGTCCTGCGCCCGCTGCGACAATTCGGACATTCGGCATTGACGGTCGGCGAGCTTCAATTGGTGCTTGATCATCGCCCCGCTGAGTTCCTTCGGCTGGCGTTGACATTGCTCCTGCGCGAACGCGAGATGGCTCTTGAGTCTTGGATCCATCCCCGGCACACTGTCGCGGTCGCGGCCGACGAATTTCTGTCCAAGCGACCATTTGCTGTAGAACCCGAGTTCGCGGCGCAGCTTCCAGAGATGGATCGGGTTCGCTGGGCTGAAGTTCTTGATCTGATGCTGCTGGAGCGCCTTGCCGATCGGCTCGAAGAATTGCCGGCCATGCTCCTTGACAATGGATTTGAAGAATGCCATGCCGAGCATCTCGCCTTCGCCCTCATAGATGCAGGGGGCGAGAAACTCATGAACGTTGTCGCCGAAGAGGTGGCCGCGGAGAAACGAGCGGCCGCCGTGGGTTTTCATGAACAACTCGATGGCCGCTTCCTTTTCGGCCTCGCTGCCGAAGATCTTGGCGATGATGCACTCCAATTCGCCGCGGTAGCCTTCGTCGATGAGCCAGGAGCCCCAGGCGACTAAGGCGTCCGTCCCGGCGATCAGTGCTGCCAAGCGGGCAATGCGGCGCTTGACCAATTCGCGCGTCTGGATCGGCTGGCCATACGTTTTGCGGAAAGCCGACCACGGAAGCATGTTGGCCAGGAACACGCGCATGGCGGCGGCGGCCCCGGCACAAAGTGAAAGCCGGCCCAGATTCAGCCCATGATAAGCGATGGTCAAGCCGTCGCCGGTCTTGGGCTTGAGCAGGTTCTCGGACGGCACCCGGAACTTGTGGAACTTGAGACCTTGGTTATACGCTTCCTTGAGCGCATAAAGCCCGTACTTGACGAGCTGAAAGTGCTCGTTCTCTTCGGGTAATTCCGAGATGAGCACGGCGGGTTTGCCTTCGATCAGGACGACGAGGCCCACGAGCCGGCCGGGAACCACGTTGGTGATGAAAAGCTTCTCGCCGGTGACCTCGTAGTGATCGCCGACCAGAGTGGCGGTGGTGCGTAGCGCCGTGAGGTCGGAGCCGGCCCACGGCTCGGTGAGCGCGAAAGCGGATAGCCTCTCGCCGCTGGCCAAAAGCGGCAACAGGCGACTCTTTTGCTCGGGAGTTCCAAAGGTGCGCAGTGGATCGACGGCGCCGATGCAGCCGTGAACCGAAGCCATCGCGGAGGTCATCGAATCGAGCGTGCCCATCCGCGTCAAGAAGCGGCTAAAGCGTGCGAAGGGCGCTCCCTGGCCGCCGTAGCGCGGATCGATCAACATTCCCCAGTAACCGGCTTGAGCCAATTCGCCGAGCGTCTCGTTGGAAAGCTTGCCGTCTTGATTGAGCAGCTTCTTCTCGCTGCGGCGCCGACGGATGACGTCGAGCGATCTTTCCATGGCCGCATCGCACGGGGCCGATGCGGGCAAGGGCGGCGGCGCGAAAAGCTCGAGCGGCACTTTGCCGTCCCAGATCGCTTTATGAATCGGGCTATTCGACGTTTGAAAGCGCGCCGCGAACAGCGTTTCGACCTGTTCGTCGGCCTTGTCGACCGCGCCCAGCCGGCGGGCCTCCTCCTCGGATTTTCCTCCCAGGCGCATGGCCGTCTCGGCAAAGCTCTGCTTTTCCTGATCCGTTTGGATGGTGCTCATGCGCTAGCTCCGGGCCGGTTCAGTGTGGAGTTCGTTTCGTTATATTGTATGGTGGACGTTGATTCTCCAAGCCCGCACGCGAGTCTTCGAGCGTGTGGGGTGTCTCACGAATCACCCCGCAGGCTCGAAGATTCGCCTGCGGGCTTGATACGGCGGCGATATGGCTGTTTGCGACCAAGGCTACCTGTGCGACGTGTGCGGCCAGGACGTGGAGGCGATCACCGAGTCCGACCTCTACTTGCGCTATGTCCTTGGGGAAGTGTCGCCTCTGGTGCTGCCTACGCAGCGCGAACGGCATATTCGCTGTCACCCGGCGATGGCCCAATACATCGTCGATCCCGCGTTTGCACCCGTGGTCTGTGATGGAATGTTCGCCAAGGAGATGCTCGATCTGGATTTCGTCAAATCGGAGGAGGAGCGCGTGACACGCGGCTGGAGACGTTTACAAGAGATACCGCGGCTGGGGATTCCGATTACCGAGTACCCGCTTCCGGATGTCCTAGAGAAATGGAAGAAGGCCGACACGACCAGATCGCGCTAGACCGCAAGCGGAACGCGGATTCCTAACCCGGGACCTTCTGGCGTCCACAGTCGATCCGCCTCATACCGCAACGGCTCGACAGTCAACGGCTTTTCGAAATACACCGGTCCGATCAAATCACCCGGATATTTCTCGCACTGCAGATTGGCCGTGCAGACGGTGACATGTGCCATGGCGGCGGTGGCGACTTCGCGCTCCAGGTTGCTGCCGATGGTGCAGGGAATGCCGGCGGCTTCAGCCATCTTGGCGATTACTTGCGTGGCACGAATGCCGCCATGCTTGCCGGGGTAGAGGCTCATGACGTCGGCGGCGCGGTGACGGATGACTTCGAGAGCGTCCTGCGCCGTGAATACGCTTTCGTCGGCCATGATCGGAATGCCGCTGCGGCCCCGCACTTCCGCCATCGCCTGATGATCGCCGCGCCGCGTCGGTTGCTCGAACAGCATGACGTTGAGCTTCTCAAACCGCGTCGCCGCCCAGATCGCCTGATCGACCGTGTAGCCGCCGTTGGCGTCCACGGAGAGCCAAGTGTCGCCGATGGCTTCGCGCACGGCATAAAGACGGTCAACGTCGACTTGCGGATCGGGATCGCGGCCCACCTTCACCTTGATCGCCTTCCAACCCTTCTTGACCATGGCATGGGCGCGCTGGGCGGCGACGGCGGGCTCAACGGCGCCGACGACGAATTTCAGACGAATGCCTTGGTCGTCCACCTCGCCCATCGGGGGAGAGGGGTGAAGGGTGAGGGGATCGCGTTTCGCGCTCGCGCGTCCTCCGAGAAGACGATACACCGGCACGCCCAGAATCTGCCCCTGCAAGTCGAGAATCGCCATCTCCACCGCCGCTTTGGCGAAGCTATTGCCGAAGACCGCCCGGTCCATGGCGCGGCAGATCCATTCCAAATCAAACGGATCGGCGCCTTCGAGCAGCGGCTTGAATTCCTGCTCGATAATGGCTATCGTGCCTACCTGCGTTTCGCCGCTCCATACGCTGGTCACGCTGGCCTCGCCCAAGCCGACGCGGCCCTCGTCATCTTCAATTTTCACCAACACATATTGGCCGACGATGTGTTGCCCAAGCGAGCTGATGATGGCGAGATCGGGTTTGATGTCGCCGTGGATGGGGAGGGCGGTGATGGAGCGGATAGCCATGGATCGCCTCAGGCGGGTTGTGCTTGACCGGTAATGAGTTCAGGGTACATACTTAAAAGGGTGGCCGCAATGTTTTGGGAGCTACGAAATGAGCGTGGAAGTGACTTACCCGCATATCACCAAGGAAAACGGCAAGCCCGCGCGACTGACGCGGATGCCGCGGATACGAATTTCGCAAATCGTGGGACCACACCTGTTTCACGGATGGTCGGTGGACGAAATCTGCCGGCAGTATCCGCATCTTACGCTCGCCGAAGCGCATAGCGCGATGACGTACTACTACGATCATCAAGACGAAATCGATCGGGAACTCGCTGACGAATTCGCACAGATCGAAGAAGATCGGCGAAAGAGCATGCCGTCTCCCCTTTATTTGAAGCTGAAGGCGAAGGGTCTGCTGTAACCGGAGCGTGAATGACCCACGCACCGCGGATTGGGGATTCGCCCATGCCCGTTTCCTTCTACTTCGATGTCCATGTTCCTCACGCGATAGCCAAACAACTTCGACGTCTACAAGTCGACGTGCTCCTTCCTCAGGAAGACGGAACGGACTTGCTTTCGGACGAGGAGTTGCTTGAGCGGGCGACGAAGTTAGGGCGGGCGATAGTGACATTCGACATTCGATTCAAGGTGATGGCCGAAGATTGGCAAGCAAAAAATCGCCCATTTGCCGGGCTTGTATTTGCCCACCAACAGAAAGGCACCATCGGTCAACTCGTACAAGACTTGGAGCTTATCGCAAAAGCTCTGGAACCGAGCGACATGGAAAACCGAATCGAGCGAATACCGTTCTGACACCCGGACATCCTGACACCCGGGCATCATTTTTTTCAGGGCATCATTTTGGGAGATGCGCTTTGAGCGTGGAAGTAACTTATCCGCACATCACCAAGGAGGACGGCGAGCCGGCGCGGCTGACAAGGATGCCGCGAATTCGCGTCTCGCAAGCGCTTCATTTCAAATCAAGCATCACACACCTCATCAGGCCGATGTCGTCAGTCCAGCCAAGGCCATCCCTCGAAAGCATGTGGGTAACGAATTCACCCATGATCCTGACGGCTTGACCGGCTTTCACGTCCCTAACCAAGTTTTTTGCGAAAGGGGTAAATTGGCAGTAAACTTTGGGAGCCTTGTCATCTGTCTTAAGGTGCAAGAACACACTTCCGATTAATTTATCGGCTTCCACTGTGCCAACCTCTCCCGTCAAAATCAGCGACTTAAACTCATGCATTTCGCGAAGCGTACCATATTGGTTCGCAAGATCCTTGGCGCTTAGCGTCAGCGGTTCGGGACCAGCGACTTCAAGGATCCAGGCGTCGTAGATTGCTGCGGAAATTGAGTTTTCGGCCTTGCCGACAACTTTTGCGGTCTGGCCCGGCAAGGCTCGTTTCCAGGGTGCTTGGTTCTTTGTAAAGCAACGGACTCCTAATCCGCCCGGTTCATTGCCTTGAAGGGACAAAAAATCGGTGTCTCCGTTCGCACGGCCGACACCGTTAATGACCCCGGTAAGCTCGATTAACTTGCCGTCGTACTTCTCGCGATGTGCCGCCTTGGCGCTCTTAAACTCCGAGAAATATGCAGCCGACGTCATAGAAAATCCAGGGTTTGCCTGCGCGCGCTCGTTTCTGGCGACTGAGTTCTCGTCATTCTTGCGTTCCTCTGCCTGCTTACGGCAACCCGAAGCCAAAACGCAGGAACACGCGAGAGCCGTCACGACCAACGAAAAACTTTTTTTGGCAGATTCCATCACGAATGTTCCGTGTGAGACTGCCCAGCGGAGAGGTGCATGCGACCCTTCCATGGTCGCCTGCTGCTCCCCGCTAAACAGCAACGTCACATTTCACCGCTGGCTCGTCCCCGTCCCGCTCGCCGCCGGCGCCGGGTCGCGGCCGTTTGTCCATTCGCCTTCCAGGCGTTGGTAATCCGGTGGGGTCAAGGTGCTGCCGCTCGTGCCGCCTTCCCAGCCGATGATTTGGTTGGGCCGGCCGCGCTCGTGACTCTTGCGCTCGAGGTTGCGCGCCCAGGAGTCGTCGGCTTGCGTTGGCCGGCGGCGTTCGCGGTCCCAGAAGAGCACACGTCCGCTGCGGTAGCTTTGCACGCCCATGTTCACCGTCGTGAACGCCGCGGCACCAAGCTCCGGTGTGCTGAATGTGTCCCGATTGCGGGCGCGGACGCATTCGAGGAAGTTCCTCCACAACGCGGCGGTGTCGTCGCCTTCCAATCCACCCGGGACAAAGCGGCCGGCTTGGGCATTGCGTTCTCCCGGCGGACGCGGCCTGCTGTCGATGCTTTGCGGCAAAATCTCGTAGCCGAACTCGCGGATTTCGCGCTCGCCTTCGCGCCGCGTTCTTGAGCCGAACTTGAGCGTCGCCAAACGGCCGCGGATGCATTCCTCGATGCCGTGATCGTTGATCATCGTCGCGGTAATGATGAGCTGGCAGCCCTCGTCGTAGTCGGCGACCACGGTGGCCACGTCGGGCACGTCGCGGCCGTCATATTCGAGGTAGACGCCGCCGGCGCCGACCACACGGGCCGGATAGCGCACACCCATGGCCGCGATCATGTGCGTGGTCTGATGAACGAAGAGATCGGTGAACATGCCGCCGCCGAAGTCCCAGTAGCAGCGCCACTGGGCGAAGATGGCCCGGTCGAACGGCCGTTGCGTGGCCAGCGGCGTCCCCTCGAAGACGTGGAAGCGGTGACCGAGGAACATGTCCCAGTCGATCGTGGTCGGATTCATGTCGCGCCTTAGCGGATAGTAGCGCCATTGGCCCACGAGCGAATTGCGGTAGTAGCTGGTCTGCGCCTGGCACACGTGGCCGATGTCGCCGCGGCGGATCATGGCGTTGGCGCTGCGCCAAGTCGGATCCGCCATGGATTGGACGCCGACGGTCATAACAACGTTCGCGCGTCGGGCGGCGTCGACGACGGCGTGGGCTTCTTCGATGGTCTTGGTCATCGGCTTTTCGCAGTAGATGTGCTTGCCGGCGGCGGCGGCGTCGATCGACATCTTCGCGTGCCAGTGGTCCGGCGTGGCGATGGCGACCGCGTCCACTTCGCGCAGTTCCAAGATGCGGCGATAATCCTTGGTTACGTGCCGGGCGTCGTCGCGCTGAAGGCCACAGCGCTGGGCGGAGGGATAAAGTCCGCGCCCCCGGCCACTGCCAAGCTGCGGGTCGCCGTTCCAAACGTCGCAAACGGCCACGGGAGCGACGCTGTTGCGGTTGGCCTGCTGCATGGCCAGGACCACGTCGATGTGTTGCTGGCACCGGCCGCCGACGCCGAGGAAGGCGACGCCGATTCGCTCATTGGCCCCGCCGACCTGGGCGTAGCTGGAAGCGTTCATGGTCATGGCGGCGCTGGCAACGCCAGCAGTGGCAGCCCCGGCCGCCTTCAGAAAATCACGTCGATTCGTCATGGAAGAACCCCCAAAAAATGACTCGCTCGTCGGACAGAAGCTGTGGTAGAGCGACGACTCCAAAAAAGTGGCTCGGGCTGCGCCTTTCACCTCAAACTTTCAGGTTTCATTTCATGAACGAAACATTCATTTCAACACCTGGGTGTGTGTCCCGCAAAAATGAATACGTATTGAGATTACGCCCACCTTTTTTGCGTAGTCGTTCTAGTAGTTTCCGATGCTGTTGGCTCTCAAAGGTCTATTGTGTGCGAGCGGATGGAAAAAGACAAAGGATTTCGGCGAGCGTCGAGGCGCATGGCGAAAAAAACGCTTGCTCTGGCTTTCTTTTCGCGCCAAGATGGGGTACTTGACGTAAACGATATTGAGATCCTGCCGCTCTCGCTCCTAACCGGTGCCGCGTCATGCCCTATACCGCCGAACTGAGTCGGACGAATCCCACCTGCCTGATATTCCTGATCGACCAATCGAGTTCGATGGTGGAGCCTTTTGGGGGCCAGCCGGGCAAACCGAAGGCGGAAGGCGTCGCCGACGGCATCAATCGGCTGTTGCAGAATCTCGTCCTCAAATGCGCTAAGAGCGACGGCATCCGCGATTACTTTCAGGTCGGCGTCTTAGGCTACGGCGGCAGGGTCGCCTGGTGCTTAACCGGTCCCATGGCTGGCCGAAAGCTTGTGCCCATCAGTTTGGTGGCCAACAATCCGCTTCGCGTCGAGCAGCGCACGCGGAAGACCGACGACGGCGCCGGCGGGCTCGTCGAGCAGAAGTTCAAATTCCCGGTTTGGTTCGAGCCCGTCGCCGGCGGCCGCACCCCCATGTGTCAGGCGATGACCGAAGCCGGCACGGCCATCGAAGAGTTCGTGGGGAAGTATCCTGATTGCTACCCGCCCTTGGTCATCAACATCTCCGACGGCAAGGCCACCGACGGCCATCCCGAGTTGGCCGCCGCCAAGCTCCGCGGTCTTTCCAGCTCCGACGGCAACGTATTGCTCTTCAACGCCCACCTGTCGGCCACCGCGGCGCGACCAATCGAGTTTCCCTCGTCCGAGGCCGAGTTGGCAGAGCCGGAAGCGCGCATTCTGTTCAAGATTTCCAGCGTGTTGCCGCCGCGACTGCAAGAAGCCGCGAAAGCCGAGGGCTTCCAAGTCGGCAAGACGACGCGCGGCTTCGTGTTCAACGCCGACCTGGTTTCGGTGATCCGCTTCCTCGACATTGGCACGCGCGCCGCCCAAAAGTTCCGCTAAAGTGAATTCCATGTCCCCATTCACTCTCAAGGCCTTCCAGCTTTCCAAGGAAGGCTACACGCCGGACCAATGCGAAGATGCCTTCGCACTCGATCCGGTCCGCCGCCGCTTTGCGATCGCCGACGGCGCCTCGGAATCCTACGCGGCCGGCGACTGGGCGCGGCGGTTGGCCGACGGCTATGTTCAACAAGATGGTCCGTGGAACGGTTGGCTGAGGACGGCACGAGGCGCTTGGCTGGCCAACTTTCAGGACCAGGAACTCTCGTGGTTTGCCGAGACCAAGCTGCAGGAAGGCGCGTATGCGACGCTCTTGGGATTGGAGGTGCAAGCCGAAGGAACTTGGCAAGCGGAAAGCGTCGGCGACGCGTCTTTATTTCAGATCCGAGAGGATCGGCTGGTGCGGGCCTTCCCCATGCTGCGGGCCTCGGACTATTCCAATCGGCCCGATCTGGTTTGCTCCCGCGCACGCGACGACGACGACATCTTGCCGCTCTGCCTGATCGGCGACTGGCGACTGGGCGACTGCATTTACCTCGCCACGGACGCACTGGCCTTATGGTTTCTGACGGTGCACGAAAGAGGCGGCCGTCCCTGGAGGGAGTGGCGTGAAATCAGGACGCCGGACGCTTTCGCGGAGTGCGTCCGACGCGAGCGCCGCGCCGGCATCATGCGCAATGACGACGCCACCCTGGTGAGCATCGAGTTTTCGGGGTGTTAAATACCCTCACCCCCAGCCCCTCTCCCAAGAGGCGAGGGGAGTTTGAAGGTCTGACTTCGGAGCGCCCACATGGCTTGGCCCACGTCCCAGGATTACAACGAGGCGATTCAGAGCCCAGCGAGCGCCTTTAGCGACCCGGAGCTGCGGGGCGGCGAAGCACGCGCCAACGCAATGGGGATGCCGTTGCCGCGCTCTGGAAATTTTGCCGACGTTTACGAGTTCACGGGCGCATCCGGGGCCAAATGGGCCGTCAAGTGCTTCACGCGCGAAGTCGCCGGCTTGCAAGAACGCTATCACGAGATCAGCCGATTCTTGCAAAAAGCCAAGCTGCCGTTCATGGTCGACTTCCAGTATCTGGCGCAGGGCATTCGCATCAGCGGCCGCTGGTATCCCATCCTCAAAATGCACTGGGTGGACGGATACTTGTTAAACGAGTTCGTCGGCCGCAACCTCAACAAGCCGCGCATTCTCGAAGCGCTCGGTGAAATCTGGGTGCGGATGGCGCAGCGCCTGCGCGGCGCCGGCATCGCCCACGCCGACTTGCAGCACGGCAACGTCATCCTCGTCCCCGGCAGCAAATCGGGTAGCCTCGCCGTCAAGCTCATCGACTACGACGGCATGTTCGTCCCCGCCCTGGCTGGCAAACCCTCCGGGGAAGTCGGCCATCCCAATTTCCAGCATCCGCAGCGCCTCGAAAAGAACATCTATTGCGCGGAAGTCGATCGCCTACCGTTCCTCAGCGTAGCCTGCGCCTTGCGTGCTCTCGTAGCGGCCGGCCCGTCGCTTTGGGAGAAACACGACAACGGCGACAACTTGCTCTTTCGCGCCAACGACCTGGCGAAACCGGGCGAATCGAAGTTGTTGCGCGAGCTATGGAGCCTGAACGATGCCGAACTTCACGATCTGGTCGCTTATCTCGTGTCGGGCCTGACGAATCCGCTGCGCGAGACGCCGCTGCTTCCGGATTTGATGCGCGACAACGCTCTGCAACCGCCGCCGCCGGCCATCGAGAAAGCGACCCAGTACTTGCTCGGCCCCGGCGCCACCATCACGCGCGCAGCCGGGAAAGCCGTCAAGCCGATTCGGGCGGCAGGCACCTGGGAAGAGGCGTACGATCCATTCGCCGATTTGGTCTCGTCGACGACGATCACCTCGGTTTATCGGCGACGCAAATCAACATCGTCGGGTAAGAAGTGGGCGCTGTGGGGCGGATTGGGCCTCGGCGGCGCGGCGCTCATTCTCGTAACGGTGCTGGCACTTTCCGGCGGAGGCAAAGACAACGCCTCGCACGCCGAGAGCAAACCCCCGCCGGTCGAAGACAAAAAGCCCAAGGAACAGCAAGTCGTGCAGCCAAAGCCCAAGCCGCCGGACGATCCCGCCCGGATAAAGCTGCCGGACGCCGAAAAGCCAATCCTGCTCGTCGGCATCTGGCGGCTTGAGGGCAATGAACTCGTCCAGGACAGCCTCGCCGTCCCCGCCGCATTGCTCGTGGGCTCTCCCAATTGGGGCGACTGCGACTTGGCCGTCGACATCAGAACGACCCAGGGCGCCGACAGCATCTGGCTCCCCATCGGCGCGACCCCGTCCGGCGATCACGATGCGTTCTGCGTAGGTGGCTTCGATAAACAGGGTGAGGCGGCACTCGTCCATGCCGTGAATGGAAAAATGGAGGTCGAAGGCACTCGCACCATGGCTCGGCTTGAACGAAACACCTGGCACAGCGTGACGGTGAAACGGCGTGGAGATCAGAGTTCTTTGTACCTCGATGGCACGCTCGTCGCGGAAGGCTCGACCGCCCTTCCGGCACGCTTCGGCTTAGGCGCCTTGGCGACCAAAGCGCGCTTCCGCAATCTCAAGATCACGGATCCCAACGGCGAGATTCTATGCGCCGCCATGCCGGACCCGTTTCGGGCGCAGCAGCCGGACCGGCCGCAAATCGCCGGCGGCACTTGGCGTGTGGAGGACGATGAACTCGTCCAAGACGGCCGTCCCAATCCTGCGATGCTGTTTTTCGGCTCCGCTGCTTGGAGCGACTACGATGTAACGCTCAACTGCAAAGCCGTTGAAGGCGCTGAAGGGTTCATGATTTGCTTCCGCGCCTTGGACCCCGGCAATTTCCACTGCTTCAATCTGGGTGGCAACGGCAACAAAAACCATGAACTGGTCTGCTTCACCAACGGTCGGGCGGCTCCCGATGCACCGCCTTTGCCAGGCCGGATCGAAGTCGATCGTTGGTACGAGGCGGCCGTGAAAGTCCGTGGCCAAGACATCGCTTGCTATCTCGGCGGCAAACTGCTTTTCCAAGCGAAGGATGAGCTGCTGCCCAAAGGCAAGGTTGGGCTGCGTACGTTTAATACCAAGGCTCGCTTTCGCGACATCAAAGTCACCGATCCTGCCGGCAACGAGCTTTGGTCCGGCCTGCCGCAATTGGAATCGGCGCCGTTGGGCAAGGAGCGCGTCTTTTGGCTCCATTCCCGCGGTTTCTTCCGGCGCGGAAATGGATCCGATTGGGTCGAGCACGGCGACGCCGACAAGTTTTGGTATTTCAAGGAAGTTAACCGAACCGACGACATGGTGGAGTTGCACGACAAGAGCCGAGATTGCTGGCTGCACCTGCATCACGATAGCTGTTGGATTCGGTTCGGCGCCACTGCGCCGTGGCGGCACATTTATGGCGGCCAATGGAAAAACGTGCCGTTCCTCATCGACCTGACGAGTCCGAAGGACGCCAAGCCGGTTCCCGTGGTGATAACTCCGTCTTTTTTCAACGGCAAGGACCTGACCGGCTGGGAAGGGCTGGACGGGTTTTGGCGCGTGGAGGACGGCGCCCTGGTCGGCGCGGTTCCCGAGGGCAAGAAGCCGGTCTCCACGTTTCTATGCACCACGAGACCGTATCGCGATTTCGACTTCAAGTTTCAAGCGCGGCTCAAAGACGGCATCGGAAACAGCGGCGTGCAGTTCCGCTCGAAGATCAGCGACTTCGACAAATTCACCGTCACCGGCCCGCAATGCGAAATCTGCGGCGACGACGGCCAACGCCTTTACCCTACCGGCAGTGTCATCCATGAGCCGAAAGGCAGGCCATTCCTGTTCGCGCCACTCGACAAGGTCAAACTGATTTTCAAGGAAGACCAATTCAACGACTATCACATCCACGTCAAGCACAAGCACGTCACGGTCCAGCTCAACGGGGAAAAGCTCGTGGACGACGAGTATTCCAACATGCCGACAAGTGGAATCATCGCCCTCCAATTTAGCGCCCGCAGTCCGCCGCGCGAGGTCGCTTTCCGCAATTTCAAATTCACCGACCTCAAGGGCGACTTTTACCACTTGTTCGACGGTAAGACCTTGAACGGGTGGAAGGCCGTGCTCACGGACGTCAAGGCCGATCCCAAAAAGACGTTTCTTGTGAAAGACGGCACACTCGTCGTCACCGGCAAACCTACCGGCAATGTTCACACCGTCGGCAGCTACAAGAACTACGTCGTCCGCTTCGAATGGCGCTTCAAGCGCCCCGCCGATCTGAAGGATGAAAGTCAGTTCAAGGGCGACAGCGGCCTATACTTGCACATGACCGGCGCCAACAAGGCCGCACCCAAATGCGTACAGATTCAGATAACCCAGCAGGAGTATGGCCGCTTCATCCCCATGAACGGGCCGAAGGGTAGCTTCCAGTTCAACCGGCTCGCCGTGATGGGCGCGCGCAGATCCGTCGGCGACTGGAACGAGGCGGAAGTGACGTGCAACGACGGCGCCATCACCTGCAAACTGAACGGCGTCCAGGTGTCCAGCGGCAAGTATGATTGCGACCAGGGCAATATCGGACTGGAGTCGTTTGGCGGCGAGGAAGTCCAATTCCGCCAGATCATGCTGAAAGAGATTTGGCCCGGCGACGATACGGCGAAGTGAGGAATGTCCATGCCCACCCGCTGGTTCTACTCCCAGTTCAACCTTACCCACGGTCCATTTTCCGCCGGCGAAATCAAAGCTCTGGCGGCCGAAGGAAAGATCGCGCCCACCGACCTCGTTTGGCCGGAGGGGGCGCCAGAGAGCGATCGCGCGCCCGCCGCGGCGGTTCTCGATATCGGCACGTCCATGCCGAACCAATGCGCGAGCGCCGAAGCGTCATCGCCGCCTACGCCACCCCAGAGCGAAAGCAGTAGCGAAAGCAAAAGCGCGGAAGTCGCCACGGAGACGCCGGCGGAGCTACCCGATTGGCTCCAAGACGTGAGCGCGCTGGAAAAACCCGGTCCTCTCCCCGAGCCCGAGCCGGATCACGATTTGCCGGCGTGGCTTGACGACATGCGTCTCTGGGTGGCGCTAGAGCTGGGCGAATCGCCATGGGAGATGGACGAATTGATTCCTTGGGACCGCTCGCTGGGACCGCCGCCCGTTGGCGTTGAGCTCTCCCGGCTCGTGGAAACCTGGCGCATTCCGACCGAACCGCCGCCCGCAGGGAAAACGTCTACGGGTCCCCCCTCCGCGAAGCCTCCGCGCTCGCAGCCGACGCCGGTGAAGCCGACGCCGGCGAAGCCGACGCCGGCGAAGCCGACACAGGTGAGGCCGACTCGGGTGAAGCGCCCAACCGCCGAGCCCGAAGAGACGCCGATCACCGAAAAGGACATCCTCCCCGACGAGCCGCCAGCCTACAAGCCGCCTGCCCCTTTTGCCCAGCCGGCAGTTCGTGCCGAACTCCCCTCGCCCCTAGGGGGAGAGGGGTTGGGGGTGAGGGGGGTTCCACTCGCCCGCCCCGTGGCCCCGCCGCCCCCCGCCGTGCGCAGCGCCGCGAGCCGGGCCGTCGAGGACGCCTTGGTGGAACGCACCACGCGCGAGACCGGCTTCGATCCGCGCTCGGGCAAGGTCATCGACGCCGTCCGCTTTCAAAAATGGAAACGCGAGAAAGCCGGCCCGTCCTCTCCCGCCAATGCCTCCAACTCGTCGCTCTTCGAAGACTTTCACCGCGCCCGCGCCGCCGTCGAGCACTGGCTCGACGAAGACGCCAATCGGCATTACATCATGGCCTGCGACCACCGCGCCATCCGCGACCAGCCGACGATTCAAGGGATCTTCAAGTTCTACGAGAAGCACGGCACCGTCTTCCGCGCCAAGCTCCTCAGGCACCTGGAGTTCATCACCGAAAATCGCAGCCAATACTACAAGGCGCGAGGGGAGGGATGAATGCAGGTGTAAAAAGGTGTCAGGACCCTTTTTCGTGTGCGTTCGCCTCTTTGCGCGGCCGGCCCCGGCTACGGAAACAGTACGCCAACAGCTGCACCGGGCAACGCGCTTGCGCTTTGCGTAAGATGCGTTCAAGGGCTTCGTAGTCCCCCGCCTTCTTGAAATTCATAGGAAAGCCAGCGGCCAACAGCGACCGGATGCAAAACGAGGTTGTCGAATGGACGAACCCAAGGAGCTTGTCGCTTCAGCGATCGCCAGAGCCCAAGCGGACCTGGAAGTCGCGCTCGCGGAACTTGAGAAGATGCCGGCCTTCGACGCGAGTTCGGTTGCCTTCGCGGCACACGCGCTCAACAATTATCTCACCGTCGCTGGGGGAACGGTCGAATTGCTCTTGCTGCAACTGGCGGATTATCCCGACGCCCAGGTCCGGGTGTGGCTGGAGGGCGTGCAGCATGCCTCGAACTTGATGGCCCGCATCGTGAGCCAGTTGATCAATACGTCGGCGAACACGGAAACGAAACTGCGCTTCGAGAAGGTCGATTTGGCGCTGCTGGTTCAACGGGCATGTAACTACTACGAGCGCGTGGCGGAGCGCAAGACGATCCGCGTGATTGCCGGCTCCACCATCGACGTCCCGCCGGTGTGGACGGATCGGGTCGCCGTCGCGGCGGTGCTCGACAATCTGCTGTCGAACGCGGTCAAGTATTCACAGCCGCGCAAGCAGATATGGGTACAGGTGCGGGGCGAAAAGGGCTGGGCTGTGTGCAGCGTTCGCGATGAAGGCCCGGGCCTGAGTCAAGACGATCAGGCCAAGTTGTTCCAAAGGGGAACCCGGCTCACCCCCAAGCCTACGGCCAGCGAGTCTTCAACGGGTTATGGTTTGGCAGTCGCCAAGGATTTGATGGAGAAATTGGGAGGCCAGATCTGGTGTGAAAGCGTATTGGGGCAAGGCTCTTGCTTTTCGTTTCGCTTGCCGGCTTTCCAGGAACCGGCGCAGGGCCCGTGTCCGGATAAGGCTGCTCCTCATGCGGAACCTGGCAAACCAGGTCAATAGAACCAACACAACTGACAGGTTCATTGCAGGCGCTTGACGGTAAAAGACCTGACGTCCACGGAGGCGCCTCCGCTGGAAAGAAAGATCAGACTGCCGCCCTTGAGCGGGTTGCTGCCCTCTGCGGAGAAGATGGCCGCGTCGTCCATGCGCACTTCCATGTCGTTGTCGCTGATTCGCCATTTCAGTGAATGCCATTCGCCAGGGCTCGAGGTTGGCCAGAGTATACATGTTACGCTTCCGTTCTTCCCGGTATTTGGCTTGTCGGAGTTGACAGCGCGGTTGGAGACTTCCAACACCTTGTTGAAGGCATGAACGCGGAAACTGCTGTCGTTCAACCTTGCAACGATGGTGATCTCGATGGGGCCGCTGCAAGAATGCCTCACGCTAATGTCGGAATCTTTGCGCAGGCGGATGAAGTTGCCGATCAGCTTTGCCGCCCCCAGATCGAGATGGTCCCAGCGAGTCGAAGATGCGGGATCGTCGAAAAGTTCTTTTACGTGGGGAAGCAACTTCTCGATTTTCTCGATGGCTTCGGGCGGCTCGTCCTGCGCGTCTTTGAGGTCGGCCAACCAGCTCCGGTGCCAGAAGTAGCTCTTCTCGAGGCTTCGGCGCTGCCTGAGGAGGCTCTTGGACTTTTTAGCCACGCTGTACCAGCCCTCCGCCAGCGCCAGGGCATCTTTTGTCGTCACTAGGCCGCTCAGCTCCGTCGATGCGAGCGCCTTCAGGTTGACTCCCAAACCCTTGGTAAACGGATCTTCGGAGTCATCGCCCATCGCAAGCAACGGCACGCCTTTCTGCCAGTCGCCCAGTTCGAGACAACAAAAAAGGCCCAGCGCGTGGTTGGCGTGCATGTCTTTCGGCGACTTTACGAGCGCGTCGCGCGCCCACTTCAGCTTCTGCTCTTCCTTAGCGACGTTGCCGATGTCCGCAAACAAGCGTTCGAATTCCTCGGCTACGAGCGGCTTCTGGTTCTTGAATAGCTTGACCGGCTTGTCCAGATACGAAACCATCGCCTTCGCCTTACTGACATCACCGCGCTGCAAGAGACGCTCCGCGGTACGTAAGCCATTGGCGAGCAGCTGCTCGCGCGTCTGAAAGCTGTCTGTCTTGGCCGCCTCGATGGTCGCTTGCATTTGCGATTCCAAGGCATCCATTTGATATTCGTCTTCAAGCCGGCGGATGATTTTCCAAGCGAGTTCAAGATTCTCGGCCCGGACGGCCTGTTGCCGCGCCTCGGCAAGATAGGCATAGCGAGTGTCGGGATCTTTCAACTTAAGCGCTACCTTAAAGAGCGTTGCCGACATCGTCTCCTGGTCGGCGCGCAGCGGCTTCTCAAGGTCCTTCCCGAATTTCTCCGCAAGCGCCTTGTTTTGGGCGTCAACGACGCTTTTCTTGGGGAGCGGGCGGCGCGGGTCGGGCAAAGTCGCTTCCTGACGGGCCGCAAGCTGCTTTCTTCCGTGCTCTTGCAATGCCAAGGCACACGCCGTCAATGCCTCCCGCGTCGGAGTCTCGACCGATCCCAAGGCGTCCGTGGCTTGCCGCATGAGCGTGGCCAAAAACTGACCGGCCGCATCGAGCACGAGCGCCGGGTCGCCGAGGGCCGTATTTGGCGTCACTGGTTTCTCAATCGGCTTTTGCGAATCTTTCTGGTCCGGCGGGTCGACTTTTTGTTTCTGCTTTGGCAATTCGGCAACCCTGACAGGCTCGGCTAAATTCACCAAAGCCCAAATGCCCAGCGCAAGAACGCAGCAAACGGCGGCTGCCATAGCGCTCCATGCCATGCGCGGCGACAATGTGAATCGAGGCCTCAACGAGTCCACTGGAGTCTGCGGCAACGGCGTGACGCTCGGCGCCAACGGAACCGCTTCCGGGAGAGGAACAGCCACAATCGCAGGCGGCGCGGCTTTGACGGGCCGTTTGACGCCTAGAAGCTGCTCCACTTGCTGCACTTGTTCTGCGCTAAGATCCCGGCGAGCGGGATTTGCAAGCAGATCCTCCAGCACGGGAAGCTTGTAGATTGGATTCACGAGCGCCAGGACGAGTTGGCCGACCAGGTTGTAATCGAGGCCCTCCTCCATCGCCCATAGCGTCTTGAACAGATCGGAACGGCCCGGATCATTCAGATCGCTTTCGCGAAAGAGAAAGTTGTCGCCATTGTCGAACTGGTTCCAAAGCGATGCCCCGCCCACACGCAGCGCTTGCAGGGCGATGTAGATCGACAGGCCGGCGAAGCGATCGACGTCGAGATTGTAAATGCCGTCGCGCGCCCGCTGCGGGTGTTGATATGCCGGATGGCCCACCTCGCCCGACGGAATGCGCGCGAGCGCCGGCAGGATCATGCCGTCGTAGTCGATGAGCTTGACGGCCAGGCTGCTCGCCTTAAGGCCCGGGACCAAAATGATGTTGCCGTGCTGCAGGTCGCCGTGCGCCACCTGGGCCTTGCGAAGCCATTGGATCATCCGCCGCCAGATGTCGCTGAGCGCTTCGAGGAGCGGCTTCTTGTCGAGGTTCTGCCGGACGAACTCGTTAAGGAGCAGGCCTTCCACCCAGCGCATTTTGAGGATCGGAAACCACTTCCCGTTGACCCGAATTCCTTGCGCCTGATATTGAAAATCCACCGTGAAGGGCAAGGCGGTGACTTTAACATACTTGCTTATTTCCTGATAACGCTCCTTGAGCCCTGCGATTTCTCGGGTGAAGCACTTGATCGCCCAGCGGTTTCCCGATTCGAGGCAAGTTAGCTCATAGACGTCTGCGAAGTTTCCCGACCGCGGCAACGGCAAACCGAGGGCATTGACCGCCGCTTGGCCATGCCGCAGCTCGTCGTCCGCGAAACAGATGTCAGGATTCTGAATCGCTTCGTTATAGTCTTGGGATAAAGGCCAAGCCATGGAGGGCACCTTGGGCGTGTCGGAATCGCGGAGGATCGAGTCTTTTGGCTAGGTGCATTATCTTGGCTTACCAGCCGCTGTCCGTCAAGCAAAAAGCCAAACCAGCATGCAATCCCGTATCTACGCATCAAGTGTGGCCGGGGCTGAGGCTTTGCGAAGCCCCAGCGAACCAGCATTGACCCTTGCCGGCTCGTCCGGCAGGTGAAGAAGGTCTGCGGCTAAAGTGACGGCATCCCGCAACCGATCCCTGCCGGCTCGTCCGGCAGGTGAAGAAGGTCTGCGGCTAAGCAGTGGTGCACGACCGTGGCGGCTTACCTCCTAGCTTGCGACCTGGTTCACCTGCCGGACGAGCCGGCAGGGGTCGGCCCGGCGCGTGGCGTGCTTGTCTAGCTTGCGACCTGGTTCACCTGTCGGGCGAGCCGGCAGGGGTCCGCCGGGCGCCGGGCATGTAGGACTAGCTAGCTACCGACCTCGTTAACCTGCCGGACAAGGCGCAGGGGTCGAGGATGCGAAGGAGCTTGAACTCCCGGACGCAAAGCGGAAGTGAACGATGGCCAATTGCAGAATCGAGGGCTATCCTCTGATCATACTGCTCACATCGGAAGGCGACGCCATGCCAGAACCGCTGTATCGAGCTGAAGCTTTACGTGCTGCATTTCAGTTACGCTATGGCTGGACGGGATGGCGGCCGACGCGCCGTTTCCTTGTGATGTGATCGCCGACATCCTGCCCGAGATTGCCGATGAATGGCAGCGCGACGGATTGCGAGTCTTGGAGTCCGCGCTGAGTTCGGAGCGGCTGCAGCTCGTGCTAAGCGCAACGCCGCAAGTCGCTCCCGTGACTCTTGCAGGACGTGTGAAAGGGAGGATCCAGCATCATTGCCGACGAAAAGGCAAACCGATCCAATTCAGCCGCAAGTTGTCCGTCCGGACGATCGGAGACCCAACGCGCGCTCAAGTGGAAGGCTATATTCGAAATCAAGCTGCGAACGAGTCGCTAGCGGACGAGCGATTTCGGGAACTTCTCGCGTCCCTGATCTGGGTTGATCCCAGGTGGACCTTTCGGCGCCGGCCGAAAGCAAGAGCGGACGCTACTGGTACAATCTCCATTTGGTGCTCGTGACCAGCTCACGTTATCGTATAAGCGAGGCGGCGACGCTGGCGCAAATCCGCGCTACTGCGTTACGTATCTGCGCTAAGAAAGGCTACATGGCGTCCACGATGGCAACGATGCCGGATCATTTGCATATCGCTCTTCGCGGGGCCGTTCTCCATTCGCCGGAAGAGATTGCACTTGGCTTTCTTAACAATTTGGCGCACGTAATGAACCAAGGGCGATGGTGGGAACTGGGCTACTACGCGGGGACTTTCGGCGAATACAGCATGGCAGCAGTGCGCTAGGCAAACGGAAAGTGCGACCCCTGCCGGCTTGTCCGGCAGGTGAAGAAGGTCGGTGGCTAGAGTGCGGCGCCGCGCAACCGACTCCTGCCGGCTCGTCCGGCAGGTGAAGAAGGTCGGTGGCTAGTGTGACGGCATCCCGCAACCGACCCCTGCCGGCTCGTCCGGCAGGTGAAGAAGGTCTGCGGCTAAGGGAGGACGCGGCGTCCCGCAGCCGACCCCTGCCGGCTCGTCCGGCAGGTGAAGAAGGTCTGCGGCTAAGCAGTGGTGCACGACCGTGGCGGCTTACCTTCTAGCTTGCGACCTGGT
>JACPZP010000103.1 GCA_016195405.1 Planctomycetota bacterium | reverse complement strand
ACACTTTTGGCAAGCCCGGCAAAACAAAGAAACCGGACAACGCCCCTATCGGCAAGCCGCATGACTACAAACCGGGTCGTGCACCCATTCGCCGTTGACCTCACCTATCGAGCACTTCGCGCACTTTTTGGGCCAGCGACACCGGTGTGAAAGGCTTTTGAAGGAATTGCACATTCTTTTCCAGGAGTTGCGTGAGAGCCGCGGGATGCTCGGTGTAGCCGGACATGCAAAGGATCTTGAGTTCGGGTCGTTTATGCGAAAGGCAACTCGCCAGCTCGATGCCGTTGACTTTCGGCATCACGACGTCGGTGACGAGAAGGTCGATATGCGGGTGCTCCTTGTCCCAAAGCGTCAAGGCGTCGGAACCGTTGCGCGCTTCCAAGACCTTATAGCCGGCGCCTTCGAGGGCGGTGCGGCCCAGCGCGCGGACGCTGTCTTCATCCTCGACGAGGAGCACGGTTTCGGTGCCGCGCGGCATGTGATACGGGTTCGTTCGTTGCCCCGGCGCCGCGGCCTGCGACTCGGCAAAGGGCAGACGAATCCGGAACGTGGAGCCGCATCCAAGCTCGCTGTCGACTTCGATTTCGCCGCCCGCTTCGTTGACGATGCCATATACGGTGGCCAGACCCAATCCCGTTCCTTTGTCGGATTCCTTCGTGGTGAAGAACGGCTCGAAGATGCGAGCTTTGGTTTCCTCCGACATGCCGCTGCCCGTGTCGCGCACCGACAGGATCGCCCAACTTGGGTTCGCGCCGGAGCCTGGGCCGTGCGCCGCCGGATCGGACTTCTTGCTGGCGGCGGTTTCGATGGTCAGAGTTCCGCCCTCGGCCATGGCGTCGCAGGCGTTGACCACGAGGTTCATGACGACTTGTTCCACCTGGCCGGGATCGGCGCGGACGCAGACGGGCTCGGACGCCGGCGCGATGACCAAGTCGATATGCTCGCCGACCAGCCGGCGCAGCATCTTGTGGAGTTCGCGCAAGAGCGGATTCAAATCCAGCACCACAGGCTCCGGCACCTGCTTGCGGCTGAACGACAACAACTGGCGCGTGAGCGCGACGGCGCGCTCGCCGGCGCCTTTGATCTGCGCCAGGCCTTCGCGGGCGCGGCCTTGAAGCTCCGGGGCCATCAACAAAAGCTCGCTGAAGCCGTTGATCACGGTGAGCAAGTTGTTGAAATCATGGGCCACCCCGCTGGCGAGCCGGCCCAGCGCCTCGAGTTTCTGCGACTGGCGCAGCTGGGCCTCGGTCTGCCTCAAGGTCGATTGCATGCCACGGAGTTCGCTCCGCAGGCGGCTCGCGGTGCCACCGTCGTCGGCCGTCGCGGGGCTGGGCGCGGCCGCGCCGCGGCCGGGCCCGCTGCGATGCTCCAAAGCTTCGCGAATGATGCCGGCAAGAGCATTGCTGTCGTAGGGTTTGGTCAGAAAGCGATAGACCTCGCCGTTGTTGATGGCGCTCATGGCTACCGTCAGGCTCGGCTGCCCGGTCAGCATGATACGAACGCACTGAGGATATTCCTTGGCGACCCTGGACAAGAACTCCATGCCGCCCATGCCGGGCATGTTCAGGTCGCTGACGACCAGATCGATCCTGGCTTGCGACAGGATCACCAGCGCCTCTTCCGCGGAGGTCGCGGTGCGAATCTGGTAGGGCTCCTTGCGCAGCCTACGCATAAGCGCTTGCAGCACTCCCAGATCATCGTCGACGAAAAGGACGGTGTGGCTCATGGACAGTCTCTTGTCTCTCTTGGGGTGACTTGCCCTTCCACTTTCGGAAACTAAACGGGCATCAGCACGGCGATCGGCTCCTTGATCTTTTTCTGCGCAGCAAAGTTATGGAGCCGGCAAAGCAAGGCGTCGGTAAGTTCTTGTCCCTTGCTGACGAGGGTTGCGCCGGACACGAGAAACACGCAGTCATCCAGAATCATCCCGGTGACCAATTCCCCGACGGCCAGCACGCGGCGCTCGTAGACCGTTTCCAGGCGGGCAATGGTTTCCAGCGTCAATAAGACAGTCGGATCGTACCAACCTGTGCGTCCCTTCAAAAGCTCGAGGGCAGCCGGCTTGGAACGACCACTCGACTCCAGGCTGTCAAAATCCAACGCCGCCTTGAGGATGCGCGTCCCGAGACGGACGGCGGCGTCTGCACTTGCGTCCGTGGAAAACCGACTCTCCTGACAGGCGACGATTTGCCCGACCGTTTCCAAGCGAGGTATCTGCGCAATCAGCTTGCCGCCGATTTCGGGATGACGCGCAAACATCCCCGCTTCGTCCGCAGTAAGCTCTTTGCCCGTGTAAATCTTGTCCAAGACTCCTTCCGGGACGGTGACACAGCCGATTTGCGACAGCATGGCCGCCACCTCGACCTGCCAGCCGTCCGCGACTTTGAGCCTTTCGACTAAGGCGCGCACCAGACGTTGCACGCGCGTGGCTCTGCCGAATGCCACCGGATTGGCCAGAGCGAGCACTTCGGTGAGCACCTTGACGCTCTTGTGCAACGTCTGTTCCAGCAAGTCCTTTTCGAGACGATTGAGTTGGTATTGCTCCAGGCATGCCTTCAGGGTCTGGGCCAGGACTTCATTCGGGCACGGCTTCGTCAAGAAGCGGAAAATGCTGCCGGAGTTGACGGCGTCGATGGCGGTCTGTTGATCCGTGTTGCCGGTCAGCATGACCCGCACGCTGTCCGGCGCCAGGGGCCGCACCCGGCTGAGGAAGTCGACGCCCGACATGCCGGGCATGCGCATATCGGAAACGATCACGGCAAAAGGTCCGCGCGCGGCGACCGCTTGCAGGCCCTGCTCGCCGCCCGCTGCCGTCTCGATTTCGAACTGCTTACGCAGGTTGCGCTCGATGCCCGCCAGGACATTGGGTTCATCGTCCACGCAGAGGATTTTCCGTGTCATGTCGAGTGGCTTTTCTCTTGAAGGTTCTCCCAGAGTTCTTGCCAACGCGGGGCCTTGTGCAAGAGATTCAGGCGTGCAAGATAATCCCGGTCCAGCACGTCGCGCGGCGGCGCCTCGTTCTGCACGGTTAAGACATTGGCCACATGCACCGCCGTCAAAGGCCCCAGCGCGATCCGCGGACAGGCGCTGGGCCGGTGGTGCCAGGCGATGGCCTCGATCACGCCCATGGGGAAGCCCCACAGGTTGAGCAAGCAGGCGCCGACTTCGGCGTGCGAGGCGCCCAACTCCTCGCGTTCCGCTTCCCACGGCAGTTTTTGAGTTGCCGCGGCGCGGACCAGCAAGTCGCGATACGCCTCGGGCATCGATTCGACCAGCACCAGCTTGCCCACGTCGTGCAGCAAGCCAGCCACGGCCGTGTGCTCGACAGCGCCCGGACCCAGGTGTTCCGAGCGCGCGATTTCACGAGCCAATGCGCTAGTCAACATGCTGTGGTCCCAGAGCCCTTCGAGCGAAAAGGCGCCGGCAGGCTCGCGGAAACTGGCGAAAATGCCGACCGCCAACACGAGCACGCGCAGCATCTCGAGGCCGAGAACCTGGATAGCCTGTTTGGGGCTGTCTATTTGCGTCGGCAAGCCGAAAAAGCAGCAGTTGGCCACGTGAATGATTTTGGCATACATAGCCAAGTCGCGGCAGATCAGCTCGCCGATCTTGTCCAGGGAAGGCTCAACCGAGTCAAGTTCCTTCAAGACTGCCGTGTAGAGGGCGGGCATGCTCGGCAGGCGCTCCTTGCTGTTGACCAGGCGCACGAGCGTCTCGTTTCCCAAAAGGTCGTTGAAGGAAAATACGTCGGCGACCGTCGCCTTCAGGAACTCGGCGTCGCAAGGCTTGTTGAGCATGCGATGCGATACCCGCAGGGCGCGCATCGCTGACTCTTCATCGCACTGCCCTGTCAACATGATCCGCACGACGTGCGGAAAGCGCTTGCGGACTTCCTCCAGCAGTTGCAAGCCGGTCATGCCCGGCATCCGCATATCCGAGACGATGGCGTCGAAGCGGCCCCGCTCGAGCATGGCGATCGCCGCGGGGCCGCTTTCCGCGAACTCCATCGCCCACGCGTGTCGCTGGGAGCGGAGCATGCGGCGGAGCCCGCTTAGGATATTGGGCTCGTCATCGACGAACAGAATGCTCCGAGTCATGGACGTTCCCCTCGTGGCTGGATGGCGCCGAGCGCCGCACGGCGCCGTTTCCGTCGCGGTCGTTGCCGTCGCGGTCGTTGCCGTCGCGGCCGTTGCCGTCAAGTCCGTGTTTGCTTAATCCGTGCTTGCTCAAGCCTTGCTTGCTTAAGCCGTGGCTGCTCAGGCCGTGGCTGCTCAGGCCGTGGCTGCTTAGGCGGCCCCGCTCCGCGCGCGGCAGCTGAATGATGAACGTGGTTCCTTTTCCCACTTCGGTCTCAAAGCTGAGCAGGCCGCCATGCTTTTTCACAATGGCCGCGTGTGCGATCGCCAGCCCCTGACCGCTTCCCTTGCCGATCGGCTTGGTGGTGAAGAAAGGATCGAAGACTTTGCTGCGAACGTCGTCCGGAATGCCCGTGCCGCTGTCCCGCACGCGGATTTCCACACGATCGCCATGGTTGCGCGTCGAGATGGCAATCTCTCCTTTTCGTGCCGCCTCGAATTGCAACCGGCCGCCGCCAAGGCGCTCGGCCTCAAGCCGATCTTCGATCGCATGGGCGGCGTTCACGATCAGGTTCAAGATCACTTGATTGAATTCGCCGGCCAGACAGGGCACGGGCGGCAGCGCGAAGTCGAAGTCCGTGACCAAGTCCGCGACGTACTTCCATTCGTTGTGAGCCACCACGATCGTGTTCTCAATCAGCTTGTTGAGGTCGGAAAGGATCTTGTCCTCGCTGCCTGGATGCGAGAATTCCTTCATGGCCCGAACAATCCGCGCCACCCGCACGACGCCTTCCATCGTTTGTTCGATGGCGCGGGGCACTTCCTCGTTGAGATAATCCAGGTCCGCCGCGGCCGCCGCTTGCTCGACCTCTTCGACCAGGCGTTGGACGACGCCGTCGTCAGCGAAGTTGTCGTCAGCGACCTTGACGCCAGCGACGTTGTCGTCTCCGCCGCCTTTGAGCTGCGCCAGCAGCTGGCTCTGTTTGGTCTGCACGCGATGCAAGTCGTCGAAAGCCTCACGCAGGAACGACATGTTGTCGCCGACGAACTGGATGGGCGTATTGATCTCGTGCGCGATGCCTGCGGCGAGTTGGCCGATCGATTCCATTTTCTGGGCGTGCGCCAATTGCATTTCCAGGTTGCGCCGTTCGGTGATGTCCGCCGCCAACAGGAGAAGGCCAAGAAATGCACCGCTTGGTTCCGTAATGGGCGTCAGCGAGACACCCAGGAAACTCTTGGCGCCGTCGCGCCCCTTGTAGGGGAAGTCGTCAATGCGGGCCGGCTCGCCCGTTTCCAGACAACGGCGCACGCTGGTGGCCAGCCGTTCGTCGTCTTGAAGGAGAGACAATTTCAACAGCGGCCTGCCGATCGCCAGGGGGGCGGCAATGCCGAGCAGGTCCTCCGCGGACCTGTTCCATTTCGTGACCAGGCCCGCGGCGTCCACGCCGATCAGGATCGACGGGATCGACGTCAACACGCGTTTGTTCTCCTCGTAGACGGATTGCAGCTCCGACTTCTGCGCGTCGACTTCCTCCAAGGCGCGAAACAGCTCCACGGTCCGCTCCTGGACTTTTTCCTCGATCTGCTCGCGCGTGCCCTCCAGCTGCGCTTGCCGCTCCGCGATTTGCCGCATCTCACGCACGCTCTGCCTGCATGACTGGATTAGGAAGAAGTCTTCGAAGACCACCCAGCCGGCGTGCTCCAGCCAGCGCCAGTCGCCGGCCAGCAAAACGCCGTATACCGATTGGGGCCAAAAGTAGCCGCGAATCAAGTGGTCCCCAGCGACCACCGCCGAGGCCGATAGGAGCACGCGCCAGTCGCGGTAGAACGCCAGAAACGCCAGCGAGCCGAACACGTGAAAATGCGTTTCGATGCGGCCGCCCGTCAAGTGAATAAGGAGCGCTCCCATCAGCATCTGGGAGATGCCGACGATGTGCCGTGTAGACGTTCGCCCCGGCCTTAAGAGGGCCAAAGCCACGGGGAGTGCCGTGATTGCGCCGCCGAGATAGAGCGCCGCCAGGACGTGAATGTGCGTACTTGACGAGGCGCCTTCCCATGTCAAGGGCGAAATCCACGCCGCCGCGATCACGCCCGCCAACCATTGAAACGCCAATAGGCCGGCGAACATCCGGTCCGTGCGCTTGAAGATGCTGCGTTGGTGATCCTCAAACAACTCGGCGGCCCGGCCAAGCTTGACCGCGCAGCTGTCCGCGCTTGCCGTCGCACTCGACATCATTCGGCCCTCCCGCTTGAATCACGGCAAGCCGAATCGCCGCAGGGCCCAAAAAGCGCGCACCCAAAGACCGGCGTCTCACGAACGGACCCTCTGTATCGTGAAGTGCCCTTTGGCGAACTGCCTCGCGCATGCGTCGTCGAAGCTCGCTCGGCGGTTTCGCGGTCCTCAACATGCTCTCCGCCAAGGCACTCCTCGAGCGCGCGCCGGCCCAGTCCCGATCCCGCTATACCCCGCGCGTCCGTCATGCCGCCGCTGAATAGCAAGCCGCCGTCAGCGTCGTAGAGCAAGGCGTGGCCCGACGTCCGGGCGCCAAATTCTTTCGCCAAGAGACCTCGCTCATCGCTGTAAAGCTTGACGCCGGGAATACGCGCCGCCCGGCGCCACAAGTCTGTCTGTTCCCAGCCTTCCGCGAACTCCTCGGGCCTGATGAAAAGAACATGCACCGCGACGTCGCTTCGGCCCTTCGCCATCAGCTGCTCCAGCTCGTCCAGTGTGGCCCGGGAGCAATAGCAATACGGGTGCAGCGCCAGGACCAGATTGGCGCGTTCGGGATCGGGGACGACGGAACTCTCGCTCGGCCAGCGCCCCTCTGGAATGCCGCCGTCGCCCGAAGTCGTCTCGTAGCTCATCAGGTGAAACGATCCGGCCGCCACGATCGCCAGCCAGCCCGCGGTCGCAACAAGGAAGATCAAGTGCTTGTGAAATCGGCAGGGCATGCGCAACAGACCTAGAGGCGTGCCAAGAGGGCGAGACAAGCAAGCATAGCTCGCTTTCCCGAAAAACTCACACGGACGCAACAACCGGTGGCGTTAATGCAGAGAGGAGCAGATAGGTTGTTTGCTTAGCGAGATCGCAAGGTTTTGATCGGCGCGAAACTTGTACCGCCGGCATAAGTCATGGGCCAGCGGTCGCGGCTGCGTCCGTGCGCAGTGAGCTATGCTTGTGTCATGACGCCGGCGGATCTCGGGAGCTGCGCGACGGGACCGCGTTCATGATTCGGCCGCCCGCTAACGGACCGGGCGCAATCCATGTCAAACCCTGAAGTCAACGCTCCGAATCACGGTCGCCGGCGCGAGGCGGGAGCATGGTGCGTCTGGGCGCTGCATGAGCGGACCCTGCTCGTTTTGCTTGTCGTTTTCGCCGCTTCCGTCATCGGCATCCTCTGGCACTTGTCGCGCCTCTCCTCGGACCTCGTCGAAAGCACGGCGCTCGCCCATGCTGCCGAGAACACGAAAGGAATCTTAGGTTTTCGCGGCTTGTACAGCTCCGAAGTCGTGGATCGCGTGGTGGAGCACGGCATCGAAGTCAGCCATGACTACGAAAGCAAGAAAGGCGCCATCCCTCTTCCTGCGACCCTGAGCATGAAGCTCGGCGAGCATTTGTCGAAAATCGGCGCGGGCGGCCAGTTCCGGCTTTACAGCGACTATCCATATCCCTGGCGAAAAGACGGCGGTCCCCATGATGATTTTGAACGAAAAGCTCTCAGCCGCTTGAGGGAAGATCCGGACACGCCCTTCTACGAGTTTCAGGAGCGCGACGGCACTCCAACGCTGCGCTACGCCATCGCCGATCAGATGCGTGCCAGCTGTGTCGCCTGCCACAACAGCCGAGCCGACAGCCCCAAGAAGGACTGGAAGGTCGGCGATGTGCGCGGCGCGATCGAGGTGATGTTGCCGCTCGATCGGGCGGAGGCGAAAACCAGCGCCCTTTTGCGCAGCACCTTCATTCTGCTGATGGCCCTGTCTCTCGCGGGCTTCGGCGGCTTGGCCTACGTCGCGGTCAAGCTTCGTTTGGAGCTGAACGCGCTGCGACTCCACGCCGCGGGCCAAGACGGACTGCATCCGCGCGCTCCGCTTCATGGCGACACGGACGGCCGCATCGGCGAAACCGCGTCGGACACGAAGATCGCCGTGATCGCTCTCCTCGCATCCGCGGGAATATTCGCATTCAGCCTCGTCGCTCCCCTCGGTGTGGCGTCCGGTCTGCTCTACGCCCTGGTCGTCTTAATAAGCCTCTGGTCTCCGCGGCAATCTTTCACGTTCGTTGCCGCGGTCGTGGGCACGCTATTGACGGTCGTGGGCTTTATGGTCGCCAAGGACGTCGGCGTGCGGCTCGGAATCGTGCTGACGAACCGCATCATGAGCGTGTTCATCATCTGGGCCACCGCGATCCTTTGCCTTTGGGTCAAACGCAAGGCCGCGGCCCAAGCGCGCCTGTTCGCCGAACAGGAAGTCGCCGCCGAAAAGAACCGCGAATTGCGCCGCGCCCATGACGAGAATCAGGGCTTGATGGCGGCTATCCCTTCCATCCTGATCGGCCTGGATGTGGAGCGCCGGGTCACGAAGTGGAACCAAGCAGCCGAAAGCGCTTTTGGCATTTCCGGCCAAACGGCTCTTGGCAAGCCGGTCGGGGCCCTGGCGATCGCCTGGGACGGCAAACAACTCGACCATTGCATCGGTGTGTGCACCAGCATGCTAAGATCGTCCTGCCTCGACGACTTTCCTTTTCGACAGCGGAACGGCGCGCCGGGGTTCCTAAACCTGTGCCTTACCCCCATCCTGGATCAGGAAGGGAAGTGCACGGGGATTCTCCTCTTGGGCACGGACATGTCGGAGCGCCGCAACTTGGAGGCGCAGCTGGTGCACGCCCAAAAGCTGGAATCCATCGGACAACTGGCCGCCGGCGTCGCCCACGAGATCAACACCCCGATCCAATACACCGGCGACAATGTCACCTTCCTCCGCGAAGCCTTCAGCGACATCACCGGCGTGTTGGAAAAGCACGGCGAGCTGCTTGTGCACGCCAAGAACGGAACCGTCAACGACAAGGCCATCGCGGCAATCGAAGAGGCCATGGCGGACGCCGACCTCGACCATTTGACCGAGGAGGTTCCCGTGGCGATCGAGCAAGCCTTGGAAGGCGTCGACAGGGTCGCCAAGATCGTGCGCGCCATGAAGGAATTCTCGCATCCCGGCGGCGATGCCAAGGCGCCCGCCGACATCAACAAACTTATCGAAAACACGATCACGGTGGCGCGCAACGAGTGGAAGTACGTTGCCGACCTGATCACCGACTTCGACCCGTCCTTGCCGCCGGTGCCGTGCCTGGCAGGCGAGTTCAACCAGGTGATCTTGAACTTGCTGGTCAATGCCGCCCACGCCATCGCCGAGCGCCATGGACAGGATTCGACTCAGATCGGAGTAATCACCGTCTCGACGCGCGCGGCCGGGGAACACGCGGAGATCCGAATCCAAGACACCGGCGCCGGCATTCCGGAAGCGATTCGTTCGCGGATCTTCGATCCGTTTTTCACGACCAAAGCCGTGGGCAAGGGGACCGGACAGGGACTGGCGATCGCTCACGCTGCCATCGTCAAGAAACACGGCGGCCGGCTCCGCTTCGAAACCCAGCTGAGCAAGGGAACCACGTTCATCATCGAGCTGCCGCTGTCCGGTTGCAATGTAGTCAATGAGGCCGAGCCCGGGTCGCCCTCGCCGCACGCCGTCGCGACGGCGAGCATTTCATAGAAGCGGCGTCCTTCGTCTTTGGATGGGCACGTTGGAATCATGGTGCCGGCCCTGCTGACCGGCGCCAAGAACGCGGCCTGGAAAGGGTCCTCCGCGTCCGCCTCGTTGCGCAAATCCCGCCGGCACACGCCCATGACCATCGCCCCATTCCGCCGCACCAGAGCCGCGAAGGCCGCCTCGTCACGCCGCGTAATGAAGCGTTCCAAGAGTGTGCCGTCCGTGTGCCCCGCGTCATCGAGGCGGACCAAAGACCGACGCACGTTTTGGAGAACAGCACCAAGCACCATCTTTGCCATCCTGATGGCCCCTTGAACTCTGGTTCTACTTATTGATTGCCCAGACCGGGCGAGTTTTTTCACGATTTTCGCAGCGGACGTCGGAATTCGCAAGCTGTCAGCCAGTAGGGTGCGTCAAGCGTACTCGCGCCGACGCACCGCTCCACCGCTCGGCCACGGATGCAATCTCGCCGCCCGGCATTGCGGATGGTACTCTATTGGCAACGCGGATTCGTGGTGGGCCGCACGCTGTTGTCGGTGCGTCGGCGCGAGTACGCTTGACGCACCCTACGCCAGGTGAGGGATGTCACGCTATTTGCGGTATTTTGTGCCGGGTGGGATGTACTTCTTCACTGTCGTTACGCATGATCGGCGCCCGATCCTGGGTACCGAGCTGGGCCGGGAATGCCTGCGTAACGCGTTGGAGACGATTCGTGCACGCTGGCCCTTCGAGATTACCGCCATCGTTCTCCTGCCCGATCATCTGCATACGATCTGGCCCATCAAACATCACATCGATTAGTCGCCAAGAAAATGAATTGTCGGCCGCCCATTATGCAACCATTCCGCTGCTTCGAGTATTCCCCGACAACGATCTGGGACTGCCTCCAAGAACGTGTTTACCTTCTGGCGAACCGTATTTTGGTTCTCAAAGCCACACAATTCGTAAAACAAATGTGCGACCTCAACCAAGGGATCAGATTGATTACGCTCGGCAATCATTTGGCTCCATTGAGGAGATGGCGTGAGCATTCCGGTCATCAGATTACACAATGCTCCGTGCGCAAGGAGAAGTGCCCCGGGCAGTCCATCAAGCCTATCCCAAACCCTTTGGTACTGCTTCACGTGCTCCTCCCATGCAAGTGCTACCGAATAAACATCGAACGGATAGCGTGCCGTCCATTTTTGCCATGTGTTTATGTCTCTTTCTGCCATAAGCGCCAAGTGTCGACAGAGCTGAAACATGTGATTATAGACTCCCAACGAGACTATCGAAAGTAACACCGCAGGAAGGAATAGGGGATTCTCTACTTGCGTCACAATTGGTATCGTAGAGGTTCGGCTTTGGCCCTTTTCCTCTTCAGCGATGAACTGGACAGCAATGGACTTAGCATTCAACGCGCTCGATATTGAACATCCCGTGATCGGAAATGGTAAACTAATATAGCAGAACGAGAGCTCCAGTTGCCTGCGGAAGATACGGGGAATATGCCACCGACACTTGTCAAGAAACTTGCCCAAAAACACTGATGCAAAACCGTTTCGCAAACAGTTTTGAACAGCCATCCAGAAAGCCCCGACGACTGTAGGCCGAAAATAGCCGTCATACAAAGTCGCCGGAGAACTGCGCACGGTGTCCCGATATAACGTTGTTTGCTGTTTAGTTTCCGCTAAGACATCATTGAATCCTTTCAACTCCGCTGTAGCATCAAACGCACGTATCCAATCATGCATCACCAGATATTCTTCCAACTCGATGTCTCCCAATTCCGCTCTTGCACCACGAAACGTACCTATCCAGTCATGCATCTTCCGGTACTCTTCCAAGCGACCTAGCTCAGCGCCGCCGGTACGCCCTATTTTCGTGAGCAAATACTCCCGAATTCTCCTGCGCGAATGACTTGAAAGACCGGAACTGTAGAGTAGGGCAGCTGCTTCTCCTTCCAGGGGGGCAACTTCGCCGCCATCGAAGCAGTACCGATATAGAGCGGATAGGTCATCCAATGAGCTCAGGGCTGGCGCAAACTCTTCTCCCAGTGCCGCGAGGTCGGCTTCCAACTCTACATTGACAGCGCAGCAAACCTGAATGTGTTTTGTAAGAGCACCGGTGATCCATGACGCAAGAGCGGCATAGCTCTGCTTATGCGCGGCGCTTCTTGAGAACTCCTCCGCCATAAGAGACGCTCGAAGGGGCGATGCCACGGCGACAATGCTCTTTGACAGCCGGATCTCGGCAGGATGGACGCGCGTGCAAGCTAGCGGCGTACTAATCCAATAATGATCCGTTGATAGAGCAAGCCTTGCAACTCGGTTAGCTACATTGGGAGCGCAGTACTTGACAGCGAATTGCGTTCTCGAAGTTAGTTCGGATCGAATTTTCCCAAATATCCACGCGAGGGCTGATAGCATCCGATTTGCGGCGAGATTAAGATCACATCGCTCCTTTGCCCACTCGAGGGATAGGAGGTACAGGTTACGGCCCTCCAGAAAGTGAAAGGCGGTGAACCACTGGTCAAACGTCGTAAGCTGATCGAGCCATCCAGTCATCACTGGATGCTGTTGAAAAGCCACGAGGTCTAAACTACACTTTGAGATATCCTGCCGCTGCCCCAAGTTTACAACTGCCGCGTCGGTCAGACCGAAAAGGCGCGCGAAAAGATGAAAACTAGCTACGGCATTCTCTGGAGGCGCTTGACAGTATTCGGCCTTGAGCAACTCAGCTAAGACCTCTCGCCAGCGTTGGGAAAATAGGGCAATCTCTTCGACGACTTGAAAATGGTTCACGGTGAATTGTGGCTCTAAGTACCAATCGGCGAGCACGCCCTTCAAGATTTCTCGCGCGTCTCTCCGTGTAAAACTCAAATCATCGCGTAAACTCCGACCGAGAGTCAGCCAGCACACCGAGAGCGTTTGAGCACTGAAAGTGTTCGGATTAGCAGTTATTCCGCTTTCTTTGCTGCGCACTACTGTGGCGACGAGGAAGTCAAGGAACGACTGACTTCCCGTAGATTTGGATAGCCGATAAAGGAGAAGAAGCAGCGTCTCGTCCCAATTTGCTCGTCCCAAATGGTCCAAGAAGAACTTACAATGGTCAGCGTAGCTAAGGGAACGATCTTCAGAAAGCTGGTAAGCGGCCAGATACTCTTGAAATGTCAAGTGGGCAAAGCAATATACTCCGTCACCGCCAATTTCACCGCGATAATAGAGAAGGCCAGTACGGTCACGGATATATTTCAAGAATGTCTGTATATCCTCCCTTGACGCCGCGAGGTTATCGTCTCGGCGTTGTCGCATACGCGTTTCGACAAGTGTCTGAAATACGTCTCCTTCCGAAGCCAGGCCACGCGCGTCATCCTTAGGAACGTCTTCATCGCGACGTTGCATCCAAAGTGCAAGCGCAGCCAGCAATGTTTTTGCGTCGTCCCCGTAGATGGATCGCTCATGGAGAGGATGCCGCTCATCCGGCGACTTGACTGCCTCCCAATGCTCCAAGAGCATGTTCACTGATTCGTCGTAAAGCTCACCACGAGTTTGTGGTAATCTTCCGCGATAGTGGTGCATCAGAGCGATTAAAGTTAGCAGCAACGGATTACTGGCAAGGCGCCTGACACCGAGCGTACGTCGAACCGCCGCCTTCAACGACTCTATTCGATCGTTTCTCATTCCGACGTCGTTTGGGATCTGTGTCGTGTACCAACTTGCAATAAAATCTTGCTGTTGCTGGTCATCAAAGCGATTCACCTTGAAGTGTTCGAACAAATCGCGACTAAGGCAAGTGTTCCCGGCATAACCGTAAAGTCGAGAAGACACCCAGATTGGGCAATCCGGATATCGACGTTGAAAGGCCTCGAGGGAGCGCGCCAACTTCTCACGAGTGCCGGGCGGTCCTGTTTCATCGAAGCCATCAAGCAGTACGATAGCTTCGCCCATAAGAAGGAGGGACTCGAAAAAGAAATGATGCACGTGTTGAATCTGGAAAGCCGAGTGCGCATTGTCCACCATGTAATCCACAAGATTCATGCCCGGAAGCTGATGCTGACGCCTAGTGAATTCTCGGAGGGAGATAAACAGTGGCATCCGATTGTACACAAAAACATTGCTTAGAGACGCGTCACCGGTGTTGAAGAGAGAGATGAAATGTAGGACCGTCGATTTACCAGCGCCGGGGTCTCCCAGTATCACGCACGATTTCTGTGAACTTACCAAGTCTGCAAGCGATAGCACACTGTGCGAGTCGTCACGGCCGGGCGGCTGGTCTGATACGCTAGCAGAAGACAGCCAATTGGTTCCTGGCGTTCGGGCCGTGGATACAAAGGACTGTGGAGTAAAAATACGTTTCAGGGGAATGTTGCCGGCTTCCTCTTGGTGCTGAACGATTCGTGGGGGAAGGCCAAGTAGCCGCAAGTTGCGGTGCGCCTCGATTACGCATTTGCGGTACTCTTCCGATAAGCTGACAAAAGAGTGGTTACCACCAAAACCGGACGCCGCGGGGTCATGCCGAGCGTACTCCGGGTAGTAACGCGCATACAAACAGGGAACATTGTAGAGCCATTCACATATGTGTTTGTGACCACAATGATAGAGTGCGAGTGAGAACTTCTTTGCTATGGTATGAAACCATTGCCTGTCAGCGCCATTCAGCTCATGGAACGAGACAACGACAATACTCTGAATCTCTTTGCGAAGATTCTTAACAACCTCCACGGATGTTTCAAGCTGTCGTTTTGCGACCTCACTTAGGGGTGACTCATCCCATTCGCACCTAAACTGAACGCCAATCGTGCCTTGGAGGTCAAGGAGGCCGCCCTGCGGAGCCGATGCATCTAACTTCAGGTTGTGATCGACGTCGGCGACATATGCATACTTCTTTCTACGCGAGTCCTCTCGTAGTAGGCAATGCAACAGTCGTACTGCTTCGCGCGCTCCCCCTGGGATACGTTCCTTCAACGGTGGCAAGGCAGATGGCTGCGTCTCTCGATTAGGGGCAGCAGCACTTTGGACTTTCAATGCATCAATCCAGACGCGGTTGTGCGCGTGGTACTCGCGATTCTGACTAACGAGCGTGGGAAAACTCTGGCAGATGCTTGAGGTCGGAATTCCTCGGCCTCCAAGATCGCTTTGTTTGTCGCGCGTTTGTTTAACAATGCCACAGACACAGCCCGTGCGGTTGTTGAGAATGGGTGAGCCGCTTGAACCAGGCTTGATTTGGCCGTATTTGAACTTGAGGAGCCGTTGATTAGCTTGCGGTCCTTCCAGCTGGGTCCACCCTTCGGATTCGGCGGTTGTCACATCACCTGCCGGATGATCTAACGGGTAGCCGTATATGAACAAAGCGTCGCCAGGGGAAATTGGTTCGCTCAACAGGACACAAGGATTCTCCTTTTCGGGGATTCGAAGAAGGACGAGATCGGGAAATGGTGGCTCTCGGAGAGAATCTTGGTCGACCAGCGCAGGGTACGATGAATTTGATGAAATAACCGAAATGGGGTGGCTTCGGGAAACAATTTCAATAACGTGTGCACACGTAAGGACGATGCCCGGAGCCACAAAGAAACCGGTTCCGAGTGGTTTGGTTGATCCCTGCGTGACCAATTTGACGGTGCATTGACGCACCAAATCATGAATAATCGTTAGCTCCATTGTTCACTGTCTCAAAGAAACTGCCAAGTGCGGCGTCCAATCGGTTCCAGAAAAAGGTGATTAACATGGAAAGACGGATTGAAAGAATACCGGTACAACTCCCGAACGATTCCGTCATTCTGGTAGAAGCTATCGCAATCGGTTCGGATCATGATGTTGGAACGTTGGAGCGGCTCCCAATCGAGCAGATACTTGGTGCAATCGAAGGCATCGCAGTAGCCCTAGGGTCGACGTTACAGAAAGTCAATCCCTCCAAAGCAAATGTCGAACTTGGCTTGGAGATTGGAGTTGAAACGGGAAAACTGGTTGCAATTCTAGCGAAAGCGAGCGGGAAAGCAAATCTAAAAATAAATCTTGAATGGACCGCACAGAAATAGCAGGTGTTACGTCCGTGTTACGCCTCTTTGTTGAGCCTCTGCCATCTCTTCGTCTTGTGCAAGCCTCGCGCAGCCGAATCTCTCAAAAGGGTCATGCGTCTTTCATTTGAAGGTCGCGTAATCGCTGCCTTTGTCAAACAAGCTGGCGCGATCGGCCGCACGATTGCGCACGCCGTAAGCGAATCCGCCGGAGGCACAGCGCGGGCGTCGGAGTCTGGCGATCGATGCCGCAACCGGGCCCAACTCAAAAGAGAAATGCCTCCCGAACCGTTTCTCATCGTCACGCAATTCCGCCCCAAAAACACGCTGCAATAAGTCCGTTTTTCGCAAGCTCCGTCCCTTCCGTTGAAAAAGGGAATGTCGATGAGGAAGCTCCTCGTCGCCGTCGCTGGCCGCAATCACCCGCGCGGCCGGCACTAGGGCGCCGGCCAGGACAAGAAAGAGCTTTCGAAGAAGGGGACCCAGGTCGCTGACTTGGTAGCCGCGTTCGCCAGAACGCGCGAAAGAAACCCGCATTCAGGGCGAATGCTGCCAGAAGGCCTTTTCCGACCAACCCCCGCGACGAATCCGTTCGCTTCAATCATCAAGTCTTTGTCGCCTGGTAAGTTAAGTCAATTCTTTTCCATTGGAATGCGTCGCCAGGGGTGTGTGGGGGGGTGGCGACGCAACGAATTTCTTTTGGGGCAAATGTTACCCTGGCTTGAACCATGCCGAATTTACTTTGCACGGCTGGCTTGCAAGGCATTTCTCCCTCACGCACTAAGGAGTTGCGCCAAAATCGGCCAAGAATGGCTTGCAGGGCTGTCCACCCCCCACGCAATGCAAACCAATTGGATTTCGCTCGACGATGCCACACCCTGGCCGAAAAAGTGCTTCGTGGGATACGTGGAACAAGGAAATGTTGCCCTCCCAGGCCGCGCCTCTACTATATGAGGGTGCGCATTTTGTCCGCGTTTCATATCGCAACCACCGGAGGCCTGGATGAGGGTCGGCGTGCCACGCGAAACGGCGGCGGGCGAACGGCGCGTGGCGCTGGTTCCCGAGTTGGTGGCCAAGCTGCGTAAGGTCAGCCTCGACGTTGACGTTCAGGCCGGAGCGGGAGAGTCGGCCGGCTTTTCCGATGCCCTCTACACGACCGCCGGCGCGTCCATTGTCCCCGACGCGGCCGCCAATGCCGACATCATCCTCAAGGTCCAGCCTCCCAACGCCGCCGAGATCGACGCGCTCAAGCAAGGGGCGCTCGTCATCGGCCTTCTGCAACCGGCCACCAACTTTGCTGGCCTCGAAGCGCTCGCCAAACACGGAGTCACGGCTTTCGCGATGGAGCGCATGCCGCGCATCACTCGCGCCCAGGCCATGGACGCCTTGAGCGCCATGAGCACCGTGTCCGGCTACAAGGCGGTGCTATTGGCCGCCAATCACTTGCCGCGTTTCTTTCCGCTCTTAATGACTGCAGCCGGCACGATCACGGCGGCGCGAGTGTGCATCGTCGGCGCCGGCGTGGCGGGATTGCAAGCGATCGGCACCGCGAAAAGGCTGGGCGCCATCGTCGAGGCCTACGACACCAGGCCGGCGGTCCGCGAGCAGGTCGAAAGTCTCGGCGGCAAGTTCATCGACCTGGGACTCGAAGCCGAAAGCCCCGAAGCCAAGACCGGCTATGCCACGGCGCAGTCGGAAGACTTCTATCACCGGCAGCGGGCGGCGCTTGCCAAGTGGTTGTCCGCGGCCGACGTGGTCATCACCACGGCATTGGTGCCGGGACGTAAGGCGCCGCTCCTCGTCACGGAGGAGGCGGTGCATGGCATGAAGCCGGGTTCGGTCATCGTCGATCTGGCGGCGGAACAGGGCGGCAACTGCGCCTTGTGCAAGCCCGGCGAGGACGCCGTCGAGAATGGCGTCACCATCCTCGGCCCGCTCAACCTTCCCAGCGCGCTGCCGTTTCATGCCAGCCAAATGTACGCGCGCACGGTGGTCAGCTATCTGCTTCACCTCTGGCGCGACGGCGCCATCCAGCTCGATTTGGCGGATGAGCTGACCCGCGGCCCGCTGGTCACGCATCAGGGAAAAAACCTCGTCGAGGGCTCCCCGGCATGACGCACATCCTCCTTGGCAGCGTCACGGACGCGTCCAACTGGTCCGCCGAATTCGGCCTCTACATCTTCATCCTTGCCGGCTTTCTCGGCTACCACGTGATTTCACGCGTGCCGCCGCTACTTCACACACCGCTGATGTCCGCGACGAACGCCCTGTCAGGAATCTCTCTTATCGGGTCGATCGTGGTGGCCGGCGGGCAGTACAGCAATCTCAGCACCTTCCTAGGTTTCGTCGCAGTCGCCTGCTCCTCGACCAACGTGGTCGGCGGATTTCTCATCACCGATCGCATGCTGGCGATGTTCAAGCGCGAAGACGACCGCACCCGTCCCTGGTGGATGCGGGCCGGCTGGCCCGTGCTTGCCGCGGGTCTGGGGCTGGTTGCCGTCGTGACGCTGATCCTGTGGTCCATGGGCTTACTGCAAGGTTTGGCGCCGCACGACGTGCTGCGCTGGTTGTACCTCGGCGCGGGCGTGCTGTTCATCCTGGGACTCAAGGGACTTAGCTCGCCACGCTATGCCCGGCAAGGCATGTTGCTGGCTGAAGTCGGCATGATCGTGGCCGTCATTGGCACGCTTTTCCATGAGGACATCGAGCCGTGGGGCTACTTTTGGATTTTCTTCGGCCTGGTCATCGGATCGGTCGTCGGCGGCATCATGGGCCTGAGGGTTCCGATGACCGCCGTGCCGCAACGAACCGCACTGTCACATTCCCTAGGCGCGTTAGCAGCCACTTTGATTGGCATTGCGGAATATGTGCGTCATTTCGGTCAACCCGACCTGCCCACGATCCCTCTGGGTTTCGAGGTGCTGATCGGCGGCCTCACGTTCACCGGCAGCTTGATGGCTGCCGGCAAGCTGCAGGGGTTGTTGCCGGAACGGCCGATGACCTACCCTGGTCAGCGCATTGGCAACTTCGTCTTGCTGGCGGTCGTCGTACTCTCTTTCTTCGGCCTTATCGCCAATCCTTCCGCGGGCGTGCTGTTCGCGCTCATGGTGATTTTGGCCCTCGCGTTTGGCGTGCTGCTGGTGATGCCGATCGGCGCCGCCGACATGCCAGTCGTGATCGCACTGCTAAATTCCTATGCCGGTCTTGCCGATGCCGCCATGGGCTTTGTGCTGGCCAACAAGATTCAGATCATCACTGGTTCGCTTGACGGCACCTCCGGCTTCCTACTTTCGCTCCTCATGTGCCGGGCGATGAACCGCTCGGCGATGAATGTGCTCTTCGGCGCCTTTGGGCGAGTCGACACGTCGGCCGCCAGCACCACGGAGGGGAAGGGCACCGTGCGGTTACGGCATGGCGGTGGCCCAGGCGCAGCACGCGGTCAGCGACCTGGCCAAACTCCTCAAGAAGCGCGGCACGGATGTCAAATACGCCATCCATCCCGTCGCCGGCCGCATGCCGGGGCACATGAACGTGCTTTTGGCGGAGGCCGACGTGCCCTACGATCAGCTTTACGAGATGGAGCAGATCAACCCTTACTTCGCCGAAGCCGACGTGGCCATCGTGGTCGGCGCCAACGACGTCACCAACCCGGCCGCGCGCACGAACAAATCGAGCCCGCTCTACGGCATGCCCATCCTGGAAGTTGATCGCGCCCGTTCGGTAATCGTACTGAAACGCAGTATGCGCCCCGGTTTCGCGGGCGTGGACAACGAGTTGTACTACAATCCCAAGTGCCTGATGCTGTTCGGCGACGCCAAGGACAGCCTCAACAAGTTGTTCGCTGCGATGAGGGGATAGGTCCGGCTCGCCAGCGCATGACAATTACATGGACGCAGAAAAGCTCTATCAGCGCTATCAAGAGCTACAGGAATACGTCGGCTGGTCGGCAACGGACGCCGATCGCGTGCAGTCCGTCGCCGGCCTGCTGACGCCCCATCTCGCCGCGCTTGTCGACGACTTTTACGCCGAGATTGAACGTCACCCCAACGCCAGCAAGGTCATCACCGGTGGGCAGCTGCAGATTCGCCGGCTCAAGGGAACCTTGCTCAAATGGTTGCGGGACCTTTTGGCCGGGCCGTATGACGCGGCTTACGTGGTGCGGCGCTGGCAAGTAGGTTGGCGGCACGTCGAAATCGGCCTCGATCAAGTCTACACCAACGTCGCGCTCTCAAGGCTTCGCAACGGCATGTTGCGGATTCTGGAGGATGCCGGGACCGGAAAGCCCGGCGACCTGCTCGCCGCTAGTCGCGCGCTGAACACGCTTCTGGATTTGGACCTCGCCATCATCGAGGACGCCTATCAAGCCGAGCACGTCGCCCGGGAGCAGCGCTCGGAACGCCATGCCATGATCGGCCAACTCGCCGAGGCTGCCCCGTGCATGATCGTCATCTTGCGCGCGGATCATTCCGTGCTTTACTTCAGCCCCTTCGCCGAAAGCCTGACCGGATACAACGCCCAAGAGGTGCAGGGCAAGGAGTTCTTTTCCGTTTTCATGCCCGATCCGGCTCTGCGGGATTTGATCGCGCAAAAGAAATCCGACATTTTGGCGGGAACGCGCCATCGGCCAGATGATGACCGGACTGGCGCACGAAAGCGGCAACGCCCTGGCGCGCAGCCAAGCGTGTCTTGAAATGCTGGCTGGGGAAGTGGAAGATCAACCTGAAATTCGCGAGCTAATTGGGCGGATTCAAGACGCCCAGGCCCATCTCTGGCAGTTATACGAGGAAGTCCGCAATTACGCCGCCCCCTTGAGGCTCGATTTGGAAGAGTGGAACCTAGCGGGCATCTGGCGGCAAGCTTGGGAGAACCTCTCGGCTCAGCGCAAGGAGAAAAAAGCCGTTTTGCAGGAAGAAATTGCGGTCGCCGATCTCAATTGCGCCGTCGATCAATTTCGGCTCGCTCAGGTTTTTCGCAATATCCTGGACAATGCGTTGGCCGCCGGTCCGGTGCCGGCTGAGGTTACCATTCGCTGCACGCCGGCCGAGATCGACGGTCAAGCCGCGGTCCGGATATCTTTCCGGGACAACGGACCCGGTCTCAATCCCGAACAATGCGAGCGCATTTTCGAGCCGTTTTTCACAACCAAGACGAAGGGGACGGGCCTGGGCATGGCGATCGCCAAAAGAATCGTCGAGGCGCATGCGGGTCGAATTGCTGTCGGCGGCGGCGCCGGATCGGGCGCGGAGATTCTTGTGACCCTTCCGCTGCGGAAGCTGTAACGCCGAAATCACTCAAACCAGAGGCCAACGATTTGACTCCCCCTCTTGTTCTCCTTAATCTGATTGTGGAATTCCAAGTCCCCATGCATTGGGTTCTCCCATGACTCGTATCGCTTTCTCACTGCTCGTGGCGGTTATGTCCCTTTCGGCAAGCGCCGGTGACTCGGCAACTGCGGGTGAAAAGGACAAAGCCAAAGGGTTCGCCAAACAGCGCTCCGCCATCGGCACCGTGCTCTTGCGGACTTCCGCCGACGCGCCGTGGACGCAACCGGAGCTTTACGCTCCGGTCACGAAAGAAGCTCGGGTGTTGACGCTTCCCGGCGCTCGTGGAGCGTTTGAGACCACAGGCGGCGCGATCTTCTTAACCTTGGCGGGCAATCTGCCGGAGCTTTCGCCGGGACCCGTGCTGGAAAGCGCGCTCCAATTGCATGTGCCTGAGGGCAACGATCTCGACTTCACACTCGAACGCGGCCGGGTCATCCTGGAGAACCGCAAGGACACGACCGGCAAAGTGCGCGTGCGCATCGACGACAAGAATCTCAATATCAACCTGATCGGCAAAGACGCGGCGGTCGCCCTGGAGTTGTTCACGCGCTGGCCGGCAGGATCGCACTTCTCCAAGAAGCCGACGAAAGAGCATCAACCGGTGGGCGAGCTTTTCTTGTTCGTGTTTAGGGGCAAGATTGAATTGGAGTTGAAAAACGCGAAGCATGCACTCGAAGCGCCGGTGTTTTATCACTGGACCACTCTGAAGGAAGTCGAAGGTCCGCTGCCTTTCAAGAAGGCGCCGGATTGGATTGACCCATCCACCGATGCCTCCGCGAATGCCGCCGCCGCACACGCCGCGGTCGAGGCGCTGCGCAAAGCCATCGTCGCCAAGGGGGTTGAACAGGGCCTGTCCATGGGGCTTGCGAGCGAAAAATCGATGGTGCCGGAGATAGCGCTGTACAGCGAAATTGCGATGGCCAAGACCGTACCAGTGTGGCGTGCCTTGGAGGACGGAAAAACCAAGGAGATTCGAGCAGCGGCGGCCAACGCCTTGCGTTATTGGATCGACAGAGGCTCCAAGCAGGACATCGGGCTGTATGACGCGCTCGTGGTCAACAAGGTCAAGCCCGGCCAAGCGGAGATCGTGCTCGAATTGTTGCACGGCATCGGCCCCGACGCCAAAGCCCGTCCCGAAACGTACAGCACCCTGATTGCGTACCTGGGAAGCGACTTGCAGGCGATTCGCGAGTTGGCCCATCGCAACCTGGTATTCTTGGTCCCCGCAGGCCGTGAGATTCAGTTTGATGCCGCTGGGACGGCCGAACAGCGTCGCGGCGCTCAGACTGCCTGGCACAAGCTAGTTCCTGAAGGCAAGGTGCCGTCGTCGAAGTAGTGATTCGCATTGTTTCCAATGGACACCCCCACGCCGCGCGTTGAAATCCGCCATCTCGACCCCGTGCGTGCCGAGCTTGTCTTCTCTTTCGATCCCGAACACTTGGTGGCTAATTTAGAGATTCGTGGCCGCGTTATCGGCCCGCGCTGTCCCGGCGTGAGCACGGTGGAAGTGGCCTATCCTGCGCGACCTGCCGATGAAAACGTCGGCGCATTTCACGTCACGGTTCCAGAGCCGAGCATGTGGGAACCGGAATGTCCCTTCCTCTATGAAGCGATTTTCGAATTCTGGCGCTGGGGGAGCTGTGTTGGAAAAACGGCGTTTCCGATCGGCTTGCGGAAAGCGTGAAATCCTGCTGGGTACGGAGATTGCAGAATTCAGCGTGCGCGCAACGCAAGCTCGGCCAATTTTACATGTTCGTGATTTCTTGGAGGGCCTGAGCTAGGCGATCGATGTCGTCCGCAGTGCTGAAGGGTCCGGGGCTGACGCGCACGGTCCCGTCCGGAATTGTGCCCAGCGCCCGATGAATGTACGGGGCGCAATGGAGGCCCGGACGTATGGCAATATCGAACGCTTGATCGAGGATCGCGCCCATCTCGGCCGCTGCCAAAGTCTGGCTGCGAAAACTCAGGACTCCCACGCGCTGGGTCAAATCGCGGTGGCCGAAAACTTCGAAGCCTCCGATCTCGTCCAGTCGCTGCCAGAGCCTCTCGATCAACGCCAACTCGCGCCGGTGGATTGCGTCCAATCCTTGGCTTTCTACATATTGAAGGCCGGCGGTCAGCCCGGCGACACCGAGCACGTTCGGCGTTCCGCCTTCGAGGAAAAACGGCAGCTCCCGCGGCTGCGTTTCGCTGGAAGAGTCGCCGCCAGTTCCCCCCTCTCGCCAGGCGCCGATCTTGACTCCGGGACCGACGTAAAGCACGCCCGTGCCGGTCGGACCGAGGAGCGACTTGTGGCCGGGGAATGCGAGCAGATCGACGTGCAGCGCCTGAGCTTCGATGGGAAGCACGCCCGCGGTCTGTGCTGCATCCACCAGGAAAAGAATTTCATGGTCGCGCGCGATCCGGCCAATCGCTGCGATGGGCTGCACCGTTCCCAAGACGTTGCTGGCGTGCGTTTGGGCGATTAGCTTCGTTTTCGGCGTGATTGCACGAAGGATGGCGTCGGGATCGACCGTGCCGCCGCCGTCGGAGGTAACGCGCGTGACCTTGATCTTTCCCGCTCGTTCCATTGCCCGAAGCGGCCGGCTCACGGAGTTATGTTCCAGGTCGGTGGTGATGACGTGATCGCCGTCCGCCAACACGCCTTTGAAGGCCATATTGAGGGCATCGGTGCAGTTCAGCGTGAAGATGAACCGCTCCGGCGCTTCGCCATGAAAGAATTGGTTGAGACGGTGGCGGCAATCGTCGAGGGCGTGTTCGGCGGCCAGTGCCATCTTGTGCCCCGCCCGCCCCGGATTGGCGAGGTCATGCCGCGCGAATTGGTCCATCGCCTGATAGACTTCTTCGGGCTTGGGGAAACTCGTGGCGGCGTTGTCGAGGTAGATCATCGCGATCAATCCGCGGGCAACAGACTGCTGACGGGAATCCGTTGAAGGAGTGTTCCACGCAGTACAAGCGGGACTTTCTCGTCGGTGTGATAGTCAACACGGCCGTCGTAATGCGCATTTCTCCCGGATTTCGGCTCGGTATAGACCTCTACGGTTTTGTCCACGAGGTTGATGATCCAGTAGACTTCCACGCGGCTACGAGAGTAGAGCCTGCCCTTGATGTTTCGATCATATTCCAGTGTGGAGTCCGAAACCTCGACAACCAGGCCTATTTCGGAGGGCATCGGGTGACGTGAATCGTATTTTTCCTCTGGACCCTCGGCGAGAACAAAATCAGGTTCTGGCTCGCTATCGCGGGTAGTTATCGCGCATTGGACCCGAACCACCCAATCCTCAGGCAAAATCTTCAGGAAAATCCGGGTGCCTTTCGTAATCGCGCTGTCGTGTCGCGGATTGTGCGGCATTTTGGAAACCAAATGGCCCTCGAGCAACTCGACACGGTCATTCTCCGTCAACACGCCCGCCTCGATCATGCGGTGGTATTGCTTGACCGTCAATCGATATGGCCCACGTGGGCTGGCAAGTCCAACGCTCATTTTCACACTCTTGCAAGAAAACTAGCTAGTGTCCCCTAATTCAATGGCATATCGGTAGAGAAATCAATGCCCGATGTATTTGGCGTACAGCGTTCTCGCCCGCTCCACGTCGCTCGTTCCTTTGATAATTGCCCGACCGTCGGGGAACACCGTGAACTCGTAACCGTCCACCATGAATTTAAGTAGGAAGCGGTTGTAGCGGACCTCGCCCATCGCCTCCAAATTGGGCGCCATCTGTTCGAAATCCAAGTTCGACGGCGTGCGGTGCGCCACCTGAACGGCATTGCGGCCGCAGAGGCTTGTCGTGTGTGATCCCTGTTCTCCATCCAGCCACTCAAACCGTCGCCGGCCGCAACATGGGCAATCGACCTTTCCGAGCAGCGGTGCGATGCGAAAGGGCTTGAAGGTGTTTTCCCACACATCGATGTAGATGAGATCGCGGTTCACCTTCTCGAATTGGCCCGTGAGAATCTTGAGTGCCTCTGCCGCCTGCAAGCTGGCAATGATGTTGACGACGGGCGACAACACTCCGGCCGTCTCGCAAGTGGCTGCCTCTCCCGGCGCCGGCGCCGCCTCGAAGACGCAACGCAGGCAGGGCGTCTTGCCTGGCAAGATCGTCATGGTCTGGCCGTGGCTGCCGATGGAGCCGCCGTATACCCAGGGTTTGCCCGATTTGACCGCGAAGTCGTTGATGAGATAGCGAATCTCGAAGTTATCGGTGCCGTCGAGAATGACGTCGGCATCTTCACATAACTCGGCGATATTGGTGCGGTCGATGTCGGTGACGACCGGCTCGACGTGGACTTGCGAATTGATCGCGCCCAACTTGCGAGCGGCCGCCTCGGCCTTGGGCAGATTTTCCGTCACGTCGTGCTCGTCGAAAAGCACCTGGCGCTGGAGGTTATGCGTCTCAATGAAGTCGCGATCGATTAGCCGAAGATGACCGACGCCCGCCCGGACCAGCACATTGGCGATGACGGTGCCCAGCGCCCCGCAGCCGCAAAGAGTTACTCGGCTGTGGACGAGCTTTTTCTGCCCCGCCTCGCCGATGCCGCCGAAGCGCATCTGCCGACTGTAGCGATCTAAGGAAGGAGTCGTTGACATGGATAATCAAATCAGAAGTTGACGGGCTTTGATTTCACCAAGTTTCTTGCCATCGAGAACTAGAGGAATCGAATCCGCGAGAGTATTGATCGTGCACGATCTGAATACGGGTGTTTGGCCTCCTTGTGGCCGCGTGTGCACTTCGATCAGGCGGTCGGCTAGATTTATCAGCCAAAACTCCGATATTTTCCCGGCAGCGTATAGAGGCGTTTTTTTTCGCCGATCGTCCAGCAAGCTCGAGTCCGCAACTTCAATGAGCAAGGCAATGTCGCCAGGTCCCGGGTGTCGCTTCACATAAAGTTCGTCGGAGCCGCGAGCTACGGCGACGTCGGGTTCAGGTTCGCTCGTTGCCAGGGTGATCGGCCCTTGAATCCGCAACGTCCAATCTTCCTCCGGTAGGAGCTTCCCAAGCCTTCGGGTCAGTCGAGTGATGGCTGTCATGTGAGGGGGATTCTGCGGCATTTTGTCAACGATCCATCCTTCCACGAGTTCGACTTTGTCGTTGGGAGTTAGGATGCCGGCATCGATCATCTGGTGATATTCAGCCACGGAAAAACGGTGCATCGAATACGCTCCGTTCGCGAGCGCGCCATTGGTCGCCTTCGCCTTGTTTCTAGTCGCGGTTCCAATCATCTCTATCATCCCCCTGCGCCGAAATCGGTGAGGAAGCTTTGCAAGAAGCGCACTTCCTCTTGGGGCCACTTCTCCTGCCGAGCGTGTGCTTCCAAACAAGCGATGTCTTCCTTGATTCGCACGAGCTCCGGCCCCGTGAGGCGTTGCAGATAGGTGGCGATGTACTGAAGCGCCTCGTCTGCCGCGGCATCGTTGACTACATCCTCGGCAGAACCGTCAAAAAATACGACGGCGTGCAGCACCGCCAACAGGAGCGGATGGATCCCAAGTTCTTCCGGAATCAACGGGAAGACGGCGGCCCCCTCGGGAACTTCGCCTTGTTCTCCCTTCACGGTTTAGCCCCCCGCCACGGCCGGAATGATGCTAACTTCATCGCCGTCTTTGACGGCCGTGTTAAGGTTGTCCAAGTAGCGGATGTCTTCATCATTCAAGTAGACGTTGACGAAGCGGCGCACCTGGCCGTTCTCGAAGAGCCGGCCGGCCACTCCGGGGAACTTCTTGCCAAGATTGTCGAGCAATTCTTGAACGGTGCCTCCGGACGCCTCGACCGCGGCCTGGTTTTCGGTGTGTTGCCGCATGGGGGTGGGGATGTTGATGCGAATGGCCATTCAATTATCCTTTCTTGGCCTTCAGTCGCGCCACAAATTCACGATGTTCGTTTGTGTCCATTCCCTGTTGGACGATCTTGGCAACCTGCGCTAGATCGCCGGAAACAAGGGCTTGCGGATCCAACCAAAGACCTGGAAACACCTCGCTGCGGTAAACGCTTTCCACCGTGGCAAAACGTTCGTACTTTCCTTGACGCAAAACGAACCAATCGATGGCTTCGTCTTCAACCCGCCAAACGATGTATTCCTTGACGCCAATGCGCCGATAGACGTTCAGCTTCGTATGGAGATCGTAACTGACGCTGCTCGCCGCGACCTCGGCAACGAGCTCCGGCGCCGCGACAATGTATCCCTCGTCATCGATTTTGGCCTGACCTCCCAGCTCCGGTTTGATCATCAAATGCGCGTCCGGTTGCGGTTCATTATCCAAGTCAAGACGTAGAGAGCTATTGTCTCCTCCTTCAACACCTGGAGTCTGAATTACGAACAAGCCCAGCCAGGTAATCAGATTGAAATGTTGCTTCCCATGCTGATCAAATCGGACTGGCGATGGCACGTAGACTACTCCTTCAATTAGTTCAGCCTTTTTCAAGGTTGGATCCGCCTCATAGCGGCGTTCGAATTCGTCGCGCGTAAGCCGATCGCCGTTTTGCAAGCGCGCCTGGGCGCCCTTCGGTAGTTTTCCAGACGACGGTGTGGTGATTACAGTAGCCATGACTTTCACCTCTCGGGGTTCCCGCATTATACCAATACCGCCGCGCTCGATCGCTCCACCAATCTTTCAACCTCCTCCAGCGCCGGTTTGATCACCACAAGCTTCTCCAATACGGGCGCCACGGCGTCTTGCGTCTTGAGGCCGTTGCCGGTGATGCAGATCACGATCTCCTCATCGCGCGGAATGCGGCCCAGGTCAATGAGCTTTTGCGCGACGGCCAGAGTGACTCCGCCCGCGGTTTCCGCGAAAACTCCCTCGGTGCGGGCCAACAGCAGCATGGCCTCGGCGATTTCCTTGTCGCTCACATCCTCGCCCCAGCCGCCGGTGTCGCGCATCACCTTGTTGGCAAAGTAACCGTCCGCCGGATCGCCGATGGCCAACGACTTGGCGATGGTGTTCGGCTTGCGGACGGGCTTGTGCGTCTCACGGCCGTTCTTGATTGCATCGGTGATTGGATTGCATCCAGTGGCTTGGGCGCCGTAAATCTTGCACTTAGCACTGTCGATCAGGCCGACTTGGTGCAGCTCGTGAAACGCCTTGTGAATCTTGCCGATCAGGCTGCCGCCGGCCATCGGCGCGACCACGTGCTGGGGAACACGCCAGCCAAGTTGCTCGGCAATCTCGAAACCCAGCGATTTCGAGCCTTCGGCGTAAAAGGGCCGCAGGTTGATGTTGACGAAGCCCCAACCGTATTTGAACGCGACTTGGGTGCAGAGTCGGTTGACCTGGTCGTAGGTTCCCTCGACGCCGATGACGTGAGCGCCATACACGCTAGTGCCCAGGATCTTGGCGGTTTCCAGATCGCTAGGTACGAAGATGTAGCTTTCCAGTCCGGCGGCGGCGGCATTGGCGGCGACACTATTGGCCAGGTTGCCTGTCGAGGCGCAGCCGACGGTCGTGAAGCCGAACTCGCGGGCCTTGGAGAGCGCCACCGAAACCACGCGGTCCTTGAACGACAGGGTCGGGAAGTTGACGGCGTCGTTCTTGATCCACAAGTTCTCAACACCGAGTTCATCGGCGAGACGATTCGCTTTGACGAGCGGCGTGCCGCCCACCAGGGCGCCGACCGTAGGTTCGCCGTCGATGGGCAATAGCTCGCGGTAGCGCCACATGTTGAAAGGCCGCAGCTCGATCTTTTCGCGGCTAATCGATTCGGCGATGCCCTCGTAGTCGTAGTCGACCTCGAGGGGACCGAAGTCATCCGTGCAGAAGTTGAGCGGTTCCGCAGGATAAGTCTTGCTACATAGCCGACATTTCAAACCGCGCACAAAAGTGCTCATCGTTCATCCTCTTCCTGCAAGGATACGGGCGCGCTAAGCCGCAAACGGCGTGCGCGTCGGCGCTAATCCAGGGTGGGAGATCCGAAGAGGCGACAAAAAAACCTCTTCCGGATTGTAGAGAAGAAGAGGCTTGAGGCTGCTCTTATCTCTCCCGGCCGGACCGGGTAGGAGTTAGCACCTGCGTTGCCTGGAAGTTTCGAAAAGGGGACTGGACCTGTGATTTTAGAGGTCCAGTCCCCTTTTCGAAACGGCAACCGGTTGCTGTGGCTTCAACGGGCCTAATCCCTCAGCCACTCTGGATAAGATACCGAACCAAATTGTCAGATGGGATTGTAGAAGGAGATGCCGACACGAGCAAGGATTTTTCGCGGATTTTGGGAAGCGCGAAACCGCCTAGCGAGCTACAACATGCAGCCGGTTGGCTCCAACTCGACTTTGGGCTGCGTCAGGATAGCTCGCTCGGCGGTTTCGCGCGAGCCCTGCTATCGGAGAATGAGCGCGTCGGCCACATCTAACTGGAGTGTCACCGTCAATAATTCGCCGGTTTGCTCGGTTTTTGCTTTCCGGCCGCTTGCCAGGCGCACTTCGCTTTTGCCCACTCCCGGCAGGCGAATCGTCAGCCGCGTCTCCACTGGCGCCGGCCCCCAGTTGATTAGCGGAATAACGAACCCGTCTTTGGCTTGAATCACCGTGTTTTCAATTAGCCGAGCGCCCGAACGAACCGTCAGCACGAGATCGCGCGTCGGCTCATGGATCAGCTGGCCCGCGGCATTGCCGAATTTAGTCGGTAAGAAGTGGGCATATGTTCCGGCATGCGCGCCGCGATCGACGGGCCGTTTCGGTAGTGCAGGATGGAAGAAAGTTAGTCCCGGAAGAAAAGCGCAATAGCGGGCCGACCCTTTGCCCACTTCGCGATAAGTGATCGCCGGCGATCCATCCTGAAATGCGCCTGCGACCTTGGTCCCGGGCGCGGCGGCAATAACGCTACGCACCCCGAAGATCGGCAGGGTCGTCTTTCCCAGCCCCGGAACGGCGCTGTCCCAAGTGACCGTGTCAAGCGCCTCCGCAAACGGTAAATCCTGCTTCTCGAAGCGAATCAACTCCTTCGATTCCTCGAGGGCCTTCTGATCCACGCCGAGCATTTCACGCAGCACCTTGTTGGGCCGATTGAACTCGTCGAACATGCCGGCGCCCGCGCTTGCGAACAGCTTGCCGCCGGCCTTCACCCATTCCACGATCGCCGCGGAGCCGGCCCGGCTGACGTTGGCGTCGCACAAATACAGCACCTTGTAGTCTCTGAGGTCATCCCCGTCGAGCACCATGTCGAGCGGCACTTGGTTTTGGCGGATGGCGATGTAGAGACAGCGTTTGGCGACGTCGAAAGGCGGCCGATGGTTGTGCCAAACGTCTGCCGCTTCGCTGAACCAAAGGCCGGTTTGCGCGCGCATCACTTGGCCGTCCTGGACGATATTTTCGAACCTGCCCAGCTCATGGATCGCCTTGCGAACCTCCTGATACATGGCCGGATCGCTCACATGGTTCTCGGTATAGGCGGCTTGCACGGGGCGGAACTCGAACAGGTTGAGAATCTTGGCCCCGTGCGCGATGTCGCCGTAGAACTGGCGCCGCCAATTGTCGGGCGTGTTGCCCGGCGTGTGCGGCATGACGTAGTACTGAATCCTCGCTCCGGGTTTGCTGCGAACGGCGGCGCGGAACATGTCGAGCATGATGAAGTTCATCTGCTGGCTGCCGACGGGCACTTGCCAGATGTAGTCCTCGCCCCAGGGCATGGTCATGCCGTCCTCGCGAAACAACGACATCCATTGATGCGTATCGCCCAAATACATCGAAGCATGGTGCGGCGAAAAGTTGGCCCCGATGCCGGCGCTGGGCAAATGCTTCTTGAGGATGTCGGTTCGGTCCTTGAGGTTTTTGATGCCGAAGCGGTAGCCGTAGATTTTCGAGAAGTAATACAGCTCCGGGTTCGTTTTGGCCGTTTCCGGCTTGGAATTGAGTTGAATCTTGTCCCAATCCGTCCCGGCTTCCGGATCAACGTCGGACGGCTTCAGACCTTTGCCTTGCAGCCAGGCGCGGAAGGCCTTGTGATCATTCGCGGGCGGCTGCGCCAGACCGATCTCGTCGCCGAGGCTGGCAACCGCAATCTTGTCAGCTTTCTTAGCGTCTTGAAGCTTCTTGCAATAGTCGGCGAGCTTGTCGGTCGGCACGTCGCGAACGTCGATGTAACCGCGAACGAGGCCGTCGGAAGTCAATTCTTCGGGCGCGTCCTTGCCGAGCGCGGTCGCACCCATGAGCTTCAAGAATTCCTGCAAAGCGGCCGTGTACTTGGCGTCGTCGGGCTTTGGTGCGAAGGTGAATCCATATATCAGAGTCCGCTTGGGCGCCGTTCCTTCAACGGGCCATTTCTTGAGGTAAGCGACGAGCTCGTAGAGCACCTCATCGGCGAGGCGAATCCGGCGTGTGTAGCGCGTGTTGGCGTCATAGGCCAGCGTCACGTTTCCTTGGAGATCTTCGAACTTGCGGATCGGCTCCATCTTGCCGTCGGCGCCTTTGACCGCGAATTCGAGACCGAAGTGCAGTCCTTTGCCGGCGGCGCTCAGGTTCCACTGCCCGTCGCTTAAGGTGTCCAGCAAGCTGCCCACTTCGATCCAATCCGACGTCTCGCCCGGTTTAGCGGCGACGACTTTCGGCTTCCAGTCGCGCATATGCACCCAGTAGGGGGAATGCTCGGTGCCGTTCGGAATGGTAAGCTTCAGCTCGGAGCCGTCGGCGCGATTGTGGACCTTGAGGTAAAGGTCGCCGGCTTGCGTCAGCATGCCGTCCAAGGGCAGGTAGTTCTCCTTTTCAATGCGGTTCTCGACCTGCTTCAGGTCGCTCGTCAGCATCACCAAATCGACGTTGCGGCGCGCCGCCGGCTCGGGTTGCTCGTCGGCGATCAACGTTAGCTTCGCCTTGCCTTCGGCTAACTCCACGAACGCGTCGTGCCCTTCCCAAACCAGGTTCTCATCGGCGCCCCATGGCCAGGCGACTTCCTTCTTCAGCTTCTCGCGGAAGGCCCAAATGCGGAGATTGTTGCGCGAGCCGTAGAGCCGGTCGAGCAGCTTCTTGCCGTTCTGCCCGATGACGAGGCGAAACTGCGTCTCGAAGCGGTAGGCCGCTTCATAGCGCACCAGCGCGAGATACTTGCCCGCCTTCGGAACCTGCACTTCCAGACTTGCGCTAACAGGCTTCTCGACTTGTTCCAGCGCGCCGAGGTAACCCCTTCGGCTCAAGAATGAGTTGGCGAAAGTGGCCGCGTAGTAGTTCGTTCCGAACGGAAGCGCCTTCCAACCCGGTTGCTGCACCTGGAACTCTTCGGCTTCGGCCACGAGGACGCTGTCTGAGACAGGCGTCACCGATCTGTGTGCTTTGCGAAAAAGCTGGGCCGCTTTGCTCGCATCATCCTGTTTGCTCGAATCATCCTGAGCAAAAACACCGCATGCCGTCACTATCAGCACAACCGTCGCCGATCGAGCAATCGTCATCCAAGTGTGAATTCGCATAGATGGAACTCTCCTGCCATTCTGGGGCAAGTTTCCTAACTTGCCTGCCCCGAGAGGTTGAATTGTGGCGACTGTAGGCAAGTTGCTGCGATAGCGCCCGATTTTCAAGAAAAAACTCCACCCATCACGTAAATCCTTCCCAGTCCCATGTGCGAGATATATCTTGCCGGCCTTGATTATTTTCCCCGATTTGCCCGATCGCCAAGGTCTGCCGACATTTTGTAAAAGTTGGACGGTTTTGCAAACCGTCCCGTTGAATGGACGGATTGCAAATCCGTCCTACGCGTTTCGCAAACAGGATTCGCATCATGAAACCACATCGCCGCCATCGCTTCGTGCCGACACTGTTAGTTTTGGAAGATCGCTGCCTCCCCGCCGCCGCAGTCCTCACCGCGAGCCTGCTTTCCGACGGCACGCTGCGCATCTACGGCACCGACAACGCCGACATCATCTTCGTGCAACAGGTAGACGATCAGGTTTCCGTCCAGGGACTGAGCGTTCTTGCGGCGGGTAAGCTCGTTCCGAGCCTCAATGTCTTAGATGTCAAAAAGATTGAAGTCTACGGCTACGGCGGCAATGACATCATCAACCTGGAAGCCGTCAATATCCCCAGCATGGCCTTCGGCGGCGACGGCGACGACATCCTCATCGGCAGCCAAGCCAACGACTACGTCTTCGGCGGCAACGGCAATGATAAGATTTGGGGCCGCGGCGGCAACGACAAGCTCTACGGCGAGGCCGGCGACGATTGGCTCTACGGTGAGAACGGCAACGACTACTTGAACGGCGGCATCGGTCGAGACCACTTCTTCGGCCGCAACGCCAACTCGCCGGCCACCGACTTCGACTTGTATCACGACGAATTCGACTTCACCAAGCCGATCCAGGACGGCGCCAGCGCAGCCGACGTGCTTCAGGGACGCGCCAATAACTGCCAAACTTTGGCCGCCCTGGCCGCCCTCGCCTATGAGCGCGGCACGTCGTTCATCCAGAGCGCAATCAAATACCAGGGCAACAACATCTACCAGGTCTACCTACCCGGAGAAAGCCGATCGGTCACAGTCACGTTCGACGGCACCTGGTCGGACACCGACGCCCGGCCCAGTGGCCTCGCCATGCTCGATCAGGGCGAGTTCTGGACGCTCGTCATGAACCGCGCCCGGCTGTCGACCTTCGGCATCAACTGCCTGGCCCAATACACCGATAGCCGATGGGACGAACTCAACAAAGCGTCAGGCTATCGGCTCAAGTCCATCCAAAACGCGACGTTCCAATTCACCGGCCAGTATGCCGTGGTGGCGGATTCGTCGCAGCTCACGTTCGATTACCTGAGTTGGAGCCTGGACAACAAAGACGTAGTCGCCGCCGCCAGTTACACGTCAGCCCAACCGGGCATCAACTCGGTGGGCATCGTCGCCAACCATGCCTACGCCGTCACGCGGGCTTTCACGGTTAGCGGCAACCTGTATGTGGAACTCTACAATCCCTGGGGTACGGACAGCGTCGGCAGCCTCACCGTCGACAAAGCCCCCGGCAGTATCCAGGTCAACAACGGCTTTATTACATTGCCGTGGACGACATACTTGGCGAATTTTAGTCAGACGGTCGTGGTGTGAATGTCACCCACCGCAGGTGCGAGACGACCCGCGCGGGGACGACCGACCACTCATTCTTCTATTGGGTCATGCGCACAGTTAAGCGATAAGCCCCGACGTAACCACCACGGTAAGTTGTCGCGACGATGCGGTAGTCGTCGTCGCGCAGGGGTTGAAAGTTGAAACGCGCGGCCAAATTCTCGCTGGGATCTTCATCATTGGCCTTTGTCGTGCCCAAGATGGCGCCCTTCGAGTCTTCCAGACGAATGCATGCGCGGAATTCAAAGCCTTGCATTTCGATGACGTAGGTCTTCCCTGCAAGCATCTTGAGTGGGTATACATGATGGCGGCATCCGGCACGTTTGGGGTCGATTGGATCGATTTCCGTCAACTTCCCGTTGATGCTTAGCACTTCCGTGCTGACGCTGGGCTTTACGGCGACATCTCGCTGCCTGGGTTTCTCCCGACGAGAGGTAAATTCTGCGTCATCGTCGTCGTTAACGAATTTCCCACCGTCAACACGCTGAGGATTGGCCCTGAAGACCAGAATGAAACCCACGATAATCAGCGTGGCAATGAACCCGGCAGTCCCAATACCCATCATGAGGTTGGCCGCGGGACTCGTTTCTTTGCGTTTGTTTTTTTTGCGCCGCGGTCGAGCCTCAACGATATCATCCTCGACGATATCATCCTCATCGAAGCGCTCGCTTGAGGCCGGCCGGCGTTTCGGGCGGGGATCGTCGTAATCGCGCGCGCGCTCGCGGTCTGGAGTACGGCGTGCCCGGCTTGGCCTGGCGCCTTCGTCTTTGATTGAAATAGAGGAGGGCGCGCTTTCCGAAGGCGAATCGTCGACCACATCCACCAACTGATACTCCGCCGCGGAGTCCGGCGCAGGTTTGTGGGCTTCCGACACCGTTTCAGGCTGTACGGCTTCTTCTTTCGCCTTCTCGGCTTGCTGGACGGTTCCGCTCTCTTCCGGGAAGAGGTTTCGGGCTGTGCCGGCCTGGCCCCGGGTCGCCGTGCCCTCTTTCCAAATCCAATCGGTCCGCTTCAAAAGCCCGGCCCGCGCCATCTGCTTCAAATCATGAGACGACACGGGGCCTTTCTGTTTGCCGTCTTTCGTGTAATACCACTGCGACGCCATGGTCCGCCCTCGCAAATAGCGGATTTCGTAAGAATTCCGACATCCGACATATGGGCAGTGTAATCTTAGAGAGAGAGAAAGGGGATGCTTTTTTCTACTTTTTTTCCAAGGTTTAAGGGGACATTCATGTTTTATCTTGACACCGAAAGCGTCCGGGCGCGTTTTCGCTTTTGGCATTAATAAACATAAATGTCCTCTTTTGTCGCGCTAGGGAAGGAGGCCCCGTCGGGACGCGACCGGGAACTTGGGGTTGATCTTGACGTTCAGGAGCGCGCTCCCGGAGGGCGAGCCGGTCGAAGTGTCTGTGATCAGGATGCTCTGTAGACCCCTTGTCTTAAAGATCACGGTGAAAGTGTGCATGCCGTTGTCGCTGCCGGTAAAGGTATAGTTGGCCGGCAATTTGCCGCGTGGATCCGAGCTGGCGTGGTGGACGCGGCCGCGGTAACCGGTGGCCACGTTGCCGAACTCATCGAGGGCGGTGACGAGGAAGCTGAAGGCCAAGTTGGCGGTGGCGCTCGCCTGAGCCGTGATGCGGAAATGAGTGGCCGCCGCCGCCGTCACGGTGTAGCCGAGATAGGTGCGGTAGATCGTGTGTGAAACAGTGGTGGCGACCATTATATACTGATTTCCGGCAGTTCTCAAAGTAACGCTGAAGTTGTGTACGCCGGCGTCGGCGGCGGTAAAAGTATAACTCGCGGGCAGGCTGGCCTTACGATCCTGACTCTCAAAGCTCACAATGCCCCGGAAACTCGTGGCGATGTTGCCGAAGCGATCCAAGGCCGTGACCGTCAGCGTGTGCGCGACGCCGGCGGTCGTGGGCGACGGGAACCCCGTTTCCCACAGAGCGTTAAAAGCGCCCGCTTTGACCGCGATGTCGGCGCCGCCGGTGATGCTCGCGACATTCGTATCAGTAGCCGTCAAAGTTTGCGTCTCGGCGATAACGATCGACGCGGTAAAGCTGTGCGATCCGCCGTCAGCTTCGGTAAAAGTGTAGTCGTTCGGCAAGTAGGAGTAAGGGATCGAGGTCGTGAACTGAACCGTGCCGAGGTAACCGTCGGCGGCATTGCCGAACGGATCGAGAGCCTTCACGGTGAAAGCAAAGGTATCCCCGGCAGTGGTGCTCGTGGGGGCGGTAATGCTCAGGTGAACGGCGTAGACCGTGACGTCAAGGCTATTGCTCGCGCTAAAAACGCCGATCGAGTCCGTCGCCGTGGCGCTGATGACGTAGCTGCTTGCCGATGTGTAAATATGCGTCACCGACGACGGGTTGCCCGGAAGCGTCTGCACGCTGCCGTCGCCCCAGGTGATCGTCCATGACGTGACGGGGTTGGGGTCGTCGGTGGACAGACCTAGCGTATAGGTGCTTTGCAGATTGGCCGAAGCGGATCCGCTCAGGGAGAACCTGGGCGGTGGGTTCACGGTGATCGTGAAAGTTTGCGGTGGGCTCGTATCGCTGCCGCCGTTGGCAGTGCCGCCGTTGTCATGGATCGCTACCGTCACGCTCGCAATTCCGTGGAAATTCGCCGAAGGCGTGTACGTCAAGGCCCCGGTGACCGGGTCAACCGCCGGCAGAGCTGCAAAGAGCGTGTCATTGTCGGTGCGAATCTGGAAACTGAGGACCTGGTTCGCTTCGTTCGGCGGCCCGGCGGAAATCGCAGTCGCCCAGCCCGGGACGGCTTGTGGTCCTGCTCCTTGATCCGTCGCCTGGTCGGCGCCCTTCACGAAGCTGGGCGCTTGATTCACTGGGTTGACCGTAATGGAGACCGTGGCCACGTTGCTGTTCAGAACTCCGTCGCTTGCCATATAGGTGAAGCTGTCAACGCCATGGAAGAATTGCGCCGGGGTGTAGGTGAAGGACCCATTGGGATCCAGAGCGAGCGAGCCGTGGGCCGGGAGGGCGACGAGTAACGCCGTCAGAGGGTCGCCGTCCGAATCGGAATCATTCGATAGGACGCCAGGGAGCGCGGTTAAGGTCTGGTTTTCGTTGACGGTGAATGCGTCGATAACCGCAACCGGAGCATGGTTGACATGGTTGATGGTGATGTTCACCGTGGCCACGCCGCTGTACAGAGTGCCGTCATGGGCTCGGTAGGTAAAGCTGTCCGAGCCGAAATAGCCGGCGTTTGGCGTATAGAAAAACGAGCCGTCGGTCTTCAAGGCAACCGCGCCGTGAGCCGGGAACGATGCCAGGATCGCCCTCAAGGGATCCTGGTCGGCATCGGTGTCGTTGGCGAGCACGCCCGGCGCTGTGACCGTCAACATGGCGTCCTCGTTGACGGCATAAGCGTCGTCATTTGCGAGCGGTGCATGGTCCGAAACGGTGAGGCTCACCGTAGCGGGACTGGAGCTAAGGTTGCCGTCATTGGCTCGGTAAGTGAAGTTGTCGCCGCCGCGATAGCCAGCTGCCGGCGTGTAGCTGAAAGAGCCGTCGCTGTTGAGTTGCAGCGAGCCATGACTCGGGCCGGAAGCCAGGATTGCGGTAAGCGCGTCGCTGTCGGCGTCGCTGTCGTTGGCGAGCACGCCGGGCGCCGCAATGACCAGCGCGGTGTTTTCGCCCGTGGTGTAGCTGTCATCGGCGGCTACGGGCGGCTGGTTCACGTGGTTGACGGTAATGGAAACCGTGGCCACGTTGCTGTTCAAGGCGCCGTCGTTGGCCATGTACGTGAAGCTGTCGGTGCCGCTGAAGTTTAGCGCCGGCGTGTAGGAGAAGGAACCGTCGGCGTTTAGCGTCAGTGAGCCGTGAGCGGGACCGGTGACCAGGATGGTAGTCAGCGGGTCGTTGTCGGCATCGGAATCGTTATGAAGCACGCCAGCGGGCGCGTTCGGAGAGTTGTAGTTGATCTCTCCGAAGAGAGCCGGCGGCGCGCCTTCGGAATGCTGCTCGAAGGTGGCATCGAAACTCTGGGTCTTTCCGTTTGTTTCATAAATGGCGCGATTAACCGTGAAGTTGCCTGTCAGCGTGTTGGAACCGCGGCCTTCGCCGGACACATCCATGCCTGGGACGTTGCTCGCCTGGAACGGGTAGCGTGTGGCATTCAGGTACGTGCCCGGGACCAGAGTCGCATGGAAGGGCGCGGCAAAGTCGAGGAACCAAAAGGCGATAGCGTTGAGATTATCCAGATAGGAGAAGGACACGCCATCGTCAGAATTTCGTGACGCACTGAATACGCCGGTCGCCGCCGTGTAGTTGTAATTTTGGCCCTGTCCTATATAGTCACCCGCCTGGCTGTGCATGACCAGCGAGGTGACGCCAGGCGCCGCGATTACCGTTAGCGTCTGGTTCTGATTGACGCTGTAGGCGTCGTCTGCGGCGAGGGGAGCGTCGTTTACCGGAGTGACTGTAATACTGACGGTCGCATCGTTTGAGTCGTGTTGCCCGTCGTTGGCCCTGAAGGTAAAGCTGTCGGCGCCGTTGGAGTTGGCGGCCGGCGTGTAGGCGAAGGCGCCGCTCGAGGAGTTGAGTGTCAGCATGCCGTGGGTTGGCCCGGATACAAGGGCATAGGAAAGCGGGTCGCCTTCGGGGTCGGTCGCGGTCACGGCGCCGTTGAGGGTCGTGTCTTCGTTCGTGCTCACGCTCTGGTTATTGGCGACAGGCGGGCCGTTGACGGCCTGGAATTCGAACGCGCCGATGTCCGCCGCGGGGCCTTGTGGGCGTGTGACACCGCGCTGATCCGTGGCGGGGGCGGTCGTAGTGTTGGCGGCGTCAATTGCCGGGCTACCGGTCAGCAGGGCGCGGGTCTGCGTTGGACCCCCATTGTCCGCCAGCGCACCGAGCAGCGGATTGACATTGAGAAGGTCGCCGAGCGCGGCGTTGAAGCCGTTGCTGTTGGCCGTGTTGCCGACCAGGTTGTGGCCGCTGCTTTGAACCGTGCCGAGTACGTCGGGTCCGCTGCTACTGGCCGTGTTGAGGGCGACAATGGTATTTTCGAGGACGGTGCCGGACGAGGCATTGATGCCGCCGCCCTGCGCGGCCGAATTGCCGGCGATTGTGCAAGCTTTAGCAGTCAAGGTACTGAAGTTGACGATCGCGCCACCGAAGATCGATGTGTTACCCGACAAAGTGCAGTTGGTGAGTGTTAGGTTGCCGCCGCCGTTGTTGTCGATGGCGCCGCCCTGGCCGTTACCCGAATTAATGACTGCCTGGTTGCCGGAGAATGTGCTGTTATCGATTGTCATCGGTTCATGATTTTTGATCGCGCCGCCGTCCCGCGCCGAGTTGTTTGAAAAGGTGCAGTTGCGCACGCCAACCTGGGCAGGAGTGCCGCCCGCGTAGATAGCTCCGCCGCCATTGCTGGCGGAATTGCTTTCAAAGCGACAGTCGAGCAGCGTCAGGAAGCCATCGTTGCCGATAGCGCCGCCGAGGCCGAAAGTCAGGTTCGGCAGACCTGTCCGCGGCGACGAGTTGCCGAGAAACACTGTGTTGGTGATGGTAACGGTGTTGTAGAAGCCAATGCGCAGGGCGCCGCCATGATCTTCCAGCGGGTTCGAGTCACTGCCGCTGGCCACGCCGCCGGTCAGCTTCAGATGATCAAAATTGACCACGCGCTGGTTGCTCAGCGAAGCGCCTTGCGGAAGATCGAATATGCGATCGCCCAGGCCTTGCGCCGAGATTTCACTCACACCGGTTGTGGAACCGAAAATGGTCAGATCGCCGGTAACGTCCAGGTCGCCCGTGGCGGCGGCGCCCTCGCCGGAACCTGCCCGCGTGAGCAAATAAGTGCCCGCCGGCAAATTGATCGTGTCTGCGCCCGCCAAGGCGTTGGCTTCCATGACGGCGGCCCGCAGCGACGTCAGGCCTTGGCTGTCCGCGGCGACTCCGTCCCCTGGGTTGACGTCAACGGTATCTACATTCGTGTTGACGGTGAAAACAGCCGGCGCCATCCGGTCTTCCAGTTGCTCAACGCCAATCCGGACGCGCCTCCTCCATGCGACTTCGCGCGCTTTGATGGTCCTGGTTCGAGGGAGAAACAACTCCGCAAACCAATTCGGGGCGCGTCCCATGACGAAGCTCTCCTATGCGAAACGCGAATGAGCCTTCCATGGTGGCTAGGGTTTCCTCGCTACGCAGATTGCGAATGCAAGATTATCGGGGGAACGCAAATTGGCTGTCAAGAAAAAACCCGAAAATAAAGGGGACATTCATGTTTATTACTACCCATTTTTCTCTGACGCCTACTCGGCCAATTTTCCGAAGTCAAGCTCCGTTGCGATGGAATTTCGTAGATGGGCGCGTTTTTTGGGGTCCAGGCTTAGTGGGGTATATGACTTTGAGTCTGTGAGTCCCTGACATTTTCTCCGCCGTAACCACCATGTAATCAACGTCTTGCGTCGAAGACCTCACCGCCAAGGTGCGTGAGTCCCTGACTCCGAGTTTGGACCTCTGACTTCTTCGTTCACCTTCTCGCCACGTCAGGAGCGGATTGTTGTTCATCAGGAACGGCCGCTCGGATACATTAGACTTGTGCCTGAAACGTCTGCCTCCCTTTTCGCGGGACACAGGCCGCTTGGTTTTCGGACGCCGCATGCCCGTACTCAACTGCCCTCGCTGTCAACGCGCCAACCCGGAGGTAGCGGTCTATTGCTATTTCGACGGGGCCGATCTGCACGGCCGCCAAGACGGTCAGGCGTTCAACCGGCTCGCCCAGGACTATGTCTTCCCCTCCGGTCGCTGCTGCCGTACCTATGATGACTTCGCTCAGGCTTGCCGCGATGAATGGGGCGTGGCCCGCGACCTCTTGCGCCAGGGAGTGTTCCGGCAGTTCTTCGGCTCCAGCGGCCGGGCCGACTTGGCGCGGGCGGCTCAGGAAGCGATGGCCCAGGCGGACGCCGACATCGCGCTGACCACATTCCTAGGCGCGCTGCCGGTGTTGCAGATTCCGGCGCCCAAGCTCGACATCAATCCCCGCCGGTTCTTGCTTGGCAATCTCTTGGCCGGCGAGCATCGCACGCTGCAGCTCATCGTCAGTAACCAGGGCCAGGGCGTGTTGCAAGGAACGCTTTCGGTCGTGGAGGGAAGCGACTGGTTCAAGATCGAAGGCGCCACCGGCAACCAGCTTCCCATTATTACGCCGCGCGAACAGAAGATTTCGCTCAAAGTCGAAACCCGTGGTTTGCCCGCCGGACAGACCTATGGCGCCAAGCTTACGGTCATCACCAACGGCGGCGTGGTCGAGGTCTTAGCGCGCATGGACCTGGTCGCGCAGCCGTTTGCTAAGGCGCCTTTTCAAGGCGTCAAAACGCCGCGCGAGATGGCCGAGCGCATGCGCGCCCAGCCGAAAGCGGCGGGGCCGATTCTCGAAACCGGCGAGGTGAGCCGCTGGTTCACCTCCAACGGCTGGGATTTTCCGGTGCGCGGCCAGCAGGCGCGCGGCGTCGCGGGGGTGCAGCAGTTCTTCGAAACCATGGGCCTATCGAAGCCGCCCGTCGTCAAGCTGTCGCAATCGGAATTGCGTTTCGGCTGCAACTATCCCGAGCCGGTCCGTTTCCAACTTCATCTGCAAACGCATTCGCGCAAATGGGTCTATGGCCATGTCATTAGCGAGGCGCCGTGGCTGAAGGTGCTGACACCCTTGGTAAGTGGACCGCAACAGGCGACCATCAGCCTCGAGGTCGATCCCACGGGGATCAACAACGGGCCGCAGGTCGAGGGCAAGGCGCGCGTGGTGGCCAACGCGGGCCAAACACTGCCGATCAAGGTTCTGGTCGATGTGAACGGTTTGCCGGCGACGATCCTCAAAAGCCGCCGCGTCAAGGGTCGGGCAGCCGCGTCGGGTTGGCTGCAGCCGGTGCTGGCGATGGCCGCGGCGTTTTTCCTGTTGCGCTTGGGGTTCGTTCTGTTTGTGGACACCGGCATGCGGTCGGCGGCGGTCCTTGAAGCGACGCACCGGCTCGCCAGCCTCGACTCGGAGAATATCAAAGGTACGCCGCAGGCCCAAGGCATCGGCGCCTGGCTGCGGCTGCCGTGGCCGCGGATTTTGAGCGGCGGCACGGGTTCACTGGATGCCAAACTCTTAAACGACCAAATGGAAGGAACGGTTCCAGTGACGGAGTTTCAGGACTATTTCGTCCGCTACTTCCTGCGCTGGTTCGTGTTGTTCACTTGGTGGCTCGGGGCCCTGGCAGGCGCGGTGGTGGTATGGCGGCGCGGCGGCGGCCCGGGTGATCTGTTTTGGGGGCTTGTTGCCGGCGCCGGCGCCGGGTTGGCCTGCAGCGCCACGTTGGGCTGCGCCTTCCTATTGGGTGAGATCGTGCCTCACGCGCTATGGGCAGGCGCCTTCGGGTCATCCATCGGCGGCGGCTTGGTTTCTTGGCTTGTTTGGGTGCTGATCGCATTGGTCGCCTGGACGCTTCTCGGCGCTGCGGTCGGATTTGCGCTCAACCTCGTGACGCCGTTGCAGCGCATTGTGCTCAAGCCTGTGCAGCGCGTGATGGCGGGGTTGTTCCGGATGTGCGGGCTGGCCGGGTTGGCACAGCGCTGCGCGGCTTGAAGCGGAACGCGTGCCTTTGAATATCGATGGCTGCAAGTCCGCCCTACAGTCGAAACAACAGTCCGACTTTATCACTTGCAGGTTGGATTTGGATTGTGTTCTGGAGTTCGGCGGCTTCTTGAGGAAATCTTGTCTTCCGTCGCCGCTTTGCGTTGCAACTCGCCCGGAAATCCGCGAAAATGCAAGCAGGCTATTGCTGGGTTCTTCGCGGTGTGCTAAAAATCGGGATACGGATGGTGCGTGCGCCGGCTCAGGACGAGATCCTGGACCATCCTCCTTCCTGTCGGGACGACGGTTTTTCCGCACTTTTTTAGCATTGTCAGTTGACCCCAGGACGTGCGCGTCCGCTCGCTTTGCTGCTTGCGTCGCGCGTTGCGTCTGGCGCGTTGCGTCTGGCGCGTAGCGCGTTGCGGGTAGCGCCGGCAGCGTCCCTCGGAGCGTCCTTGGGAGATTGCCTCGGAGATTCTTTCGACCCTTTCTTTTTCGCAGAGGTCCAGTAGAGATGACGGCAAAGATCCATGTCGAACGCATGATGCACCGGAACAGCATCGCGGTTTCCGGCGATACCGCGGCGAGCTACGCCTTGATCAAGCTGATCCCCTCCGGCCTGGCCTCCGGAAGGCATATGGGCCTGAACTTGGCCCTGGTGCTCGACGTCTCCGGGTCGATGTATGAGGAAGACGGCACGGGCATCGCGCGGCTCAAGCGCATCCAGGAGGCCGCCATCGCCGCCTTAGCGCAGTTGAAGCCTGAAGACTCGCTGACCATCGTCGCCTTCGCCCATAACGCCCTCGTGGTTCTGCCGCCCACGCCCATTTCTGAAAAAGACAAGATCGAAGACGTGATTCGCCGCATCGACATGTTCGACGTCGATCCGGGCGGAACGGCCATGAACGACGGCATGCGTCTCGCTCTCGACGAGGTTGAGAAGTTCGCGGACCCGGCCCGGCTGTCGCAAGTCGTGATCCTCACCGACGGCGAGACCTCCGGCGAGACCGCGTGCCGGCAGCTCGCCCAGCGCGCCGCTGAGAAAAAGATCCACCTCACGCTGATGGGCGTCGGCCTCGACTGGAAGGCAAGCCTCATCAAGGATTTGGCGAAGATCAGCGCGGGTAAATGGTACTACATCGACGTCAATCAGGCGAGCGAGGCCGAGCGCATCTTCGTCGAGGAGTTCCAGGAATTGGCCGCCACGGCGTTCTTGAACGTCGAAATGCACTTGCGGCCCATGAAGGACGTGAAGGTCAAGCGCGTCCGCCAAGTCGTTCCCGAGATCCAAGAGCTGCCGATGCAGGAGCCGGAGGAGCGCCATCTGGTCGCCGGCCTCGGCACGCTGCAGAAAGACAACTCGACCCGTTATATTCTCGACCTGAGCTTGCCGAAGCGCGCCGACGGCAAATACGTTATCGTCCAGCTGGAAGTGACTTACGAGGTCGGCACCGGCTCACGCGAGAGCACCGGTCCGATTCCGCTGGAAATGAGCTATACCGCTGCCGGGCATGGCTACATCAACGCCGAGGTGGCCCGCCACATCGACGAAGTGCAGATCTTCGAGCTGAACGCCAATCTGCAGAAGGCCATCGCCAGCGACGACAAGGTTGAAGTGCAGCGCGTGGCCGAGGCGATCGAGAAGAAGGGCGAATTGATGGGCCCGCGCGCCGCCAAGAAAACGATGCTCGCCAAGCAAGTCTTGACGGAACTGAACGCCGGCGGGCGCGTCTCCAAGAAAACACAGTTGGCGATGGAAGACTCAGCGCGCATGGCGGAGGAGATGCCGCTGCCGAGTTGAGCCAACCGGATGGACCCGGGCGAATGGACCAAGCGAATGGAGCCAAGAGGGATTGAATCCACGGCAGGCGCCACCAGCCGCCTCGAACTGCATACGTAACTGCATACGTCTGGAGGTCTACGACATCATGGTGAAATGTCCTTTCTGCGGGTTTGAAAACGAGGATGGCGCGCTGTTCTGCGAGCAGTGCAAATCCGATCTGAGCGCCGTGCCGACCGGTTCCGCCGCGGCGCCGCCTCACGCGGCGTCCATCCCGGTCGCCGCGGTCGTCGACGAGAAGGCGCCGATGGCCGCCGTGGTCGAGAGCCAAAAGCCGGGGGAAATCCCCCCGGGGGAAATCCCCATGGCCGCCGTGGTCGAGCGTGCGCCGGCCGGAGATGTGATCCTCCCCGAGCCTCTTCCCGGCATGGCGCCGCCCTTGACGCCGGCCGAAGCGGCTCAATTCGCGGCGCCGCCTGCCGGCGCAGCGGCCGCCCCGGCAGCTCCGACGGGCGCGTCCGTCCCGTCGGGGGCGTCGCCCAAGTTGGAAGTGATTCGCGGCCAGAAGGTCAAGATGGAGTTTCAGATCTACGCGGACCAGAATTTCATCGGCCGCGCCGACGAGAAGCCAGTCGATATCGACCTGGAAGACCAAGAGCCGCCGGATCGAACGTGGTGTTCCCGTCAACATGCGGTCATTCATTATGACGAGGCCCAGGGCATTATCATGATCGAGGACCTGAACAGCGCCAACGGCACTTTTGTCAATCGCACGCGCGTCTATTCGGGACAGAAACGGCAGCTCTTCGTCAACGACGTCATTCAGATCGGCACGGTGCACTTGAAGCTGAAAGTGTGAGCGAAGAGCAAGCGGTGGAAAGTAATGAGTAATGAGTGATGAGCAATGAGTGGCGCGAGGCCGCTCCGCATCAGTCATTACTCATTGCTCATCCCGCACCACTTCGAAACGCTTGCCCTGGCAAGGATTGGGCCATGACTCAAGTCTGCCGCCAGTGTTCTCGCATCAATCCTCCCGAAGCGTCCTACTGCTATCACGACGGCGTCCTTCTGGGCGGGCATTCCGCCAACGGCGGCCCGCTCAATGCCGGCGCGGCCCCCTTTCCCAGCCAGTTCGTCTTCCCCAACGGCCTCATGTGCCGTAATTTCGACCAGCTCGCCATGAGTTGCCAGGAGCACTGGTCGGCGGCGGCCGATCTGCTTCGGCAAGGCTTTCTGTCGACGTTCCTGGGAGGCATGGGCCGGGCCGATCTGGCCATCGCCGCCAACGAGGCGGCCCAGTTTCCCGATCGCGACCGCGGCCTCGACCAATTGCTCGCCAAGCTGCCCACTCACGTCCTCCAAGCTCCCAAGCTCAAGGTCGAGCCGAGCGACATCAATCTCGGCCAGCTCGCCCTGGGCGCCGATCTCGAGATTGAGTTTCATCTCGGCAATCAGGGCATGCGGCTCCTTTACGGCTCGGTGGTCTCCGACTGCAAATGGCTCAGCTTCGGCGAGGGCCCGGGAGCTTCGCAGAAGCTTTTCCAGTTCGGCGCCGACGCGGTGCTCGCGGTCCGCGTCCGTGGAAAGCACCTCCGGGGCGGCAACAAGCCCATGGAAGGCAGGCTGATTTTCGACTCCAATGGCGGCAGCATTATCGTGGCTGTTCGCGCCTATGTGCCGATTGCGCCATTCACGGAGGGGGTGTTGGCCGGCTCGACGACGCCTCGCCAGATCGCCGAAAAGGCCAAAGCCGCGCCCAAGGAGGCGGCCGCCCTCTTCGAGAAAGGAGCCGTCGCCAATTGGTTTCAGCGGAACGGTTGGTCCTACCCCGTGCAGGGGCCCTCGGTCGGCGGCATCGGCGGCGTGCAGCAGTTCTTCGAGGCCCTCGGTCTCGCCAAACCACCCAAGCTCGAAATGAAAACCACGGCGCTGGCCCTTAAAGGCGAAGTCGGCCAGCCTCTGCAAACATCCCTTGAAGTCACCACCCGGGACAACAAGGTGCTTTACGCGCACGCCACCTGTGACCAGCTCTGGGTCGACGTCAGCAAGGTGAAGCTCTCGGGCCGCAACGCCGTTATTACCGTGTCCGTCCCCAGCGTTCCCGATCGGCCGGGCGAGACGCTCCAGGCCAGGATCACCGTGTATGGAAACGGCAACCAGCGTTTCGTGGCGGCGTTGGCGGTCGAGGTCGAGGGCAATCCGTTTGCCGACTTCGGCGCGAGCGCTCCGGGGGCAGCGCCGGTGCCCGTCGCAAAGCTGATTGAGGAACGCGCGGCGGCGCCGCGCATGGTGGACGCCGCGCAGTCGCCCGCCGCGATTCCGCTGCTTCCCGCCGAACCTGTCGCCGAACCCTTAGCCGACCCCGCCAACCCGTTCGCGGTGATACCATTTTCCGTCACGGGGTCGGTCGGCGTTTCCACGCCTTTGTCGGCGTCCGCCGAGCACGTGCGCGCTCCGGCGGACCATGCCGTGGACGCGCTCGACCCGCGCGCCCGCCGGCCCTTTTGGCAGCACCTCATTCCTTTGGCGCTTTTGGCGGCGGCGCTCTTGGGCGTCATGATCCGGGATTTGGCTTGCAAACCCTCCCGGGCGGTCAGCGAAGGCGAAATCGACCACACGCAACGCCTCGTCGTGCGGTTTGACTTCGGACCGAAGACAAATCAAAGCGCGTCTTTCGGCTTGGTCATGCTCGACTCCGCCAAAGACGAAAAGAAACTGACGTTCGATCCGAGCGGCACCAGCAACAGCACCGTGGTCACGATCGATGGCAAGAC
>JACPZP010000036.1 GCA_016195405.1 Planctomycetota bacterium | reverse complement strand
GCTGAAACCATTTTCGCATCTCTTGTTCTGATATGCCTTTGCAGCCGAAAAATGGCTTCAGCGTCGGCTGAAGCCATTTTTTGTTAATCCTGGTGCAAGTGCTACGTCACAGCTTATTTTTCGGGAGCCGCGTTTGCCAAAACGCGGGTTTCCCGCACTCTGGCGAGAGCGGCTACCCGACTTTTTAGGTGTGACGCAGCACTAGCCACTAGCCACTACCCACTCACCACTAACTCCCTACTTGTACGCTTCCCACTCCTTCCCTCCCAACACCGCGGCGGCGATTTTTAGTTTCAGGATTTCGTCGGTGCCTTCGTAGATTCGGCACACACGCGTGTCCATGAGGTGGCGGCCGGGGCGATAGAGAGTAGACCAGCCGCGGCCGCCTAGGATTTGCACGGCGCGGTCGGCGGCATCCCAGGAAGCATTGGCGGCGAATAGCTTGGCTTGGGCGGCCAGCAACTCCGAGCGGGCTTTCAGATCCAAGTTCTTCGGATCGGCGCCGGCGGCATCCTTCGCCTCGGCTGCCTTCATCACTAGGGCTTCCGTCGCCACGCGGCCCATCTCGATGGCGGCGATGTGTTCTTGCACGAGCTGATGCTTGGCGATCGGTTTGCCGTGCTGGATTCGCTCCTTGGCATAGTTGACGGCTTCGGTCAGGCAATCTTCGATCACGCCCAGGCAGCCCGAAGCGACGCTGATGCGACCACTCACGAGCGTTCCCATGGCGATGCGGAAGCCGTCGCCCTCCGGGCCGAGCATGTTGGAGAGGGGTGCCCGATAGTCCTGCAGCTCGAACATGCCGGTGTTGTCGGTCGGCATGCCCACCTTGGCGAGAAGATCTTCGCGGGCGATGCCGGGGCTGTCGGTGTCGATGATGAACGCGCTCATGCGGCCGCCGGCCTTTGGATAGGCGAAAGCGACGATGGTTGAAGCGATGCCGGCGTTCGAGATCAGGTACTTGACGCCGTTGAGCGCGTACTGGTCGCCCTGGCTCTCATACTTCGTCGTCATCTCCAAGGGGTTGCTGCCGGCGTCGGGCTCGGTCAGGCCGAACGCCATGATTTTCTCGCCGCGACACGACGGCGGCAGATAGCGCCGCTTCTGCTCCTCGTTGCCCCAGGTCATGATCGGATATTGGCCAATGGAAGTGTGGCCGGAGAAAAACGTACGGACGCCGGTGCCTTCGCGGCCGATGCGGGCCAGGGCGCGGGCATAGGTGACGGTGTCGGCGCCGCGGCCGCCGTATTCGACCGGCACCGGCATGCCGAGGATGTCGTGCTTGAGCGCCAGCGGGATGACGTGGTGGTTGAAGCGATGCTCCACATAGCACAGCTCCTCGTGTTCGCGGATTTCCTGGCAAAAACCTTCGACGTCGGCGAGCAATCGGCGCATTTCCGCGGCTTGCTGTTCTGGCGTTCGCTGTTCGGCCGTTCGCTGTTCGGCGGCTTGCATGTCGTCCTCGTCGTGATGGAAATTCCGCTCGCGGCATCGCGAAGTATTAGATGAGGTAAGCGCCACAAGCACGGGCCACGAGCTAATGTTCTTGCTTATGATATGAATTGACCCAATGCGTAATTGGGCCATTGCCTTGCGAGAGAGACTGGCTTAGAGTCGTAGAACATGGCGGACTTGAACGAACCTCTGAACGAACCGCTGACGCATCCACCAGCGGGGGCGAAAAGCTCGATCACCGAGATCGAGCAAGGCAACACGCCGCGCACCACGGCGCGCGACGCGGACGATGCACCCACGCAACCGGAGGAACAGCCCTCTCCAGAGCAAACGGCTTCGGCCGCCATCAAAGCGGGCCGGTATTTCGGCGACTACGAGCTCTTGGGCGAAATCGCCCGCGGCGGCATGGGCGTCGTTTATCGAGCCAAACAGGGCACGCTGAATCGCATCGTGGCGTTGAAAATGATTCTCGCGGGGCGGCTCGCCGATGCCGAGGACGTGGCCCGCTTCTGCAGCGAAGCGGTCGCGGCCGCCAATCTCTCGCATCCCAACATCGTCACCGTCTACGAAGTTGGCGCGATCGAAGGCCAGCACTTCTTCAGCATGGAATACATCGAGGGTGAAAGCCTGTCGCAACGGCTTGTGCGCGGTCCGCTGCCGGGCAAGGAAGCGGCGCGAATCGCCCGCCAGATCGCCCACGGCATCCACCACGCTCACAAGCAGGGAATCATCCATCGCGATTTGAAGCCGTCCAACATCCTGATGGACTCAGCCAATGAGCCGCAGATCACGGATTTCGGACTGGCCAAGCGTATGGGCGACTCGAAACAGACGCGCACCGGGGCTGTTTTAGGCACGCCGAGCTACATGGCGCCCGAGCAGGCCCAAGGCAGGTCGCGCGAGCTGGGTCCGGCCTGCGACGTGTACGGCCTGGGCGCGGTGCTTTACGAGATGGTGACGGGAAGGCCGCCCTTTCGGGCCGCGTCGTCGGTCGACACCATCATGCAGGTGATCACAAGCGATCCGGTGCCGCCGCGGCTTCTCAATCCCAAGGTCGATGCCGATCTGGAGACCATTTGCCTTAAGTGCCTTGAGAAAGACCCCCTGCACCGCTACGCAAGCGCCCTGGCGGTCGCGGACGATCTCAACCGTTATTTGCAAGGCGAATCGATCAGCGCCCGCAGCTTCAACGTGCTCGACCGCATCACGCGGATGCTGGGCCGCAGCCAGGACGATTTCGCCTTCCACACCTGGAGTTCGATGGTGTTGACGATGGCGGTGGTCATCGGCATCGAGCACACGTTGGTATTCGTTTTGAACCTGGCGGAAGCGCCGCGCTGGACGACCTTGACCGCGCGGACGTTGCAGTTTCTTTTGCTCGGTTTTCTCTTCTGGTATCACCGCGGCAGCAGGCTCTTGCCGACCAGCGCCGCCGAGCGCCAGCTGTGGACGATATGGATCGGATATCTTTGCGTTTACGGGCTGATCGTGTTGCTGACGCGCCTTTTGGGCTGGGAAAACGTGATTGAGAAAGGAACGGAAGCGCCTTTCCACCTTCAGGAAATGCTTGCGTATCCGTATCTGTCCTTGGCTTCAGGGATGGCTTTTTTCCTGATGGGCAGTAACTACTGGGGGCGCTGCTATGCGTTCGGCGTGGCGTTCTTCGCCGCGGCGATCATCATGCCGTTCAAGATGATCTTGGCGCCGCTGCTATTCGGGTTGATTTGGGCGGGGTCGCTCCTGACGCTAGGCCTTCATCTTCGGCAGCTAGGAAGAGAGAGCAGGGGAGGCGCGGACGAGAATGCCGATCATCATTCCGCCGACCGGCCCACCGTCTTGGGCGATCGGATAGAGTGAACACCGCAATGCGCGGCAACATTCCTTTGGCGGCCAAGCTCGCCTTCAGCGCCTTCATGGCCGTGCTGGTCCCGGTCTACTGGCATGGCTATGGCCCGCAGAATTTCCTGTACTTCTGCGACCTGGCCCTGTTTTTCACGCTGGCCGCGCTCTGGCTGGAGAATTCCCTGCTCGCCTCCATGCCCTTGGTCGGCATCCTCGTCGCCCAGGCGATTTGGCAATTGGATTTCCTCGCCCATTTCTTCGGGTTGCGCATTATCGGCGTGACCGATTACATGTTCAATCCGGACAATCCGCTCTTCAGGCGCTCTCTTTCCTTCTTCCATTTCTGGCTGCCGATTTTCCTGCTCTGGATCGTCTGGCGGCTCGGCTACGATCGCCGCGCTTTTTGGCTGTGGACGTGTTTTGCCGCGGTGGTGTTTTTGGTCTGCTATTTCTGGATGCCGCCGCCAAGTCCCGACGCGACGGTCAACGAGGCTCGCAACATCAACTACGTTTTTGGATTCAGCGGCACGGAGCCGCAAACGATGACGCACCCGCTCTTGTGGCTTGCGATGATGGTGTTGGGCTCGCCGCTCGTTTTCTATTTGCCCGCGCACTTGGCGCTGCGCTCACTTTTTCGCCCGCCCCAAGCCCGCGAATGAGCGCAGCGAATCTGCGGGGTGCCCGTTAACCCCGCGGATTCTCGTTACCCCGCGGATTCGCTGCGCTCATCCGCGGGCTTGGCAGGTGGAGTTTCTTCAGCGCGGCTTTTTGCTTGCGGCGACGGCGGGGGCTTTCATCTCGATGCCGGTGGGGCATGTCTTGTGCAAGGGGCAGGCGGGGCAAGACGGATCGTCCTCCCAGCAATGCTCCGCCGCCAGGGCGGAGATCAGATCGACGAAATCCGTTCCGCGCGCCTTGGGTATTTGATGTTCCAGCGAGGCGCGCAAGGCTTCGAGATCGGTCTCGTCCTCTTCGAGAATGCCGAGGCGGCGCAGCACGCGCAGGGTTTGGCCGTCGAGCGGAATGGCGTGCCCGCCCAAGCTCTGTTGCACCACCCAGGCGACGGCGTAATCGTTGGCGGCATGGTAACGCGCGAGCTGCTTGGCGGCTTGCTTGAAGCCTTTCTTTTGCAGTGCTTCCAGATCGAAGGAAAAGGTGGTCTCAAACACTTCTTGCAGGAACTCGATGAGCCGCTGCGCCCGCACTTCGCCGTCGGGAAGGTGTTCATCGAGGATATCGGCGACTTCGCGCGGCGAGCTGACGCGGATTTCATTCCAGTCGAAGAACGTGTCCGCGAGGGCTTGATAGGCCTGATCGGCGGCCTCGCGGGTCGCCCCCTCGCGGCATAAGGCGTAGATGAACTGCTCCAGGACTTGAGGCTTGGCCACGTCGCTCGGCTTATATCCTTTGCCCAGCGTCGTGAAGATCTGATTGACCAGTTTGTGCTTGTTGATGATAGTGGCCATGACGGTTAACGAGCCCCCTTGGGAGTAATGGAATCCAATCCGCTGCCTGGGGAAATCAAGCTCCTTCGCTTTCTTCCGCTGTTCCGTCAGCGATCTCAACTTGTTCGGTGGGTTTGGACTGCGCCAGCGCCTCGTTGATGAGCCGGGTGATTTCGATGCTGTTCTTGACGCCTTCATCCAAGACGAACCGCAAGGACGGAGTGAACCGCGTGGTCAGGCGCGCCGCCAGTTTCTTCTGCACGTACCCCGCCGCATGACGCAAGCCGTGCATGCACAGTTGCTGCTCCTTCGGCGTTCCCATGATGGAGACGTAGACCTTGGCGTGTTGCAGGTCCGCGGCCACCTCGGCGCGCGTCACGGTCACTCCCTTGACGCGCGGGTCTTGCAGCTCGAACAAGATCGTCTCGCTGGCGACCTCGCGGATCACCTCGGCGACACGGGCTAAGCGATGGCTTTTCATTTCAAGTTTGTTTTCAAACGTCTATTTCGTAATCGACCAATTCGGCAACCGGGTGTGCACGCAAGGCTTCGACGATCTGGCCCAAGGCGACCTTCACGTGGTGGGATTCATTGCTGACCATGGCGACGCCGAGCACGGCAAGTTGGCGGTTGTCTTGGGACTCCACTTCCGCGACGGACACGTTGAAGCCATTGTGGAGCCGATCCTTGATGCTCTGCACAACTTGCCGCTTATCTTTCAGCGAGCGGGCCTCACGAAGCAAGAGACGTACGCGCAAAGTGCCGACGATCATCTTGTTCTCACAGTGTCCGTTGCACCTGCTCGACGCGGTATGCTTCAATGATATCGTCAACCTTGATATCGTCGTAGCCGGCGATCTTAATGCCGCACTCGAAGTTTTCACGCACCTCGCCCACGTCCTCCTTGAAGCGTTTGAGCGACTCCAGGCCGGCGGTGCGATCCGGGGGAGGATAAATCGGCGCGCCTTGCCGGATCACGCGGACCTTGGCGTTGCGGCGGATGATCCCCTGCGTGACGAGGCAGCCGGCGATGGTGCCGACGCGGCTGATTTTGAAGGTCTCGCGGACGACGGCCCGGCCCAGGTGCACGATTTCCTCGCGCGGCTTGAGCTTGCCTTCCAGGGCGGCGCGGATGTCGTTCGTCAAATTGTAGATGATGTCGTATTCGCGGATTTGCACGCCCTTCTCCTCGGCGAGGGCCAGGGCGCGGTCGTCGGGCACGGCGTTGAAACCGACGATGATCGTGTTTTCAATCGATGTCAGCGCCAATTGCACGTCGCTCTCGGTGATGGCCCCGATGCCGGTGTGCAGCACCTCGACTTTGACCTCGTCATGGCGCAGCTTTTCCAGCTCCTTTTTGATCGCTTCGATGGAGCCGCGGAAATCCGCCTTGAGGACAATGTAGAGCTTTTCCACCTTTTGCTGGATGAGGTTCTCCAGCGTGAGCGGGGCGCGCTTGAACTGGCCCGCCTCGTAGAGCTTGGCTTTGCGGCTGTCGGCGATTTCGCGGGCCGTCGCCAGATCGGGCACGACCTGGAAGGGATCGTCGGCGTTGGGGATTTCGTCAAGTCCGGTGATGCGGACGGGAACGCTTGGCCCGGCTTCCTGGAGCGGCCGGCCCTGATCGTCGTACATCTGCCGCACTCGGCCATAAGCGTGGCCGCAGAGGATGACGTCGCCGCGGCGCAACGTGCCGTCGCTCACGAGGAGGGTGGCACGGACGCCTTCGCCTTCGGAGAGCATTGCTTCGAGGCAGGTGCCGCGGCCCGCCTTGTTCGGGTTGGCTTTTAGCTCTTTCAATTCGGCGACCAGGGCGAGCTGATCGAGCAATTCGTCGATGCCTTTGCCGGTGGCGGCGCTGGTCTCGACAAAGGGGGCGTCGCCGCCCATGTTGTCAGGCAAGACGCCCAAGCTATAGAGCTGCTGGCGGGTCTTGTTGATGTTGGCGCTGGGCAAGTCGACCTTGTTGATGGCGACTACGAGCGAGACGCCAGCGGCCTTGGCGTGGTTGATCGCTTCCTCGGTCTGGGGCATGACGCCGTCGTCGGCGGCGACCACGATGACGGCGATGTCAGTCACCTGGGCGCCGCGGGCACGCATTTTGGTGAACGCTTCGTGGCCGGGAGTGTCGAGGAAGGTGATCGGCCGGCCGCCGTGCTCCACGCGCCAGGCGCGAATCACCTGGGTGATGCCGCCGGCTTCCGTGGCCACGACGTCGCTGGAACGAATCTTGTCCAAGAGCGAAGTCTTGCCGTGGTCGACGTGACCCATGATGGTGACGATCGGCGCCCGCGGCAGCAGGTTGTTTGCCTCGTCAGGCTTGTCGAAGCTCGCCAACAGATCGTCTTCCGCGGTCGCCGGCTTGCGAATCTCCAGCTCGCTGCCGAAGTCGATGGCGAGGAGTTCCGCCATGGCGGGCTCGATCGTGGAATTGATCGTGGTGGAGGGCGGAGCGCCGTGGTCGCGCAACTTGAAGAGCACCTCAACGGATCGAACTCCCAATGCTTCGGAAACGCTGCGCACGGTGATCGGCGGCTCGAGGATCAGCTTGCCCTTGCGCGGCAACGTGATCGGCCGCTGGCGATTCTTGATGCGAATGCGATGCGCCGTGGATATCTGGGAGTCGTCGTCGGAGATTTGGCCGCGCCGCATGTCGACTTCGGCCTGCCGGTTCTTGCGTTCGATGGCGCGGCGGTTGCGCTCGTTTTTGCGCGAATCGCGCCCGACCACGGCCTTCGGCTTCTTGCTCTTGTCGGCGCTTTCGTCGTCGTCGTCGATTTCTTCGACGGGGCCGGCGGGTAGCGGCGGCCGCAAAACGTCTTCGGGCCGAATAGGCTTGGCCCCCGGCTTCAGTTGGTCCGCGGTGAGTCGGGCAATCGGTTTCTGGACCAACTCTTCGGGCTTGCGGAGGGGTTTTGCCGGCCTCAGGGTTAGATTCTGTGGGCGCGGCGCGGTGCTGAGTCCGGGGTGCATCGTCGGGGGCCGACGCAGCGGCGGCCTCCCGCCTCCGGGTCGCCCACTGCCGAGCGTCGGCGGCGTTCGCGGACTAGGCGCCGCGGGAACGGCGGGCCTGGGGGGCATCGACGGCGGGGTCGAGGGCGTCGCCGGTTTGGTTTCTCCGGGCTTGGCGGCTGGGGGCTTGGCGGCGGGCTCCTGCGTCGCCGCCGCGGGCTTTTCCCCAGTTGGCATGCGCGGCCTGCCGTCCAGAACAGGGGGAGTTCGCGAGGGAATGTCGAGCGGCTTGCCCGGCGACGGCGCCTGGGCCGCGGGCGCCAGCGGCGGTTCTTCCGACTTGTCCGGAGGCGGCGCCGGCGGCGCGCGCAATGGTTCCGCTTCCCGGCGGGGACGGGTGCTCAGGTTCGGCACCGACTTGCCCACCTCGGGCAACATGACGGGCGTGACCGGCTTGGCCGGCGTTTGCGCCGCGGTGGCGCCTTTGGTTCCGCGCTTGACCAACTCGCGAATCTGGACAACCTGCTCGGTGTCCAGACTGCTCAGCTGGTTTTTGACGTCGAGGCCGGCTTGCTTGCACATATCAAGCAGGTCTTTGCTCTCAACGTCCAATTCGCGGGCCAGGGCGTAGACGCGCACTTTCTCTTGTTGCAAGCGGAACTCCTCTACAGGCGATTTCAAAATCTTGTAGCCGCAGATTTCAACCTGCGAAATTCGCAGCCTGAAGGCTGCGGCTACGGGTTTTGAAACCTCCTCTACAGATTCTCTCTTAAGACCGGCTTCCAGGTGCTGAAAAAAACAGGCAAAATCCTTGCCCTTATTCTAGCGAAATCACTCTTTCTTGATCTCTTCGGGCGCGCTGAACACTTGGTCGGCGCTGATTTTTTGCTCTTCCTCGGTAGCGGACTTCTCGGGCCCGAAGAGACTTTCCACGGTGGGCGTGGGTTCTTCCGGCTGTTCGATAGTCGCCGCGCCATCGTCGCCGAAGAGCGTGGCCGCGGTCGGCTCGGAGGGAGGAGCCGGCGCCGCCGGCTCTTCGGGCGGATTCGCCGCCGCTTCGGCCGCCTCTTGCTCTTTGCGGATGCGCTCTTCTTCCTCTACCCGCTCGCTCGACTCCTCGGCGTATTCGATCATCTCGGCGGCCTGGTCCTCGGTGATGCTCAGGAGCTCCCCCATCTCGGCCGGCTCCATAAACGTCAGGTCATCGTAGGACAGAAAGCCCTCGACGATGAGCGTTTCAACCGCCTCCGGCGCGATGCCCGGAATCTGCGAGAACCAGCCTTCCGCCCGCGTGATGCTCTCGTCCAGCTCGCCGGGAGTCATGATCTCGATGTCCCAGCCGACCAGCTTGCTCGCCAGACGAACGTTCTGCCCGCGCCGGCCGATCGCCAGCGACAGTTGGTCTTCTTCGACTTGAACGATGGCCCGGCCCAGCCGCGGATAGAGGAATACCTCTTTGATGGTCGCGGGCTGCAGGGCGTTGGGGATCATCACCTGAAGCGAATCGTTCCAGCGGACGATGTCGATGCGCTCGCCGCCCAACTCGCCCACCACGTTCTTGATCCGCTGGCCGCGGACGCCGACGCAGGCGCCGACGCAATCCACCTTCAAGTAAATGCTGGAAACGGCCACTTTGGCGCGGTAGCAGGCTTCGCGGGCAAGGGCCTTGATCTCGATCGTGCGGTCGGCGATTTCGGGAATCTCCATTTCGAAAAGCCGGCGCACGAAATCCGGGTGCGTCCGCGACAAGATGATCTTGACCCGATGGCCCACCTTGCGGACGTCAAGGATCACCGCCTTGACGCGCTCGCCCATGTGATGCATCTCGCCGGGAATCTGCTCGCTGCGCGGCAAGATCGCTTCGGTTTTTCCCAAGGTGACGATGGCCGCTCCGCCTTCTTGCCGGGCGATGGGGCCGTGCACCAGGTCGCCCTTCATGGCCGCGTATTCGTCGAAGACGGCGTTGCACTCGGCTTCGCGAATCTTTTGGATCATGACCTGCTTGGCGCTTTGAGCGGCGATGCGGCCCAATTCCGCTGGGTCAATGGCTTCCTCGCCCTTCTTGGCGTGGATCTCGCCCGAGTCGCGGTCGATGGTGACCACCACGCCCGATTCCTCGCCGAAGCGCTTCTCGCTCGCCAGCTGCACCGCGGCTTCGATGCCGCTGAAGATGATCTCACGATCGATGTTCTTCTCATGGTGCATCTGATCCACGAGCCTGATGAGATCCGAACCTTTCATCGCGGTGTCCTTTGAATTCGGGCAAACGTAGCTGAGCTTGTCAAAGTTCGGCCAAACCGAAACCGAATTCTGACGAATTCGGCTACCTGCACGGGCAACAAAAAAAGTGGGTCCAGGCCCACTTTTCTAGATGCCTCCGCGCCGCGCGCGGACTTGCATCACCAACATCACCCCGCAGTTTGAATTTGGTCGTTCGCGTGAATCATGCTTCACCTGTCTTCGCTTGGTAACGAGCATCGACTCGCGTCTGGGACGGGTTTCCTAACCCGTCCGGACGGTTTGGGAAAACCGTCCTACCATCAGCGCACCAACTCGGCGACGAACTCGTTTGCCGGGTTACGCCGAAGGTCTTCAGGAAGGCCAACCTGCAAGAGGTTGCCGCCCTGCATCACGGCGACCCGATCTCCCAAGGCGAAAGCTTCCGCGGGATCGTGGGTAACTATCACCATTGTCGTAGGAAATCGCTTCCGGAGCAAGGGCAACTCATGCAAGAATTTCCGCCTTAGCGGGGCGTCGAGATGGCCGAACGGCTCATCCAACAGAGCAACAGCAGTCCGGCGCACCAAGGCGCGCCCGAGCGCAACCCGCTGTTGCTCGCCGCCGGACAGTTGCCCGGGATAGCGGTCCAGCAGGTCTTCAATTTGTAAGAGCCGGGCCGTCTCGCGAACAAGCAATCCTTCGGGTTCGCTTATATTCCTGGAAGCGAACGGCCAGGTTCCCGGTAGCCGTAACATCAAGCCAAATGAGAGGTTGCCGTAAACAGTTCGATTCGGAAAGAGCGCCGGCCGCTGAAACACCATCGCCACGTCGCGTTGACGAGGCGGGAGCGAATTCACGACGCGACCGCCGATGCGAATGATTCCGGAAGTTGGCGTTTCAAGGCCAGCAATGAGCCTTAATGTCGTGGTCTTGCCACATCCGGAAGGTCCGACGAGCACCAACCATTCGCCGCTTGGCACACCTAGATTCAAATTCCCTAGGGCCTGAACGTCACTGGGATAAATCTTCGTCAATCCTTCAAGAACGATTTCCGCCATTTGCAGCGCCTTGACCAATACTGAACATGAGTATAATAAGATGAATAGCTTGGTAACGGTTTCAAGACGGGTAGGTCCTGTCCTCGTTTGGAACCCGCTTGGAGGCCTCATCATGGACAATCGCACTTTAGCACGCCGCCTCACTCGGATCGCACACGACCTCGAGTCAACTCACGCCAGCGTTTTTCGTATTCGCGCCTATCGCCGGGCCGCGGAAACCATTCTAAGCCTCGATAGGCCCATCGGGGACATTGTCGCCGCGAGCGGACGCAAAGGCCTGGCGGACCTTCCCGGAATTGGCCGCAAGCTCTCCACGACCATCGAGACGTTGATGCAGCTACAATAGCCCTATGTTGCAAACCGGGCGGCGTCTTTTGGAGATGATCCGCTTCAGCCATACGCTGTTCGCGTTGCCCTTTGCGCTATTAAGCGCGGCGTTAGCCTGGCATTCCAAGGGTGCGTTCGCATGGATCGAGCTTCTGGGGATTCTGCTCGGAATGGTATTGGCCCGCAGCGCCGCTATGGCTTTCAATCGGCTCGCCGATAGAAACCTTGATGCCGCCAATCCGCGCACCGCAATGCGACATCTGCCGTCCGGACAGCTCTCCGTCGCCGCGGTGTGGCTATTCACATTGCTTTGCGGCGCAGGCTTCATCGCTTCGACGGCACTGTTCTTGTTGGCCCAGCCAGCCAATCCGTGGCCGCTCTATCTCTCCGTGCCGGTTCTGCTGTTTATCTGCGCCTATTCGTACACGAAGCGTTTCACGGCGCTCGCACATGTGTGGCTCGGTGCGTCGTTGTGCCTGGCGCCTTTGGCGGCGTGGATTGCGATTCGCGGGCTAAGCGACTTGCTTCCACCCACGATCCTTGGCTTGGCAGTGCTCTTCTGGGTTACCGGCTTCGATATCATCTATGCCAGCCAGGACGCCGATTTCGATCGAAAGGCGCGACTCCACAGCATACCGGCAGCGCTGGGGACGCAACGGTCCCTCCGCGTCGCCTTGTTCTGCCATATGCTCACGATCGCTCTCTTGGTGGGGCTGTATTTTGTGGCGGCGCCGCCCCTGGGGATGATCTATCTGATCGGTGTAGCCTCGGTAGCGATTCTTTTGGTCTACGAGCACTATTTGGTTTCGCCGCAAGACTTGACGCGCGTCAACCAGGCGTTCTTTCAGGTCAACGCCGTCATCAGCGTCGGCTTGTTCCTTCTCGTCTTGGTGGAAATCGCGCGCGTGCGCTGGTTCGAATAGCTTCTATTCTTCTCCTCGAATCTGCGCCTTCAGAACGTGCTTCAGCCGGTCGGCGATCTTCTTGTGCGCCTTGTCGACCTCCTTGTCCGTCAACGTGCGATCGTCCGCCTGGTAGGTGAGCGCGTACGCCAGACTTTTCGTTCCGGCGGCGATGCTCTCGCCTCGGTAAAGATCGAACAGACGCAGATCGCAAAGCAGTTCTCCGCCGGCCGCGCGGATTTCGCCGGCCACGCGCTCGGCCGTGATGCCTTCCGGAACCACGATGGCGATATCGCGCAGCGCGGCCGGGAAGCGCGGTACCGGCGCGAACTGGTAGCGCACCGGAACCGCGGCTTGTAGCCCTTCGAGATCAAGCTCTCCGACCAGGATCGTGCGTCCTCCCAGCCCGTAGCTTTCCGCCGCCTTGGGATGCAGCTCGCCGAAGTCGCCCAGGGGTTTGCCTTTCACGAGAAGCGTTGCCGACTTGCCGGGGTGCAGATGAGACGCCTTGGACGGCAGATACGTTGCCTCGCCCACGTGCAGATCGTGCAGCAGAGCGGCGACGATGCCCTTGAGATCAAAGAATTCAAGCGGCTCGCGCAACTTCGCCGCCCCGATCATGGAATTGTTCCAGAACTCCGGTTGCCGTTTCCCCGTCAGCACGATGGCCAAACGGCGCGGCTCCGCAGGCAGTCTTTCTCCTGCCAGGGGGACGTAGACAGGGCCGACTTCAAAGAATGTCACGCCATCGGTATGACGCAGATTGGCAGTGGCGACTTCCAATACGCCGGCCAGCACAGTTTGCCGCATGACCACGCGCTCGTTGGAAATCGGATTCTTGATGCGCACGTATTCACGATTTGCGAAGCCGGCGAGCGGCTGTTCGCGTTCGGGCATCGTCAGGGCGTAGGTGATCGCTTCCTGAAGTCCGCAGCTCACCAGGATGTCACGCACGTGCTCCTCGAACACGAGCGGCACATTCGTCTCCTGGCGCGGCAAGCGGTCAGCTAGCAGCGTGGCCGGAAGCTTGTCGTAGCCGTGGATGCGGATCAATTCTTCGATCAGATCGGCGCTGCCGACTTGGATATCCAGGCGATGCGGCGGCGCCGTTGCGTCGAGCGTGCCGTCGCTCTTGTCCCTGACCGTGAACTCGAGCGCTTCAAGGATGCGGATCGCTTCCGCCTTGGGAAATTCCATACCAAGAAGCCGATCGACTTCGTGCAGGTTCAAGTTCACAACCTGGGGCGGCAAGGGCGCCGGATAGCAATCGGCCAAGCCCTGACAAACGGCGCCGGCGGCGTATTGCCGCATCAGTTCGGCAGCGCGCTGGGCGGCCGGCTTGACGGTCTCCGGATGAATGCCCTTGCTGAAACGGACGCTCGCTTCGCTCGGTAAGTTGAACTGCTTCATGGTCCGGCGGACGCTGACGAAATCGAAGCTGGCCGATTCCAACAGGATGTTCGTCGTCTGGTCGGTCACTTCGGTTTCCGCTCCGCCCATGACGCCGGCCAGCGCGATCGGCCCGGCGTTGTCGGCGATCACCAGATTCTCCGGCGTCAATTCGCGTTTTTGATTGTCGAGCGTAATCAGAACCTCGCCTGCCCGCGCGGGCCGAACGAAGATGGTTGGCGCCTTGCCGCCGGCCCTCTTTACCAGCACGTCGTAATCGAAGGCGTGGAGCGGCTGGCCCCATTCAAGCATGACGAAGTTGGTGATATCGACGATGTTGCTAATGGGCCGCATTCCCGAATAAGCAAGGCGACGCTGCATCCAGCCAGGGGAAGGGCCGATCTTCACTCCGTTAATGAGTACTGCGGAATAACGGGGCGACAGTTTCGCATCCTCGATCTCGATCTTCACTTGGCCATCGATGCGCTCGCCCTTCGCCTGGACTTCATGCGGCGGCAGCTTCAGCTTTTGGCCGGTGATGGCGGCTACTTCGCGTGCAACGCCGATCATCGATAGGCAGCGGGCCATGTTGGGCAAAACGTCGACTTCCAAGATGATGTCGCCCATGAAGTCGGCGAGCGGAAGTCCGACAGGCGCGTCGTTTTCAAGGACGATGATGCCTTCGTGCTCGTCGGAGATGCCTATCTCGCGCATGGAGCAGACCATCGCATCGGACGGGATGCCGCGAATCTTGCCCGGCTTTAGTTCCTTCAAAACTTTTTGCTCGGAATGGCCGTCAAAGAGCACCGAACCGGCAAGGGCGAGTACGACCTTCTGTCCCTTATCGCCGACCTTAATGTTGGGCGCACCAGTCACGAGTTGTTTGACCTTGCCTTCGCCCCAGGTGACGGTTGGCAGCGTGAGCCGATCGGCATCGGGATGCTTCTCGACCTTCAGCACCTCGGCGACAAAAATTCTGTCGCGCGCCCAAACCGGCCCCTGGTCCTCCGCCTTGACGCGCAGACCTTCGGGAATCGGCAGACCAATAACTTGAACGCCGGCGACCTCAAGCCCAGCCTGCGTCATCTTGGCGACGAGTTGGGCGGGAGGAACGGAGATTTCCACATAATCACATAACCATTGCACCGGAACTTTCATCGTTCACATCCCCAAGCCCCAGGATGAGCGAAGCGAATCCTGGGGGTTAAGCGGGATCCTTGAAGGACCAGATCCACGCGTCCTTCTGTTTCAATACGTAGTTGTAAACATTGAGCTGATGACGCTTATCTTCGATAAGCTCATACTTGCCGCGCAGGCCCCAAATCTGTCCTGGTATCCGGTCCCGAACTTTGTGAGAGGCGGCACGCTTGCAGTTGCCGATAACCTTCTTGGTTTGCTTGCGATCCACGGGCAATTCAGCCTGAATGTGGCAATGTGTTGCGGATACCGAAACAGCTAGCACCTCGATCGCTTGCTCCTTGAGTTTTTGAATGATGGTTCGGCCGATAACAGGCCAAAGATCATTTGGAATGACCACTTTGTCGCTGCTAATCTCCTGGCTAAAGCGGTGGAGGCCGGCGTGTTCTCCTTGGGGAGGCGGATTCTTGTAATCGCCTGAGGAATGAACCTTGTGGTCCTTAGACCGAAACCCTCGCGGGTCGCCAGGAAGCCAGCTGTTGTAAGTGGAGATCACCACGTGGCGCCAGGCCATGCCGGGGCGGGGCATTGTCGGTTCTCCCGCGGTTACCCCCAGGATTCGCTGCGCTCATCCTGGGGCTTGAATTAACCACACCAAGCCCCAGGATGAGCGCAGCGAATCCTGGGGGTACTTCTCAAAATTGCTCCAAAAACCGCACGTCATTCCCCCAAAACAGGCGGATGTCGTCGATGGCGTATTTCAGCATCGTGATGCGCTGCGGGCCCATGCCGAAGGCGAAACCGCTGTGTTTTTGCGGGTCGTAGCCGCCGTTCTTGAGGACAATCGGATGGACCATGCCGGCGCCCATGATTTCCAGCCAACCCGTGCCTTTGGTGAGCCGGTCGGCGTTGGGATCGTCCTTGGGCCAATCGATGTCAACTTCGATCGACGGCTCGGTGAACGGAAAATAGCTCGAGCGGAAGCGCACTTGCCGTTCTTTACCGAACAATCGCTGGGCGAAGGCGGTGATAGTGCCCTTGAGGTCGGCCATGGTCACGCTCGTGCCGATTGCCAAGCCTTCCACTTGCTGGAACTGAATCTCGCTGCGGGTGGTGATCGCTTCGTAGCGGTAGCACATTCCCGGAAGAATCACGCGGATCGGCTCCGGACAAAGCTCGCGCATGACGTGGATTTGGCCCGGAGAGGTGTGCGTGCGCAATAGTACGCCGGGCGTCGTCGTGTGAAACGTGTCCCACATGTCGCGCGCAGGATGGTGCGGCGGCATGTTGAGCAATTCGAAGTTGGTGAGGTCGTCTTCAACTTCGCGGCTGCGGTAAATCTGGAAACCCAGGTCGGCGAAGATGCCATAGATTTCGCGCATGATGCGCGTGGAAACGTGCAGACGGCCGCGCGGAGTCGTGCGCCCCGGCAGCGTTACGTCTAATCCCTCCGCGCTGAGGCTGCGTTCCAGCGCGAGTTCTTTCTCTTTAACAAGAGCGCCGTCATACGCCGCAATCAGAGACTCTTTGATGCGGTTGGCTTCCTGGCCGTAGGCGCGACGCTCTTCCGGCGGGACTTTGCCGACCTCCTTGAGCGCCAGAATTACTTCGCCCTGCTTGCCGAAATAGCGCGTGTTCCAGATGCGCAGCGCCGCTTCGTCGGTGCACGCGGCCAATTCGGCGCGGGCACGCTGCTCGAGATTCGACAGGTCAGCCATGAATTATGGACACGAAGTGTGCGGCTTGGGTTCGATTTCAAAAGGGGTGAGGTCCTGTCCCCTTTTGAAATCACGCGACTACAGTTTCGTCTTGGCAAGCTCGGCGATTTTGTCGAAAGTCGGCGGGTCGGCGATGGCGATTTCCGCCAGTGTCTGCCGGTTCAGCTCGACGTTCGCCAATTGCAGACCGTGGATAAGTTGGCTGTAACGCAAGCCGCGCATCCGGCAGGCGGCATTGACACGCGCGATCCAAAGACGGCGGAACTCGCGCTTGCGGACGCGGCGGTCTCGGAAAGCGTAGCGGCGCGCCCGGATGAGCGTCACCAGCGATTGCCGATACAGATTGTGCCGGCTCTGGCGAAAGCCCTTGGTCAACTTACGATGGCGTTTGCGGCCTTGGGTCACCGTCTTGCCGCTGCGCGCGCGTACCATGGTTAAGCTCCGCTAACGGTTCAAACTCCGCTAAATAAGATGCTCCACGTATTTCAGGGCGAGGGCGGTGTCCTGCACCAGCTTGGCGCGCAAGTGGCGTTTGCGCTTGCCGGCTTTGTAGCTGTTGATGTGCTTCTTGCCGGCTTGGCTGCGCTTCAACTTGCCGTTGGCGGTAACTCGAAACCGCTTCTTCGATGCTTTGTGCGTTTTCTGCTTCGGCATGTTCAACCCGAATATCATGTTTTGAGCCCGAAGCGCTAGCGAGGAGTAAGCGGCCCTCGCAAGCGCTTCGGGCTCAAGAATCGTGCGAACGGGCATTATAAGAGAACCAGCGGCCGGCGGCAATTACTTGGGGGCCAACATGGCGGCCATGCGTTTGCCTTCCATGCGCGGCGCCTGCTCGACCTTGCAGATGTCAACCAGCTTCTCCAGCACCATCTGCAGAATCCGCTTGCCCTCTTCGATGTGCTGCAACTCGCGGCCCTTATAGAGCACGTAAACCAGCACCTTATCCTTGTGCTCGAGAAATTTGCGGGCCTGATTGACCTTGGTGTCGACGTCGTGGTCGCCCGTCTTGGGACGCAGGCGAATTTCCTTGAGCTTCTGCTGGTGCGATTTGGTTTTATCCTTCGCCTTCTGTTTTTGCAGGAACTTGAACTTGCCGAAGTCCATGATCTTGCAAACGGGAGGTCGTTCGATGGCGGCGACCTCGACCAGGTCGAGCTGGGCCTCGCGGGCCATTTCCAGCGCCTGCGACGTCGGCACGACTCCAACCTGCTCTCCGTTCGGACCGATCAGGCGAACCGGACTGATGCGGATTTGTTCGTTGATCCGTTGAAGATCTCTGCGATCATGTGGTGTGTGACGGTCGAAACTTCCTGGCGGCAAGGACTGTGTTCTCCTTTGTTCTAGAGTATTGGGACTTGCCTCGGCGCGGTGGAACGTAAGGCGTCCCTAAATCAATCTATCATCTTTACACAGCCCGTGGGGGGCGTCAATCGCGTTTTTATTAAGTCCGCGGGCTCGCTCCCTCTAACCCCGCGGGCTCGAAGACTCGCCTGCGGGCTTGGCGGCGGTGTCGGAGAGAATCCAACGCGCGGCTTCGGCCAGGTCCTCCGCCACAAGATCGTATTCGCCCAGGTGGGGCAGGGCATCAGCGATATCGTGCCCCGAGCGCACCAGTATCGTGCCCCGGCAGCCCGCATTGCGGCCGGCGAGCACGTCGACGACGTTGTCGCCGACCATCCACGATTGCGCCAAAATCAAGTCCAATTCTCGGGCGGCGCGCAGCAGCATTCCAGGACCTGGCTTGCGGTCGGAGTGCTCGACGACTGTTCGATCGCTAGTCCCTGGCGCAACCGGACAGTGATAAATGCCATCCAGGCTCGTTCCCGCCTCCGCCAGCTGACGGCTCATGTCCGCGTGCACCGAAGCAAGATCGGCCTCCGTGAACAATCCACGGCCGATGCCGGACTGGTTGCTGATTACCACACAGGCCCAGCCCGCATGGCGTAATTGCCGCACCGCCTCCGCCGAACCCGGCAGGAGGCGCACCTGATCGGGCCGTGACAGGTAGTTTTTTTCCTCGATAAGCGTTCCGTCGCGGTCGAGAAACACGGCGCGGCGAAGGTGAGCTTGCTCCATAGCCGGATTTTGTCAAGATGGCGTCAAAACAGCAAGCGCAGCTTGGCTCCATGGCATAAGATTGCCGTAACGCTTTACGTGAGGTTCTGCATGGAACTCCCCACTTCGGACGCCCCCGTCTCAGACATCCCATTGTCCGTTCGCGCGCGGCATACGCACGACCAACCCATCAGCTACTTCATGCAGCAGGCGGTGGAGAATCCCGGCCTCATCAGCTTGGCCGCCGGCCTGGTCGACGCCGAATCGCTTCCCGCCGATGAGGTTCGCCAGGCATTCGACGAGATTTTATCGCGCCCGCGAACCGCGCAGGCCGCCCTTCAATACGGCACCACTCAAGGCTTCCACGAGCTGCGCGAAAAAGTCCTCGCGCATGCGGCGGCACTCGACAGCAGGGCGCCCGCCGATCTGTCGCTCACGCCCGGCAACGTCGTCATCACCACCGGCTCGCAGCAGCTTCTTTACCTGTTGGGCGAGGTGCTTTTCGATCCGGGCGACATCGTGATCACCGAAGCGCCCTCGTATTTCGTGTATCACGGCATCTTGGCGAGCCTCGGCGTACGCACCATGCAAGTGCCGATGGACGATGCCGGCATGAATACAAACGCGCTTGAAGAACTGCTGATCCATCTGGAAAAGACCGGCGAATTGGAGCGCGTGAAGCTCATCTACACAGTCGATTACTTCCAGAACCCAAGCGGGCTGACGCTGTCATTGCCGCGCCGCCGGCACATGATGGAGTTGGCGCGGCGCTTCAGCAAGAAACACCATCTGTTCATCCTCGAAGACGCCGCCTATCGCGAATTGCGCTATGACGGCGCCGACTTGCCGAGCATCAAGAGCCTGGACGAAGGCAACCGCCACGTCCTTTTGGCCATGACCTTCTCCAAGCCGCTCTCGCCGGGACTGAAAATCGGTTACGGACTGTTGCCGACGGAGCTGATGGCGCCGCTCTTACGGTTTAAGGGAAGCCATGACTTCGGCTCGTGCAACTTGGCCCAACATCTCGTTCACCGGCTCTTGGACAACGGCGCCTACGACCGCCACGTCGCTCGGCTTTGCGATGTCTACCGAGCCAAACGGGACGCGCTCTTGGAGACGTTGGCCGAGGAATTTCCCGCCGATACGCCCGGGCTGCGCTGGACGCGCCCCGAGGGCGGCTTGTACGTCTGGCTGACTATGCCTGTCGAAACCGGGCCGGACAGTGCATTTCTGAAGGCGGCGCTGCGTGAGGGCGTGCTTTACGTTCCGGGGCAGTTCTGCTATGTCCGCGGCGCCGGGCACTATCCCAAGAATGAAGCCCGTCTATGTTATGGCGTCGCGCCAATCGAGCAACTGAAGGAAGCCGTTCGGCGCTTGGGTCGAGCGGCCGTCGAAGTCGGCGCCGTCCCCGCTTGCGGGTTAGCGCGCTAGTCTACAATCCACGACGCAAGAATTCCGACAGGACCGCCAGCCCATCGGGGCAGAATGGCATATCTTGCGCGCGGCGCCGTACTTCCGCCAAACTCAAGAATTCTCCGCGAACGATCTCCTCCGCTTGCAGCTGAAACGGGCCGTCATGCACCGTTCGATAGACCATCGCCTGCACCACAGTGGCTTCGTCTTCATGGTGGAAAGGGAACAACTCCTCGGTATTGAGTTCGAGACCGAGTTCCTCGCGGACTTCCCTGCGGGCGCCTTCTGCGAACGATTCCTCCGCGGCCAAGACGCCGCCCACCGCCACGTCCCAATGCGACGGAAAAATGTCCTTGGCCGCGGTCCGCAGATGAACAAACAACTCGCCGCGGCTGTTGAAAACAAGCACGTAGACGCAACGGTGCGGCAGCCGGCGAGCGCGCATCTCAGCCCGCGTCGCCACGCTGACAGTGCGGCCGGCGGCGTCGATGACGTCTACTAATTCCTCTCCGCCCACGTTTTCCAAACTCCCGATGATATCCAAATCGATGTAGCGGAATTCGCAAGAATTCCGCTACGAAGTCTAGCTGAACAACCGGACCACCCCACGCAGTGAGCCTTCCTCAAGGATTTGGACGTTGGCAGAGCGGTATTCGGGAAGAAGCTTGTGGACCAAGTCGGCGCCGCGGCCGCTGAGGAAAATCCGGCGGAACATGGTTGCTTGGCCTAGAGCGGCGACGGCTTGCTGATGACGGAGGACCATGGCCTGGAGAACGCCCGCCAGTAGGTCCAGTCGGTCGCTCGCCAGCTCCAGGTCTCGGAAGGCAGCGCGATGGGCTTCAATTTCCAAGCGGTCGCCGCCCAGAAACGGCGGATCGAGGCTCACGCGCGTCTGCCGCTCTAGAGCTTGCGGCACGGTTTGCTCAAAAAACTCGGTGGTGGATTGCTCCCGAAAGCAGAGCCGGTGCATCCATTCGAGCGCAACGCCGCCTACCGGGTTGTGGGCCACGTGAACGAAGCTCTTGCCGACGCCGAAGAGCCGGGTCAGCCGTTGCGGTGACGGCGCGGGTTTGTCGGTCAGGACGGCGAGCACTTGTGTGGTGCCGACCTCATGCAGCAGGTCTCCCGGCGCCATGTCCGCGGCCAGCACGGCACAGGACGTGTCCGCCGTGCCGATCTTGACTGGAATCCCTCCGGGCACGCCAAGCTCGGCTGCGGCCTGGGAACGTAAGGCGCCGACGGTGGCGGCGCCGTCCACCACTGGGGGAAGCCATTCCGAATCCACTTCGAAGTAATCGCACCATCGCTTCGACCATGCTCGATCGGTCATGGTGCCGAAGACGCCGGTGAACGAGGCGTTCGCGGGATCGAAGGCTTTCGTCCCGGTCATGTGGAAGGCGAGCCAGCCGTTGGCGTGGAGGTAGGAACCGACTTCCTGAATGAGATAGGGATGTTCCGTCAGCATGTGCCGGTAGCCTAAGACGCTGATCCCGCCCGGCAGCGGCCGATTGCCGACGACGTGTAGAAACTCGGCACCGACGGCAGCCCATGCTTGCCGCGCTGCGGGGCGTGCGCGGCGATCGAGGTGCGTCCAGATGGGCCTCAGAGGCCGATCGGCCTTGTCCAGGAGCACCAGCGCCGGGGTCATGCAAGATAGACCCACGCCGGCCACGTCGCGTCCCGGTTGGCCGGCGACATCGGCATGTCGCACTGCCGCCCGCGCCGCCGACGCGACCGATTGCCACAAACGCTCGGCAGGGACTTCCGCCGCTTCGGGACAGGGAGCGTCGAGCGCGTATTCCGCGCGCACGATGCCGCCCTGTGGCCTGCCGGTTTCGACGTCGAGCACGGCGGCCTTGACCGAGGACGTGCCGATATCCAGCGCGAGAATGTTCATCGACATCAATATATATGCCAAGCCCGCAGGTGAGTCTTCGAGCGGGCGTGGGTGCCACTCTGCGCGCGCTGATTACCCCGCAGATTCGCTGCGCTCATCTGCGGGCTTGGAGAGAGTTGCTAAACCGAGAGGCCCGGCGCGCTCTTTGGCTGCGTGGCGCGGGCGCCTGGAAGAAGGGCGCCATTGGAGGATTTGGGAGTGATGCTTCCCGGTGTGCGCGGCGCCGTCGTTTGCGTCGCCTGGCTGGCGGGGGTGCCCAGGCCGGCGCTGACTAATGGCGGCATCTCTTCGGAGGTTGGCGGAGCGATCGGGCCGGGAACGAACTCGGAAAGGGCCAGGGCTGCTTCCGCGGGAACCTGGTAACGGCGCGACGGCTCCTTGGCCATCATGCGATCCAAAACCGCCGCCAGGCCCGCCGGGATTTCAGGTCGAAGTTGCCGCACCGGCTTGGGTTGGCGGACCTGGTGCCAGATCATTTTCTGAGAGATTGTGCCGTCCTGAAACGGGCTCTTGCCCACGAGCAAATAATACAGGCTTCCACCCAAGCTGTAGATGTCGGCCCGGATATCGACGCGGTAGTCGTGCGTTTGCTCGGGCGCCATGTAGTCGGCCGTGCCGATGGAGTAGCCTTGCTCGTACTCTTTGGCGAAGGCGCCGCCGTCGTCGTCGAAGAAGCGCGCCAGGCCCATGTCAAGCAGCCGGACCACGCCTTGGCGGTCCAAGAGCAGGTTGCCGGGCTTGATGTCGCGGTGGACGAGGCCCGCCTCATGGGCATGTTGCAGGCCAAGAGAAGCTTGCCGGATGAAATGCGCCGCGCGCTCAGGACTCAAAACGCCGTTCTTCTTAGTGAAGTCGTGCAAGTTGACGCCGTCGATGAATTCGAGCACAATGAAATGCAGCTTGTCTTCGTGATCGACGTCATGTGCGCGGACGATATTGGGATGGTCGAGCCGGGCGACGGCGCGGGCTTCGCGATAGAAGCGGGCCAAGGAAGCTTGGTCCGCGGCCTGTGCGATCGGCAGCACCTTGAGGGCTACCCGCCGGCCCATGAGCACATGTTCGCACAAATAAACTGCTCCCATCCCGCCGGCGCCGAGCCGTTCCAGCAAGCGATATTTGCCTGCGATCAAAAAACCGCGCCACCGACCGACTAGGAGCTTTTCCGCCTGAAAGTTCGTGAGCACGCCGCCGCGAATCATGAGGTCCGCAAGCGCGCGGGGATTTTCGGGTAGGGCGCCTTGCTTCTCGATTTCCGCGCAACAAGATTCCAGAGCGGCCTTTTCCAGAAGGCCGCTGCGCTCTACGAGTTCGAGAAAGGACGCGACCGTTGCGGGCGCCGACATGATCTTACCTGCCTTGAGGCAACATCCTGGTTGTCATCCGAGGCCGGAGAAAGTGTAGCAAAAACAACCCGCCTGGGAAGAGCCGACCCACGCCTGGGTGTTTGTAAATATCTTGCCTGTTTCGCGCCTGAATTGCAAGAAAAATGTTAAAGCATGATGAGCGTGCCGTTTACGCCATGCTTTTCACGAATGCCGCTTCTTGCGAGCGCAGAAAAATAAGTTGTGGCCAAAGCTTTGTCGGTCTCGTCAGTTTTCGTTGCGTGCGAGGATCGTCGGTAGGTATGATGATTGCGCTATCGTTTGAGGACAAAATGACCACACTCGCACTGGAAGACGATCGCGTTCGCATCCCCGGTTGGGTGACGGACCTCAGGTCATTCCGCCGCTGGGCTCACTCGGACGACTTTCCCGAGCACGGCCGGATCTCCTTCTTTAATGGTGAAGTCTGGGTGGACTTCTCCATGGAGCAAGTCTTCATGCACAACCAGGTGAAAAGTGAGTTCACCATCGTCGTTGGCGGCCGAGTCAAATCGAACGGGCTTGGAAGGTTTTTCCCGGATGGCGTTTTGTTGACGAATGCACTGGCTGGTCTTTCCACGATCTCGGATGGCGTATTTGTCTCGGAAGAATCCATGGATGATGGACTGGTTCGCTTCATC
>JACPZP010000099.1 GCA_016195405.1 Planctomycetota bacterium | reverse complement strand
GTCGCGCGTGCCGTCGAGATGCGGGTCGTTGATGAGACCCTTCCATCCGATCGTGGTCCTCGGCTTCTCGAAATAGACCCGCATTACCACGCAAAGCGTTCCCGCCACCGCCTCCCGGAGATGGGCGAGCCGTCCCGCATATTCGAGGGCCGCCGCCGGATCGTGAATCGAGCAGGGTCCCACGACGACGAGCAGCCGGCGATCCTCGCCGGCGAGAATCCGGCGCAGCGCCACTCGGCCATCGAGCACGGTCGAGGCCACCCGCCTGGTGATCGGGAGCTCCGCCAGCAGCGCACGGGGCGCCTCGAGCGGCTCGAACCGGGTGACATGCAGATTGCTGGTTTCGGGAACGATCGGCTTCATCGACGACATCGCAGCTCCAGGCACAGCTCGAGGCCCGGCTTGAACGGACTAGGATCAACAGTCCATTCCTGCTCCGCAGTGTCGCCCCGCCACTCGCCGCGTCGGAGGGCCGCACCGTCGCGGGGCTTCGCCGCATCGGGAAGCGCATCGTCTTCGAGCTTGAAGGCGAACTCTTCATCGTCATCCATCTGATGATCGCGGGTCGATTCCAGTGGACTGCCCCCGGAGGGAAACCGCCCGGGAAGAGCGCGCTTGCCCTCTTCAGCTTCGACACGGGAACGCTGGCCCTGACCGAGGCAGGCACCAAGCGACGCGCCTCTCTGCATCTCATTGAAGGAGAAGCTGGACTCGGCGCCTTCGACCGGGGCGGCCTTGAAGTCGCGACGGCCTCGGCGCAGGAATTCGCTTCCGCTTTACGGCGCCAAAACCATACGCTCAAGCGGGCCCTCACCGATCCGCGCTTGTTCAGCGGCATCGGCAACGCATACTCGGACGAGATCCTGCACCGCGCACGCCTTTCGCCATTGACGCGGACACAGCGGATGACGCCGGATGAAATCACCCGATTGTTCGACAGCGCGCGCGGAACCTTGCACGATTGGACGCAGCGCTTGCGAACCGACGTCGGCGACGGCTTCCCCGTGAAGGTGACCGCGTTCCGGCCCGACATGGCGGTGCACGGCCGCTTTGGCAAACCGTGCCCTGTGTGCCAAGCGCCTGTGCAGCGCATCGTCTATGCCGACAATGAAACCAACTATTGCCCGCGCTGCCAAACCGGCGGAAAGGTTCTGGCGGATCGCTCCCTTTCGCGCCTCCTCAAAGACGATTGGCCTCGCTCGCTTGAAGAATTGGAATAGTTGAGCGGGGAGCCGCAAGCGACCCCCTGGCCGCGGTCGCCTTCGGCTCAGCACTAAACGGGTGGACCGACTTCGGGCGATTCGTACAATCATCCGAAAATCGCCCCCGCGCATCATTGCAGGGAATTGCATTCATGCCGAAGGTCACACTCGTCAAAGAAAAAACCGAATACGAGGTCCCCGTCGGCGCTAATCTGCGCGATGAGTGCCGCAAGCGCGCCATCGAGGTCTATCCCGGGATGGCCCGCTACCTCAACTGCTTTGGGCATGCCCTGTGCGGCACTTGCAAGGTTTTGGTAAAGAAAGGCGGAGAAAATCTCAGTCCAAAGACCATTTTTGAGAAAGGTACGTTCGCCTTGAGGCTGTTGAACGTCGGCTTTGAGGACGAAATGCGGCTGTCGTGCCAGTGCAAGGTCATGGGCGACGTCACCATCGAAACGCAGCCCGAGATGAACCTCAGCGGCGAGAACTTCTGGCAAAAGCCGTATCCGAACAAATGACCCGCGGAACCCCGCACGCTCGAAGACTCGCGTGCGGGCTTGGACGATTAATCCGAGCCGTTATGATGATGCGCGTCCTTTGGTTCGCTTCATTGGCCCTGTGCTCTTTCGCCGCGAATGCCAGCGGCGGCGGCAAGTTCTCCGGACCGGCCGCGTTCGGCAAGACTTCCGGCGGAGAGAAGGTCGAGATGGTTACGCTCACCAACAAGAACGGCATGGTCGCCAAGTTCATTACGCGCGGCGCCGCCCTCGCCGAACTCCAAGTGCCCGACAAAGACGGCAAGCTGGCCAACGTCGTCTTGGGCTTCGATAACGCCGCCGGCTATGAGTCCGACGCCAATCAATACTTCGGCTGCGTCACGGGCCGGGTCGCCAATCGAATCGCCAAGGGAAAGTTCACCCTCGACGGCAAGGAATACAAGCTCGCGATCAACAACGATCCCAATCACCTGCACGGCGGCGTCAAGAAAAGCCTGGACAAGGTGATTTGGCTGCCCGAGCGGAGAAAGGAAGATCCCGCTTGCTCAATCCGATTTGCGTACACGAGTGTCGACGGCGAGGAAGGCTATCCCGGCAACGTCGCCTTTCAAGTTCTCTATACGCTTACCGACGACAACGAGCTGAAAATCGAGTACATGGCCACGACCGACAAGGCGACGCCGATCAACCTCACCAACCACAGTTATTTCAATCTCGCCGGCGCCGGCTCGGACTCGGTGCTGGATCACAAACTGTTTGTCAGTGCTGACAAGTACACGCCGACCGATGACACGCTGATCCCGACAGGCAAGATCGCCGATGTAAAAGGAACCCCTCTCGACTTCACCGAACCGCATCCGATGCGCCAGAATGTCGAAACGCTTATCAAGACGTCGGCCATCGGGCTGGATCACAACTTCGTGATTAAGGATCACCAGAAAGGCAAAGTCGTCCTGGCGGCAAAGCTCGGCGACCCAGGGTCGCGGCGACTACTAACCGTGTATACGGATCAGCCCGGCATTCAGATCTACACCGGCAACTACCTCAAGGGCCAAAAAGGCAAGGACGGCAAGACTTACAATCAGCGCAGCGCCGTCTGCCTTGAAACGCAGAACTTTCCCAACGCCGTCAATGAGCCCGCCTTTCCCTCTCCCGTGCTTCGCCCGGGCGAAACCTACCGCCACACCTGCATCTTCGCCTTCTCCGTGGTAAAATAACCTCCAACAAACCACAAGCCCCAGGATCGTCCCCAAGCCCCAGGATGAGCGAAAGCGAATCCTGGGGGTTAAACCATGAAACGGCAACTTCTATTTGTGGGCCTGCTTTTCGCGCTGTTGGGCGCAGGCTTCGCGCTTGTTGAGATTCACGCCGGCGGCGCCACTCCGAAAACGAGCCACGATCCGGAGAAGGAAAAGTTCTTCGAGAAAGAAGTGAAACCGATCCTCCAGGCGAATTGCTTCCGCTGCCACGGCGCCGAAAGCAAGATCAAGGGGAAGCTGCGCCTCACCAGCCGCGACGACGTTCTCAAGGGTGGAGCGAGCGGCCCCGCGGTGTCGCTGAAAACGCCCGATAAATCTCTCATCCTGGACGCCATCAACTATCGCGATCTCGAGATGCCGCCCAAGGGCAAGTTGTCGCAATCGCAGATCGACATCCTCACCAAGTGGGTGAAGATGGGCGTTCCGTGGTCGTCCAGCAAGGTCAAGGCGACGCACGGCGTTCCGGTAGTCGATGATGCCGCCAAGAATTTCTGGGCATTCCGCCCCGTTTCGCGCTCACCCAAACCCGAAGTGAAGGACACCGCTTGGGTCAAGAACCCCATCGACGCATTTATCCTCGCGAAGCTCGAAGCTGCCGGCCTCAAGCCCGCGCCGCCCGCTGACCGGGGCGCCCTACTTCGCCGCGTTTATTACGACCTGATCGGTTTGCCGCCGACGCCCGAGGAAGTCGACGCATTCATGAAGGACGACCGGCCCGACGCTTATGGGCGTCTGCTCGATCGCCTCCTCGCCTCTCCTCATTACGGCGAGCATTGGGCCAGGCATTGGCTCGATGTGGTCCGTTATGCCGAGACCAACAGCTTCGAGCGCGACAGCGCCAAGCCGTTTATCTGGCGCTACCGCGATTATGTGATCCGCGCCTTCAACGAGGACAAAACTTACAACCAATTCATCCGGGAGCAGATCGCCGGCGACGAACTCGACCAAATCACGCCCGACACGCTCATCGCCACCGGCTATTACCGGCTCGGCATCTGGGATGACGAGGCGCCCGACAAGCTGCTGGCCTTCTACGACGATCTCGAAGACATCGCGAACACGACGGGCCAGGCGTTTCTCGGCCTGACCGTCGGCTGTGCCCGTTGCCACGACCACAAGATCGATCCGTTCCCGCAGAAGGATTACTATCGCTTCCTCGCCTTCTTCCATAACATTCGCCGCTATGGCGACAAGGGTGATCTAAGGCCCATCGGCTCGCCCGAAGAGATCAAGAAGCTCCAAAGCGAAATCGCCGCCATCAAGAAGCGTCTGAGCGAAACGGAGAAGCAGATCGCCGAAATTGAAGACGCCGTCAAACCAAAGCTGGCCGGCGGCGAACGGGATGATTTCAATTTCGACCAGAACCGGCCGCTCATCCTCAAGAAAAACGTAGGCAAACTCATCGATGCGGATGAGTTTGCGAAATACGAGGCCCTGCAAAAACAGCGCGAGAAGATAAGGCGCGAACAACCGTCCGCCATGAACCGGGCACTTTGCGTTGGAGAATTCGGCAACGTCGCGAAAGAGACATTTGTGCTCGCGCGCGGCAATCCTCAAGCGAAGGGCGACAAAGTTGAGCCCGGCTTTCCCACGGTGCTGACCGATGCGAAGGCGAATGTGCCAAAGGAGAGTCCGTTCCCGCATAGTGCCGGTCGGCGCCGCGTCTTGGCCGATTGGATCGCCGACTCGAATAACTCTCTCAGCTATCGCGTCTGGGTCAATCGCATCTGGCAGTGGCACTTCGGCCGCGGCATCGTCCGCTCGTCCAGCAACTTCGGTTACATGGGCAATCCGCCGACGCACCCGGAATTGCTCGATTGGCTGACATCCGAATTCATCGCCGGCGGCATGAAGCTGCGCGATCTTCACCGGCTCATTATGCTCTCGAACACGTATCAGATGTCCGCTAGGGCCGATGACGCCGCCCTCGCCAAAGACCCGGAAAATGATCACTTCTGGCGTTTCAACATGCGCCGGCTCTCGGCCGAGGAAATCCGCGATTCCATCTTGGCGGCGTCAGGCAATCTGAATCTCAAAGCCGTTGGCGGACCGAGCGTTTTTCCCGTGATCCCCAAAGAGGTGCTTGCGGGCCAATCGGTGCCGGGCAACGGCTGGGGAGCGTCGACTCCGGAAGAACGCGCCCGGCGCAGCGTCTACGTGCACATCAAGCGTTCGCTGGCAGTGCCGTTTTTGGTGAACTTCGACGTTCCCGACACCGACGCGCCTTGTCCGGTCCGCTTTACGACCACCCAGCCGACGCAAGCTCTCGGATTGCTCAATAGCGAGTTTCTAAACGAGCAGGCGAAGATATTCGCGGATCATGTGCGCAAGGGCGCGACGACGCCCGCCGATCAGGTGAAGCTGACCCTACGCCGCACGACGCAACGAACTCCGACGCAAGCCGAGATCGACCGCGGCGTCCGATTCCTGAGCGACATGCAGGAACGGCATAGCTTGTCAGCAGACGAGGCGTTACGAAGATTTTGCTTGTTGGCGTTGAATCTGAACGAGTTTGTGTTTCTAGACTGATCGTTTAGCGGGGAGCCACAGGCGACCGCCCCTCGGTCGCCTGCGGCTCCTCGCTAAACGCCGGAGAAAGCGCCATGAATCGCATTCCTAATTTCTGTTGCCGCACCCGTCGCGAATTCCTCTGGGAATCGGGCGGCGGCTTCATGTCGGTGGCCCTGGCGGCGATGCTCGGCGACGAATTCCTCGCGCGCCAGCACGTTCGCGCCGATGGCACCCCGATGGCCAACCCTCTAGCGCCGCGCCGGCCGCACTTCCCCGCCAAATGCAAGAGCGTCATCTTCCTCTTCATGTACGGCGGCCCCAGCCACATCGACACCTTCGACTACAAGCCGGCCATGAAAGGACGCGACAATCAGACGGTTCAGGTTCGCACGTTTGGCCGTGGCGGACATCGTAACCAGGGGCGCATCGTCGAGCCGCGTTGGAACTTCAGAAAATACGGCGAGTGCGGCCATTGGGTCAGCGATCTCTTCCCGCACATGGCTCAACACGTCGACGAATTGGCCTTCATCCATTCGATGACAGCCGACTCGCCCATCCACGGTTCGGCCATGTTGCAGATGAACTCCGGCAAGATTCTCTCGGGCAGCCCGTGCATGGGCTCGTGGCTCAATTACGGCCTAGGCTCGGAGAACGAGAATCTACCCGGCTTCGTCGTCATGCTCGATCCTCGGGGCGGACCCATCTCAGGCGCCAAGAATTGGTCGAGCGGCTATATGCCCGCTTACTACGAAGGCACCATCATCAATTCGCAAGGAACGCCGATTCTCGACCTCAATCGGCCTCAAGGAACAAGCGAAGCCGAGCAGCGCCAATTGCTTGATGTGCTGCGCGAATACAACGACGACCATCTGGCGTCTCGATCAGACAACACCGCCTTGCGGGCGCGCATTGCCGCTTATGAACTTGCTTTTCGCATGCAGCGCTCGGCGCCCGAAGCGGTCGATCTGCGTCAGGAAACCGAGGCGACACGCATTCTCTACGGTCTCAACAATCGCCGCACCGCGGTCTTCGGCCGGCAGTGTTTGTTGGCGAGAAGGATGGTCGAGCGCGGCGTTCGCTTCATTCAGATCTATTCCGGCGGCAATCACAATGACGCCAACTGGGATGCCCATGGCGACCTCGTGGTGAACCATGAACTCCATGCGGGCGAAACCGATCTGCCCATCGCCGGTCTCTTGACGGACCTCAAGCGCCGCGGCCTTCTCGACGAGACGCTGGTGGTCTGGGGCGGCGAATTCGGCCGGCAGCCCACCGCGGAATACGCCACCGGCACAGGCCGCGATCACAACGCGTACGGCTTCACGATGTGGCTCGCCGGCGGCGGCGTCAAAGGCGGAACAAGCGTCGGCGTCACCGACGAACTCGGCAGCGCCGCCATCGAGAAGCCGTTCCATGTCAAACACCTTCACGCCACCATGCTGACCCTGATGGGATTGGATACGGACCGGCTGACGTACTTCTATAACGGGCTGGATCAGAAACTGGTCGGCGTGGAAGGGGCGGAGCCGATACGGGAGATTATGGCGTAAGAGGCGCGTTAAGCTGGGGGCGCTCGGAAATCACCCGCGCACTGCACAGAAGTGATTTCCTGAATTTGCTTGAAATAGCCGCCGCATGCGTTATCGTATCCCAACAGCGCTAAGGAGGCTCCATTATGGCTTTCGGATACGGCAAGAACTGGTGGAAGCGGACCAGCGGCCTGAGCAACGCTCAGCGAAAAATCTCTCGCGCCACCGGCGTGCCTCTATCAGGTCGGAAAAATGTCAAAATCAGCAACCCGCTCGACTGGCTGCTGGGCAGCCGATCTCGAAGGCCATCCACGCCTCCGAAATCCGTGACCGGGGAATCCAAACGCTCACGATCACGAGAAGCTGTCCGCATTCTTTCGTCCGAAGAATTGGAAATCCGTAGCCGACGAAGAAAAAAAATTGCCAAAGTGTCAGCATGGTTGGTAGGCATCGGTGTCGCCGGGTACGCGCTAATTCTAATCGTCACCGCAGCAGTCTCTTGGATAGCGTCGCTTCCTGGGACCGTCTGGGTGTCCCTACTTGGGCTCGTTCTTGCAGGTGGTGTCATCTGCGGAACCGTCGTGGCCCTGAAGAAAAGTAACGTGAATGAAGACACCGACTCCACTTCATAGCGCGCCGTCGAAGTCTTTGAAGGCTGGAATGATTAAGGAAAAGGCGCAAGACAATACCCCTGCAAAAAAGTAGTCCATGTTCCCGATCGATGTCAGGCGGCACTAGTGGTGCATCGGTCAGTTATTGGAGTGACCATGTGCAGATTCCTTGGATTCCTGATCATTACATCAGCCTTACTCATCACCGCATGCCAAAATGCAAGTACGCCCCAAGCACAACAATCAAAGACGAAAAACAAGCCTAAATCCAAAGCACTGGCCCTCGTCAGCAATGAGGACTTCGGGGACTACCGCGTCGAGGTCAAGAGCAACGACGAATTGACCACCGTGGAAGTGATATTTCGAAAACTGCCCACGTCATCCGAAGGTGCAGCCAAGATCGTGAGAAAGGCGCTCGAAAAGGCCGTCGCCAAAGATAGCAGCCGAGAGATTTTGGCGATGGCCTTCGACAACGACGACATTACGCTTCCGGACAAGAAGTACGGCGGCCCACTCGCCTATTCCCCGAAGGAAGGACGGATTATGACGATGGCAGAACGAGACGGGCTGAAAAGCACAAACAAGGATGAGGGCGCGTACTTCGTAAAGATCGAAGAAGGCAAGACGCTCGCTGGTATCAAGCCCGAACGGAAGTGGCTGACCTGTGCCGTTGTATTTCCAAAGGCTCCGTCGCCAGGGGAATTCAAGTCTGCGGCTCTTGTGCAAACTCTTGTGCAAATCGACAAACTAAGAGTCAGAAAGCTCGACGTTACCGTGAGCGCCTATTCTGGCGACAAGAATAATCCGGCAACATGGCTTCAGGCGAAATCTGCGAACGGCAAGTATCTGTTTCTTGAATACAAGAAAGAGTCTGGGGCCATTACGGCGAGTTGGGAATCTCGAACGTAATCGCTGACCGCATGATTTTCGAGTGGCAAAATGCCGCCGGAACCTATGCTGAAGTCGAGATCGTCCGTCCCTTTTACGCGAAGGTCAGCAAATCGAGCCCGACAAGCATTGGACACGTCCCACTTGACAAGTGGATCGGTTAAATCATGACCAATCTTCAAGCACGAGGCTGGGAATTCTTCGGAAATCGCGCAAATTGCGCGTGACCAGAGTTGATCCGTGGCGCTGAGCGATTGCCGCCATTTTCAAATCGTTCGTGCCAATGTGATGCTTCCCCTTCCGGAATTGCTGGAAACGGCGCCAGGCATCCAAGTCCATCGGCAAAACTCGGATTCGCCCCAGGAACTCAATTGCTTGTTGCAGCGCCGCGTAGGCTCGTAGCACTTGCTCGTCTTTCTTTGCGCGCCGAATCTGACTATACCAGCCCGTAAGCACCTCTTCGACCGTGACAATCGTCACAGAAAGTTGCTCTGGCTCTACTCTGGCCGCGTGCACGCACACCTTCGCGTGCCCGCGCAAAAGCAACGTGGCGGTGTCCGTGTCCAGCGCGTAGGTCGTCATGCGGAACCATCCGCGCTATCCATCGATCGGCGATAGTCAGCTATGTTTTTCAAGAAGTCGTCTGTATCGGGATGGTCTTTCCAGATGCCGGCAAAAGCGATCCAGGGATTTGCATCCGGCGGCCCCGGCAGCGATACCTGACGCCACTGTCCCGCGGCTAGCCTCTTCCGCGCCATCGTACACAACCGCTTGACAGCCTCTTCTCGGCTGCGCCCTTTCGACTCCAGCGGGATTGGATGCGCGGTGCTGGCCCGATACCTTTTATCTCCCAGCTTCTCAACCAAAATGGCCGTTCTCACGATTTCACCTCCTATGTGCTCGGCGACAAGTCCACTTCCAGCTTCTGCCCGAGCGCTTCCGCCCATTTGTGCAAAGTCGCAAGTGTGGGGTTCAACATCTTACCCGTTTCCAAACGGGATAGCGCTGGTGCGTCCATTTCCATCCGCTCAGCTAAGTCGGCAAGAGTCAGTCCCTGGCTCTCTCGGAGCGCCTTGAGGCGTGCCAGTAAGCGCAGAATCGCGGCAAAACTATTGCGATTAATTGTTCCCGCCGGGCACTCACGAATCGGGTTCGCCTTGTGCTGTCGGCGGACAGCCTCTTCTTCCGCCCGCTGCTCGGCAGTTCGCGTCGGCTTTGTCGTTGGCTTCATATCTTTACTCCGTAGGCTCCGAGACCTCATAAGCCGTGATCGGGCGAATAACAAGCGGATCGTCCCAGTTCAGCACTTCAAACACGAGTGCGATGAATCGGCCCGTGCTTGTGTAGCCGAAGGCAATCGGTCGTCCAGATCTGTCGCTTACATCAAACCGCGTGTTTTCGCCCCGTAGCACTGACTCCACTTCTTCCGTACTCAGATCATGCTCCGCAACGTGGGCCGCGTTGCTGGCCTCGTCATTCGGATCGTCCCAATCGATCAGGGCGTTCTGCAAGTCCATTCTTCATTCCACTGCGCGTCTGCTTGTAACGTAACACAATTGTATCAAAACTGCCGGAATCAGTGAGCCAACCGCACTCTTGCCGTCTATTAAGGGGAAGCCTAATCCTACCTTCTCCGGAATTCGCCTGTTGAATCCGCCAAAATCCTTCGGATGGTTGCAACGTCTAATTCTCGATCCCCGCGCTTTGCCACGGATCTTGAGGTTGTTTCATGATCCACGTAGACAAGCTCACCAAATACTATGGCGATTACGCTGCCGTTCGGGACGTGTCGTTTGACGTGCCCGCAGGGAAGATCGTCGGCTTCCTCGGCCCCAACGGCGCTGGCAAAAGCACGACGATGCGCGTCCTGACTGGCTATCTCACCGCTACCTCCGGCAAGGCGACCATCGCGGGCCTTGATGTTTTCTGGGACTCCGTGGAAGTGCGCCGCCGCATCGGCTATATGGCCGAGAATTGCCCCTTGTACAAAGAAATGCGCGTCAACGAGTACCTGAAATTCCGCGCCGGGCTCAAAGGTGTTTATGGACGATTGCGGCGGCAGCGGATCGACTTTGTCCTGGAGCGCTGCTGGCTGAACGATGTCCGCCGCCAGCTCATCGGCACGTTGTCGAAGGGCTATCGGCAGCGCGTTGGCTTGGCCGACGCCTTGCTCGCATCGCCGCCGGTCTTGATACTCGACGAGCCGACCTCCGGCCTTGACCCGACGCAAATCCGCTCCTCGCGCGAATTGATCCGAGAACTCGGCCAAGAGCACACGATCCTCCTGTCCACGCACATTCTTTCTGAAGTGGAGATGACCTGCGACAGCGCGATCATCATCAACCGCGGCCGGGTCGTGGCGGCCGACTCGCTCGAAAACCTCGCCCGCCGCGCCGGCGAGAAGGAGAGTCTGATCGCGGTCTTCGACCATGCGATCGATCCCGATCTGGTTCTCGATCTTCCGGGATGCGACCGCGTGATCTCCGAGCAAGTCGCGGTAGGGACGCGCCTGCGCTTTCCATCGCCTGATGTGCAAACGCTCGCTCCTCGGTTAGCGACCTTGGCCGGCGAGAAAGGCTGGGGCCTTCGCGAGCTGCGCCCGGAACGGCCCACCCTGGAAGACTTGTTCGTGGAGATTACGGAGCAGGAGTAGCAGTCCATGCGCTCGACGATGACGCTTCTTCGCCGCGAGTTCGGCGCGTACTTTCTTTCGCCGATCGGTTACGTTGCGCTGGCGATATTTCTCGCGGTCACCGGCTATCTTTTTTCACGCACGCTCGTGCAACTTACCGCGACCGGCCCGCTCGGGATTGAATATCCAATGCGGCAGATGCTCGGCCTGGGCGATTTGACCGAGATCGAGGGCGTCATTCAGTTTCTGCTTTTCTGGATGGTGTTCCTGATCATTCCCCCGCTCCTCACCATGCGGCTCATCGCCGAGGAGCAAAGTTCCGGCACGCTCGAAGTTCTCTTGACCGCTCCACTTCGTGACTGGCAGATTGTCCTTAGCAAGTTCCTGGCGTGCTTTGGTTTTTATGTTGTTCTTTGGCTGCCGACTCTTTTTTATCTGCCCGTTCTTCTCGATCTCGATTGGAAGACGTGGCAAGTCGGCATCGATCCCTGGCCGGTGGCGGCGTCTTATCTCGGCGTGCTGTCGGCTGGCGCGATGTTTCTGGCGCTTGGACTATTCATTAGCAGCCTTGTTCGCAGCCAAATCGTGGCGGCGTTGATTACGCTGTTCTTGAGTTTGATCTTCGTTGTCGGCGGCGTGTGGCGGGCGGACCTCGACAGCGGCAGTCTCTTGGGTAAGGTGCTGTCTTACATCACCGTGCCCTTGCACTTCGAACGCAACTTCAGCCGAGGCATCGTCGATACCCGACAAATCGTCTTCTATTTGTCAGCAACGCTATTGTGGTTGTTTCTGACGGTTCGCAGTTTGGAGAGCCGGCGATGGCGGTGAAAGGCTCGTCTTGGCGTTCGCGCATGCACCTGGTGATTCGCCTTATCGGCGTGTCCGGGTTCATGGCGGCATTGTTCGGCCTATTCTGGAGATGGGTCGTTGGCGACCAAGTCGGCGACGTCATCGCGCTCGCCGGCGGAGGCGCGGCGCTCTTGGCGCTATTGGTGGAGCTTGCCGGCGCCTTCCGCTTCTTCTTTTCGGGCCGCGGCGCCATGGGGACCAACGTTTTTCTGCAAGTCGCCCTCGTCGTGGTCCTCGTGGTCGGCGTCAACGCGGCGTCATTCCGATTCTATCAGCGGTTCGACTGGACCGAAGGAAGAACTTTCACGCTGCCGGAGAAACTGCGCGAGGACTTGGGCCGGCTGCAGACCGAAACCGACATCGTCGTCTTCGTGCGTCATTCGACCCTTGGGGTTTCCGGCGAGATCACGCAAGATGACTACGATGCCGCCGCCGAGCGCAAAATCGTCGAGAAGGTCAAGGACTTGGCCGAGCAGTTCCAGGAGCTTGGTCCGCGCTTTCATGTGCAGGTGCTCGACATTCAAAAGAAAGACTACAAAGACAAGCTCAAGGAAATCGCCGCCCGCTCTCCCAGCCTGGCAAGGTCCATCGAAGAGGCGCCCGAGAACAGCATCTTCTTCCAATCGCGGGGCGCGCCGGGCGTGCAGCGGCTTGCCTTTCACGACATCTACCAGCTCGACCGCATTGCTTCCATCGACGACAATCAGCGTCACGGCAATCTCGTCCTGGCGTCGCAAGGCGTCGATCCCTTCGCGCACAAGGTGCTGAACATCGAGGAGAAAAAGCCGCGCATCGCGGTCGCCGTCGTTCATGAAATCCTGGGCGTTGACGGCGACAAGGAGCTCGGCATGCCCGGCGTCAAGAAGGTGCTGGCCTCGCGCGGCTACGAATACCTTGACGTGATTCTGAAGACGTGGAAGGGCCGGCCCGAACCGACCATCTTGACCCACAGTGAAAACAGCTACGAGCGGCTCGAAGCACAAATCAAGAACATCAACGCGGACATCAAGGAAACCGAAGACGATCGAGCCTTCCTCATCAAGCGCAAACAGGCGTGGGAGGATAAATCGCTTGCGGAGATCAACAAGCTCTACGCCTTGGTGGAGACGGATTTCGGCTGGAAGCTGATCGATCGGCCGCTCTTGGAAAAGCTTCGCAAGCAGGGCCGCAACATATCCGCGGAAGACGTGACCGAGAAATACCGAGATGCGTACCTCAACCTGGTGGCGGAGAACATCGACGATTTGCAGGCTGACTTGAAAGAAGGCCGGCGGCGTCGTGACAAGCTTCTCCAGGAGAAGGGCCAGCTCAACGTCGAGAACTTGGCGGAACAGCGCCGCATCACCGACCTTCGCGCCAAGTTCAAACGCATGTTGGCGGACGTCGATCTCTTAATCGTGCCGCGGGTGACCCTTCTCAACATCATCAAAGGCGAGCGCGTGCCGAGCCGCGTGCATGGACTGGACGACGCCCAGATGGATGCGATTAAGGACTATTTGAAGTCGGGGCGGCCGGCGCTGTTTTGCCTGGGTCCAGCCAACGAATTATTCGAAGACGAGCCCGGTCCCGACGCATTGGAGGGACTGCTGACTTCTTTGGGCATCCAGCTTCCCAATCAGACGATCCTCTTCAACGTGGAAGGCGAAGCGCTTGCGGAGCGCAACGTCGCCAAGCTGTTGACGACAACCGCCGAGCCGCCCCCGGTCGATCTCGACTGGCCGCCCGGCGCGGTGCTCGGCAAAGGAACCAGGGCGGAAGACATCTCGAATGTCTCGGGACCGATCCGCACCAGCCTGAAGGTCGCCGGTCACGCCTTCGGTTCAAAGAACCCGGCGAGTCTGAAGATACGGCATCCGCGGCCTGTGTACTTCCAAACGGTACGGCCGCCCAAGGAAGTCGTGGCGGGCGCTCTGGGCGTCTTCGCCGCTCCCATGGGATACGCCAATCTCCAAGGCGTGGCTACGCTTCTTGGCAAAAGCACGCGGAAGATCGACGAAAGTTCTGTGTTCCTCGTCTCCTCAAGCGATTCCTGGAATGAAGACCAACCGTTTCCCACCGAGAAGCGTGTCCCGCGTTTCGAGCGACCTAAGGCGGATGATCCCGACAAAGGAACTCTAAAGGAGAAACGGCGCGGTCCATTTCCAATTGGGATTGCGATTGAAACGACGGTGCCATCCTCTTGGTTTGATGCCGAAAAGTCGTCTGCCCCGCCGAAGGTGCGATTGGCGGTGATCGGTAACGGCGGCGTCTTCATGGGCGAGACTTTGACTCCGATGCAGGAAAAGCTTTTGCTCGATGTTTCCAACTGGCTGGTGGGCCGCGACGATCTGCTCGCGCATGAAGACCCGCGGCCATGGAAGTTTCCGCGCGTCGAGCTGAGCGAGCGCCAAGCGGCGCTCTGGACATGGGGCATGTGGCTGGGATTGCCGCTCGTGTTTCTCTACTTGGGGATGATGGTCTGGCTCGTGCGCGGCGTGCGCTAACGATTCGTTTAGCCGCGAGCCAGCGGCGAGCGCGGACGGGGTCCAATGTGGATCAACTGCATCCCGTCCGCGCTCGCCGTAGGCTCGCGGCTAAACAAAAGTGAGACTTGGGAACGATTGCGATGAACCTCAAGACAACCATAGTCCTCCTCGTGCTTGCCGCCGCCGGCGCGGCATGCTGGTTTTGGATTCCGGGCTCCAAGTCTACGTCCGCGAAATCCGCGACATCGGAATTCCTTGAAAAGGAACTCACCGACTCCAAGCTCAACCGCATCGAAGTCCAGCGCGGCTCCTCTCCTCGCTTCGTCTTGGAAAAATCCGGCCAGGAGTGGTCGCTCCCCGGCAAGTGGCCTGTCCGCCCCGTCGAGGTCAAGCAATACGTCGCGGCTCTTACCGGCCTGCGCTCGCGCTTCACTCCCATTGAAATCAAGGGCGAGGGCGACTTGAAGCGCTTTGGACTGACCGACAACGCCCTGACCATCTCGCTGAAAGCCGGCGGGCAGGATGTGACGCTCACGCTCGGCGAAGACCCCGACGACAGCCAGCGCTTCAACCGTCCCACATACCTGCGCCTCGGAAACAACATGGAGGTCCTTCGCCTCGGGCCCGGCTTGGTCGCCGCTTTGGATCGGCCTGCCGAGTATTTTCAGCAGCGCCGCCTGTTCCCCGTCGAAAACGTGGCCAAGGACGCGGATGGCCAAGACAAGGTCGAACAGCTTGCTGCCGACAATGTGCGTGTGCAGGGGCAGGACACGAGCTTCGAAATCGTCAAGACCGATAAGGCAGGCGGCTGGGAGATGAAGGAGCCGGTGCGCGATCACGTCGACCCAAACCGCCTGAAAGCTCTGCTGGTCGGTTTCGCCGATTTGTGGGCGGAGAGGTTCATCGACAAGAAAGATAAGAAGCTCGACGAATTCGGACTGAAGGATCCGGAGATCACGCTGACCGTCGACCGCCCCAACGGCGCGACCTCGACCTTGCAAATCGGCAAAGTGTCGCGGCGCGACTCGCGCATCGTCCTCGTGCCGCCGCCGCCCAATCCCCAAGGCTTTCCGCAAAAGCCTTTTCCCAAAGAGGTGACGGAAGAGTACCGCTACGCCAAGCTGCGCGACAACGACCAGATCTTCGAGATCAAGGCCGACAAGCTCAAGGACATCGCTGTCAGGTTGGGCAATCTGCGCGATGCCCAATTGGCCCGCTTCAAGACCGGTGAAGTCGAGCGTCTGAGCATCGAGCACGGCGGTCAGACCCTGGTCCTGGTGAAAGAGAAGGATAATTGGAAGTTCGAGAAACCAGCGGCCTTGGAGGCGGAGTCCGGTCCCGTGCGCGAGATTCTCGACAAGCTGTCGGATCTTCAGGCGCGCGATTCCGACGTGCTCGACAAAGCCGATCTCAAGACGCTTGGGCTGGAAAAGCCTCTCGCCGTCGTCAGGGTGAGCTTAGAAGAAGAGACCGCTGAGAAGGATATGAAAACCAAAGCCAAACGCGAGATCGTCTTTCGATTCGGCTTGAAGGAGCAGGAGAAAACTAAGGAGAAAACGAAGGAAAAGGATACGGATAAGGCGAAGAAGCTCTACGTCGCCGTCGATGGTTGGCCACGAGTCAACGCCGTCGATGATTCGCTATTGAAGTTGGTTGAGCGCCCGGCCATTGCTTATCGCAATCGCAAGATCACGGATGTCGCTGTTGCCGACCTGAGCAAGATCGAAATCCAACGCGGCGACAAAAACTTCACCTTGGAGAAAGACAAGGATAACTGGCGCCTGGGCAAAGCGGAGCTGGAGAAGACCAAGGTCGAGGGTCTTGTGCGCGACCTAGCCAAGTTGGAGGCGGTCGATTTGGTTAGCGATCATCCCAAGGACGAAGACCTCGACAAACTCTACGGTTTGGCCAAGCCCGCCCTGAGCGCGAAGCTATTTTTCGCCGACTCCAAGAAAACGCCACAGAATCTTACCATCGGCAAACAGCGCGAGGGCAAGCAGGAGTATTTCGCACGTATGGATTCCGGTCCGATCTTCGCCGTCCGCAAAAGTTTGCACGACGATCTCGATCGCGATGCGCTCACGTATAGGGCGCTTGATTTGTGGAAGCACGCGGACAAGGACATCACGGAGTTGGCCATTCACAAGGATGGGCATGACTTTCGACTCAAGAAAGACGGACTGAGCTGGAAGATCACCGGCCCGTTCGAGGCCACGGCGACGCCGTTCGAGGCGGAGAACATGGTGCGCGACGTCGCCGAGTTAAAAGCGGTCAAGTTTGTCGCGTCCGAACCCAAGGATGTAATGTCCTACGGTCTCGATAAGCCGGCACTCAAGCTAACCGTGCAGGCGAACGGGACGAAACCGGCGAGTCATACGCTTTTCGTAGGCAAGGAGGCGGAGGGCAAGACGCGATTCGCGAAGTTGGAGGGCGGCGATGCGATTTTCACCGTGGACGAGAAGAACGTCACCAGCTTTGATCGCACGGCCTTCGACTTGCTCGATCCGACGCTGCTGATCTTGGAGCCAAGCTCGTTGGAAAAGCTGCACGGCGCCGGCGCTACCAGCTTCACGCTTGAAAAGAAGAACGGCGGCTGGCAAGTGACGGAGTCCCCCGCGCCGCCGTTCATTCCCGAAGACGAGATGATGCAAGGGCTGCTGGGCGCGCTCTACAACCTGCGCGGCAGCAAGGTCGTTGCGTATGGCCCGAAGATCCAATGGAGCGAATTCGGCCTCGACAAGCCGGCCCATTCCCTGACCGTGACAACCTCGAAGCCCCCCGACAAAGAGAAATCCGCTAAGACGACGGAACACGTGATTTCCATCGGCAAGGAGAAGGAGAAGGGCCAGCGTTACGCCCGGCTCGATAAGGAGGATCGCGTCGTGCTCCTAGACCCGCCGGCGAGCAAGGCGCTGGTCAGAACGTACCTCGACTTCGTCAATCCACGCGTCTTAAAGTTCGACCTGGACGCCGTCACCGGAATCGCTCGCCTGATGAACGGCGCCGATGTCGAATTGGTCAAGCGCGACGACAACTGGCGGATGACGAAACCCACAGACCGTGCGGCCGATGAGCCGACAGCCGGCGACATCCTGGAAAAGACCTTTCGATTGAAGGCGGTGCGCATCGCGGATTATCCGGCGAAGAACCTGGAGAAATTCGGCCTCGATAAGCCGGCGGCCATTATTACCCTCAAGCTCAATGACGGCGATCATGTCATCAAGGTCGGCGCCGCCTGCCAGGACGACTCCAAGAAAGAAACCGGCGAGCGCTACGCCCTGGTCGATAAGGGTGAATCCGTCATCGTGCTGCCCGCGGAGCTGTCGCGTCATCTGGTTGCCCCGGTCCTCTATTTCGCGGACCGGAATCTACCCGGCTTCACCTCCGCCGACATGGCCATCTTGGAACGTGGATCGCGCAAGCTGACTTTCAAGCACAGCGGACCAAGCTGGCAGATGACCGAGCCGGTCAAGGTGGACGCGGAAGACGCGGAGTTGGAAAAGCTCCTGAAGGGCGTGCGCCGGTTGCGCGTCGAGGAAATCGTCGCCGACAAAGGCGCCGACCTCAAGCTATTTGGTTTGGATCAACCCGAGGCGCGCTGGCGATTCCTCAGCGGCGATCGCGAAGTGCTGAGCCTCCTTATCGGTAAGGAAAAGAACGACCGGCGCTACGGCAAGCTCGGCAACAGCGATCTTGTCTTTGTGCTAGGCCCCGATCTCTCGAAGCTGACTCTCGAAGAATTCCGCAGCCGCAAGCCGTGGCCCGCTCTCGACGCCGCCCAGGTCGAATCGCTTAAAGTCAGCGGTCCGATATCGTTCTCGCTCAACAAGAACGAGGGCGGGAAATGGACGCTCTCGACCGACGTGGGGGCCATAGTGGACTCCAAGAAAGTGAGCGATACGCTGGACGCAATCGCCGACTTGCGCGCTCTTCGCTATGTCGCCGATCACAAGGCCGATCTGAAGCTTTATGGCCTGGAACCGCCGGTGTGGACCGTCGAGTTGCAGATGCCGACCGGAAAGCGAACGCTCTATTTGGGCAGAGCCGAGGGTGATTCGAAGCGGCTCTACGCCACGGTTCCCGGAAGCGATGCGGTGTTCGTCGTTGACGACGCGGCGGCGAGCCGGATGCTGCGGCCAGCAATAGGCTACCTCGAAGAAAAAAAGAAGTGATCCCGGGGCGTCGCAACCAGAAATTGCCAATCCTTACTATGACGCGCGAGGGGCCATGAACCTCACCGAAGAACAGAAACAGCTCCGCGAACGTTACGTTCTCGCCCTCATCGAGGCGACCTATCCGCTGCAAGACGCCGCGACCGATCCGGAGGTCTCCATGGAGCTTCTTATTGAGGCCGCGGAAATGCTGAAAACGCACCTTCAAAATGAACTGGCCGAATTGCGCGAAGAGCAGGACTGATTAGAATCGGCTAGGCTATCGTTGCTGTTTACGTTTCGCGCTCGCGCGTCGCATCAGAGGACTCATCTCATCCGAAGCCCGCTTCCTGACTGAAGGGCGCGGGTCTGAACAACAACATTTGCGGTTTTTCCTCGATTTTTGTTTCACACTCCTTTAGAGTTAGCGTCATCGTGGGGTTGGGGCCGCGCTCGCCGTTGGCTCGCGGCTAAACAATTGATGGGAGGATGAATCATGACAAGGCATCTGGGACTCATGTGTGGCGCGGCGCTGGCTTTTGCAGTGACCGCGTTCAGCGCCGCAAACGAACCGGACAAGGGGCAGAAGAAAGAGGTTCTGGCCGGCAAAGGCAAGGCGGGTAAAGTCCTGGGCACAATCGAGCGTCTCGATCCGCGCCTCGACAAGCTGATCCCCAAGGACGCCAACCTGGAAATCTTGGCGGGCGGCTTCATCTGGACCGAAGGCCCGGCATGGAACAAGGAAGGCAAGTTCCTGGTCTTTTCCGACATTCCCAACAACGTCGTCAACAAGTGGGAAGAGGGCAAGCCGGTCGCCAAGTTTTTTTCGCCCTCTGGCTACACCGGCAAAAAGCCGCGCGGCGGCAAACCGGGCGACGAGCCGGGCTCCAACGGCCTCATGTGGGACAGCGATGGCCGGCTCGTTCTCTGCCAGCATGGCGATCGCCAGGTCGCCCGGCTCGAAAAAGACAACAAAACGCTCACCGTCCTCGCCAAGGACTACATGGGCAAGCGCTTCAACAGCCCCAACGACCTGGTCTTTCATTCCAACGGCGATCTCTATTTCACCGATCCGCCTTACGGCCTCGAGAAGAACTGGGACGACCCGGCTCGCGAACTCGACTTCTGCGGCGTCTACCGCATACGTAAAGGCAAGGTCGAACTCATGACCAAGGAGATGAGCCGGCCCAACGGCATCGTGCTATCGCCGGATGAAAAAACGCTCTACGTCGCCAACTCCGATCCCAAGCAAGCCGTGTGGATGTCGTTTCCGGTTAAGGCCGACGGCACGCTCGGTAGCGGCAAGGTGTTCTTCGACGCCACCAAGTGGGTCGGCAAAAAGAAAGGTCTGCCCGACGGCATGAAAGTGGACGTTGACGGCAACCTATTCGCAACCGGACCCGGCGGCGTCCTCATCTTCACGCCCGACGGCGCGCACTTGGGCACCATGGCCACCGGCGTCAACACCTCCAACTGCGCCTTCGGCGAGGACGGCTCGACTCTGTTCGTCACGGCGGATCATGACGTTTGCCGGATTCGGTTGACGACGAAGGGAAAGGGCTTTTGAAACGTAGGACGGATTTGCGTTTTGGCATAACCCATTCTCTTGAAGCCGATCAAACAGACTGTCCAGCAAGGAAGTCAGCTTGGAGACGTTTGGAGGAACCAAAGGGGGCGGTTAAGTCGCTTGTCCAATGCTTTTTGGCTCAGGACTTCATTGAATTTGTACATGCGCCCAAAACCGCCTCTCTCTTCATAGGCTTACCCAACTCACTAACATCGGAGCTTCCGCATTTTTCGACGATGTATTTTGAAATGCACTCAAGGAACGCTGGGTCACAACCTGCGGACTGTGTGGCATACCCTACAACATCATCAACGACTGACTCACTGACTTCGTGGATCGTCGACGACATCCTTTTTATTCCATCTTTCTTATAGGCATGCCAAGTCACAAAAGCCAAAGCGCTCGTTATGGCCATGATAGCGGCCCAAGATGGCTTTGGGGGATCGCACCCATAAACGGCAAGGCTCTCTTCCTCTGGGTTTTCCAAATAATAATCAAGCTGGTCGCCGTGAACTTTTCGGCCTTCTTCCCACTTCCATGCATCTTCAAGAGCCTTAGCAGCTATGTTGTAAACCTTCTCGCTGTATTGGAGTAACCCAAGGCACTTCTCCGCAATCGCTAACACGAAGGCGACTCGTCCGCGAATGGAACATTTGATTTTGACATCTATCGCATTCATTCTCACGCCCCCCCCTCGGGCTACGCTTGGTTAAGGGCCAGTTCGGCAGGCCGGAAGGCGTGCCCCATGAAGTTTTGAGTTTTCTAAAGTGCAACTTTAGAAAACTCAAAGTTCACTTGAGCGATCCTAGAAATCCATTTACCGTATCAATCCAAAGTCGCGGCCTTGCATGCACGTAGGATTCGTGACCGATTCCTTGGAAGATCGTAAGCTCACATCGCTTGCCGATGCAATTTGACACTTCGGAAACGTCGCCCACCGTCACCCGCGGATCACCGTCACCGATCATGAGCAGAGTCGGACATCGCACCTCTTTCGCATAATCCACCGGATTGTGGTGAAAGCCGTTGAAGCCATTTTGCATTCCGCCCCAGAACACGAGCAGTTGAGCGCACGGAAATGACGGTACACCCATTGCCGCAAAACGGTTCTGCACGGTCGCCAACATGCGATTGAAGGGGCATTCGAGAATGATCGCTTCGGGTTCGATTCCATGCACGGCGAGGGCGCGCAGAATCGCGACCGCGCCCATCGACTGGCCGAAGAGGATCGGTTTCTTCTGAAAACGCTCGCACACACAGGCGAAGACGTCCGCGACATCGTCGGCCTCGAAAACTCCAACGGTGGTCACGTCGCCTGTGGACTCGCCGCTGCCGCGGAAATCGACCAGCAGTGTCGAGTAACCAAGATCGTGAAACGCTTTCGCCTCGGAAAGCAGGTTGGACTTGCAAGCCGCATAGCCGTGGAAGAGGACGACCAGCCCTTTCGCCTCAGGATGCGGAACCAGCCAAGCCGCCAATGAGTTGCCATCGCGGCCCGGGATCGTGATCGACTCGAATGATAGATCAAAGTCGGCTGGCGTCTGACTGCATTTGGGACGAGGAACCTCAATTCCAAGAATCAGGGCGTTGAGCTTCTGTCCGAACGACATCGACTCGGGTTTGCCGGGATGGCTCACGCCGGCGACGAAATGGGTCATGCGGTAGGCGTGGATGTAAGCGAGAATGTTGAGGGCGACGAAACCAAGCAGTAGAGCCGCGAGCAGAAGTCTGCGTCGACGCCAGGGGAATGTGAGAAGATTTTGCATGGCTCGAGAGCTTGATCGTTTAGCCGCGAGCCTGCGGCGAGCGCGGACGGGATCCCGACCGAACGACGTGGACGCCGCCCGCGCTCGCCGTTGGCTCGCGGCTAAACGTAAGTCAATTCCAAATCGCCGCTTCCTCGCCGTCGAGGCGCAGCGTTAGGCATTTGGCGCTGCCGCCGGCTTTGATAAACTCATCCAATTCGACGAAAACGCACTGATAACCCCACTTCTTCAGTCCCGCGGCCAACCTATCGCTGCCGGTGTTGAGGATCACCGTCTTGCCGACCACCACGGCGTTGCAAGCGAATCGGACCGCCTCCGGCTCTTCCACCTCCAACAACCGGGGAATATGGCTCTCGATCACCTTGCGGCCATAGGCGTCGAAGGCCGGGGGAAAGTAAATCGCCTCATCCGGCGCGAGCGGGCAGAAGCAGGTGTCGAGATGGTAGAAGCGCGGATCGACCAACTCCAGCGGCAGTACCATGCGCTTGAACGTCTTGCCCAGGTGTTGGTGGCCGGCGGCGTCGCTGCGGATGCGGTAACCGGCGAACAGCGTTCGGCCGCAAAAAAGGGCGTCGCCGGCGCCTTCGAAGTACATCCCCTCGGGCAGATGCTCCACGGTGAACTCGTGGTCGGCGAACCAGGCGTCGAAGAAAGGCGTCTCGCGGGCGCGGACTTCGTGGCGGAATCGCGAGCTGAAGAAACGGCGGCCGAACATCAGACCTGCGTTGGCGGTGAAGACCAAATCGGGAAGGCCCTTTTGCGGCTGCATCAATTCGATTTTCACGCCGAGCTTGACGAGGGCGTCGTGCAGATTTCGCCATTGCTGATGGGCACGTTCCGGCGTGCTGCCGCGCGACCGGCTCATCCACGGATTGATCTCGTATTCAATGCCGTAGAAGTCGGGCGGGCACATGAGAATGCGCGGCGTGCGCATAACGTTCTCTCCGTCAAACGTTCTTTAGTTCCTGCACCACCGCGCGCAAGAACGGCTCGGCATCGGTGACGACGCCCACGGTTTGATGGCTGCCGCGGTCGGCGAGTTTCGTCACGGTCGCCGGGTTGATGTCGACGCAAGCCACCTTCACCCATGCCGGCAAGAGGTTGCCCGTCGCGATCGAGTGTAGCATGGTCGCGACCATCAGGCAGAAACCGACGCCGCGGATGTGCTCGCGCATCGCATCCTGAGCGTCGAGAACGTCGGTAATGACCTCGGGCAATGGGCCGTCGTCGCGGATGCTGCCCGCGAGGACATACGAAATGTTGTGCTTGACGCATTCGTACATGATGCCGCTCTTGAGCACGCCCTTGTCCACCGAAGTTTTGATGCCGCCCTGGCGGCGGATGGTATTGATCGAGCGCAGATGGTGCTCGTGGCCTTCTTCGGCGGGCAGGCCGCGGTCTAAGGACACGCCCAGGCTGGTGCCGAAAAGCGATTGTTCGATGTCGTGCGTCGCCAGGGCGTTGCCGGCGAACAGGACGTTGAGATAACCCATGCGGATCATCTCGCAAATGTGCTCGACGCTGCCGGTGTGCACGACTGCGGGTCCGAGGACTGCCAAGATCTTCTCGCCGGTCTCGCGCGTCCGTTTCATGGCGGCGGCGATCTCACGCACGGTCACGCCCTTGGGTTTCTCGCTCGACACGGGGCTGGCCATGAACTCGAACAGGCTTTGCCGGGCGGAAGCCTCCGCCGGGAAGACGCGCAGGCCCTGCCGGCCGACGACGATGGGGTCGCCCTTGCGGACCTGGGTCATCGGGATGCAGCGGGCCGCCTTGTTCTCGCGGTCCAAGAGAATGCCGCAGTCCATTTCCTGGTCTTCGACTTCCACCCACTCGCCCTTGATGCGGACCTGGGTGCGATAGTTGGTGCTGCTGTAAAAATGCTCGGGAAAGGCGGCGTCCATGTCGGCCGGCTCAAACTCGCAGTCGTGCGTGGAAATCGGCACGGCGCCATGATCGTGGATGGCGTCGAGAATGTCTTCGAGCACGTTGTCGCTCGGAGCGCGAATGTCGATGCGGGCGTAGCTGGGATCGGATTGCTCCTGCCCGATGCGGATGTCACGCAAGGTGAAGTTGCCGCCGCGCGTGAGGATCTCATCGAGGACTTTGGGCAACAGCAACGAATCGATGATATGCCCCTGCAGCTCCACTTCCTCGACGCGCTCTTGGCTTGTGGCTTGGCTCATGACGAGGCTTCCTTGGTTATTGACCCACAGGCACCCGGCTATTTTACCAAAGCGGCGGGCAAATGAAACCGACCGAGCGCACCGGTCCGATTGCCGCGAAACAGGCTAGAAATGGAAAACGTGCACGTCGGAAAGCGTTCCATAAGACCTTTCAGATAAAAGGTTTACATCGATCCGCTGGGCTCGACATGCACGTTTCGGTGCATGGCACCCCCTCAATAGTACCTATTCTCGACCACAGTTCGTAGGGGCGAGCAGTCTTGCTTGTCCTATGCCGAGCCGGCACGCGAGGCTGGGTGCCCTAAGAAGTTACCGGTTCGCCGTAGCTTGACATCGCGGCTCGCGTGTGTTCCCATTTCCTTTTGGAGGAAGGGAGTTTGGCCATGTCGCAAGCGCACAATCCGTCGCTTTTCCAAATCAACACGAGGATTTGCCTGCGGGAATTGGGCGAACGCTTGGGCAAACCGGCGACTCTGGCCGACGTCCCCGACGCCGATCTTGACCGGATCGCCGCTTCAGGCTTCGAGTGGGTCTGGCCTCTTGGCGTTTGGCAGACCGGGCCCGCCGGACGGCAGGTGTCGCGCACGCAACCCGAATGGCGCCGCGAGTACCAGGCGTTCCTTCCGGATTTGACGGATGACGACATCACCGGCTCGCCATTCGCCATTCAAGAATATCGCGTCAACAGGGATTTCGGCGGCCCCGAAGCGCTTGCGAACTTGCGCGATCGCTTGAAGAAGCGCGGCCTCAAGATGCTGCTCGATTTCGTGCCCAACCATTCGGCGCTCGATCATCCGTGGGTCTCGGAGCATCCGGAATACTACATCGGCGGCGACGACAACGACCTCGCGCGCGAGCCGCATAACTACGTCAAGGTAGAGACGCGGCTCGGTCCGCGCGTGCTGGCCCATGGCCGCGATCCCTATTTCCCCGGTTGGCCCGACACGCTCCAGCTCAACTATCGCTCCGCGGCGTTGCGGCGGGCGATGACCGAGCAACTTCTCAAAGTTGCCGGGCAATGCGACGGCGTCCGCTGCGATATGGCCATGCTCCTCTTGCCCGACGTCATCATGCGAACCTGGGGCGAGAAGTCGCGGCCATCCGACGACAGCCCTCCTGTCGACGCGCCGTTCTGGCCCGAAGCCATCGCGCAAATCCGTGGCCGGCATGCGAGCTTCATCTTCATGGCCGAAGTCTACTGGGACCTGGAATGGACATTGCAGCAGCAGGGCTTCGACTACACCTACGACAAACGCCTTTATGATCGGCTGCACGAATGCAACGTGGAAGGCGTCCGCGGCCATCTTCACGCTGACACGGACTTCCAGCGGAAATCGGTCCGCTTCATGGAGAATCACGACGAGCCTCGTGCCGCGGCGGCGTTTCCGCGCGACCGGCATCTGGCGGCGGCGACCGTCACCTACCTCCTTCCGGGGCTGCGCTTCTTTCATGAGGGCCAACTAGAAGGCCGCCAAAAGCGCGTTCCGATGCATCTAGGCCGGCGACCGGCCGAGAAAGTTGACACGGCAATTCAGGATTTCTACGAAAAGCTGCTCGCGGTCTTGAAGAATCCCGTGGTTCGCGGCGGCGACTGGAAGCTCTTGGATTGTCGGCAAGCCTGGGCCAATAATCCCACGCACGGCGGCTTTCTGGCATGCAGTTGGGAGGCGCCCGAGGGCCGACTTCTCGTGGCTGTGAATTATGGCGCAACTCAGGGCCAATGCCGTGTTCAATTGCCATGGCCCGGTCTTGTCGGCAAGACGATGGTGTTCGCGGATCGCCTTAGCTTCGCCAGCTATGAACGCGAGGGCAGCGAGATTGCGGAAAGGGGCCTCTTCCTCGACATGCCGGCCTACGGGCATCAAGTATTCGATGTGAAGGGGAAATGAACGCCGCTTGCCGTTTCGCGCTCGCGCAATCCCCACCTTGCAATACGGCACCCCGCACGCTCGAAGACTCGCGTGCGGGCTTGGGGCACTCTTGAGAATCCGCGCGCAACCGAGTAACCTTTATCATTATCCCGCCTGTTTGACGCCCGCCTGTCGGCTCACGATCGCAAATCAGGAGTGCTTCGATGGCTTGGTTGTCGCTACGCTCACCCGTTTCTGGTCTCTGTTTGCTTCTCGTTCCGGCTAGCGCATTCGGTCAGGCCAAGCCCGTTGAATTCAATCGCGACATTCGGCCCATCCTTGCCAACAACTGCTTCGTCTGCCACGGGCCGGACAACAATTTGCGCAAGGCGAAGTTGAGGCTCGACGTCGCCACAGGCGCGAACAAGATTCGCGGCGGCACGAGCGTCATCGCTCCGGGAAAGTCGGGCGAGAGCGCCCTTTTCAACCGGATCACCAGTGACGAACCGACAACGCACATGCCCCCACGCGACAGCAAGAAGGAGTTGACGAAAGCGCAGATCGAGCTGATCCGCCGCTGGATCGAGCAGGGCGGCAAGTACCAAGAACATTGGTCGCTGTTGCCAATCACGCGGCCGGAGCTTCCGAAAGTCTCCAAGTTAGACTGGACCCGCAATCCGATTGACCGCTTCACTCTCGCCCGTCTGGAGGAGGAGAAGCTGTCGCCGTCGCCGGAAGCCGACCGCCGCACGCAGTTGCGCCGACTCTCTTTCGACCTCATCGGTCTGCCGCCGACTCCGGCCGATCTCGATGCCTTCGAGAAGGACGCATCAGCGCATGCCTACGAGAAGGTCGTCGACCGACTTTTGTCGTCGCCGCATTTCGGCGAACGCATGGCCATTCAGTGGCTCGATTTGGTGCGCTTCGCCGATAGCGCCGGCTACCACAGCGACAATCACCGCGAGCTTTGGCTCTATCGCGATTGGGTGATCGACGCCTTCAACAAAAACATGCCCTTTGACCGCTTCTCCATCGAGCAGCTTGCGGGCGATTTGTTACCCAATGCCGGCTGGCCTGAAAAAATCGCGTCGGGCTACAATCGGCTCTTGCAAACCACGGAGGAGGGCGGGGCCCAGGCGAAGGAATATCAGGCGAAGTATTATGCAGACCGCGTCCGCAACGCTTCGACGGTCTGGCTCGGCATGACGCTCGGCTGCACCGAATGCCACGATCACAAGTACGATCCCTTCCGCACCAAGGAGTTTTACCAGTTCCAGGCGTTCTTCGCGGACCTCCAAGAAGCGTCCGTTGGCAGGCAGGCGCAGACGCCCGTGCCGTCGCCGGAGCAAGCCGCGAAGCTTAAATCGCTCGACGAGCAAATGGCGCCGCTGCAAAAGATCATGTCGGCTACTGCGCCGGAGCTGGAAATGGCGCAGGCGAAGTGGGAAGCCGAGATGCGCGAGTCCAAGTTCAAGGGATTGCCTAAGGAGGTCGCCGCTGTTCTTGGCGCGGAACCCAGTAATCGCACCGAAAAGCAACAGCAATCGCTGGCCAAGCACTTCCGCGATGTCACGCCCCTTTTGGCCGAGCCGCGCGACAAGCTCAAGGCGCTGATGAAGGAAAAAGATGAACTGCAAAAGGCAATCCCGACGACGTTGATCTCCACGGCTGGGCCGCCGCGCACGGTTAAGGTGTTGCCGCGCGGCAACTGGCTGGATGACTCCGGCGCGGTGGTGCAGCCTGAAACTCCAGCGGCGTTGCCGAAGCTTAAGGCCGAGAAACAGCGCGCCACCAGGCTTGATCTCGCCAACTGGATCGTTTCGCCGGATAATCCGTTTACCGCTCGCGTCTTCGTGAACCGTCTCTGGTCGCTCTACTTTGGCCAGGGCATCGTCAAGACGCAGGACGACTTCGGCGCCCAGGGCGCTTGGCCGACGCATCCGGAATTGCTCGATTGGCTGGCGGCTGAATTTCGCGACAGCGGCTGGAACGTCAAGCACATAATCAAGCTGATGGTCACTTCGAATACCTATCGGCAATCGTCGAAGGCAACCGAGGCGCTGCGGCAGCGCGATCCGTACAATCAGCTCCTCGCCCGCCAAGCTCGCTTCCGCTTCGACGCTGAGTTGGTGCGTGACAATGCCCTCGCCGTCAGCGGATTGCTGTCGCGCAAGATTGGCGGCCCGAGCGTCAAGCCGTATCAACCTGCTGGCTACTGGGCGTATCTCAACTTCCCGACGCGCGAATGGCAAAAGGACGCTGGCGAAAATCTGTATCGCCGCGGCCTATACACCTATTGGCAGCGCACTTTCCCGCATCCGAGCTTGCTGGCCTTCGACGCTTCGACGCGCGAGGAATGCACCGTCGATCGACCCCGATCGAACACGCCGCAGCAAGCCCTGGTGCTTCTCAACGACCCGACCTACGTGGAAGCCGCTCGCGGCTTCGCAGAGAAAATCATCCATTCCGGCAAGAGTCCAAATGAGCGCATCGATTACGCCTTCCGCGAAGCATTAACGCGCCATGCCGATGTCGAGGAAATCAAGCTCTTGAGCAGCTTGGCCGAGAAGCACCTGGCCCATTATCAAAACGACGTGAGAGCCGCGGAGGCGTACTTGCGGGTCGGCGATCGGCCGGTGCCGGCCGATATCGCCGCACCGGAGTTGGCAGCATGGACCAACGTGGCGCGGGTTATCCTGAATCTGCATGTGACGATTATGAGGGAATAGCATGGGTACTGAAACAATGGGAAAAGTCCTGGTTAGCGCGAGAATCGAAAACCTCGACGACCTATTTCGCGTGGAAAAGGGCGCGATCACAGCGGACCAGGTACGCCGTGTTGAAGTGGCCGATGCATTGGTTGACACCGACGCTACCGGCTTGCTGTTGCCAAAGAAGCTGATTCAACAACTTGGCCTGCGCCCCTTCAGAGTTCGCTCATCTCGCGGCCTGGGCGGTTCACTTGATATTCAGATTTACAATGCCGTGCGCCTCACCATTCAAGGTCGTGACTGTCAATTGGACGTCGGCGAAATCGGTGATGAGTTTCCGGTGCTTATTGGCCAGATTCCATTGGAGATGCTCGACTGGGTTGTGGACCCCGTAGGACAAAAGCTGATCGGGAATCCGGAGCACGGTGGGCAACATGTGGTGGAGATTTTCTGAAATACGAGGGAATGATCATGGAGACGGAACCAATGGGGAAGGTTTTGGTAACCGCGAGAATTGAAAATCTGGAAGACCTGTTCCGCGCCGAGAAGGGAGAAATCCCCGTCGATCAAGTCCGCACGGTTGTGGTAACCGACGCTCTCGTGGACACCGGCGCGACCATGCTCTTGATGCCGAAAAAGTACATCGCCCAGCTAGGGCTAAAACTATTCCGGACGCGCCAGTCGAAAGGCCTTGGCGGAGAGGCGGCAATGCCGATTTACCCCGCCGTACGCCTTTCCATCCAAGACCGTGACTGCACTGTTGACGTCGGTGAGATCAGCGACGACTTTCCGGTGCTAATCGGACAAGTCCCCTTGGAGCTACTTGATTGGGTTGTCGATTCAAGGAGCCGCCGGCTTGTTGGAAATCCGGAACACGGCGGCCAGCATGTTATCGAAGTGTTCTAAGTCGCTGGATATTGATGGAAGTAAGAGGCCACAATGCACGAGCCTAACAATCATTCACTAAACCGTCGCACCTTTCTCCACGACACCGCCACCGGCATGGGCATGATGGCCTTCGCCTCGCTTCTTAAGGCGAACTCGGCGTCTGCGCAGGAACCGGTTCGCATTCCGCAATGGCGCGGCGTCGTCGATCCGTTGCACGTGACGCCAAGAGCCAAGCGCGTCATCTATCTGTACATGGCGGGTGGACCGTCGCACCTGGAGAGCTTCGACTACAAGCCGCGGTTGGCGGCGATGCATGGCCAACCGATGCCGGAGTCGTACACGCGCGGCCAGCCGATCGCGCAGCTTCAAGGCGCCCAGCTTCGCTGCTTCGCGCCGCAGCATCCTTTCCGCAAGTGCGGGCAATCGGGCCAGGAAGTCGCCGAGATCTTTCCGCACATCGGAAGCATTGCGGACGACATCTGCATCATCCGCTCGATGAAGACCGAGGCGATCAACCACGATCCCGCCCACACCTTCATGAACACCGGCACTACCATCTCCGGCCGGCCCGCGATGGGGTCGTGGATTTACTACGGCCTGGGCGCAGACAGCGAGGATCTGCCGGGCTTTTGCGTCTTGACCTCGACCGGCCGGTTCGGACAATCGCAGCCTATCGCCGCACGTCAGTGGCACTCCGGTTTTCTGCCGAGCCGATTCCAGGGCATCCACTTGCGCGGCACCGGCGATCCGGTTTTGTATCTGTCGAACCCGCAGGGCATCGGGCCGAACCAACAGCGCGACGTGGTCGATGCCGTCCAAGCTCTCAACCGCATGCACCAGAACTCTGTCGATGATCCGGAAATCGCCACCCGCATTGCTCAATACGAGATGGCCTTCCGCATGCAGACCTCGGTGCCGTCGTTGCGCGATTTTTCCGGAGAGACCCGGCAAACCCTCGACTTGTACGGAACCCGCGGCGCCGACGGTTCCTTTGCCGCCAACTGCCTGATGGCACGACGCTTGGCCGAGCGCGGCGTTCGCTTCATCCAGCTCTATCATCGCGACTGGGACCACCACGGCTCAATCCGCGACCACATGCGCGGAAGCGCCGGCGAAGTCGATCAGGCCGCCGCCGCGCTCGTCAAGGACCTGAAGAACCGCGGCATGCTCGACGACACGCTGGTGATCTACGGCGGCGAGTTCGGCCGCACGCCGATGGCGCAGGGCAATGGCCGCGACCACCACATCAAAGGCTTCTCGATGTGGCTGGCAGGCGGCGGCGTGAAAGGCGGCATCACCTACGGCGCCACTGACGAACTCGGCTACAACGCGGTCGACCATGTGGTGCCGGTACACGACCTGCACGCCACGATGCTGCATCTGTTGGGCATCGACCATCTGCGGCTGACGTATCGGTTTCAGGGACGCGACTTCCGGCTGACGGACGTGCATGGGGAGGTGGTGCGGGAAATACTGGCGTAATCGGTGGGAGAAGCCAATGCCGTCCGCGTCGCTCCTGCGATGGCAGACCGACCAAATACCTCGTCTGACTGAGGTGGATTCTCAGTGCGCCGCATCATTGGCGCTCGCGGCCCCGAATCCGAATCTGGCTGATGAAAACCTGCGGGGCTACGTCCTCCTGCTTAGCGCGCACTTCCAAAGGTTCTGTCGCGACCTTTACACAGAGTGCGCCATGATCGTCGTCTCGAAGATCCGGCCCAGTCTTCGACTATTGATCCAGGCCCAATTCAGCGCCAAGCGGCACTCGATCATGGCAATCCCAATGCCGACAATTTGCGGGAAGATTTCGAGCGTTTCGGCTTTATTCTCGATCTGGCGTCCGCCGACCCCGCGAATCCGGCGCGCCTCGTCCATCTCGCTGAGATGAACAAGTGGCGCAATGTGGCCGCCCATCACGGTTCAATTCCTGCCAGTGCCCCGCCTTTGAGTCTACCCTTGTTGCGAATTTGGCGGATTTCCTGCGATGGGCTGGCAAATTCCTTGGACCAGGTCATGTATAATGCGTTGAGGGGCCTTCTAAGACGTGCCCCGTGGTAAACGCCCGAGCGGAGGATTCGGAAATGCCCGTGAAAAAGGCAGCGAAGACTTTCAATCTCGGAGACATCGTTAGAATCCGCAACTACGGAATCAAGCGCGGGAAGGTCGTTGAATTGAGAGGGCCGCTGGCACCGGGAGGCAGACAGGTATCGCGTCATCGTCCGGCGAAAGCCGACGCCGGTTTACATTGAGATTTCCGAGGACCAGCTCACGGCTCTCCCCCCTTCTCGACGCCGCGAAAAAACTGCCCTCCAGTTCCCCGTATTTGTTGTTCAATCGAGGAAGGGCGAATACCCGTTATTGCAACTTGACAAGGGTGAATGTTTCCCGATTTTCATGGTGAAGCGATTAGCCGAATTCTACGTGGCTCGGTATGCACCAAATCGGTTGATCGTGGAGATTAAGGACAACGAAAGACTGTCAAAGGTCCTTCACAAGTTGCATGCGACGAATGGAACCGATGCTTATGTACTCGATCCTAAAGAAGACGGCGCCCCGATGCAGGGCGGACTTTTCACGGAAATCTGGTGACAAGAATTGGAGCGAAGCTCTCTGACTTCAGGAGGTAGTCATGGGCTTGAAGCGCTGCACATTTCTCGGATTGTGCTTGTTAGCGCCCCCGGCCTTTCTTTCGGCCGGAGATTCTGAGAATTCTGCCCAAGAGGACAATCGTCCTTCTCAAACCCGCACCGATCTTCACGGCGACCCGTTGCCGCAAGGCGCCGTGGCGAGGCTCGGCACCTTACGCTGGCGGCGTCACGAATCCACACTAATCTACTCACCTGACGGACGCTACTTGGCCGCGACCGGCAAGCAGCCGTGCTTGTTCGACGCCGCTTCCGGAAAAGTCGTGCGCCGATTCGATATTTCCGCCAGTTCCGCGTTGTTCTTTCCCGACAGTAAGACGCTCCTGACCACGACCATGGGCAAGCGGGAGGTGCTCCTTTGGGATCTCACGAGCGCCAATGAGCCGAGGCCACTTGAGTTTGCTGCTTCCTGCTTTTGCCTGTCGGACGACGGCAAGCTGCTGGCGGGCGCGAGCTTCGACAAGAGTGCGGACAATTCGATCACTCTCTGGGACATGGAGACGCACAAGGAATTGCGAAGCTGGCGCGTCCCCGACTATCGGTACGTTCGGGAAGTGACGCTGTCGCCCGACGTCAAGATCGTCGCCCTGCGTACGAACGGATTCATCTATTTCTACGACACGGCGAACGGCCAGGAATTGCGCGCCTTGCCCACGCCGCTGGGAGACCTCGGACGGATCCCCGGCGCCAAGGTCTTTGCTTTTTCACGCGACAGTAGGACAGCGATTTATGCCGAAATCGGCGACGTGTCTCTGTGCGAGATCACAAGCGGCAAGCTGATCCGCCAGATGTCGCCGACCAAGGATGTGGCCGTTTGCGTGGCGGCCGCGCCCAATGGCCGGCTGATCGCCGCCGGGGGCGCCAAGGGCACGGTCTATGTTTGGGACGGCGACTCCGGAAAGCTATTGCAGGAATTTACAAGCGGCGTCGAACTGCCGATCGGTGTGCTAGCCTTCTCGCCCGACAGCAAGACGCTGGCTTTCCGATCGTATTCCTCACAGGCCATTCGTCTCTTGGACGCCGTCAGCGGGCAAGAACAAACGACGGCGAAAGCGCACACGATGGCAATCGACAGCGTCGCGTTCAGCCCCGATGGAAAGCACTTGGTCTCGATGACGGCCGCGGATCGCGTCATGCTGTGGGATACCGCCACGGGCAAGTGGCTCAGGCGCTTCGAAACCGGCAGTTACATTGGACGCAACGCAGTTTCTGAGAGATCGCTCGCAATCCTTGCGGACCAGAGCACCCTTGTGGTCAGCCCATTCGGCGACAGTTTTTCCACATGGGATTTGAAGGGTGGCACACGAATCCATGAGACCAGCGCCGCAGGTCGTAGCCGCGACTTGGCTCCGGACGCCGGGCCGTGGTTTTTCCCAGCGTGCACGCAAGATGGCAAGAGCGTAGTCTCGGTGACGCGGGACGATCTTAGGTGGTCAGGAAATGGTGGGTCGATTACTCAACGTCAGCACAAGTCCCTTATCGTGTTGCGGGATGTGCGCACTGGTCACAAGCTCCATGCGTTTAAAGCAGCGGCACAGCCCTTTCAAGATTTCGCGCAGTCCAGTGATGGAAAGGTCTTGGCCGCGATCGCGTCGATGACCGAAGATGGCTCACAACCACTGCTCTTTGTATGGGAACAGGCCAAGGGCCGAGAACGGCGCCGCATCGCCTTGGAAAACACCCGCTGGTCGCCTTCATTGGCGCTCTCTGCCGATGGCCGCTCGGCAATCACATGGCTAAGCCGACATGTACTGGGCGGCGGGAACTGTTTCTTCCTATGGGAAGTAGCCACCGGCAAATTGCGAACTAAGGTGAATTGGAGACAAGGAGCAGAGCATTTTACGCGCATCGCCGTTCAAGGTGATCGCCTTGCAGCCATGTCGGTTCACGACACGATTTATTTAATCGATCCGGTGACCGGCAAGGAACTCCGCCGATTCGACGGACATGAAGGAGACATCCGTTGCCTGGAGTTCTCCGCGGACGGCAAATTGCTCGCCTCTGGAAGCTCCGACGGCACGGTGCTTATCTGGAATACGGACATCCTGACTCGCAGAACCCCTGTGGCTCGCCTCCCGCAGGGCGAGCTAGCCGGTCTTTGGGCCGAGTTGCTAAGAGACGATGCGCCTCTAGCGTTTCAGGCGATTCTGGGCTTATGCGCCAGTGGCGATCAGGCGGTCGCCTACTTCGAAGAGCGGCTGCGACCTGTCCCCAATACTCATCAAGCCATGATCGCGCGGCTAGTTTCTGATTTGAATAGCGAGCTGTACGCCGAGCGTGCAAAAGCGACGCGGGAACTATTGCGTTTGGGTGAAGAAGCGAGGCCGGCGCTCGAGAAGGCCGCGGATGCCAAGAGTTCTCTGGAATTAATGCGGCGCGTGGAAGCAATGCTTGCGAAGCTTGATGCGGAAGTCAAGAATGCCGCTATCCCGACCGGCGAAGCGCTGCGGGAAGTGCGCGCGATCGAAGTCCTGGAGAAAATCGGCAGCCCCGACGCGGAGCGCATCCTTGCTGATCTGGCCAAAGGCGCGCCCCATGCCGTCCTCACGCGCGAAGCTGAATCCTCGTTGTTACGCTTGCGACAAGTTTCACGTGCGACTCGATGATTTCGTGATTCTCCACGCTGCCTGTTGACTCCATTCCCTCCGGCTGGCAGAATACAAGACTTGAGAGTGCGCCGGTCGCAACGTTTCCAATCCGCGCCGGCGCCGTTGCCTGCCTCGATGCCAAACCGGGTTTTGGAACAAGGAACGTTCTTCCGCGGACCATCGTCCAATCCATCACTTGACAGGGACGTCGAATTATCAAGAACCCGGCCCGCCCCTTGCCTTCACGACTTTGTGACGGATCATCCATGAGCAATCACCTTCCTCCCCGGGCGCTGCGTGTCGTCACACTCCTCGTTATACTGCTCGGGGCGCCCGGTTCGCTTCAGGCGCAAATCACCCAGGACCAAGCCGCCGACATGCTGCTCACCGCGGCCCGCAAGGCGCACAACGACAAGAACCACGCCTTCGCGGCCGGCAAATTCCGTGAGTTCCTCGGCAAGTTCGGCCAGCACAAAGAGGCAAATGCGGCTCGTTACGGCTTGGCACTGTGCTTGATCGACGGCGCGGAGAAGAACTACGCCGAGGCACGCGAACTTTTGCAGAACCACGCAATCTCCAAGGATTTCGCGGACCGACCTTTCGCACATTACTATTTGGGCCTCGCTTGGCGCGGCCTCGGGATCGGCGAGCTTGTGCTGGCGGACAAGAACCCAAACGAAGCGGGCGGTCGACGTGCAAATGCGCAGAAGCATTTCGAGCAGGCGGCCGCGAGCTTCGGCGCCGCATTCAACCAATTCTCCGAAAAGACCAAGGATGCTCCGGCCGCGAAGGAGTTGTCACCGGACCAGGAGTGGTCGGCGCGGGCACTCTGCGATCACGTCGAAATGCTGCTGCGGATTTCCCGGTCAAAAGAAGTCCTAAAGGCGACAGACCCGTTCGTCGGCAACGCGCCGTTTTCAAAAGCGAAGTGCCGCGATCAGGCGCGCTACTATCGAGGGTTCGCCGCCTTTCTGGGGAGGGATTTTGCCGAGGCCCAGAAAACGCTGACAATGCTGGCGCCCTTCAATCATCCCGAGTTCGGCACGCACGCTCGCTATCTGTTGGCTCGCACGCATCACCTGGCCGATGAGAAGGCGGAGGCGACGGTAAACTACGAGTCGACGCTGGCAGATTATGCGAAGAGCAAGGCCGCCGCCGTCGAGCTGTTGAAGCAGCCACAGAAACTGCAGAACGATCCCGCGGAAAAGCAACGGCTGGAGGCGTTGGTGAAGGACGCGCCGCCGGACCATGTCGTCCGAGCCACGTTTTATTTGGGTGTGCTGCTCTACGAAGGTGGACGCTTTGCCGACGCGCGAGGAAGGTTCGCCGAGTTTACCAAGCTCCATCCGCAGTCGCCGTTGCGGGTCGAGGCCGATTTGCGCATCGGCTTCTGCCAAGTACAGCTCAAGGAATATGCCGAGGCAGTCAAGACGCTCGGGCCGCTCGTCGACAAGGAGGCGCGTCTTTCCGACCAGGTCCTGTTCTGGCTCGCCAAAGCCCAGGCCGGCGCCGCGCCCGATCCGGCGACGAATGCACCAGGCCACATACAGGCTCTCAATAACGCGATCAACACGCTGCGGCAAGCGGTCGAGCGCGCCCAGCGCATTCAAGATCAGGATCCGGAGGCAAAGTCACGACGCGGACAGATTCTCACCGAGATCGCCGACACGCAGCAGATTTTGAAGCAGAATCGCGATGCCGCCGGCGTTTACCAGCAAATCGTCAATGAGAAGCTGCTTCCGGAGCGCGAGGAAGAAATCGCGCAGCGCCTGGCCAACGCCTGGCATCTCGCCGGCGACTTCAACGAGTCCGACAAGGCCTGCGCTCGCTTTCTGGAGAAGTTCTCGAAAAGCGCTCTGGTCCCGGCCGTCTTGTTCATTCAGGCGGAGAACAGCTATTTTCGCGGCCAGGTTGCCGAGAAGAACACCAACCCGGCCGAGCGCGCCAAAGAAGCGGCTCGCCTTAATGAGGAAACGATCAAGCGTTTCGCGGTCCTCGTTGAGAAGTTTCCGGAGTTTCCGAAAGTCAACCTGGCTCGCTATAGCCTGGGTTTGACTTATTACCGTCAGGCCGATCTCGAAAAAGCCAAGTCCACATGGGGCGAGATTCCTGGACCGGAACGCAACGGCGAATTGGCGCTGGTGCCCTACCTGATGGCCGACTGCCTGATTCGCCAAGCGCCGGCGAAACTCGCGGAGGACGCCGATGCCCTCGCCGCGGGCAAATTGGAGGAGCAGCTCAAAACGGCGGCCGAGCTGCTGGAAGGATTTGTCGCCGCCGTGCCGAACGGTCCGCAGGCGGCGGACGCGCTGATCAAATTCGGGCTGTGCCAGCAGCGCTTGGCGAGCCTGCTCGCTCAGGCGCCGGACAAGGCGAAGGCGCTGGCCGCCGCTCGAAACGCTTATGAAAAGCTGTTTGCCAAGGAGTTTGCCGGCAATCCGCTCGTGCCTCAGGCCGTCCTGGAGCGGGCCAAGGTCCTCGCCATGACGGGCCCTAACGAGGTGAACGCGGCCATCAGCGAATTGCAGAAGTTTACGAACGAACTGAAGAGCACACCGATCGCTCCCATGGCGCTAATCGAGCTGGCGACTTTGCAGCGATCACAGAACAAAGCCGTCGATGCCGCCGCGCTTCTGCAAAAGGCGCGCGAACAGCATGAAGGTCCCCTGGCCGGCGATCCGAATCGCGCGAGTTGGGTGCATCTTCTTCGCTATCATCACGGCTTGGCCCTGCGTGAAGCGGGCAAATTGCAAGAAGCGCGTCAGGCGTTTGACCTGGTGGTAAAGCAAGCCGCCAATCGGCCCGAAGGGACCGAAGCCGCCCTGCGTCTGGGCCAGTGCTTGAAAGAGGAAGGCCAGGCCAAGCTCGACAGTGCGCGAAAGTTGTCAGCCAATCCCAAGGAAGCGCCGCTGGTTCAAAAACTCAATCAAGAAGGATATCAGCACATCCGTGAGTCGGTCGCGTTCTTGGAAAGCCAGGCCGAGCAACTAAAGAAGTCGGAGAGCTTGCAAGACTTCCGGGCGCGGATGCTGTACGAAGCAGCCTGGGGATTGCGGCTACTTACGGAGCCTGAGGTGACAAGCGCGAAACAACAGCTCGCCCAAGAAATCGTGAAGAAGCTCGGTCCCGGCGCCGCAAAGGCTCCGCCTCCGGAGGTCCCCATCGAGAAAGTTCCGCTCCAACCGTCCGAGAAGAAAGCGCGCGACCTCTACAAGGCGATCGTCGACGGCTATCCCGACATGCCGCTGGCGACCGAGGCACGCTTCGAACTGGCCGAGTTGCTGGCTGAGCGCAACGAATATAACGCCGCCGTCAAACTGCTCACCGACACACTCGACAAGGAGCCGTCGCCGGAGCTGACCGAGAAGTGCCGATTGCGCCTCGGAACCATTCACGCGGCCAAAGGCAACTTGAAGGCCGCTCTGGGTCAGTTCGATGCCGTCGCGGCTAATCCGAAAAGCCCACTGGCCGGCTGGGCGCATTACCGGGCCGGCGAGGCGCTCATTCAGAATCAGCAATACGGCGACGCCGTCAAGCGACTCGCGTTGTTCCGCGATCAGCAGCCGTTCCAGAATGTCGCAGGGCTGACCGACCGCGCCCTGCTGCGGCTCGGGCACGCGCTCTCTTCCGTGAAAGAATGGGATGCGAGCAGACAGGCGCATGAACGGCTCGCCGGCACGTTCCCCAACAGCACGTGGATCAACGAAGCGCGTTACGGCATCGGCTGGGCTTTCCAGAATCAAAGCAACTTCGATGCGGCGGTAAACGCCTACAGCCAGGTCACCGGCAACACCGTCGCGGAGATCGCCGCCAAGGCACAGTTCCAAATCGGCCTGTGCCGGCTGGAGCAGAAACGTTTCATCGACGCCGCCAACGCGCTTCTGGTGGTGCCTTACACGTACGATTATCCCGAGCTGAGCGCGGCGGCACTGCTGGAAGGTGCCCGCGCGTACTCCGGCGCCGGTCAACGTGAGCAGTCGATTCGAGTCTTACAGCGTATCCTTCGCGATTATCCCGAGACGCCGTTCGCGGAGGCGGCGAAGGAAAAGCTGGGGGAACGCAAGGAGAAGTAGAGGAATACGCGCGAAACCGCAAGCGAGCTACGTGCCGCGTTCGATGGAGTGAGCCCTATCTGCTGCGTCTGCTCGCTCGCTCGGCGGTTTCGCGACTCGACCAATGGGCACGGAGGAAATAATGCAAAATCAGGTCGTTCACTCCGGTCGCTTACGCTCCCGGCTCGCCCTACTGAGTCTTCTTCTCGCGTTCTTGCTATTCGTCTCGACGGGCCTGGCCTATGTCGAAGCGCCCATGAGCTTGGGCGATGTCATCTCCCAGTCCACCAACGTAGTCCTGATGCGCGTGGAGTCGGTGGACAAAGAGAAGAACCTGATCATCTACCGCAAGGTCCGCGACGTCAAAGGCAAGCATCCCACCGATCTCATCAAGCACAACATCGGCCGCGGTGGCTTGCGGCCCGATGAGTGGAAGCCGCAAATGCAGTGGGCTGAGCCGGGCAAATTGGCGGTCTTCTTCCACAACGGCGGCGCCAGCGAGACGTGCATCGGCACCTGGTGGTATCAGGCCTATGCCGGTGGCGAATGGTGGAATCACAGCCACGGCGAGCCTTTCCTCTTGCGGAGCTTCTGCGGGGCGCCCGAAAAACTTGCGAATCTCGTCGGTGAAATCAACGAAGGCAGAGAGGTCGTGGTTTCCTGCATGGTCGACGGCAACAAAGAAGACCTGCACAATCGCCGGGCCAAGATTCAGCGGCTCAAGGCCAGCCTGAAACTAAAGGACTACAATCCGAAACGCGATTTCGTCGGCTGGGGCGGCGAGGATTTTCGGCGCATCCAGGGGCTGCCCGGCTTTACCCATATCTCGACGATCGGACGGGTCGATCCCGAAGGCCAAGCAATCTCGGTCATCGATTTCGACGGCGACGGCAAGCCCGACGTGTGCCTGGTTGGGGCGGGTCGTCTCTCCCTATTGCAAAACGCCGGGGAGGCGCTCAGCGAGTTTCCGCTTGCCGGCGGCTACGGCGCGCGCTCCGCCGTCTGGGCCGACTATAACGGCGACGGCAAACCCGATCTGCTTCTTGCCACGCCGAAGGGTCTGAAGCTATTGACCAACCTCGGCACCAGTTTCCGCGACGACAGTCATCTGTTGCCCGAAGAGCCGTTCCCTAGCTTCACCGCCGCCGCCTGGATCGACTACGATGGCGACGGCCGGCCCGACATTCTCGTCGCCAACGGCTATCACGGCCTGCGCCTCTACCGCAACACTGGAGATGCCAAAGGCAAGCCGTTTGTGGATGTTTCCAACCAAGTCGGCTTCGGTCCGGAAGGGCTGGGGGCCGGCGTCAAGGGCGACACGTTGACGGTCTGCGACGTCAACGGCGACGGCCGGGCCGACTTTCTTTACGGCGGCGGCAGCGGCATGCTTTTCCTCAGCGCCAAAATTGACAAGGGCGAGTCGGTTTTCACTTGGGCGAAGAATTGCGGCATTGCCTACGCTCCGGGCAAAGTCGGCCCTGTGTTCGCCGACTTCAATAACGACGGCCGGCCCGATCTCGTGGTGCCTTTCAAGGGCGGCATCAAGCTCTTCCGCAACGACGGCAAAGGCGCCTTCACCGACGTAACCGAGAAGAGCGGCGACCTCGCGAAATTCACGGGCTGGGCCACGAGCGCCGCCTGGGGAGATTTCGACAACGACGGCAAGCTCGACCTCGTCATCGGCTGCTTGAAAGGCCCCAACCGCTTCTTCCGCAACAAGGGCGACGGAACGTTCGAAGATCTCACCGAGCAGATCGGCCTTGGCCACACGATCTTCAACACGCAGGCGGTGGCCCTCGTGGATCTCAACGGCGACGGCATCCTCGACATGATCTTCAACAACGAAGGGCAAGAGTCGGTCGTGCTATTGGGCAGCAATGGCCAATCCGGCAAGCGCATTCCGCTCACCGTCAACATCGCGGCGAAAACCGGCGTCATTGGCAGCAGCGTGCAGGTGACCGATAAAGCCGGCAAGATTCACGGCTCCCAGCAGATTTCGGGCGGCGATGGTCGTGGCGGCCAGCATCCCCCCATCGCCCGCTTCACGTTAGAGCCAGGCGTCTACGTCGTCACGGTGCGCTACAGCTCCGGCCTCAGCCACACGCGCGAGGTTACCATCGGCGCCGACCCGGTCCGCAGCCGAATCGACGAGGACGTTCCGAAGACTGAATAACCACGGATCACACCGATGACACGGATCAGAAAGACAACGAGAGGCCTGTTGCTGTCGGTCGCGGCCGTATTGCTCCTAAGTCCGCACGCGCGGGCGCAGGGCGAAGCCTGGTCCACCTATCGCGGCAATGCCCAGCGGACCGGCAATACCGATGGTCTTGCGGGACCGGAGAATCCCAAGCTCCTCTGGGTTCTCAAGTCGAAGGACAACTACATTGCCTCTCCCGTGCCGGCAGGCGCGAGGCTGTTCATCTCGGGCCTCGGCGCTTTCAATACCGCGAACTTTGCTTGTCTGAGCGCCGATCCGAAAGCGGCCAATCGCACGCTTTGGACCAAGACCACGCCGTACCTGAAGCTGCCAACGGTCAGCTCGCCGGCGGTTTTCGGCAACAAGCTCATTTTCGGCGACGGCATGCACCAGACCGACGGGGCGACTTTGCACTGCGTGGACGTCGACAAAGGCGGCCCCATCTGGCAGCATCCCGTGCCGGGGGACCTCGTGCATTTGGAAGGCTCGCCGACGATCGTGGACGGCAAAGCGTATATCGGCGGCGGGGCGGCGGGCGTTATTTGCGTCGACATCAACAAGATCACCCTCGACGGTAAGGAGATAGACCTGGCCGCCGTGCAAAAGATTCTCGCCCAGCGCTGGCAGCAGTTGCTGGCCAAGTACGAGGAGGACAAGAAAAAAGATCCGTGCTTCGCGATCATGCCGACCGAGGACCAGCTCCCACGCGCCAATCCGCATCGCGTTTGGCAGCAGGGCGAGGCCAAATGGCACGTCGACGCTCCGGTGACCGTGGTTGACGGCAAAGTGCTGGTCGCCTCCGCCTTTCTCGACAAGGAGAAGGTCGGCGATCGGGCGCTTTATTGCCTCGATGCCAAGACCGGTGTCATGATCTGGCGTGCGCCATTGAAGCTCAATCCTTGGGGAGGCGCCTCGGTTCAAGGCAACACGATTGTCGTCACCGGCAGCAGCATCGGCTACTACCCCGGCGCTCTCAAAGGCGCCAAGGGCATGGTCGCCGCCTACGATCTCAAGGACGGCAAGGAGAAGTGGGTGAAGGACGTTTCCGGCGGCGTGGTCGGCTGCGCTGCCATTTCGGACGGCGCCGTCGTGGTCAGCGCCACCGACGGCAAAGTGCGGGCCTTCAGTCTCGAGGACGGCGATCGCCGCTGGGTTTGCGACGCCAAGACGCCACTTTTTGCACCGGTCGCGATCGCCAAGGGTGTCGTCTATGCCGGCGACTTCAAAGGCGTCCTGCACGCCATCGATCTGAAATCCGGAAGCGAAAACTGGGTGTTGGATCTTGGAGCGCATCCCGACGTACAAGCCCCCGGCATGGTTTACGGCGGTCCGATTGTACACAGCGGTCGGGTCTACATGGCGACGTGCAACCTGGAGGGCCCCTTCGCCCGGCAGCCCACATTCGTGGCGTGCGTGGGGGAAAAATGACGCTTGCCGTTTCGCGCTCGCAGCATCCGTGCAACGAATTCAAGCCTTTTCAGGGATTCAGTGAGCGCGAAACGTAAACGGAAGGAGCTTTTCATGGCGCGGATCAGCGTACTTATCCTGATCGTCTTATCTATGTCGATGTTGCAGGGGCTTCCGGCACTCGCCGGCAAGGACGAGGGCAAAGGCGGCGGCGTAAAGGTTGACAAGGCCAAGAAGACGGTGTCGATCGACGCGAAGATTGCCCCGCGCAAGCTGGAATATCTCAAAGGCGAAATCTACCCGATTGAGGTGATCGCGTGCTGGCCGCACCCCAAGGGGAAGAAGGCGCATGAAACCATCGTCACCATCGACGCCTTGCCGAGCGCCGTTCACAAGGGCCTGGAGGAATTGGGGCTGAAAGCCGGCGCGCCGATCATGGGCGCGGGCAAGGAGCCGGCGAAAGGGCCCGAGGTGAACATCTTTCTGGAAGTGCCGACGCCCGACGGCGAACACAAGCGCGTAAGCATCGACAAGACCCTGGTCGATTCACGCACGGGCAAGGCGTTTCCCAAAACCGTGAAGTGGCGTTTCACCGGTTCGGTGATGTCGAAGCCCGATCCCAACAAGGAGGAGACGGCTTACGGCGCCGATCTGTCGGGCACCCTGGGCGTGATCTTTCCCGTGTCGAACCAAACGGTCTTTCAGAGCAGCCTGTCCATGGAGTACGAGTCCGTGATGAAGCTGGAAATAAACGCTAAGATCTTGCCCAAAGAAGGCACGCCGGTGCGCCTGGTGATCGAAGTGCCATGAAGCGAAGTTTAGCGAGGAGCCGCAGGCGACCGGCGCCGCGCGACGATTGACTTTCCGTTAGGGAATTCGCAATGAAACTCTCGAACGTGATCCTGCTCGCTGCCTTGCCGCTGGCTTTTGCAGCGGCCGCGCCTGCTCAGGAGAAGGTGAACCCAACGGCTTCGGAGAAAGCCGCGCGCCGGCTCGCGGAGTTGTTGGTTCCCGGGGCTGGGACAAGCACCCATTTTCTGAAAGAACTCAAGACTAATCAACAGACTTGGTGGATCGAGCATCCGCAGACGCCGCTGCCGGTATTTCAGGGAGCGCCGCCGCGGCTCGTTCTCCCTCCGAAACCAACGACGGCGCCCCCGCATCCGTCCGAGGGAATGCCCCTGGCGCAAATTCGGAGCGAGCCCGCGCCCCCGGCAGCCGTTGCGCTTCCCACGGATCCGTTAATACGCATCCAATCCGTTGACGTGACTCAGCCGTTGCCCTTGCCGATTTTAGCGCGTCCCGAGCGCGATCGCGGCTCGCTGGCTGATCCAACCTATGACACCAGCCTCGCGCTTGCCCTAGCGCGTGTGGAGGCGATGCGGCTGGCGCCTGTTCCTTTCGCGCCCGTCAACCGGCCCGATCCTTTCGAGCATAGTCAGGCCGTGCGCTTGCGCTACATTCCGGACGAGGATCCGCAGCCGGTCGTCGTGATTCCGCGACCGCCCAAGTGACGGTGAGGCATTCCGGCCCGACCACGGCAGTCTTGTCGTCCTTGTCCTTCTTCTTGTCTTTGTCCTTGGGCGTCTTCGGCGGCGGTGGCTTCTCATCCTTCTTTGTGGGCGGCGGCGGTTTCGCTTCCGGCTTCTTCTCCGCTTCCGGTTTCTTTTCGACTTCCGGTTTCTTCTCCACCTGTGGCGGCGGCTTGGATTCCTTCACAGGCGGTTTGCCGTCTTTGATGTCGCCCACCTGCTTGCCTTTCTCGACCGGCAGCGGTTGCGGCGGCAATACCCGCGGCTTGACCGGCTCTTGCTTGGGCGCCTCCTTTTCCACATGCTTGGGAATGGACACGGGCGGCGGCGTTTCCACTTTCACGCGCGGGGTCTCACGGAGCGGCACTTCCACCTTGAGCTTCGCCGCTTCCTTTTTCACCCCGCCATCGCGACTGAGGCGGGCCTCGCCGTCCTGCCGGCTTTTGGCAAGCACGTGATATTGCTTGGCCGCCTTGATTTCTTGCTCGTGCTTGGCCTTGGTAATTTTCACCAATTGGATGCCTGGCTGATCGAGCTTGTCCAAAGGCGCGGCGACCGTTAGGTTGCGAATTGCCGCCGCCGAATCCTTCACTTGGAACGTCTTGTCGCCTACCTGGATCGTGTTGTTGACGCGAATGCTCTGAATCATCTTCTGCTGTTGGGCGAACGTGTCGGGCGGCCGCGGCGACGCACCGGAACGGCGCGCGTTATAGAGTTGCTGGAGGTTCCGCTCCCAGTTCTCCTGGCGGTTCGTGGCGCGATAGTAAGCGAACAGGGGCGCCGGCGCGTTGCGCACCGGATGATAGTTGAACCACGGCACGAAACCATGCTGGGTGAACCCCGGCGCGTAATAGTCGCCGTAATAAAATCGGCCAAACTCCGCCCGAACGAACAACGAGTCGAGCAGGAAATCCACGCCAATCACGAACTGAGGCCGATACAACAACGGCCGCTGCCGAGCAAAGTCGGCGACAAATACCGGCGCGAACAAGAGTCCGCGCCGCTCCAATGGATAATCCCAATAGCCTTCGATGAACAGGCATCCCGCCGGCGTCCAGACATAGTGCGCCGGAACGTAGACCCAGTTGGGCCTGGGCGTGAGCCAAAATCCGGGACGCCATCGGTGACGCGCTTGCTGAAATACCCAGCAGCCCGGAACATAGACGGCGTTCTCGACGGTCGGCGGCGTGGATGGTCCCGCGTCAATCGATGCCGGCGGCGGCGGCAAGTATTCGACTTCCGTCTGAGCGTGCGCGGCCCAGAATCCCGGTGTCCATTGCCAGCCGCCTTGGAGCTGGGCCCAATGTCCAGGAACCCAGTCGCGGTCCGGCGGCAGCTGCCTCCAAAAGCCGCTGAGCCAAATGAAGTCGGCGCGCTCGTCGTCCCATGACCAGTAGCCGCCGATCCACACGACGTTGTCGCCGGCCGGCTTTTCGTCGGGCGGCACCTCCTCGACGGGCTCGGGCGGCTGCTTGGGAACAATCGGGGCGGGCTGCGGATTGACCGTTTCGGGCTCCGCGAACGCTTCATGCACGGACGCCTTGGTGAGCACTTCAAACGCCTGATCCTGGGTTTGATCTTGAGTGAGGGCGCTCGCCGAACAGATTCCGAGTATGCCCATTGCGAGTCCGCACCAAGTCGCACGGATCCAAGCCGATATCGTCGTTGGGTTCTGATTCATGGCAACACCGTACTTGCGAGAAGGCGTTTCAAAAATTGTAGCCGCAGCCTTCAGGCTGCGACTTTCCGCAGGTTAGGTCCTGCGGCTACGTTTTGAAACCGATTGTGGAAAGAGGCAAGAAGTCGGCCCTCTGGGTTGGCAAATGAGGGCCGACTTCATGGGCGAGTCGCTGGTTAGCGGATAAAGTGCAATTCACGTGCCAGAAGCGGCGTCACCCAAGTCTTTCGGCCCGAATGCCTGCGGCGAGAACCAATGTCGTTACTCTAGCAAAAAAGTTGTAATAGGCGGCTGATGGGGTTAAGTTAGAATGAGCGTGCATTGTCGCTGCAAGCGACAAGCGTCCCTTTGGTTTGCAGGACGCTTCCCAGGAGGCCCTATCATGTCGGTCGCCGCACCTGAGAAAAAGAAGCCAATGCTGCCGCCGGACGAAAGATTCTGGCAGCGCTATTCGCCGCGTCATGAATTCCCCTTGGCGGGGGTGACGTCGATTTTCGCCCACTGCTTCATCGTCGGCATCGTGGCCTTGGCGGCGTTTCTGCTGATGCTCAGGCGGGAATCGGAAAGCCAGAGACCTCCGAACATGGATGTCGTTCTTGCGGCCGAGGGCGGTCCCGGCGGCGGCGAGCCCGGCTCCCGAGGAGATAAACTCGACAACACCGAGATTACCGACAAGCCCAAGATGGGTGAAGCAAGTGAGAACCTCCCGCCGCCCAACGATACGAAACTCTTGGACGCGCCCAAGGTCGAACTCGACGTTCCCAGTCTTGTGCCCGTTCCCATCGACCAATCCGTCGACATTTCCAAACAACTGAATGAGTTGCTCACGCAAGCGAAGAAAAGTGCGACCGAGCCCAAATCGCCTCCAACGAAGTCGCCCGGCGGGGTCAAGAACGGTATTGGCAAAAATCCGGGCGGTGCGAATCCCAACGGAGTCAATGGCCCGGGTGGTCCCGGCCCCGGAGGTCCCGGCGGCGGTGGCGGAGCAACCAAGCAGCAAATCTACGCGCAGCGCTGGCGTTTCGATCTAGCCGGAGGCCCGAAGGAGCATGCCGCCAAGCTAACCGCGGTCGGCGTCACCTTGGGGTTCTTCGAGCGAAATAACATCAATCACTTCATGGTGGTGCAGGATCTGACGAAAAGGCCGGTCCATGCAAGAAGGGACAGTGACAAGAAGTATTTCGGCGTCGTGGTGATCTGGAGCAACAACAAGCAAGAGTCCGTGCAAGCGCTGGCACGTGAGCTTCAGCTACCCCATGCGCCTTCTGCCGTTTTCATGATGCTTCCCAAGGACCGCGAAGAGAAAATGGCCGAGGTGGAAGCGGCCTACGCTCGGGCGCAAGGCCGCGATCCCAACCGCATCACCGAGACCTGGTTTGACTTCCGCTTGCAAGACGGCAGCTTCGAGCCGTTTGTGATCCGCCAGCAATAACTTGCGTCGCTCCTCCGGTCGCTTACGCCGCTTACGCTGCTTACGCTCCCGGCTCGCCGCATGTCGACGCTCGCCGCATGTCGACGCTCGCCGCATGTCAACGCACGCAGAAAGTCGTCATCTCCGCCTTGCGCATCGCGACGGCATGACCATCGCAATACAGCCCCAACCACGCCGCTGAGCGCGTAGCTGATCTGCAAAGGCTGTCCGCGCCATCCCGATCTTATTCGGACGGATTGCTGTGCGATATGATATCGTCTTTTCGTCTTCTTCTCTGTGTCTCGATGTCTCCGCGGTTCGAACCTCTGACAATGCGAGATCGCAATGTTGCCAACGCTGCCCGTCTTCGTTCTTAGTCTGCTTCTCGGCGCTCCACCTCAAGCCGGCGAGCAAACACCCGAAAGCAAAAAAGCCGTCGAGCTTTTCAAAACCGCCACTCAGATTGCCGCCGCCATCGAAGACCAGATCTGGCTAGGGTACGACGCCGGCAATTACACCTTCCTTGACAGCGACCGCGATACGGGCCGGACTGCCATCGGTTTCAGCCCCAATCCGAAGACCGGGACCAAGGAGATGTTCTTCACGCTGGGCGGCGACTTCTTTCTCAAGAACACGCCTGAGGAGAACGTCCTCAACATTTTCCACGAAGCCTTTCACGCTTTCCAACAAGATCGCACCCGCCCGGGCGCCCGCTGGCGGCGTGAGAACTCCTTTGTCCTCTTCGACTATGCCACGCTCCCGCCGCGCAATCACGCTCTGTTCGCCATCGAAGGCAAGCTTCTCCATGCCGCCCTCAAAGCACCCAACGGGGATGACGTCAAGAATAAGGTCCGCCAGTTCCTCGCCGTCCGCAATCTCCGCCAGGGGGAACTCGCGGCCGCCATCGTGAGCTTCGAGAAAGGCGCCGAGTCGAACGAAGGTTTGGCCGAATACGCCGGCGTCCGCGCGGTTCTCGCGGGCATGGATGCCGCCAAGCAAAATCGTGCTCCGGTGGCCGCCTTCTCCTATCTCGACGGACCTCGCTATCTCCAAGGGAAGTACGCCAAGCTTCCGACCGTGACTCGCATTGGCCGCAACGACCGGCTCAAGTTCTACTACACCGGCTCCGCGCAGGCCCTGCTCCTCGATCGTCTCTTGCCTAGTTGGAAGGAGAAGGTGCAGCACAAGTCCGCTGTCCTACAAGATCTTCTCGTCGAAGCGCTCGGCGACGCTGCTCCGACCAAGGAGGATGCGGAAGCCGCCCTGCGCGACCACAACTTTGAGAAAGTTCTGCAAGAGGAAAAAGCCGAAGCCGACCGCAAGAAAGCCGACGCCGAGAAACTGCTTACAGCCACGCTCGCCGAAAAAGGCACGCGCATCACCATCGACGTCTCCTCCCTCGGCCAGATCGGCGCCTACAAGAGCTTCGATCCCATGAACGTGACCGTCCTCGACCCCAACCGCCGCCTCCACACCCGCATGGTGCAAGTCGCCCAAAAAGCCCACTACCAAGCCGATTTCACCCAGCCCGTCCTCGAAGACCGCAACAAGAAGGAATACGTCTTCGTGCTGAAAGCCGGCGCGAAACCAACCGCCGAGCTGGACGGCGCCCCGCTGGCCCTCGACAAACCCGCGCGCAAGCAAATCGAAAAGCGGCTCGTGATCGCGACGCCGAGCTTCCGCCTGGCAGTGGAAGCAGGCGCAATCGAGATCGGTGAAGGCGGCGTGGTGGTGCGGGTGAAGAAGGGGAGTTGACTGTTCAAAACGGCCTCACAGTAAGCGACTAGGGAACGTAGTGCACGCGGTAGCTCTTGCGATTGGTAATATTGCTTAATCGCCTTGCGAGTCGGCTCGAGTAGGACCGGTCGGGGCATGACTACGGGCTTCGGGCGGGCAGGGAAACAGTCTTTTTGCCATCAACGGACACGATGTTCGAGGTTAGCCGACTGTGATTTGATCTTGCATGACAATTCCACCTCCAAGTCTTAATGGCAATTTGTGTTAGGGTGAAAATGGCTGGTTCTTGCGCGCGATCGACAGGGTAGGTGGGTATGTGAGTGTGGCACTGTGGCGCTGAGGTCCGTTCGACGCTGTAAGATATTAGTTTCCATAGATTTGCGACGAGGGGCTCAGCGCCAAACTACGTGGCGGTGATGGCGCTGAACTGGCGCTCTACTTTCCAGTCAAACACACGCGCTCCGGAGCGTTTTTCCACTGATACTTCGAGCTGAATTCCTCAACGGTGAACAGCTCCTTGCCGCGCTCCGAGTCGACTAGGACGTAGAGGTTTTTCTCGATTCCCGTGGCGCCGCGGTAGTTGCCATCGGCGCTGACGGCGATGCTGCCCGCGCCGCCCAGCGTCATGAGCGTCGCGTTCAGCTGCCCTTTCTCGACATCCCAGAGCCGGATCATTCGGTTCCAGCCGCCGATGGCCGCGATCTTGCCGGTGGGGTGCCAGGCCACGCAGTCCCCTCCGTCAAACGCCTGAAGCGTCTTGTTACAGTGAGCTTGCCAGAGGAATCCCCGTTCGGTCAGGAGCATCCCGTTTGACGAAAACGCAAGTTTTTTCGCCGCGAGGTCGCGGATTTCGCGGAGCTTGCCGTCGGGCTTGACCTCAAGAACGCAGACCGGTTGCCGCTCCACGGCAATGGCCAACAGGTCGCCCTCGCCGGACCATGACAGTCCGGTGACACGGGCGCTCATCGTCTCGATTCGAAAGAAATTGGCTGTCGTCAGCCCCACATCCCAAATCCGCACCGTTTTTTCCTGGTCGCCCGACGCAAGACGTTGGCCGTCGGGCGACCAGGCGAGCGCCTGCACATTGCCCGTGACGCCCGTGAACTGCAACGGCTTCCCCGATTCGTACTCGTATACGGTCAGTTCGCGTCCCCCGATAGCCAGACGTTTGCCCACGGGCGACCATGCTAGAGCGGGGGCGGGACCGGCGCCTGAAGGAAACGTCCGCAACCTGCCGGCGTTGGGCGCGTCCCATATTTCCACTTCATGGTTACCCTGCATGCAGGAAGACGCCGCCAGGGTTTTCCCGTCCGGCGCCCAAGCCAAGGCCCACACGCGCTGCAGGCCGTGGACTAGCGGTTTCATGGCCTTCCCGGTCTTGCCGTCCCAGACATGGATGATGCCCGAGTCGGGTCCGCCGCTGGCCAAGTAGGCGCCGTCAGGAGACCAGGCAATCGTATGCACCCGGAACGCCGTGACTTGACACGGCAGCGCATCTGCGGGTTTTACCGAATCGGATTTCACAAGATCGACGGCTCCGTTTTCAAGACCCAGGGCCAGAAAATCATCGGCCGGCGAACAAGCTATCGATTCCGCCTTGCACTCCAGGCGGCGTTGACTTTCGGCGCTCTCGACGGACCAGATCACAGCTTCCAATCGGTCAAAACTGGCCAAGCGCTTCCCATCCTGAGACCAAGCCAGGGTCGCAATCTCCTTTTGATGCTGAACGAATTCGGGAAGCATTGTGTCGAGGTCGCGTTCCCAGACATGAATCGTCTTATCCGCGCTGCCGACTGCGAGATACGTTCCAGCGCCGGGCGACCAGGCCAGTGCCTGAACGGCGTCCGCGCTCCAATCACGCGGTTTCGACGCGACGCCCGTGTTCACGTCCCAGAGCCACCACGAATTCCTGGCACAAGCGGCCAGGCTCTTTCCATCCGGCGACCAGGCCAGTGCACGGATCGCATCGGAACCCCTGGGAGAGGAGCGAAGGGGAATGAGCAGGTCGTCCGGATTCGGTCGCCACCAGGTTACGACTCCATCCTGATGGCCAATCGCCAACGTGCCGCCCTCGGGCGACCAAGCCAGGGTCGTCGCGTCCTTCAACGTGGAAGTGGCCAGTCGCTTCCGGGAAGGCATTTCCCAGATCCAAACTTGCTGCCGAACCCACACTTCCACTGCCGCCAAATGCTTCCCGTCTGGAGACCATGCGAGTTGCTTAAACGAGGTGTCGCCGCCAAGAAGGATCCCCGCTGGTTGACGGGCGCCGACGTCCCACAGGTGAACTTTGCCTTTCTCCGCCGCGACGGCCAGAAGTTTACCATCGGGGGAATAAGCGAGCGCTTTGATCGGCCCATAGCGAAGGGGAAGTTCAAGTGTCCAAGCCTGAACGCCGTCGATCGGCATCGGTCGGGGGACAAGCGTCGTCGCATTCAGAGCAGCGCCTCTCGCAGGCAGAGCTGGCATGAGTGAAGCTGCACCGGGTAGCTGCGCGGCGTCGGGACTGGCCTCAAACATGGCCGGCTTTTCCCCATTGGTCACGATCCGGAGCAGGTATATTCCACTTACAATCAGGAAGATGCCGGCCGTGACAGCCAATGCCATGCGAAGTGGGCGCCCAAGCTGCGTCGGCGAAGGTCTTGATGAAGCCGTTGACGGGGGCTTTGAGAACGTAATCTTCGTGGCATTGGCGATTGATGCGGGAATGCCGCGCTTCGACTTGAGGTTAACGCTTTTCAACCAACTTTCCAGTACTTCCGCCATGGCAGCCGCGCTTGAAAAGCGATTTTCCGGATTGCGCGCCATCGCCTTTTGCACGATGCGCTCCAGCTTGGGATCGAGATCGAGCCGGAAGGTTGACGGCGGCGGAGGCGTTTCCGTTGCGATTTGCGCGAGGACTTGCAGCTTGCGGCCCCGGAACGGCAGGCGGCCCGTCAACATTCGATACAGGACGACGCCTAAGCTGTAAATATCCGCGGGGGGACCGACGTTGTCAGCGTCAACGGCTTGCTCGGGTGCCATGTAGGACACGGTACCCATGATTTCGCCTTCGTCGGTCAGATGCTCGCTGTCGTCGTCGGGCCGGGCCAGGCCGAAGTCGGTCAAGACGGCCTTGCCCGCGCAGTCAATCAAAATGTTGGCGGGCTTCAGGTCGCGGTGGATGACGCTATGCTCGTGCAGGGCCGCCAGGCCGGACGCCACTTGCCGGGCCAATTCCGCGGCCGCATCGCAATCCAGCTTTTGGCCGGGTGTTGCAAGGAGTTCCGCGAGCGAGCCGCCCTCCACGTGGGCCATCACGACATAAGGAGATCCCTCGTGCTCACCGACGTCATAAATCGGGCAAACGTGCGGGTGGCGAATGGGGGCGGCCACCCGCGCCTCACGTAAGAAGCGTTGCCGCGCAGTTGATTCCGCCGCGTGCAGCGTGCTCGAATGCGGCACTTTGATCGCGACAAGCCGGCCGAGCCGGGGATCCTCAGCTTTGAAGACCGTGCCCATGCCTCCTTGGCCGATGGTGTCCAGAAGGCGATACGGGCCCAGCCAGCCAAGCTCTTCCGCCGCCTTGGGTGGATCGATGACGGCGCGGCAATGCGCCAGCGTGCTGTGCTGAGTTGAATGGTCTGGCTCGCCGATGCGCTCAAGCGTGTCTTCGGCCGAAGGGATGGAGTGCGTACGCTGATCCCCCAATCGTCGAAGCACTTGTTCCCCGGCCTTATCGGTCCACGCGGGAAGAATGGGTCCCAAACCTTGGGGAATTCTTGGCGTGCCGAGTTCTTCCAAAGCCTTCAACTTGATTCGGCACCTTCCGCATTCAAGCAGGTGGCCCCGGAGACGTTGAACATCCTCGTCCGACGCTCCGCCCATGAGAAACTTGCGGAAGTCGTCGATCTCAGGACAAGGGATTGGAGCAATCATCGCGCACCTAAGCGAGGGGCAGTAATAGTTTTGGAGATTCTGGTGCAGCGTCGATAGGGAAAAGTTAACAGCAAGTTGGTGAGGTTGCAAGAGAATTCTTTCATGTCACGCATACGCACGACATGGTGAAACGAGTTTCCGGAGTTTGCCATTGGCTAATTTGCCTCGTTAGTCTGTTTAGGTCATTGATTTCACCACGAACATCCTTTCAGATACCCCCAGTCCATCCGTTTCCCACGACATGGTTCCTATTAAGGAGTTCGTCGTGAAAACCGCTTTGTTGGCTGCGGCCGGACTCATGTTCGCTATTTGCCTGGGTTGTACTCCAGCAGGGCCCGCTCCGCTGGATGAGGCCAAGGCCGCCGGCAAGTCGGCCGGGGATTTTCCGACGGCCACCTACGACTATTTCCGCGAAATGGACATGACCTTTGACCGGGGCAAGGGCCAGCCGCTGCCGCTGACGGTCGATCAGATTAGGGGCCGGAACACGTGGATCATGTGGTGCGGCGGCAATGAAGCGTTTTGGGACTGGTTGGGCAATCACAGCTATGGATTTCTGGATCTGCTCAAGCTCGTCGCAAGCCCCGACGCGAAAACGGGCGCAATCAAGCGGGCCAATCGGTTCAAAGAGGCGGGACTAATCAATGAACCCGGATTTCGAGCGGCTGACGACAAGGACGAATTTGGACTCTTTCTGGAAGTCCCCGTGGACCCTGGCATCCGTAAACCGCGCGAGGAAGTTTACGGCAAATCTTCCGGCGTTATGGGCTTAAGGCTCTTTCGCAACCCCAAATTCGATCGGGATGCCAAGAGCCGATGGGATGCCGTCCGGTACTTCAACGATTCCAGCTACTTCGGCGATCCCGAATTGGTAAGGCCCTATCGGGTCGGCATGAGTTGCGGATTCTGTCACATCGGGCCTCATCCGCTCAACCCGCCCGACCGGCCGGAGGAGCCGAAGTGGAGCAACCTTTCGTCCAACATCGGCAGCCAGTATTTTCGCACGCGCGCGGTATTCGGCGGACTTCTCAAGCCGGACAGCTTCATCTATCACGTGCTCGACAGCCAACCGCCGGGAACGATTGATACATCCCTGGTGGCATCGGACAACATCAACAATCCGAACACGATGAACGCAGTCTTCGGCGTGCCGGCTCGTCTGGATCGCGCCGGCATTTCGCTCCATAGCGACAAGAAATGGCTTTCCGAAAACCCTGATCGATCGCACAACTTCCCCGAACACCTGTTGGACCATCAGCGAGTCATGCCGTCCCTACTCAAGGGAGATGAGGACACCGCCAAAGACCCACGACCGGTGCCGCGCATCTTGCTGGAAGGGGCTGACTCAGTGGGGGCGTGGGGCGCCCTCGCCCGTGTCTATCTCAACATCGGAACTTATCACGAACAATGGATACGGCTGCACAATCCGCTCCTGGGATTCACGCCGCAGAAGCCTTTCAAAATCAAGGATTGTGAGGACAACTCGGTCTTTTGGCAGGTGAACAAGGAGCGCGTCGAGTACCTCGCAAAGTTTTTCCTCGCCTCCACCGCGCCCATGCGGCTAAAAGACGCGGTTGGAGGACAAACCTACTTGAACCTGAATGGCAAGAACGAAAAAGGCGAGACGGTATCGGGTGAAGGCGTTCCCTGGGATCCGCATCTCCACGCAGGACGAAAGGTGTTCGCCCGCCGCTGCATCATCTGCCATTCCAGCAAGCAGCCCCAAGAGATCTGGAGCAAACGCGAAGCGGAATTCACGAAGGGAGATGTCCTGCTCGACATTTTGGCGTCGGACGAATACCAGGACTGGGCTCAAGAGGCGGTCAAGGACAAGCGTTTCTGGGAGGACAATTTTCTCTCCACCGATCACCGCGTGCCGATTACGGTCGTAGGGACCAACGCAGCTCGATCCTTGGCGACGAACGGCATCGCCGGGCAGATGTGGGAGGATTTTTCGTCGGACACCTACAAGCACCTTCCCTCCGTCGGCGCCATCCAGGTCTACGATCCTTACCGCAAGATAGACGTTAGCTTCCAGGCGCCGGGCGGTGGGCGCGGATTTTATCGTCCGGCCAGCCTCATCAGCATCTGGGCCACTGCGCCCTACTTGCACAACAATTCCGTCGGCATCTTCAACAACGATCCGAGCGTCAAGGGCCGAATGGAGGCGTTTGACGACGGCATCCGCAAGCTCCTCGTGGCGGTCGACGAAGCCCAGCGACAAGGAAAGGCACGCGCCGAAATTCAGCAATTAGCAGCGCGAAACCGCCGGCAGATGGGCAGCGATCTCAATGGCGCGACCAAGGATCGGTTGGAAGAAGATCACGGCTTAATTTGGCGCACAACCGAAGACACCTGGATCCGCATTCCGGCCAAGAACATTCCGGGTTTGCTCAAGAGCGCGACCGGATTCGGCTCGCCTCTCTTGAACGACTTTCCGTGGCTCGTGCCGGCTCTCTGCTTGGCGCTCGCCCTCTTTTTTTTGCTGCTCTCGATTCGCTTCAATCCAAGGTGGCGCTGCCCCGGCTACGTGTTTCTGGCCACGACGGTCGCAGCGTCCTTCGCTTCTTATTTCTTGGCCGGCCGGCTCGGCGATCTGGAGATCGGCCCGATCCCCAAAGGGACGCCCGTCAATCTGTTCGCCAACCTCGACCCCGACCCGGCCAAACAAGCGCAACTCATAGAGACCATCCTGGAAGCTGGGTCGGTTTTGCAAAAGGGACGCGCCCGCAAGCTGGGAAGCGAGCAGCTGCGCGAGCTGTTGCAGCGCGACGTCGCGTCCAAGCTCCTGAGTCTGAGCAAGTGCCCGGATTTGGTAATGGACCGTGGCCATTACTTCGCGATGGAATTGACGCTGCAAGAGCTGAACGATCTGATCGAGCTGCTCAAAACGTTCTGAGGGAGCGCCGCTCATGTCCGAGCCAAAGCCATTGACGATGCCTTCCGGGGATTACGATTACATCATCGTTGGCGCCGGCGCCGGCGGCGCGCCTTTGGCCGCCAGGCTCGCCGCGCTCAAGTATCGGGTGCTGCTCCTGGATGCGGGCGGCTGGGAGGAACCGGGAAGCGCCCAAGTGCCGGCCTTGCATCCACTCTCGACGGAACACCCCGAGTTGAGCTGGGAGTTTTTCGTTCGCCATTACACCAACGACGCCTTGCAGAAACAGGACAGCAAATGGGTGAGCGAGAAAGACGGCATCTTCTATCCGCGCGCCTCCACCGTCGGTGGCTGCACGCTGCACAACGCGCTCATCACCATTGCGGGGCCGGCAGCGGATTGGGACGACCTCGCCGACCTCACCGACGACGACAGTTGGTGCGGCAACGCCATGCGTCCGTATTTCCAGCGCTTGGAACGTTGTGCGTATCAGGAACGACCCAAAGGTTTCGATCCCGGAATGCACGGCTTCGACGGCTGGCTCACAACCAGTTGGCCCGATATTACGCTCGCCCTTAAAGACCCACAGCTCTTCAAGACTCTGAAAGCCGTCTTCAAAGCCTCTTCCGCGGCCGGCATCGAAACGCCTTGGATGGCGAAATGGGATTTCTTTCGAGGCCGCATCAAGGAGCACTTCGACCCCAACTTTGAACGCGCTCAACGCAATAGTCCGGAAGGCCTGGCGATCGTTCCCATTGCCGTCAATAACGGCAAACGATCGAGTCCGCGCGATCTCCTGCGGATCGCGCAGGAGAGACATGGCGAATATCTGACGGTGCTGGAAAACGCCCTGGCAGTGAAGATCTGCTTGGAGCGAACGGATGCAACCGCCGCTCCGAGCGCGGTGGGGGTCAAGTACCGTCGCGGCCGGAAGCTGTATAAGGCAGACATGCATCCGCAGACGGACGGAAGCACGGAAGAACTGGAAATTCGTTGCCGGCGCGAAGTCATCCTGTGCGGAGGCGCCTTCAACACGCCGCAACTTCTCATGCTCTCAGGGATCGGTCCCGCGGAGGAGTTGCAAAAGCAGAACATCCAGGTCGAGGTGGACCTCGCGGGGGTGGGAAAAAACCTCCAAGATCGCTACGAGGCGGCCGTCATTCACGAAATGCCGCCGGATTTCAGCATTCTCGCTTCAGCTGCTTTCAGGGAGCCGGGAACGGTCGCTGACCCCGCTTATGATGCCTGGCAAAAAAACGGCGCGGGTATCTACGCTTCCAACGGCGTCGTGATCGGCGTCTTCAAGCGATCCAACCCCAACCTAGCGGAACCGGACCTGTTCATCTTCGCCCTGCCGGGGTATTTCAAGGGCTACCAGCCTAAGTATTCCGAGAAGCTCGCCCAATACAAGAACCGCCTCACGTGGGCCATTCTGAAAGCGCATACGAACAATCATGAGGGCTCGGTCACACTGCGTAGCAAAGACCCTCTCGAGCCGCCCGAGATCAATTTCCGCTTTTTCGGCGACGGCAAGACTGAAAACTCCGATCTCGATGCCCTTGTCAGCGGCGTTCATTTCGTGCGTGAAATCATGGCACACGTCCCATCGAAGAGCGAGGAATGGCCGGGCAATGACGAAGATCTGCGCGATTGGATTCGCCGCGAGGCCTGGGGTCATCACGCCTGCGGGACCTGCCGCCTGGGCAGGCCGGACGACCCATTGGCCGTCGTCGACAGCCGCTTTCGGGTACGCAACGTCGCCGGCCTGCGGATCGTCGATGCCTCGATCTTCCCGAAAATTCCAGGTTTCTTCATCGTCACCAACATCTACATGGCGAGCGAAAAAGCCGCTGACGTGATCCACGAAGACAACAACGGCGGACGCGATGACCCGTTTTACCCGCGCGCCCTTGCCAGTGCCGAAAGCGCCGCCATCGCCAAACGACGCAAACAATTCGAGGCCGACGAAAAGGGGACGTTGGATGAAAAGGCCGGCGCCGTCGCTTTGGCCCTTTCGGGCGGCGGCATTCGCAGCGCCACCTTCAACCTGGGAGTCATCCAGGCGCTGGCGAAACGAAACGCTCTGGGCTTGCTGGACTATCTTTCCACAGTCTCCGGCGGCGGCTACATCGGCTCTTTCCTGGGAGCGCTCTTCACGCGCCTAAGCGCCGATCCAATCCGAGGACAGCGTCCCTATGCCGCGGCCAAGGCAATCCTCACCGACCCCGACAGCAAGCCTCTGGTTTGGCTCCGCAAGAACGCCAACTTCGTGTCGCCCACCGGAAAAGGCAACCTGGGCATCGACATCGGCACTTACCTGCGCAGCTTCTTGACTCTTCATTTCATTCTGCTCGTCTTCCTCTTCTTATGGTACGGGCTCGCCAATGCCGCGCGGTTCGGGTTGTTCCCGTGGTTCAACGCGCAAGTGCAGGCGCTGCCCTTGCG
>JACPZP010000035.1 GCA_016195405.1 Planctomycetota bacterium | reverse complement strand
TACTGTTCTTGAAGCCGATCTTCGGAGGTATGGACAAGGCCGCGGCAACCGACTACCGCTGCGGCTTATGGTGACCGGCGGGTGACGCAACACGAGCCGTGTCGCTCGTTCATGAACCTCTGATTCACGCCTTGAATCGCCGCTTCGTGTGTTGCTACTTCAACAGCCACCAGGGCCCGGGTTATGACGCGGAGGCAGTCGCCTTCGTTGCAAAGGCGGCCGCCCAGGCGAAGTCGGAATCGAAGTACGGACTCATTGTCACTCCCGAGGGCGATCTTGTTGCCGCATTTGGCTATCGCCACTCCGAGGTATTGGCGGCGGTTCGCTCGGCCTTGCGAATGCATCCGTTGGCCCAAGAACTTGCCGACGCCGAGGCGAAAATCGTGGCTGCCGCTCTTCGCCAGCCGCGATCGGCAGAAGCCCAATTCGCCGCCGCCCGGCTCTATGCGGAGTTGCTTGACCATGAGTCGGCGGTGAATTATCTCGAGGGCGTGCTTCAGGGACCGTTCGCCGCGGATCTCAAGGCCCAAGCCCGCTATCTGAAGGGGCGAATGCTGGCCCAGGCGGGCGACCCAAAGTTGCACGAGGCGGCCCGCAAACTTCTTAGCGACACGGCAAGCTTGCCCAAAACGCTCGTTGTCGAAGCAGCAATGGACCGTATCGCACTGGATATCGAACCGGTCCCCGATGGAAGCTTTTTCACAGGCTACCGATTCAAGAAAGGCGTTGACCCCAAGAAAGTCGCCGGCGAACTCGAAGCGTGGATCGAAAAAGCGCCTCTCAGCCGGCGTCTTGGGGAGATGCGCTTCTATCTCGGCTTGGCCCAATATGCGTGCGGCGACAAGAAAGCGGCAGAAGCGACCTGGCAGAAGCACACTGTCGATTTGCCCGAGGATCGCTTCGCGCTCCTGAGCCGGCTGCATCATTCTTCCTACGCCTTTGCTCCCCAGAAGGGCGTCGTCTCCGATCCAAGGAGCAATCCGGACGCCATGAAGATATTGCAAAAAGCCTTAAAACGCGGGGTCAATCCCGATGGTTCAGCGAAACTGACTCCCGAGGAACAGCGGCAACTGATCGAGCTGCTGGGCAAGCCGAAAGCGGAGCCAAAGGCGAAGTCAGCGGACAAATCTCCGGACGCCAAAACCGAGGAAGCTCCAATCAAGGAAAATCCAGCAAACTGCACCGTGGTTGATGACGATCCCTTCCAAATACTTAGATTGGTTCAAGACGGATGGGCGTGCCACCTAAGAAAATAGGTATCGCAGCCATTTGCAGCATCGGCGTTTGGGTATTCATTCACTCATTACGACATTACACCTATTAGTTACAAGGTGCTCAATGAACCGACATTGGATTCGTCTCTCGTTCATCTGCGTGCTTGCCGGAAGCCTCATGTCCGTGAAAACCACAACAGCGCAAGCCGGCGATGGTCCCCCGCCCGTCACGTGGGAAACGCTAGAGACCCGCCCAAAGTGGGAAGCCGACAAAGGCTTCGCCGGCGTGGTCTTGGTTGTCCGCGACGGCAAGATCGTCCTTCACAAAGCGTATGGCTTGGCCAATCGCGAGAAAAAGATCGCCATGGACCCGGACACTATTCTCGCCATCGGTTCGACGCCGATCGACTTCACGAAAGCCGGCGTATTGTTGCTTGCGGAGCGCGGCAAGCTCAGCCTGAGCGATCCCATCACCAAATACTTTGACAACGTGCCGGAGGACAAGCGAACCAACACGATTCAACACCTGATGACGGGCCGTTCGGGATTACCAGACTTTCATGACATCAAGACCGATCGCGATCCCGATCATAGCTGGATCGACCGCGACGAGGCGGTTCGGCGCATCCTCGGCAAGAAGCTGCTCTTCAAGCCCGGCGAAGGGCGACGGCATTCGCATTCGGCGTGGGGACTCTTGGCCGCGATCATCGAAATTGTCAGCAAGCAGACGTATCCGGAATTCACGCGCGAGCATCTGTTCAAACCGGCCGGCATGAAGGACACCGGCTTCTTCGGAGAGCCATATCCCGAAGAGCGCATGGCTATCGGCTACGGCATACACAAAGACGGCGAGATCAACGCGCCGCCCTTCTGGGGAAAAACGTCCTGGCTGGTGATGGGCAGCGGCGGTCAGGTATCGACCGCGATGGATATGTGGCGCTGGGTGCAGGCGGTAAGCGGCGGCAAGATTTTGTCCAAGGAATCTCTTAAACACTACGGCACCGGCCAGGGCATGTTGACCGGCGGCGACATGTACGGCTTCGAGATCATGTACGCGGGCAACGAGCGGTCGTGCATGTTCATCATGAGCAATACGGGATCACCTAAGACGAGAAAGAAGCTCCTCAACTTCGGTGAAGCCCTAACCGCGCTCGTCACCGACCGAAAGCCGTCGAAATTCTTGCTCGGCGTCGCGTTCGACGTGCTGGACGATGGCCGCGTAAAGATCTTGCGAGTGAATCCCGGTGGGGCGGCGGAGCGGGATGGCCTGCGCGCCGGCGACATGGTCTTGAAAATCGCCGGCAAGCAGCTCGGCGAGAATCCCCTGTCGCTCCTGAGCCCTTTCCTGGAAACCGGCGACGCGATCGTGTTCGAGATCGAGCGCGACGGGAAACGTGAGACGGTGACGGTGAAACCGTCGCCCAGGTAGAGGTTCACGTGTTCTTGGTGCGGACGCCACATCGAGCCCGCGCTCGCCGTAGGCTCGCGGCTAAACGGGTGGCTGAAGCTCCACAATTCCGCGCGTGCCGTCCACGGTCACGACTTGGCCGTCGCGCAGGACTTGCAGGACATTGCGCACCGACATGACCGCGGGCAAGCCCATCTCGCGGGCGGTGACGGCCCCGTGGGATAACGGCCCGCCGCTTTCGGTGATGAGTCCGGCGGCGCTGTAGAAGAGCGGCGTCCAGGCAGGATTGGTGGTGCGGGCGACCAAGATGGCGCCCTTTGGAAAGCGAGCGAAATCTTTGGGCTCAAGGACGCGGAAGCAAGGCGCCGTGATTCTGCCGGGGCTGCCGGGCAAGCCTTTAAGCGTGCGCGCGTCCGAAGGCGTCGGCGGCGGCGGCGCTTCGTCGAGCGACCAGAGCGGTTGCCGCGCGATAGAGGCGTGGTAGGCATCTTTACCATTCCGCGCCTTCTCGTGGAATTTCGCCTTGTCTTCGTTAGGAAAAGCGGCCATCAGCTCTTCGAGATCGCACTTCCGGAAAAAGAAGATAGCCTCCGCGGAATCGATGATGCCACGCTCCTGCAGTCGCCGGCCTAGCGCCAGCGCGGCACGGCGAGCCAGCGGATTGATGCGCGTGGTTTGATAGTGTTCGAGATCGTCGAGAGCGGTGTAGGTGCGAGCCAGTCGGATCAACTCGCGAAAGAAAAACCGCAGCTCTTCGGGAGTTCGACTCAAAAACTGCAGCTCGGTCTCGGCGTAGCGTAAGCGTAGATTTCGCGCGGCCGCCGCCTGATCCTCCTCCACGCCGCCGCGCAATATCAAGGCGAGATTGTCGAGCACCAGGCTGGGCTGCTCGGACCACGTCGGGTGGTAATAATCCATATCCATTTCGCGATGGCCGTGATCTTCCAGAAAGCGTTGAAACCGCGTCTGGAAAGCGGGGAACGCGCCCAACAGGCCGCTGTCCTGAATGCTGCCGCCCTGCTCTGCCAGCGCCTTGGCCAAGCGCGGGAATCGGCCGGTCAAGCTCGCGAGTTCGTGCAGTTCGCGGTTGACCACCGCGGTCTTGGTTTCGCAGCCGGCCAATAGGCCATCGACAATCGGCAGCGCCTCCTCCGGTCCGGCCACCATGGCCACAAGCGCGTGCAAGAGGCGATGCAAAAACGCTTGCGTCATTGAAATGGCGATGTTTGGCTGAAAGTACTCCGTGGCGACTTCGAGGGACGCCGTCATGTGTCGCCAGATTTCCGGAGGCGTCATGCCGTCTAGCGGCGCGGCCGACAGCCGGCCCAGCCGAAGGAGATAGCGATCCAGATCGCGGGCCCAGCGCACCGGCAGCTCCAGCACCCAGCCGAAGCGCTGCCGCAACATTGGAATCTCGGCGACCAATTCCTGCGGCGACCGCGCCTTGAGGGGGCGATAGGAGGCGATCAGGGCTACGGCATTCTGATTGCCGTAAATGTAATGATCGAACCACTGAAACCAGTCGCCTTGTAGCGGCGGCAATCCCATAAGCGCGAGCGAGTGCTTCATCGACTCGCGAAACGCTACTTGAAGGAAGTCCCAGGACAAGGGCGTCATTGGCCTCGGGAAGCGCTCGGCGGATTCGTCGCGGGTCCAGCGCGGCTGAATCGTCGTCACCGGCCGGGCCTGAAAAAGATACAGCTCGCCCTCGCGCCAGCCCCATTCGATGTCTTGCGGCCAACCGAAGTGCGCCTCGACCTTCTTAAGCAGGTCCCCCACCGCCCGAAGCTGGGCGCCGTCCAAGCTCGGCTGATCGGCCAGTTCCGGCGGCACAGGCCGTTCGGCGGCGCCGTCGGCTTGGGCCGTCACCATCGTCGACTTGTGCCCGATGCTTTGCTCGACCGCCGCGAGCGAAGCTTTGTCCAGCTCGAAGTGGTCGATCTCGCACTCCCCAGCCACGACTGACTCGCCCAGGCCGAAGTTGGCGTCGATGCTCATGCGGTCCATCCGGCCGCTGACCGGATTGATGGAGAAGCCGACGCCGGCGCGGTCGCACGCAATTTGCCGCTGCACGACGACGGCCATGCGCGCTTCCTTCTGCGTGTAACCCTGGTGTCGGCGGTAAAGCACTGCTCGATCTTGCCAGAGCGAAGCGAAACAGGCGCGAACCTTCGCCGTGATGGCCGGCAAGCCACGCACGTTGAGAAACGTGTCGTGTTGCCCGGCGAAAGCCGCCTGGGCGAGATCCTCGAACGGCGAAGAGGAACGGACCGCAAACGCCGTGTCGGCGGGCCATTTCCGAAGCGCCGCCGCGATGGACTCCGCAACGGCTGGCGGTAACGCCACGTCTTCCAAGCGTTGCCGCAGCCGCTCACACTGCGCGCGCAAGCGATCGACATCGTCGAATTCAAGCGCGGCCAATGCCTCTTCGAGCCAGGCGCATTGTTTCAAAAAGAGATGGTAAGCTTGTGTGGTGACGACGAAGCCGGGCGGAACGGGGAACGCCGCTTGGCTCAGAAGGGCGAGATTGTGGCCCTTGCCGCCGAGCACAGAAACGCCGGCGGGCGGCGCTTGATCGAGGGAGATGACGAAGCTCATAATTTTTCTCCAAGTTCTCGCACCGCCGCGATGATCGCGCTCGCTTCTTGCGCAAGCTGTTCCCGGCGTCCTGGATGGCGCACCAAGTACCAAAAACTGCGAAGCCGCTGCCAAGTCGCTTTGACGCGGTCGCCGTACAGGATAGCGACGGCCGCGGTGTAGGGCATCGATAGTGCGTATAAGACCGCCCAGAAGGTCGGCAAGAGCATACAGGCGGCGCCGATCTGCACGAGATAGAAGAGTGGAAACGCCAGGAAGCTCGGATAGACGACGTTGGTCGCCCAGTGATCCTTGTCGGTGGACAACTTCTTCGCGATTGCCCGCACCACAAGGTAAGGGCCAAGGTGATTGAGCGCTCCATAAAGCGCGAGTGGAGCGCCGATGAGCAGTAATTCGAACTCGCGAAATACGAAAAAGAGCGCCTTGCCGAAGTGCATCGGCAAAAACACCTCGGCCGGCTCGATTCCGAGGCGCTTCAGCTCGCTGCGGTAACGGCGAATGCGGGTGGTGACGGCTTCCACCTCATCGGGTTGGGTCGCCTGTAGCTTGCGATAGCCGTCTTGCAGCCGGCGCAGGAGTTGAAACCAGCCGGCCACGGGCTTCTCAGTCCATCCTAAAGGCGGCGGCGCGGCGCCTTGGGTGGCCACGACTTCTGCACCCCAAACCAGGATCAGGTTCTCGCGGCGAGTTTCATAATTGAGCGTAATCTCATCGACGCGCTGCCGCAGTTCTTCGGTCAAGGTGTGGCTGGTTGCCTGTGGATGGGCTGCCAGCCAAGCGCCGACATCGAGTGGATCGCCAAAGCGCAGCCAGACCGCGGAGCGAAAACGATCCTTGTCGGTATACAAGAGTCCGACGGGCACGATTTGCAGACTGCCCGGATTGCCTTCTTTTCTGACGTAGTCGAGCGCGATATGGGCAGCCCCCGACTGAAAGGGACGCAGGTGCGGATCAGAGTGACTGACGCCTTCAGGGAAAATGCACAAAGCGCCGCCGTCCTCGAGGATTTGGCGACATCGCTTCGCGGCTTCGATGTTCTGCCGCCGGTCCGCCCCTTTGCCGACGTCCTGGCCGCGGTGGAAGGTTACTGTCCCCAGCCCCGCGAGCAACGCCCCCAAAAGCGGGTTCTTGCCGAGAACGTTCTTGGCCGTCATGGTGACGTGCCTGTTCAGGTTGGTCACGAGCAGGAGCGGATCGACCAGGGCGTTGACGTGGTTGGGCACGAGCAGCATCGGCCCTGCCGGCGGCACGCGTTCCTGGCCTTCTACCTCAATCCACCGAAAGAACTGACGCAGCATCACCCGCGCCATCAGGCGAAAAAGCGGATAGATCATCCGCGTCCCCTCCAGGCAATGGCCGCAAGCCCGCGGCCACGCGCTTTGCCAGCCAGCGCGTGACCGCGGACCGTCCAAGCGGCAGGCAAAGCGCCGCCAGTACCGTGCCGGCAACCAAATCGATCACATAGTGATAGCGCAAGACCAGCGTGGCTGCGTAGATGAGCAGCACCAGTGGCAAATAAACAAGCCCGCGCAGGCGATTCTCGCGCAGCTCAAATAAACACAGGTAGAGCGACCCGCCGACGTGGAGGCTCGGAAAGGCGCCTTGCAAGCCCCCCGTGGCCTCGACGCCGTCGCGCACGCTCTGGTAAAAGAAACCACCCGAAAGCTGGACGGCATATTCGTGCTCGTGCAGGATCACTGGGCCACGCGCCGGCAGGAACAAGTATCCGAGATAGCTGATCGCATAAAGAAAGACCCAGCCGGTGAGGAACTGATAGCGCTTAAGAAGCGGCTGCCCGATGCAGTTCAGCGTGATGGTCACATAGATGTACGGGATGAATGCACCATAGAAGAAGCTGAAGAACTCAACGCGGCCGGGCGTGCTGTAAGGCTCCAGCAGGAATGTAGGATCAGTTCCGAAGAAGAAGGCGTCGATTTTCGAAAGCGCGGCGTCGACGTCATACGGCATTGCCGTGACGCCGAGCCTGCCGATGGTCGTATAGCAGGTGAACATGACGGCAACGGTGGCTACTGGCCGGAAGACGTTCACCCACGGCGCGCGCTCCCGGCTCACCATTGCAATGACGGCAGAACCGAATCCGACAAGGAGGGCGCTTTGAATGAACAACAATTCCGCGAGCGGGCGGGTCGTTGAACCGCAGAGAAGCCGCACGGCGGCGACAACGACGGTCAGCGTTAAGAAAGCGAACACGACGCGATCGCTGTGCGGACATCGAAGCGCTAGCCGTGACCGGAGCTTCACAAACATCCTGTGGTGAAAGTTGGTGCTAGCGTACACGAGCGGCCACGCGAAAATCAAGGAGAGGACGCGACTGACTGTGGAAAACGTTTTCCATTCGTGTCTCTCCGTGTTGATTCGTGGAAAAAAAAATCGCCGGGTTTCGCGCGAAAAGTGCATTTCCTTGTTGATGGGCGCAGGCAGGTAGGGCGGCCTGGCACCGGCTGGGCCGCCCGCCTTTCTTCAAGCACGGATTCAACGAACATTGATAGCGAGGCTTGGCAATGGCTGAGACGATTTCAGCGGCGTCTGGCACGTCGCCGGCCCCCAATCGCCCTCAGGATGTCGAAACGGTTCAGTCGCTCCTCAATCAGGTGCCGGCCGAGCAAGGTGGGATGATTTGGTCGCAACAACTCAAGCAAGTCTGATTATGATTCTCTGCGGCAAGAACTGACAGTTTTTCAGATTTCTCTCGATTCTCCCGATCGATTTCCTGATTTCCGCCGCGTTTCCTGCCGAAACAACACAATGCGTGTTTTGAGAATGCTGCGCGCTTCCGCGAAGCTGTCCAAACAACAAAAACCCGTCAACGCAAGGATGCACGATATGCGTAAGGGAACGCTCGGTTTATTGGCGTGGATGTTCGGTTCAGCGCAACTCTTTGCCCAGACACCTACTGTGGAGACGCCGTCTGGCCAAACGCCTGGGGCGCCCAAAGCCATCTTCCAAGTGCAGGGATCCTCGCAAGTTGCGACCGAAGCCCCGATTGTCGAAATGCAACCTTACGCCGACCCCGGCCCCGCGCGGATTTGGGCGCGCGGCGAATACCTGCTGTGGTGGGTGAAAAACGCGCCGATTCCCGTGCCTCTCGTGACTACCGGCGATCCCAATGACGGCTTTCCCCTGGTGAACTCCGCGGGCGCAATCGGTATGCCGGCGACGCGGGTTCTTTTCGGCGGCTCCGACGTCGATTACGGGGCGACTTCCGGCATGCGCTTCACGCTCGGCGGCTGGGTGGGCGACAATCAGACGTTCGGCATCGAAGGCAACGCGTTCCTACTGGAGCGCCGGACGAATCAGTTCGCCGCCGGTTCGGACGCCTTGGGCAATCCGCCGCTCTACTTTCCGGCCTTCAACGTGGTCACGGGCGCCGAACGCGCCTTGGCGATTGCCGATCCGCTCCGCCAATTCAGCGGCGACGTTTCGGTCACGACTACGCTGCAGCTTTGGGGCGCGGAGTTCAACGCACTCGTCAGCTCGTGGCGTCGGCCGGGCCTGGAAGTGAGCTTCTTGGCAGGCTTCCGTTACGCGGACCTCCAGGAGACGCTGCACATCAACAACTCGACCAACGACCTCTTGTTCTTCAACACGACGGTCCTCAACGACCACTTCGACACGCGCAATCAGTTTTACGGCGGCCAGATCGGCGTCCGAGCTTCCTGGCAGCGCGATCGGCTGGGCGTGGACGTGACCGGCAAAGTCGCGCTGGGCGCCAATCATCAAGTGGTCAATATCCAGGGCGACATCACCCAATCCGGCATCGGCGCCTTTGCGCCCGGCACCTTCCCTGGCGGGCTTTACGCCCAGCCTACCAACATCGGCCGGCGCACCGTCGATGAGTTTTCGGTGCTGCCCGCCGTGGATGTGAGGCTCAGCTACCAGATCTCCCAGCGGTTGCGGGCGACGGTCGGCTATGACTTCCTGTACTGGAACCAGGTCGTTCGTCCGGGCAACCAAATCGACCGCAACATCAACCCCTCGCAAAGCCCGATCTTCGGCAACGGCGCATTGGTCGGCCAAGCATCGCCCACGGCGCTCTTCAATCGCTCCGACTTCTGGGCGCAAGGCGTGAGCTTCGGCCTAGAATTCCGTTACTAATCCCGAGAAGTAACCACAGAGACACAGAGGCACAGAGGCACAGAGGCACAGAGAAGACAGAGAGAGAAGCTTAATCTGACTTCTCTTCTCTGTGTCGCTGTGCCTCTGTGGTTTAGACCTAACTCCGCGTTACAAACCGCGACGCTTCGGCCCGAGGGCGCTGGTCAACGTGAAGACTTTGACGGTCACGGCGCCGACCGAATCCGTGGCGGTCACGGTGATGGTGATCGGGGCCACCGCCGCGGTCGGTGTGCCGCTGATGATGCCGGTGGCCGCGTTGAAGGTCAAGCCGGCGGGCAGCGCTCTGGAGAACGCGAACGTGAAGGTGATCGCGCCGGTGCCGCCGCTGACCGACTTCAGGCTTTGGTTGTAGGCAAAGCCGACGACGTAAGCCGGCAACGCGGGCAGGTTGAAGACGATCGGCGGATTGATCTTGATCGTGAACGTCTTCGTGAACGTGGCGCCGGCCGAGTCCTTGATCGTGATGCTGCCGTTGAAGGTGCCGGCGACCGTCGGCGTGCCGGTGAAGCTGATGGTGTTGCCGGCGAGCACGGGCGTCAAGCCGGTCGGGATGTTGCTGGAGGCGGTGATGACGTGCGGCGGCGTTCCTCCACTGATCGTCATCGTACCCGTGAAGCCCGATTTGCCTCGCGTCCATGCGGTGACGGTCAGGTTGCTGACCGTGGGCACATCGTTGATGGTGACCGAGTAGACTCGGCTTCCGGAGGCGAATGCGCTTTGCGTCGCCGTGATGGTGAAATTAAAAGTACCTAGCGCGGTGGGCGCTCCGGCGAAGGTGCCGTCGGTGTTAAGCATCAAGCCGTTCGGCAAGCCGCCGCCGGTCACGGTGAAGGTGAACGGGCCGGTTCCACCGGTGGCAGTCACGCTCGGAGTGTACGTCTGATTGATCGTCCAGTTCGGCAACGCGGATAGGTCGATCGTGACGACCGACGCGACTTGCACGGCCGCGCCGCTGCTAACGCCATTGGACGTGACGATCGCCGTCAGGCTGCCGACCGAAGGCTGGGCGGAGAACGTGACGGTAAGCTGATTCGGCGACGCCGCGGTGACGGCGCCGACGGCTCCGAGGTTGAAGAGCACGGTGTTGTTGGCCGGCGTGCCGTCGAAACCGAAGCCATTGATGATGAGCGTGTTCGAGTTCGCGATCTGATCGGTGCTCGGTGTGACCACGGGCGACACCGTGGCAACCTGAACGAAGCCGCCTTTCGTGACGCCGTTGGTGGTGACCGTGGCGCTCAACGGTCCGGCGACGAGGCCGCTCAGGCCGGACACGGTAAGTTGCGTGTTCGTCGCCGCTGTGACGGCGCCGGTGGCCCCGCCGCTGAAGCTCACAATGTTGTCGCCCGGATTGCTTGAGAATCCGAAGCCGTTGATAATCATCGAATTGGAGTTTGCAGGCAGGTCGGCGGTGCTAGCCGTCAGAATGGGGAAGACGGTGGCGACTTGGACCGGCGCGCCGCTGCTGAATCCCAGCACCGACACCGAGGCGTTCAAGGCGCCGCTGACCAGGCCGCTCAGGTTGGCGACGGTCAATTGGTTGAATGTGGAAGCGATGACCGTGCCAGTCGCGCCGCCGCTGAGCGTCACCACATTATCACTCGGATTGCTCGAGAACCCAAAGCCGCTGATGATGAGCGTCGTGCTGTCGGCCGGGAGGAGGCTCGCGTTTGGATTAACCACCGGGATCACCGATGCGACTTGCACCGGCGCGCCGCTGCTGCCGCCATTCGAGGTCACGATGGCGGTCAGGCCGCCGACGCTCGTCGGCGACGTGGTGAACAAGATGCTGAGGGACGTCGGTGTGGAGCCAATCACAATCCCAGTGGCGCCGAGGTTGAAAACCACACTGTTGTTGGTAGGCGTGGTTGAAAAGCCGGTGCCGTTGATGGTGATGGTCGTGGCTGTGATTTGCAGATCGGCGGCGCTAAGACTAACCGTCGGCTTAGCTACAATCGTCGCCACCTGAGTCGGGCCGGCGGTTCCGGTGCCCACGACGGCTACGGTGGCGTTGAGCGCACCTAAGCCCGTGGGATTGGTCGTGAACGTGACCGTCAACTGCGTCGGTGTTGCGGCAGTCACGGTTCCGGCCGCGCCGTTGTCGAAGACGACGCTGTCGTCGGCCAACGTGGTCGAGAAACCCGCGCCGCTAATGATAATTGTAGGTGCGTTCTGCGCCAAATCCGCGGCATTGGGCGTGATCGTCAACGTGATGACCGTGGCTACTTGAACAGCCGGCCCGCTGCTGACTCCATTGGAAGTGACGATCGCGGTCAAAGCGCCGGGCGACGGCTGACTGCTGAAAGTCACCGTCACCTGGTTCGCCGTCGCCGCGGTCACGGTTCCCACAGCCCCTAGATTGAAGACGACGGTGTTATTGGCCGGCGTGCTGTCGAAGCCGAAGCCGTTGATGGTCACGGTCGGCAAGGTGTTCAAAAGCTGTGCGGTGCTCGCCGTCACGACGGGCGTCACGGTGGCGACCTGGACGGGGGCGCCGCTGCTGACGCCGTCGGTTGTGACCGTAGCGCTCAATGGACCAGCGATTAAGCCGCTGAGGCCGGTCACGGTCAAGCTCGTGAAGGACGAGGCCGTGACCGTACCCGCGACGCCGCCGCTGAAAGTCACGACGTTGTTGCCCGGCGTCGCCGCATCGAAACCGGTGCCCTGAATGATGAGCGTGGTCGCGTTGGCCGGAAGGTTCGCGGTATTTGGCGTTACGACCGGGACCACGATGGTGACCGAAGCCGGCGCCAGCAAGTCCTTCTCGAACGGATTGCCGAGCGTGTCGGTGGTCGGATCAAAAAGGGGATCATTCGGGTCCCGCGAGTAGAGAGAGTAAATCAAGTCGATCGCGCCGTTGGCCATGCCGGGTTGCTGATTGGGAACCTGAAGCGCTGGATCGGCCGGCAGGGTTGAAGGCGTCGCGTTGGGGTTGATCGTGAAGCTGCCCACGCCCGACGCGGGATTGTTCGTGAATGACGCCGTAAAGGTCGACGCTGGCGCGATCACGATGAAATTGAACTGACTGAAATCCGTATACGTGCCGAAATCGGTCGAGGGCACGATTCCGAATCCATGGCCCAAAAGCCCCTGAAACGTCGGCAATAGAAATGCGCTGCCGTTGATGATGAGCCAGAACGGCGTCGTGTTGTCGATGGAGAAGCCCCAGCCCTGCGTGGTCCCAGCTTCACCGGCGAGCGCCCCGTTAGCTGGGTTGAGCGTGAAGAGGGGCGCCGTGTAGATTGTCGTTTGAACGGTGGCGATATCATTGGCGCCGTTATTGTCGACGCTATTCGTGGCGGCGATTGAGGCCGAATCGCTGACCGGCGTATTGTTGGCGACATTGGCATTTACCTGGGCCCTTACCACAATGGCCGCCGATGCCCCGGAAGCCAGTGATGGAATCGTGTCGGAGATCTGATTTCCATTGTTGCTCAAAGTGAACGCAGGCCCGGAGGTCTGCGTCTGCGAGATGAAAGTCAACTCAGCAGGTAACAGATCGCTCAGCGATACCGTTTGCGCTGTGCCCGGGCCGGTGTTCGTGACTGTGATCGTGAGCGTGACTATGTCGCCCACGATCAATCCCGGATCGAGGGGGACGATGCTGACGGCGAGGTCGGCCAGCGGAATGACGGTGGCAACCTGAACGGGCGCGCCGCTGCTGACGCCGTCGACAGTCACCGAGGCGCTAAGCGCGCCGGCGGCCAGGCCGGTTAGATTGGAGATTGTGATGCTGTTTGACGTAGCTGCGGTTACAGTCCCGGTGACGCCGCCGCTGAACGAAACCACGTCGTTGGCCGCCGTCGGGTCAAAACCAAAACCGTTGATGATGAGCGTCGTTGCAATGACCGGCAGGTTGGCGTTACTGGGTGTGATCACAGGTACGACGGTGGCGACCTGAACCGGCGCGCCGCTGCTGATGCCTTCGGCGGTGACCGAGGCGTCCAGCTCGCCGAGCGTCAGACCAGTCAAATTGCTAACGGTCAGTTGGTTGGCCGAGGCCGCGGTCACCGTGCCGGTGGCGCCGCCGCTGAACGTGACGATATTGTTGCCAGGCGTGGTCGAGAAGCCGAAGCCGTCGATCGTCATCGTGGTGGCGTTAATTGCCAAGCTCGCCGTGGTCGATGTCACGACCGGAGTCACCGTGGCGACCTGAACCGGCGCGCCGCTGCTGACTCCGTCTACGGAAACCGAAGCCGTTAGCGGGCCGGCGGCGAGCCCGGTCAGGCTCGTCACGGTGAGTTGGGTCGCGGTCGCGGCCGTCACGGTTCCTGTTGCGCCATTGTTGAACGTCACGATGTTGTTGCCTGGAGTCGCGCTGTCGAACCCAAGGCCGGTGATCAGCAGCGTGCCGGCGTTGCCGAGGATGGTGTTAGAGTTGGGTGTTACCACCGGGCTCACCGTCAAGGTTCGCGTCAAATCGCTGCTGCCGTTGTAATCCGGGCCAGGCTTGTAGACGGCCCGAATGGCATAGGCGCCGGCGTGAGAGTTCGCGGGCAACGTGAAACTGGCGCCGGCAGAGCCGTTCGACACTGTCGCCGACGTGACGGCCGAGCCGATCTGGACGGCGCCGTCGAAAACAGTGAACGTGACAACGCCTTCGTTGACAGGTCCCGCGCCGCTCGTCACCGTGGCGCTCAAGGAAATCGTCTGGTCGCTGCCGCTCGCCGTCGCGGTCGCGTTGTTGCCGGTGGTGGTGGTGTCGGCGCGGTTTATGGTGAGCGTCTTGTTGTCGAAGCTTTCGGCGGTCCCCGCCGGGGCTTGGTAATGGGCCTCGAGGTTGTACGTGCCGGCGGGGGTGTTCGCGGGTATCGAGAACGTGGTTGCGCCGGAAGCGCCGTTCGTCACGGTTCCCGAAGTTGCGGTTCCAACGCCAAGGACGGTGAACCTCACGTTGCCGACGCTGACAGCAGGGCTCACCGTCGCACTGAGAGTGATTGTCTGCGCGGAGGTGCTGAAGGTCGCCGAGGCGTCCGAGGTGGAAACCGAGGTGGGGGTCGCGACCTGGACGGTGACGCCGTTGCTATTGGCGACACCTCCACTGCTCGTTACCTGGACCCAGTAATGGAATTGCTGAATCGGGATCAGCACGGGAGTAGTGAAGGTGCTCGAAGTCGCCCCCGCAACCGGGTTCGAGGTGTCCGGTACGAATCCCTCGTACCATTGATAAGTCAGCGGCGGATCACCCGTCGCCACGACGCTCATCGTCGCCGTCTGCCCTGGCGAGATTTGGATGAACGGCGCCGGTTGCGTCGTGATCGTCGGCGGAGTCAGGTTGGCGTTGATGGAGATGACAATCGTGTCGTTGACGAAGTTGAAGCCCGTGCTGTCACGGAATTTGATGGGGATCGACTCGGACGTGCCCGCTCCCGTGCCGTCGTTCTCATAGCGGAACCCCTCACCGCCGAAGATGCGATCATTGCCGGCTCCCGGCATAAACGTATTCGGCGGTCCCGAGCCCCATGGAATTACCGTCAGTCCAGACACGCGGGAAATCGTGCCGTGGCTCACTCCGGGCACGGTGGTCAGGAGGACCTCCATTCGGTCCATTCCGGCCGGGGTGGTTGGAATAATCGAGCTGATCGGGAAGATATCCAAGGTCGCTCCGGGAGCGATCGTGAAACCGAGCGTCGGCGTGATCCGGTCTTCCAGGAGAATCATCTCCGGCCGGTAACGCATTCTTGCATCACGCCGGATCGGCTTTTGGCTCCTCGGAAAACCCCGGAGCAATGGACTCAACCACTTCCGCCAACTGTAGAAAAACATGAGGTGCATCTCCCGGGTAAGTTTTCCATGTCGGGGCAGCCTGTCTTGGGCCGAATCAAACACGGCTTCGCCGCGCAAAGAGCACCAAGACCGGAATTAGTCGTCAACTGCCTGTTGTTCCGTACAGACTGGAATCGCGCTGGCTCCGCAACGTCGCCGCTGCGGATGAAAGGGAAATTATCTTTTATGCGGGCGATGATTTCAATGAGAAAGTTGAGAATTCACGCTAACTCGGTAAACGTTGCCGCCCGATAAAGACGTGGTAGGGCCGAATTCTTTGACACGCGCCTATACGTCACCCATACTTCTCCGGGTTGTTCTCAGCCCATAAGACTCCCACCTCCCGTCCACGCATCCTGCCCAATTATTCACCGCCTTTGCCAACCGCGCGCCGCGGCCTTCGCTGCGTCGACGGCCTGCCTTTTCTTTTGGGGAGTGCATCATGGCTCGGAATCATTCACGCTCGCGTCTTCGTTTACAATTGGAAACCTTGGAGGACCGCCTGGTTCCTTCCGCCGTCAGCCCTGATGTGGACCTGTCCACACGCGGTTCGCTGGGCACGGTCAACGACGCCATTTTTCGCCAGGTAGATGCCCAGCCCACCGGCACCGGGTTCATCAACTCATTTGTGCGCCTGCAGGCTCAAGGGGCGAAAACCGTCGTCGAGCAGGGTTACAACACCGACGGCCCGTTGCAATTCGACGAGAACAAAAGCAGACAATTCACCCATTCCCTGCAACTGGGCAACGTGCCCGAAGTCGATATCGGCGGCATCAAGTACCGCGTCTTCCTCCTGGATATCAATCAGAAGGCCAGCCAGCCGTTTCTCTCGCTGGATGAGTTGCGCGTTTCCGTCGGCAACGCACCCAACTTGTCCGGTTACGATGCCATGACCCACCAGCTCGCCGGGTTGTCGGCGGCTTACGACCTGGATGCCGGCGGCGATCACTGGGTCAAGCTCGATGTCCGCCTCAACCAGGGGAGCGGCAAAGGCGACATGCTCTTCTATGTTCCCAGCGGCGCCTTCGGCGACGCCGCCTCGGGAAGCTATGTCTACCTCTATTCCAAATTCGGTGTGAACTTCACGGCGAACTCCGGCTTTGAGGAGTGGGCGATAGCTTCCTCCTCGCTCACCTGCACGCAAAGCTCCATAACCGGCACCGTGCGCGACAACAACGGCAACCCCATCCCGGACGTTGTTCTTTTCCTTGACGCCAACAACAACGGGATGCTTGACGGCTATGAGGTCTACACCACGACAGACGCAAACGGCCATTATGCGTTCACGGGACTGGCTTCGGGGCTTGGCCTCTTGAGCACCTATTACGTGCGGGAGTTGGTGCCGGACGGTTACACGATGCAAGGTGAACCGCCGCCGCCCATCACCCTGGCCGACTGCCTGGACGTCGCCATGATTATCGACTTCGTCAATTCCCTAAACAATCCGCCGCCCTCTTAGGTGACTGACCTTGACACAACTCCTTCGCCACGGATATTTTTTGTTAGCCCGCGGATTTTCTTAAGGGAATGGAGTCCCGCTCCCGCATGCCGGGCTGCCGCATGCCGGGCTGCCGCATGCCGGGCTGCCGCATGCCGGGCTGCCGCATGCCGGGCTGCCGCGTGACGGAGGGGAGGTCGCAAGGATGTGGAAGTACTTCGCCTCCGCCTGGAGGTGCCGCCACTTCTGGTTTTCGCTCGTCAAGAACGATCTCCAGCTTCGCTATCGGCGTTCCGTCATTGGCATCGGCTGGTCGCTTCTGCAACCACTGGCCGCCACGGTCGTCATGTGCGCGGTGTTTCACGCGGTCTTTCATCTCGACGTGCGCGAGCATGGCCTGTTCATCCTGTGCGGCTTGGCGTGCTGGTCGTTCCTCACGAACAGCACCATTCAGGGCTGTAGTGCTTACGTGCAGGCCGAATCCTACATCCGCCAGCACCCTTTGCCTTTGGCCATTTATCCATTGCGAACCACTCTGGGGACGCTTATTCATTTTCTGATCGCGCTCGCCCTCGTGACCGTTTTGACATGGACTCTGAAGGGCTTCGACGACTCTGGGACATGGACTCTGAAGGGCTTCGACAATTTGCCGGTGTTCTGGGCGATGGTTCCGGGCCTCGTTCTGTATTTTCAGTTTGGGTGGGCGGTGGCGACGCTGGTCGGCTACGTGAATGTGGTCTTCCGCGATACGCAGCACTTCTTTGAAGTCGGCTTTCAAATGCTCTTTTATTTGACGCCAATCCTCTATCCGCCCCATGCCGTGATGGATACGCCGGTGGGTTGGCTGGTTCGATACAATCCATTAACTCCGTTTTTGAACATGATCCGCGTACCGCTTTTATCAGGCGAACTGCCTTCGTTGCGTTGCTATGCCGTGACCTGCGCGATCACGCTCCTGACCACGGCGGTCGCCGCGTTAACCCTTCGTTTTCAGCAGCGGCGCGTCATTCTGTATCTGTGAGAGCGAACCATGCACGCTCGTGGGCCACACGCGCATTGGCCACACGCGCATTGGCCACACGCTTGTGGGCCACACGCTTGTTGGCTAGACGCCCGGTCTAACTGAGAGTTTCCCATGCCTTCGGTCATACCGTCCATCCAGCTTGATCACGTCAGCATGACGTTCAAGATTCGGCAGCAATACCAGATCACATTCAAGGAATACTTGCTGCGGCGCATGTCGCGGCAGGAACGTAACCCCGTGACGACCATCCACGCCCTCCGGGACGTGAATCTGAACATCGCCACGAGCGAACGCGTCGCCGTGATCGGCGCCAACGGTTCCGGCAAGAGCACGCTTTTGCGGCTTTTGGCGGGCGTTTACCATCCCACGCGGGGCAAGCGCCGCGTGCGCGGCCGGGTGAGTTCGCTCTTTGAGCTGAACTTGGGATTCGAAATGGAGTCGACCGGCTGGAAAAACATGCTGTATCGCGGCTATCTGCAAGGCGAGACGCCGCGGACGATGCGAAAAAAGACCGAAGCCATCGCAGCCTTCAGCGGCTTGGGGAGATTTCTTGATCTCCCGGTGCGCTATTATTCCGCCGGCATGATGGTGCGGCTGGCATTTTCGATCGCCACGGCGATCCAGCCGGAAATCCTCTTGGTCGACGAAGTGCTCTCGGCGGGGGACCTGGCGTTTCAGGAGCGGGCCCGCAAGCGGATGTGCGACATCATGGAGACCGCCGGCATCGTCGTCATGGTCAGCCACGATTTGGAGTCGCTGCGCGGCTTTTGCGAACGAGGCGTTTGGCTCGAAAAAGGGCAGGTCGCGAAGGATGGGCCGATCGACGAAGTGATCGACGCCTATGTAGGACACGTGCGCGGACATGCTGGGTCGATCGACACCGGCCGCCCCAACGCCGAAGCAGCGTTGGCAGGGACAGCCGCCTAAGAGCGGCCGGATGGACTCTCGCCTCAAGGAAGGGGTTTTGATGATCAGCGTCATCTTTTGCTCGCGTGCCAAGGACAATCCCGACTCAAAGTTACGCCGACTGCTCGACTCGGCGGTCGCTTGCACGACTCCCAGAGAGCGCGAGCAGCTTGAATTCCTCATCAAGTTCGACGATGACGATGATTGCAGGCCGCCGGCTGGCTTCGAGGCCGCCTACCCCTTCCGCATCAAGACATTCGTCTGGTCGCGCGGAGAGGGGCGGCATGCGTTGCATCACGCTCAGGAGTACATGTTCGCCCAGCACGATCCGCGCTCGCGTTTCTGCCTCATGACGGCGGACGACTTCCACTTTACCCGGCGCGGTTGGGTTGCCGACATCCTCAAAATCCAAGATGAGTTCTGCATCATCGGCGTGAACCGGCCCAATATCGAGGTCTATGCGGGAATTTACGAGGAAGAGGCCGTTACTCGCAAGTGGGTGGTCGCCTTTGGCAACCTGTCGCCGGTCGTCAGCGTGCCGCTCATCGAGGTGTGCCAGAACTTTGGCTGGCAGTCGAATGTCGATAGCTGGCTTATGGGCTTATCCGTGGTGCTTTACGACATGTACGGCGTGGTGATTTGGCGCGATATGCCGGCGTTTTATCGGCGAAGCGGCGGCTATGGCTTGGGCGACACGCCCACTTACAACAACATGGAATTGACCAGCATGAAAGGCCCGGCAAACAAGTATTGGTTTCACTTGCTCCGCCGCCAAGCACGCAACCTTTATTTGAATATGCGCTGTGGGTCCACGCTGACGCGCCTCCCTCCCCGTTCCCCATGGCGGACCTGGAACAAGCTGCGCGCGCAACCGTGGCGGCGCCTGCCCCTGCGCCTCGGTCGCCGGCTACTGCGTACCGTTCGCGGCCTTTTGAGTTGAATCTGGATTGCGGCGACGAGTCCCCGCACTCCTTGGCTCCCAGGAGAATTCATGCAACTGCAACAGGAGTCCATCGCCGACCGGGTGAAGCGCCTCGAGGCGAAAGGCTTTCGCCACATCAAGGGCCAAGGCCGCATCTTCGCGGTTCCTGATTTTCTCGACCCCGAACATGATCAAAATCCATGGATGTTCACGCATCATCCGGCAACCTTGTCGGCGCCCACCTTGGACGTGTTGGAAACGCTCGTCGACGGCTATGATCCTCAGCGGTTTCGAGCCGTGTTGCTGGACACGTTCCGCGGCTACAATCTGATGCGCGGCGATGAAAAGGTGTTTGCGACGCCTGCATGGGCTGGCGAAATCGACGTTCATGACGAAGACGAGCGGCGCCGGTTCGTGGCCACGTACGGGGAAGACGTCGAGGAAGTAAAGAAACGGCTCGAGGTCTTAGAGGCAAGCGCACCCGTCGAGTTTGCCGGCTGGTTGCCGATCTTCGAGAAGGCCGGGAATTGCGGCCGCCATCCGCAATTCGCCCACACGACGGCGCCGCCGCCCGGGTATCGTTTCCGATGCTCGGCGCCGCGGAAGAAGCTGGCGGCGCCCGTGTGGGACGCCGCTCTGCTCGTCAAGCTCCTGTATCCGCTGCGCTTGGCCGGCAATGTGCTCTGGGCGGTCATCGGCGTCTTCTTGTTTTTCTTCGGGCGTGGACCGTCCGTCGGAATTCGCGCCCGGTTTCGAGCGATCGCCAGTGCCGCCAAGCTGTTCGTGCTCTTGTGGCGTGGGGGTTGCCGCGTCGTGCCCATCGTCCGCTTCATCCGTACGCGGCATTTCACGTCGCAGATGCTCTTGGGCGCTCAGCGCGGTCCGGTGTTTCTGCCGAGCATGCCGTTCACGTATGGTCAAAATCCTTGGTTCGTGGAGATTGAGGATCCGACGACGCTGTTCTATCCGCACATTCAAAACGGCCACACCCATTCCCTGCGCGTGCGCGAGTCGCCCTTTTATCCGATCTTGCGGACGTTTCTGGAATCGAAGCGCTGCAAGGGAATCATCACGCATATGCGTTCGACGGCACGAATGGTGAAGACGCTGTTTGCCAGCGACGAGATCGCGGCCAAAGTTTTTTACGCGCCTTTAGGCGTCAAATCGCCCGAACGCTGGCAGCGGCACGAAGACAACGACGAGATTCACCTCATCTTCACGAATTCCTGGCACCAGCAAGAGAGCAATTTCTTCGTTCGCGGCGGACTCGATGTGCTCGAGGCCTTTGCCGTTCTCCGAGCGCGCTACCCGCATCTCCGCCTGACGATGCGAACCGGCTTGCCTCACCTCGATCACCATTATCTTCGCCTCATCGAAGACGGTTGGGTGCGGGTGATCAGCCGCTTTCAGGAGCCGGCGGAAATGGACGCGCTCCTGAGCGGCAGCCATATCTTCGTATTGCCGGCGGCACGCGTCCACATCGTCTCGCTTTTGCAGGCGATGTCTTACGGGCTGGCGGTGGTCACTTGTGATGGATGGGGCGTCGAGGAATATGTTACGCACGAGCGCAACGGCTTGATCGTCAAGGGCCGCTACGGCAAGGTCTCCTGGGCGGACTACGACACCGGCTTCCTCCGCGAGGATTACGATCCCATTTACACTTCCGACCCGGAAATCGTCCAAGGGCTGGTCGATGCGATCTCACAACTGGTGGAAAATCGCGAGCTGCGCAAAACACTCGGCCACAACGCCCGCACCGACGTGCAAAACACGTACAACCTGGAAAGCTGGAATCGCGCGCTGAAGAAAGCATTGGACGCCGCTCTTTGAGGAATTCCGATGGCGTGGTTGTCGGACAAGCGGCGCGGAGGCTCGCGCCACGATGGCGCAACCCTGCATCTACTCAATCAACGCTACAAGCGGGAATGGGACAGGGCCCAAGCGCTGCAGGCGGAACTCGACCATATCAAGAAGTCGCGCGCGTACCGGTTCTTCGGTTGGTGGCAAGCGCTTCGGCGAGTTTTTCGTCCGGTTCGGTCTAAGCTTGCTGCACCAACATGGAAGACCGTTTCGCTCGATGGCTGTCTCGTGCCCCCCCAAGGAACGATTAGCATCGTAATTCCGTTTCGGGACCAGGCGGCGCTGTTGCGAAATTGCTTGAGAAGCCTGCGTTCCAGCACCTACCCGATCGAAGAAATCGTGCTGGTGGACAATGACAGTTCTTGTCCGAAGACGTTGCGTTACTTGGACCGGCTGCGTTCGCGTTCTGGAATTCTGCTCATCGACGCGCCCGGTCCCTTCCATTATTCCCGGCTTTGCAACGCCGCCGCTCGTGAGGCACGCGGAGACTATGTGGTCTTCCTCAATAATGATGTCGAGGTACTGACGCCGGGTTGGCTCGAGCGCCTCTTGGAATTGGGCGGCCATTCCGCAATCGGCGTAGTCGGCGCCACCCTGCTCTATCCCGACCATACCTTGCAGCATGCCGGAATTTTTCCCAGCGAGGACGGCTCGTGGTCTCACGCTTACCGCGGTCAATCGGCGGATCACGCCGGAGTTTTCGGTGAGCTTGTTCGGCCACGCGCTGTTCCTGCGGTGACGGGCGCCTGCATGATGGTGCGCCGCGACCGCTTTCTTAGCCTCGGCGGTTTCGACGAACGATTCGCGGTGACGATGAACGACGTGGATCTGTGCGCTCGCGTTCGTGCCTTGGGCCTCAGGGTCGCAATCACGCCTCATGCCCGGCTTCTGCACTTCGAGTCATTGAGCCGCGGCTATACAGTCTCTTGAGCCATTTCGCGGTCGGCTTGACGCCGGGAATGTGAGTCAGCGCGGTATGGACCCGCTCCGTGAGCCGGTGACGCAGCGAATGCAGTTGTGCCTCCAAATGGCGCTTGTCGTCCTCAAGCTGTGTCACGCGCTGATGTTGGCCGAACAGGAATCGCCATAGCGCCTCGCGTTCCGCCTGTGGGATTCGATCACATTCGCAATACTGCCGCAAGATGCGCTGGTGATTTCGATAGTCGCTCGTCACTCTGGAAAAGCCCGCCTCCCGGTGGCGGTAATAGAAGAGAAAATCGGGCAGCACCTCCACCTTATGGCCGGCGTTGACCAACTTCACGAAGACTTCCCAGTCCTCAAAGGACGCATCGCGATCGGTGGTGAAGCCGCTGATTCCGCGCAGAATCCGCGTGCGAAAAAGTGCGTTGCCGTCGCCATACACGTTGCGCAGCGCGCCCAGCACATGCGGCCCTGCCGTGGGCTTATAGGCATACAAATAGCGCTCCGCCGCCAGATCCGCGGTGTCCGTGAAAGCCAGAAAATAGCTCGTAAGTGCGGCAACATCACGATTTCGCTCCAACCCGACAACAAAGCGTTCGATCATTTCCGGCGTCGCGACGTTATCAGCGTCCATGGGTAAGAAATACTCGCCGCGCGCCAGCTCCAGCGCGCGATTGCGCGTGGCGCCGATGCCCGCGTTTGCTTGGCGAAGAAACTGGAATCTCGGGAAGCGGAGTCGCATGTCATCGAAGACTCGAATGGCGTCAGCATCAGTTGAGCCGTCGTCGATGACGAGGACTTCCAGAGCCGGATAGGTCTGAGCGGCGAGCGAGGCGAGGGCCTCCTCCAAGAACGGCGCAAGATTGTAGAACGGGACGCAAACCGTGACGAGCGCTTTGGGCGTGGCCGGGGCTGAGGCTTTGCGAAGCCCCGGCCCAGAAGCCTCGCCAGACGCCATCCGGGGCTTCGAAGACTCAGCCCCGGCCACACCGTTTAGACTCAGCCCCGGCCACATTTGGTGAATTTCATCGAGGAATGTCGCATCTTCTACGATCTGGATGTCCGCGTGTTCGACGGTGAATCGTTCGCAGAAGTCGGCTGCCAAGTCTTCAGGTTGGGTCGGCCATTGCTGCTGCTTCTTGCGCACAAGCTGGCTCGGTTCGCGCAACCACACAGCAACCGGCACACCGGCAAAGTCGAGCCCCATCCTGCGGGCTTGAACGGTGCGAAAACCAAGCCCGATACCATCGGTGAATTCAATCCGCGTAAGGCCGTGCGAACCAAGTCCGTGCGAACGGTGCAGGCCGGTGAGCGCGTATCGAATCTGATCGCTCCATGTAAGTAGAGGGAATATGTTTGGTCCGTCCAGGATGAGAGACGTTGGGAAGCGCCATTGACTCAAGTGCACAATCTCAACGCCGGAAGCCCTGAGTTCTGTGAAGCCGCTCCGCGGAGTCTCCCAATCCGGGACGAGCAGATGCACAGCCCAGCCGGAAGTAGCCAAATCGCGTGCATGCCGCGCGACGGCCTCGCACTCCGTCAGCGGCGCGACAATGCCGATTGCCGGAGCACGGCGCATTCCTTCTTGATCTTCGCGAAGCACTGAAGCGCCTCCAAGATTACTTCGTCTGTGTTGAAATAACGGTACTGCGCCAGGCGGCCGCAGAAATATACACGGTCGCGCCGCGTCGTCTCCTCCGCAAGCGCTCGATAGCGCTCGTACAGCGCCTGGTTGGCGGCGTTGGGCACCGGATAGAACGGCTCGCCCCCAGCCCGCGGAGTCTCGTAGCTGAGCACGGTAGCCGGATGCTTCTGGCCGGTGACGTGCTTGATTTCCACCGAACGCGTAAAGGCGAAATCGTTCGGAAAGTTGATCTGCACGCACGGCTGTTTGAATTCGACGTCGTGGCGCTCGAATTGGAAATCGAGCGAACGATAAGGAAGCCTGCCAAAGCGATGATCGAAATATGCGTCGATCGCGCCGGTGTACAGAGTCGCGCGGCGCGGCGTCACCAACGACTGAATCTCGCGGAAATCGCAATCGAGAAGCACTCGAACCTTGCGATGCCGCAGCATCCGCGAGAATAGGGCCGTGAACCCGCGTTTGGGCATGATCTGGAAGCGATGCTCGACATAGCGATCGTCGCGGTTGAGCCGAACCGGAATCCGGCCGCACACGCCTGGATCCAGCTCACGAGGATGCAGCGCCCACTGCTTTCGCGTGTAGTTGAGGTAAAAGGCTTCGTACAATTCGCGGCCCACCTTGCTAAGCACGAAATCTTCAGAGTTTCGTGGCGCCGGACACGCGATCCGCTTCGTCCGCAGCAACTGCTCCGCGCTTTCGGCATTGAGGGAAAGGTCAAAAAACTGCTCGAGAGTATGGAGATTGATCGGAAACGGATAAAACTGGCCACCGACCAAACTCTTGACGATGTAGTTACCGGGAATCCAGTCGGTGAAGCGAGACAAATATCGAATCAGTGAGGCGTCATTGGTGCGGAAATAATGCGGTCCATAATTGTGGATCAACACGCCGCTTCGGTGCTTGGAGTCGTAGCAGTTGCCGGCAAGATGCGGGCGTCGATCGACGACGAGGACTTTCCACCCGAGGACTTGAGCCGCACGCTCAGCCACGACGCAGCCCGCGGGACCGGCGCCGCACACGAGCAGATCGACGTCGTCGAGAATGGCGGCCTCCGTGCCTTACAGGAAACACTCCCAGATGCTACCCGGTTTCGCCGACGCCGGTCAAGGAATTCCGGTGTACGTTTACGTTTCGCGCTCGCGCGCGCAGCATGCTTTCCGAGCGCGAAACGCAAGCGGCGCAACCCACCTTGACATAACCTTCGCGTTCCAGGCAAAATGCGCTCACTCAGACTAGATCATGTTGCGTTGATTCACCGGGAACGGACTTCCCGTTGATTCCTTGGCAGGGTCATGGATGATTATTTGCCGAACACCCTTTCGCATCTCCTTCTTCGGCGGCGGCACCGACTATCCGGCCTGGTACAAAAACCATGGCGGGGCGGTGCTGGCGACCACCATCGACAAATACTGCTATCTCACATGCCGGCATTTGCCACCCTTCTTCGAGCATCGCATTCGTATCGTCTATCGGCGCATTGAAACTTGCAATACCGTCGACGATATCCGCCATCCCGTGGTCCGCGCCGTCCTCAAGCATCTCGATTTCCAGCGCGGCCTGGAGCTGCACCACGACGGCGATCTGCCGGCCCGCAGCGGCATGGGCTCCAGCTCGGCGTTCTCGGTCGGCCTCTTGCAAGCGCTTCATGCCCTCAGCGGGCGCTTGCGCTCCAAGATGCAGTTGGCGCTCGACGCCATCCACATCGAGCAAGAAGTGATCGGCGAAACCGTCGGTTCCCAGGATCAGGTGATGGCGGCCTTCGGCGGGCTGCGTTACGTGCAGTTCCACACCGACGGCAAGATCACCGCCGACCCCCTGCCCTTGCCGCCGGAGCGCTTGGCGGAATTGCACACCCACTTGATGCTCTTTTACACGGGTATACCGCGCACGGCCTCCGACGTGGCTCGCACTTATGTCGGCAACATCGAAGCCCATCGACGGTGTTTACATGAGATGCGGCGCCAGGTCGAGGAGAGCATCGACATCCTTGTCGGCGGCATGGACATTCGCGCGTTTGGCAAGCTGATGCACGAAGCTTGGCTGGCAAAGCGCTCGCTCAGCAAGCACGTATCGCCGCCTGAAGTCGATACGCTTTATGAGGCCGCGCGCGCAGCCGGAGCGCTCGGCGGCAAGCTGACCGGAGCGGGCGGCGGCGGTTTCCTTGTCCTATTCGTCCCGCCGAAGCAACAACCGAACGTGCGCCAGGCGCTGAATTCGCTGTTACACGTTCCGTTCGCTTTGGAGTCGTCCGGCAGCCAGATTATGGTTTATGAGCCGGGTGTGGACTATCGCGAAGTGGAACAGTGCGAGGCAGGGCCGCGGATGGCGCCCGCGAAGGAGTTGGCCCGCGCCGTTTGATCCTCGGATTACGTTTGGTGGGGAGCCGGAGGCGACCTTTGAATCCCAGCACACGCGTCTATGTGGCCGGCGGCGACACCTTGATTGGCAGCGCGCTCATCGAGCATTTTCGATCGAGCGGCTTTCAGAATCTTGTCGGCTTGCCTCCGCGCGAGCCCGACCTCACCCAGGCGGTGCAGGTCGAGCACTTTTTCGCGCAGGCCAGGCCTCAAGTGGTTGTCATGGCGGCGGGCCAATCGGGCGGCATCGAGGCAAACCAAAAGTATCCAGCCGATTTGATGGTGAACAATCTGCTCGTCAGCACGCACGTCGTGCTGGCAGCTTTCCGGCAGGGCGTGCAGAAGCTCCTCTATCTTGGCAGCTCGTGCATGTACCCACGGGACGCCGAGCAACCCTATCGGCCCGAAGCGCTGTTCTCCGGACCGCCGGAGCCGACCAGCGACGCCTACGCGGCCGCGAAGCTCACGGGAATGAAGCTCTGTCAGGCTTTTCGCAGGCAATACGGGGCGCCGTTCATCACCGCCATTCCCGCCAACGCCTTTGGCCCCGGCGACAATTTTCGCCACGAAAGCGGCCACGTCATCGCCGCCCTGATGCGGCGTATGCACGAAGCCAAGATGCGACGGAAGACGTACGTCGAGATCTGGGGAACCGGCAAACCGCGCCGCGATTTCATTTACGCGCGCGACTTGGCTGACGCGTGCTTGTTTGTCCTTGAACACTATGCCGGCGAGGCGCCGATCAACATCGGCAGCGGATCCGAAAAGCCGATAGCCGACATCGCCCCGCAGGTTGCCGCGGTCGTCGGGTACGACGGCGAACTTCGGTTCATCGCGGCCAAGCCGGACGGCGCCCATCGCAAGTCGCTCGATTCCGGCGAGCTGTTTGAACTTGGCTGGCAGCCGGCGACCACTTTCGAAGATGCGTTGCGGGAAACGTACGCGTGGTTTCTACAGAATCACCAGGAAACTGAATGCATGAACGATCAAACCGTTTACGTTTCGCGCTCGCAAGACGCCACGCGAACGCGAAACGTAAACAAATTGACCTCCTGCACGAACGCGGTCCTATCGGGCAATCATTGAGGAATTAATGCACGAACAACTCTATCGATCCCTGTATCGCATCCGCCGCGTCGAAGAACACGCCGCGCGCGCATATCCATCGGATAAGATCAAAAGCCCGGTTCATCTTTCCATAGGCCAAGAAGCGGTTTCCGTCGGTGTCTGTGCCGCACTGGAACCGAACGATGTTGTCTTCGGCACCTATCGCGGACACGCCCTCTACCTCGCCAAGGGCGGCGACCTCAAGCAGATGATCGCCGAGCTGTACGGCAAAGTCACCGGTTGCGCGCGCGGCAAGGGCGGCTCGATGCACTTGATCGATCCAGAAGCCGGCGTCATGGGCGCCTCCGCGGTCGTGGGCACCACCATCGCCAACGCCGTCGGCTACGCCTATGCCTTGAAGCTTCGCCGGGAGCCGGCGATCGTCGCCAGTTTCTTCGGTGACGGCGCCACGGAGGAAGGCGTATTTGCCGAAAGCTTGAACTTCGCCGTCCTTAAACAATTGCCAATTCTGTTCGTGTGCGAGAACAACCAGTACGCGATCCATACGCATCAACGCCAACGGCAGGGCCGCCCCGATATCTGCGCCAGGGCCCGTGCCCTCGGCATGCCGGCCGAATGCATCGAGAACAACGAGCTGTTGAACCTCGTCGAGCGCGGCAAGCAAGTCGTTGGTCGCATTCGAAGCGGACTTGGCCCGCATTTCATGGAAGCCATGACCTATCGCTGGCAGGAGCACGTCGGCCCCGGCGCGGACTTTCATCTCGGTTATCGCACCGAAGACGAAGCGCAGCCGTGGAAGGACAGCGATCAGGTCCACCGCCTGGCCGATCTGATTGATCCAGTGCGCCGAACGGAGATCGAAACCGAGGTGGAGGAAGAGATAGCGGCCGCGTTCGATTTCGCCGAGAGCAGTCCCTTCCCATCGCCGGCCGAGTTGCACGAGCATGTCTTCCAGGAGGTGTGCGCATGACCGCTTCACGGACGACGCGCCCCGCTCGCCAATCAAGGGCGTTGCCGAAGAGTGTGGCCGGGGCTGAGGCTTTGCGAAGCCCCGGCGAGGCGAACGTCTGGGGCTTCGAAGACTCAGCCCCGGCCAAACAGAGCGAGATTTCCCGTCCCGTAACACGGACACTCTCCTACGTGGAAGCGCTGCGCGAAGCGACCGACTTCGAAATGGCACGACACGAATCCGTCGTGGTTTTCGGCCTCGACGTCGATGATCCCAAGGCGATTCAAGGAACCACGCGGGGCCTGGCGGAGAAGTACGGCCCCGAGCGCGTCTTCGGCACGCCGCTCTCGGAGGACGCGATGACCGGGGCCGCCATCGGCATGGCGCTCGCGGGTCTTCGACCCATCCACGTCCACATTCGCATGGATTTCCTAATGCTGGCCATGAACCAGCTCGTGAATGTCGCTGCGAAGTGCCACTACATGTACGGCGGCCGAGTCCACGTGCCGCTCGTCGTGCGAGCGATGATCGGCAAGAGCTGGGGTCAAGGCGCTCAGCATTCGCAGGGTCTCTACAGTTTTTTCATGCACGTGCCGGGATTCAAAGTCGTCGCTCCAGCCACGCCTTACGATGCCAAGGGCTGTCTCGCCGCCGCGGTCCGCGACGACAATCCCGTGCTTTACGTCGAGCACCGCCATTTGCACTTTACGCACGGCCTCGTGCCGGAGGAGTCGTATCTCGTCCGTCCCGGCAAAGCCCGCATCACCGCGCACGGCAGCGACATCACGCTGGTCGGCATCTCGGCCATGCAGACGGAATGCCTGGCCGCACGGCACTACCTGACGACGGCTGGGATCGACGCCGAGGTCATCGACCCGATTTGGCTCAGCCCGCTCGATATAGACACCATCGCCGATTCAGTGGAGCGCACGGGCCGGCTTCTCGTCGTGGACAATGGCTGGATCGCTTGCGGAGCGGGAAGCGAGATCGTCGCCGCCATCGCTGAAAGACTCATGGGCGTGCGCGACCTCCGCGTGCAGCGCATGGGCTTCGCGCCGGTCACCTGCCCGACCACGCGCTGCCTGGAAGATCTCTTCTATCCCAATGGCCGCACCATTGCCGCCGCGGCTCGCGATCTAGTGGAAGGAACGAAGACCGGCTGGGTTCCGGACGAGGAACCGAAGCTCGCGAAACTCGAATTCAAGGGACCTTTTTGATGACACGCCAGGTGACGAGAAAGGACAAGCTCGATTGGCCGCTGATGAAGAATAACATCAGCCGGGCGGACCTCGACGCCGTCTGCGATTTCCTGCAGCAGGAAGATCCGATCCTCACCCAGTCGCGCAACGTCCGCGCCTTCGAGGAGGAGTGGTCCGATTGGCTCGGCGTTCGCCACAGCGTTTTCGTCAATTCCGGATCCTCCGCCAACTTCCTTACCCTGACCGCGCTCAAGGAGATCCATGGCACGGGTGAGATCATCGTGCCGGCGATCACGTGGGTGTCCGACATCGCTGCCGTATTGCAAAACGGCTTCGAGCCGGTCTTCGTGGACATCGAGCCGCGCACGCTCGGCATGGACAACGAGCAAGTGCTGGAGAAAGTCACGCCGCGCACCCGCGCCGTCTCCCTAACGCACGTTCTGGGCTACAACGCTCTGACTTCGAACCTGTTGAAGGAACTGGAGCGCCGCGGCATCGCGCTCTTGGAAGATGTGTGCGAATCTCATGGCGCGACGTTCGAGAGTCGCAAGCTCGGCGGATTCGGCTTGGCGTCCAACTTCTCGTTTTACTACGCGCATCATCTCAGCACCATCGAAGGCGGCATGGTTTCGACGAATAACACCGAGTTGTATGAGATGCTGCGGATGCTGCGCTCGCACGGCATGGTTCGCGAATTGGATTCGGCCAGCCGCCGCCGTGAATATCATGACGAGCATCCTGATTTGAATCCGGATTTCATCTTCGCCTATCCCGGCTACAACTTCCGCAGCACGGAGATCAACGCGGTCATTGGCCGTTCACAACTGCAACGATTGGACGAAACGATCGTCCGCCGCACCGAAAACCTGCATGGTTTCCTGGAGCATCTCGATCCCGACGTGTTCCAGACCGATTTCGCCGTCGAAGGCAGCAGCAACTACGCTTTCACGTTGATCCTCCGCCGGCCCGACCACGAATTGTTCGCTCGAATCGAGCGTGAGTTGCACGACGCCGGCGTCGAGTACCGTCGCGGCACAGCCGGCGGCGGCAATCAACTACGGCAACCGTATCTGCGCCGCCTGTTGGGTCCGGACGCATGGAGAGCATTTCCGCGTGCCGATCACGTGCATTTCTTCGGCATGTACATCGGCAACTACCCAACATTGGAGCGCGAAAAGATCCTCCGACTGTGCGAATTGCTGAACGGCTGCGTAATGTAAGTCGGATTTGCAATCCGTCCTTGCCGACCGTGATGTAGGGACGGATTACAAATCCGTCCTACGGGAAGGAACCCGATGCCACACAAATCCCTCGACCTGGTCCTCATCAATCCATCCAGCCGCGGCCGGGTCTATCAGTCGTTGGGCAAGGAATTAGCTGCCATCGAGCCGCCGGTATGGGCGGTCTTGATGGCCGGCTATTGCTTGAAACGCGGCATGTCGGTCGAGATTCTCGATGCCGAGGCCGAAGAACTGGGGCCGGAACAAGTCGCCCTCCGTATCGAAGAACTCAATCCGCTGTTGGCCGCCGTAGTCGTGTACGGCCATCAGCCGTCGGCATCGACGCAGATCATGACCGCCGCCGGAAACGTCACCAGCGCAATCAAGGCGCGAACCCCCGAGCAAACGGTTCTGCTTTTGGGCGGCCACGTCGCGTCACACCCCGAACGCACGTTGCGTGAAGAAGATGCCGACTTCGTTGCGTCCGGCGAAGGTGTGGTCACGCTGCCGGCCCTCGTCGAAGCGCTGCGGTCACCCGCGCCGGCGCTCGGCAACGTGCCTGGCCTATGGCGTCGCGTCGATGACGGAATCGTCGCCAATCCCGACGTGCCGTTGGTCGGCAATCTCGACGCGGAAATGCCGGCCCTCGATGCGTGGAACCTTCTTCCAATGGCGAAGTATCGCGCCCACAACTGGCACTGCTTGGGCCAACCGAGCCGGCAACCGTACGCGGCCATCTACACGACCTTGGGCTGTCCCTATCATTGCAACTTCTGCTGCATCCAGGCGCCTTTCAAGGCGGGTGAACGCGCGGGCGGCTTGCGCGAAAGCGCGAACAGCTATCGCTACTGGAGCCCCGATCACGTCCTCGCCCAGATCGATCTGTTAGTTAACCGCTTCGGCATACACCATCTCAAGATTGCCGACGAGATGTTCGTCCTCAATCGCAAGCACGTACTCGGCATCTGCGAGCGCATCCGCGAGCGAAAGTACGACCTCAACATCTGGGCTTATGCCCGCGTGGACACGATCAAGGACGGCATGCTCGGCGCCTTGCGCGACGCCGGTTTCACTTGGCTGGCTCTCGGCATCGAAGCCGGCGCCGAACACGTCCGCGCCGATGCCGACAAACGCTTCCGCCAGGACGAGGTCTTCGAGATCGTCGACAAGATCCACGCCGCCGGCATGCACGTGATCGGCAACTACATCTTCGGCCTGCCGGAGGATGACCACGACACCATGCATGCGACGTTCGACCTCGCCGTCGAGTTGAATTGTGCCTTCGCGAATTTCTACTCGGCGATGGCGTATCCCGGAAGCCCGCTGTACGCCGCCGCGGTCCGCGATGGAACGCCGCTGCCCGAGAAGTGGACCGGCTATTCACAGCACGCGCGCGATTGCCTGCCGTTGCCGACGCGCCACCTCACCGCCCGTGAGGTTTTGGCGTTTCGGGATGAGGCGTTTCAGCGCTACTACACGAATCCGTCGTACCTAGAAAGCATCGAACGTCGCTTCGGCCCGGAAGCCGCGGCGCAGATTCGCACGATGACGAGTTGCCGGCTGGAACGCGACCTGCTGACAGACAAGCTGGCTGCGCCTTTAGTTACGTTGCCCGAGAAAAAAAGGACGATGACGGGCCTCAATACAGTATGAGTTCCATGTGTGCGGCATTGCACACGGATGCAAAGGTAGGCCATTACGAAAAGTAGACTTCTGATTTCCCTAGGCTTGGTCGCTTGTTTTTTGGCGGGAATCGTCTGCTTCCGTTTGGCGATCCCATCCCACCCTGGATTGACGGACAAGGAATTGGAGGAGAGATTTGCAAGACTCAAGAATGGAATGACGTACCAAGAGGTCCGGGCGACTATCGGCATGCCGGCGGGGAACTACGGACTTGGCCCGCAACAAGTCTTCTGTAATGAAATAGTGTTTGTCGATTACATCACAGAAACGGGGGACGGGCGAGCTTGGCTCGCACAAGAAACTTTCGCTTTCGTGGTGTTTGACAATGAATTGAAAGTCATGGATTGCGCACTTCTTTCCGTTCCCGACGAACACTTTGTTGACAAACTCCGCCGCTGGTTTCGGCTTCCGTGGTGGTAAGCGCGCGCATGAGACGCAATCAGAAAGTATTGATGAGTTTGCCCGGATTGCTCGCCTTCATGGGAGTAGGAGTCATCGGCATTCTCTGCGTGACCGCGCCACGGCATCGAATTACCAAGGAGAGCTTTGCTAAGATCCGTGCGGGAATGACACTTCCGGAGATTGAAGAGGTGCTTGGCGGTCCATCGGGGGACTACGGACCCGGAAAAATTCACCCATTCGTGTCTCTTCGGGCTGTTTGGACAGAAGCTAACCATTTTCTGCGTTGGAGCGCCGCAGACGTGGACATAAGCATTGCCTTCAAAAACGGCGAGGCGATTGACATGTACTTGGACGAGGCTTCTAGAATGGAAGAGACATTGGCTGAAAGGATTCGCCGCTGGCTTGGGCTTCCGTGGTGGTAGCTTCTATTCTCGCGACTCGCCCTGAACCGCCTCATGCACGTACAGCACCACCTCCCCTGGCGTAACCCCGGACATTTCCGCGACCTCAGCGGCGACTCGCTCCAAAGGATCGCCACCGTCGAGGCGATCAAACAAGAATTGTGCATGAGGCTCGATCCGCTCCACCGCCTCGTTTGTCAGGACAGGCGCGTGTGCTCCGGTCGGAACGCGCGCCATCCCCAGACACGTGATATAGCGAATCGTATTGTTCAACAGGAAGAACGGAGTGATAACGAAGGAGATTGTGCCCCACCACCCGAGGACAAAGGTAGTGCCGGTCATAGACCAAAAGTGTTTGTGAATGCACGACTTGCACAGCTGCCCTTCCGTCGATTTCGAGAAGCGGACCACGAGAGCGCCGACGTTTTGATGAAACGAGACGTATTTGGTCGGCGCTTCAATGCCACACGCCTGGCAGATCATGCACCTGACTCCTCATCGCAATTGGTACTTCAACGCTGAAATCGTATTCGTGCTATGCGGAGATTGCAAGGATAAATCCCGATGAGCGTCCAGGCGCACTTACGCGGCCGGTCCATGCCGGCGCGAAAATCCGAAAATCCCAAAGCGGCGACCACTCACCGCACTACAAATCTTCTTTCCCAAGGATTTCGCCAGGCCGCGGTATCCCGTCTCCCTCACGCATCTCTGGAGCCGTTCGCAAACGTCGCTCCACCACGTATCGTGCCAACGAATCCTTGCTGGCTCGGCCAACGCGGCATTCTTGATCACGCGCAGCCGTTCCGCGCGGCGCAGCGCAAACGGATCGGCAATCTCGGCCAAACGGCGCCGCCAGCGCGTTTTCGTTCGTTCTCCTGCGGAACCAGCAATCGCCTCCATCAACTCGAGCGTCAGCTCTTTTCGCCTAGCCGCGAACCGGTCGAAGATCGGCGCATCGACGGCGAGGGTTGCCGGCTCCGAGAAATACTGCCGCACGCCGTTCTCGTTCGTGACGTGGTTGTCGTGTTCGAAAACAACTTCGGGCAGATAAATGGTTCGACGCTGCCCCAATAACCACAACATGTTGAAATGATCTTCGATGTGATCGTCGATGCGGTAGCGGTGGTATTCGCGAGGGCAGATGCCGCCGGCTATCTCGCAGAAGCGCCGCGATACGATCGGAAACGTGCAAAGGGCTTTCTGCATCACCGTGTCGTTGACGTGGACCAGCAGAATCTCATCCTCGTAGGCGGCAAAGCAGGTGCGGACTAACTCGTCCCAGCCGGGTGTTTGGCAAACGACGTCGTCGTTGAGAAGCATCAGAATCCGGCCCGTGGCGGCTTCGTAGCCGGCCATGTTGAGCGCGCCCATGGTTAGACCGGGACGGACAATCGCGTGCTTCACATGGAGCTTGTCGTTTGCCACCGCCCGTGTGGCGGGATCGTCGGCGTCAGCGACCACGATCACTTCGAACGTGTCTGGACGCCGCGTGTTCGCCGCCAAGCTGGCAAAGAGCTTGGCGAGCGCTTGGGGCCGGGCGCGCGAAGGCAGTATCAGCGAGATCGTGGGAACCATGCAATGCTTATAACCGCGCAAGCCAAAACGATCAATGCGGACGGACCGCCTTTACGTCCACTAAACGGCGGCCTTTCATTTCTCGGCAAGAGTTTCGTTCCACCCACGATAAAAGAATGTCCAGTGCAGCCAGCTTTATTCGGAAAACCACTCGGCGGCGGCGCGAGCGACCATGGATTCCTTGATTATTCCTGAGAATTCGCAAACGCGCTTGGCTTCGCACGCACGCACCTTGCTTCTCGACGCCGCCCTGGATTGCATCATCACCATCGACCAGTTGGGGCGCATCCTCGAGTTCAACGCGGCGGCGGAGCATACGCTGGGCTTTCTTCGCGGCGACGTTTTGAACGAGGAGCTTGTCCAGCGCGTCCTGCCGCCCCCTGAGCAACAAGGGTTTCGCGACCGTCTCGCCAAGTTCGTGGACGGCGGGCCCGATCCCGAGGCCTGGCAGGATGAGAGCAACTGGGTTCGCGGCGACGGCCAAAGCATCTTGGTGGAATTCACCCTCCATCCCATCCACACCCCGGACGGTTGGCTTTTCACCATCTTTCTGCGCGACATCACGGCACGGCGGCGCATGGAGCGGCGCGTCCGGACCGAACACGCCGTCAACCGCATCCTGGCGATGTCGCCCAAGCGCGACGAGGTGAGCGCGCGCATCCTCCAGGCGATCGGTGAGAATCTGTTGTGGGACATCGGCTTCTTCTGGCATGCCGAGGAAGAAGCCGGCCTCTTGCATTGCAGCGACACCTGGAGGTCCGATGAACTGGGGACGACGGCCTTTGAACTCGCCACCGCCAAGTTGACCTTGGCGCGCGGCATCGATTTGCCGGGGCGCGTCTGGAAGAGCGGCGCCACCAGCTGGATTCCACAGCTGGCTGACGACGCCAACTACCTGCTCAAGACCGAGGCGTATCTGGCGGGCTTTGAAACCGGCTTCGCGTTCCCCGTCCGGGGCGGGCAGGAAGTGCTCGGAGTCCTTGAGTTTTACGGCAAGCGCCTGGAAATGCCGGACGACGCTCTTTTGCAGACGTTCGCGGTCATCGGCAATCAGCTCGGCCAATATTTGCAGCGTCAAAGGGCCATGGCCCAGCTTGGCCGCCGCGAACAAGAATTGGCTGATTTCTTCGATCACGCCTCACTGGGCCTGCGCTGGGTCGGCCCGGATGGCGTGATCCTCAAGGCCAATCAGGCGGAGTTGGAGTTGCTGGAATTGGTGCGCGAAGAGTATGTCGGCAAGCCGCTCGCCGGCTTTTTCGCGGACGAAGATCGCTTTCGCATCATGTGGGCGCAACTCGAGCGCGGCAAAACCGTTCGCGATTTCGAGTCCCAGATGTGTTGCCGGCGCGGCGCCGTCAAGGACGTGCTCATCGACGCCAACGGCTTGTGGGAAGAAGGCCGGCTCGTCCACGTCCGCAGCATCACCCGCGACGTCACCGACCGCAAACAGTTTGAGCGTGCCCTGGCCTGCCAGGCCGAAGAGCTGCGCGAAGCGCGCGTGCGCGCCGAGGCCGCCAACAGGGCCAAGAGCGAGTTCCTGGCCAACATGAGCCATGAAATCCGCACGCCGATGAACGGCATTTTGGGCATGACGGAGCTGGCTCTGACGACCGAGTTGAGTGCCGAGCAACGGGATTACCTGCAGATGGTCCGCGACAGCGCCAACGCCCTCCTGGTGGTCATCAACGACATCCTCGATTTCTCCAAGATCGAAGCGGGTAAGCTGGAACTCGATCCCATCCCATTCGACGTGCGTGACTTCCTCGACCGACTCCTCAAGCCGCTTTGCCACCGCGCGCACGCCAAAGGCTTGGAAGTGATTTGCAGCGTCGCCCTGGATGTGCCCGACATGATGGTCGGCGATCCCGTCCGGCTTCAGCAGATTCTCATCAACCTGGTCGGCAACGCCATCAAATTCACTGAGAGAGGCGAAATCGCCCTGCGCGTGTGCATCGCTGAGCTTGAGGTCGGCGGCGTTTGGACACTGCAGTTTTCCGTGACGGATTCCGGCATCGGCATCTCGCCGGAAAAGCAGCGCAGCATCTTCGACCCGTTCACGCAAGCGGACGGCTCGACAACGCGGAAGTACGGCGGCACCGGGCTGGGCCTGACCATCACCAGCCGCCTGGTCTCGATGATGGCTGGCCGCATTTGGTTGGAAAGCACGGCGGGCGTGGGCAGCACGTTTCATTTCACGGCACGGCTGGGAAAGGCGAACACGTCGCGAGTCGCCGCCAAGCCGCTCTCTCCCCAAGCGTTGTGGGGGCTGCCTGTATTGGTGATCGACGACAACGCCACCAACCGCACGCTCCTCTTCGAACTCTTGACGCATTGGCAGATGAAACCCAGCTTGGCCGAAAGCGGCAGGGAAGGTCTCGCCAAGCTGCGTGAGGCCGCCGCTTGCGGAACTCCCTTTCGACTCGTCCTCCTCGACGCCAGGATGCCGGAACTGGACGGCTTCACGGTCGCGGAGCAAATGCAAGCCAGCGTCGGCCTGGGCGTTGCTACGGTGCTGATGCTCTCGTCCGGGGACCAACCGGGCGACGCCGCCAGATCGCGCAGCTTGGGCATTGCCGCCTATCTCTCGAAGCCGATTCGCCAAGCCGAGCTTCTCGAGACCCTTTTGCGCTGCCTCGGAATGCGACCCGCCAAATCTCCGCAACCGCAGCCGGCAGCGTGGCCGACTTCGGTCAATGGGAAATCGTCGTTGCGCATCCTGTTGGCTGAGGACAGCCCGGTCAACCAACTGCTGGCAGTGCGCATCCTGGAAAAGCACGGCCATGAAGTGGCGGTCGCCGAAACGGGTCTCAAAGCGCTCGAGATGTGGCGCGAACGGCCGTTCGATCTCGTCCTAATGGACGTGCAAATGCCGGAAATGGACGGCATGGAGGCGACCGCGGCGATTCGGGCCGAAGAGCACGCTCCGGACAGCCGGCGGACGAGGCGGCAGCCGATCGTGGCCATGACCGCGCACGCCATGAAAGGCGACCGGGAACGCTGCCTGGAGGCGGGCATGGACGGCTACGTCGCCAAGCCGATCCAGGCGGCCGAGCTACTTCGGGCGATTGACGAAGTGTTGGCCGCCAACAAAGGGGACATTCATGTTTTTTAACGATGCAGGCGTTATAATAAACATGAATGTCCCCTTTTATTGCAGGAGGCTTAGGTTGAGCACGTGCGAGGTGGCGGTGAACGTCGCCTGCAACAAGTTCTGCTGTGCCTGAAGCTTGAGTACGAGCTGGCCCACGTCGGCGTCTTCAAGCTCCGAAATCAACTTCTTCGCGGTCACTTGCACGTCTTGCAGGTGGCTCGACAGGCTCTCCATGTTTTGCAAGCTCGCCGACTGTTCGCCCACGGTGCGAAGCACATCGGCGTGGACGCGGTCGATCTCACCGATGCGCGAAGACAGAACCGCGGTTTGCTCCGTGGCGGAAAGACCCCGCGTATTGCGCAAATCGTCGCGCAAAGCCATCAGCACTTGAAAAACGTCCGAAGTGCCGCTGTATTCGAGATGAGCGTCGCCGGTGCGCGCGATGCCGCTCGAAGCGACGTTGGTGATTGCGCCAGTCTGGCTGTCCACGATGGCCTGGTTGGCGCTGAAGTTGATGGGCACCGTGCTGGCGCCGCCGTCGACGGACAAAGTGCCGTTGGCGGTAATGTCTACCGTGCCATTGAATCCCGCCGCTATGGCGGTCGTGTTCACGTAGACGATGTCGCCGCTGCCGTTGGTTACGGCCAGATCGGTGTCGGCATTGGTGAAGGCGATCGCGGGACCGCCGTCGAGCGACACCGTGCCGGCGGCGCCGGTGCCGCTGGTATCCACGATTGTCAGCTTGTGCGTGCCGGACGCGCCCAAAATCGTATCCCCGGCCGCCGAACTCGCGCCGGCCTGAACCCCCGAGCCTGGCGCAAATGTCGTTGAGGTATGCCGAACCTGCAGGGTGCCCTGCCCGAGGGCGGTGTCGGTCCCCGTGCCTGCCGCCGCCCCGGTATTGCCGGTGTACACGGTTGTCTGCCGGTTGCGCGTCTGAAAAACCTGCGCGCCGGAGTAGTACGTGTCCACGGTATGTTGCGGGCTGATGAGCATGGCGCCGCGTTGATCGACTCCCTGATAGGTAACCGATTGAATCCGGCCCAGGCTATCGGTTGTTTCCACGAAGGGCTTCGTGTCTACGGCCACACCGCCGTAAAGATACCGGCCGTTGCTCTGCGTGTTGGCCAGGTCCAAGAGACGAGCCAGCAGCTCATCGACTTCTTGAGCGATGCTGTTCTGGGCTTCCGCCGTGTTGGACGAATTGCTTGCCTCGATAGCCAGCGACTTGGCCTTGGTGAGGATGTTGCTCGCGTCTTGAAGTGAAGAAACGCTGGTGTCGAGCACGGACTTGGCTGAGTTGATGTTGCTGAGATAAGTATCGAGGCGCAAGTCCTGGGCCTTACTTGCTAATAGAGAGCTGAGGTCCAATGGGGCGTCGGAAGGAGCGTTGATGCGTTTGCCTGTGGAGGCTTGCAGTTGCAGGTCCGCGAGCCGCGACATCTCCAGGGAAGAGTTGGCCAGCGCGCTGTTTAGGATGACTTGCGGTGTGACGCGAAAGCTCATGTTTCACCTACGGTGTGATTCACCTACTGCGTGACGAGCGACAATAAATCGTTCAGCGTGTCATTGACAACGGTGATGTAGCGCGCCGAAAACTGATACGCCTTCTGATACTGCATCAAACGAACGAGTTCCTCATTGGGATCGACGCCCGAGACACTTTGCTCTTGCGCGGTAAGCTGCTGGTTCAGGGCTTCTTGGGCGCTTTGACGGACATCAAGGTCTTGCACCTGGCTGCCCACGCCGGCGGCAAGGGCGTCGTAGTTTTGGGTCATCGTGGCGCCGCCGGGCATCAGCTTTTGATCGCGCAGGTTCGCCAGGCGGATCAAGTTGCCGCCGTCGCCGGCTTGGCCGGAAAGCGAGGCCGCCAAATCCTCGGGATGATCGAGCAGGTCGGAGCGGATCGACAAGCTTCCGGCGTGCGTGTTGTCGAAGAACGAGTTGATCCCCAGCGCCGGCAGAATGCCCGCGGTGTCGGCGGTCGCAATGACCGGCGTGCTGAACGTGTCGCCCGCGTTGACCGTACCGGCGCCCATGTGCACGGAGACGCCGTTGAGGCTCGGCAATCCCGTTCCCGCTTCATAGCCTTGGCCGATGTTCCAGGACGCCAATAAGCTGCCGCTGCCGTTGCGTGCCTCAAGGGTCAGATTGGGGCTAACCCCGACCGTGCCGCTGCCCACGACGGAGTAGGTGTAGGTGTCGTTGTTGGTCCCGGTGTACTGACCGCTGATTTGTGGAACGGCAGTGCCGGTAATGGCGACGTTCTGCGGATCGGTGGGAAGCCGGCCCGCGAAGTCGAACGTGAAACCCGGCGCGGCCAAGATCGTGAGCGTTCGGTTCTGCGAGTTGACCACCGCCTGCAAGTTCGGCACGGCGCTGAGGGCGGCGGCCACGTCGCTCAGGCTTTGCGTCGCCGGATCGATGTTCACTTGGGTCACTGTTCGTTTCCCCGTGGCGGCATCGGTTACCGTCACGAACAAGGAGCCAGCATGCGGTGGAAAATCAAGTCCTGCCTGCGACAAGGCCGCGTTGACGTTGGTGACGGAGCGCTGCCCATATAAGACCGAGTATGGTCCGGAGAGGCCGATTCCAGTGGCGTGGATGGCATCCAGATTCTGCACGAGCGCTTTCGTCAGCGCCGCCAAGCGATTTTGGATGTCGGGCAGGATTTGGTTGCGAATGACCAAGCCGCCGTGAATTTGGCCCCCGGCGACGTCCAGGGGCGTGGCCGACCCCTGCGTGGACACCACCGCCTGCTTATTGGCTGCGATCTGAAACTGAAGCTTGATGCTGCGATTGCCGAGCACAATGGGCACGCCGACCGATTGCACGTTGACGACGCCGTAGGGTTGACTAATGGTGCGAACGTCGATCAACTCGGCGAGTTGGCCGACGGCCTGGTCGCGCTGGTCGCTCAAGGCGGTGGCGTCGCCCCCTTGGATGGTGATGCGCTGGATGTTGTCGTTCAGGTCGGCGATGCGCTGCGACAACGTGTTGACCTGGTCCACCCACCCGGATAGCTGCGTGTCGATCCCGCTTTGAAGGTTGCTCAGCTCGTTCACTTGATCGTTGAGCTTGGAAACGAGCGTTTGGGCGTCTTCCAAGAGCACACGCCGCTGCGTCAAGTCATCGGGTTGGCCGGCGAGCTGCTCGAGCTGGTTGAAGAACTTTTCCAAAAGGTCGTGGACCGAGCCGTCGCCGATGTCGATGTTGGACTCCACCTGGCGAAGGCTGTCAAGCTGCGTGGCCACGTCCTTGCTTTCGTAAGTGTTGCGCGTGAGCGCCGACTCCAGCACCTGACTAATCATGCGGCGGATTTGCGTGATCTCCACGCCGTCGCCGACTTCCTCGCCGGTGCTGCGGACCGCCAGCGAGGCCACCTGCCGATGGTAGCCCGGCGTGTTGGCGTTGGCGATGTTCTGGCCAATAAGGTCCAGAATTTTCTGGTTGACCGTAAGCGCGGACAGACCAATTGATGCGGCAACCGCCATGGCTCATCCTCGCGCCTGAATTAAGGAGCCGCATGCCGGAGAGCGCAAGGCGCCGTCGGGCCCATAGCGCAGCGAATCGGCATGACCGCCGGCAAGTTCGACAAAGAAGCGCTGCAAAAAATCAAGGACATACTGCGTCAAGAGCGCACTCGCATGATTAAGGAGCTGCACCTCCCGCGCCAGACGCCCCAGGCGATCTCGCGCTGACCGCAGCGGCTCGGCCAAGTGCGAAGGCAATGCCCGAAACGCTTGTTCGAACGTGGCAGCGGCGCCGCGTAGCCCAAGGGCCACCCCCAGCTCAACGCGCGAGTCTTGCCGCGCTGAGCGATTGGCATCCCGCTTTTCCGATAGCTCGTGAAGCCCCTGGACTCCGACCGCCAGTTGCTTCCAGTCGCCCGCGAGGAGACCCGCCCGCAGACCGTGCAACGAAACCAAAACTCCCGTCAGTAATGCTTCTTCTTGCCGGATCAGATCCCGACAAATTGCGGTGATACGATCGTGGTTCATAAATGAGCTCCGTGCCTCAGATCTTCGCCCTCAGAGCCGCGCCCGTTAAGAAGCGGGCACTCGGCCCGCTACAAGCCGACCCGCTTCCTGACGGGCGCGGCTCTGATCGTTGACAGCGTGGCTCTGATTATTTCCCAAACTCTCCAACTGCTTGCGGACCATGGCCGCGATGCCGAGCGCCTCGGATTGACCCAGATGCTCCCCCATGGCGTTGTCGAAGATGCCGCCGAGGACGTCGCCCGGGTCGTTCCCGAACATCGCGCCCGGCTCCAACGTTTGCCGCATTTGCTTCAACATCATCGTTACGAATAGGCCTTCGAGTCCCTTGGCGACGGCATCGATGGCGCGAGGATCGCGCGAGCGGCTCTGCGCGGACAAATGCGTCAGATCGGCCTCCGGGACAGCGACCGGCATCGACGATATGGACGACAAATCCATGAGAATCTCCAACATTCGTACGCGATCATTGATCCATTACCAGCAGGTCCGCGTGCAATGCTCCGGCGGTCTTGAGCGCCTGGAAGATCGTGATCAGATCGCGCGGCGTGGCGCCCAGCGCGTTCAAGGCGCGCGCCAATTCCGCGACGGTAGTGGTCCGATCGAGCACTTGGACGGCGCCCCCCTGCTCCGCCACGCCGACCTGGCCGCGCGGCAACACCACGGTTTTGCCGCGCGCGAACGGCAATGGCTGCGACGCCACCGGGTCGTAGCTCGTGGAGATAGCCAGGTTGCCATGCGTGATCGCGACCATGGCGATTTTGACGTTTTCGCCGGCGACGATTGTGCCGGTGCGCTCGGTGATCACTACTTTGGCGGACACGTCCGGTTTCACCTCTAGTAGGCCAACGTCGCCCACGAACGAAACCACGTCGAAAACTTCCTGCGGCGGAACGAAAACTTGGATCGACCCGGCGTCGACCGCAATCGCCGTGTCCGGATAGGACTTGTTGATGACCCGGGCGATTTCACGCGAGGTCACGTGGTCCGCGTCGCGCAAGAGAAAACGAACGGCTCCGTTGCACAGAATCTTGGCGCGGACCTCGCACTCGACGGTCGCTCCGTTGGGGATGCGGCCCGCGGTCGGATGGTTTTTCTGCGTCGATGCAGTTGGGGCCGGGCCGCCGCTGCTGACCGCGAAGCTGAAGCCGCCTAGCATGATTGGTCCTTGCGCGACGGCGTAAATCACGTTGTCGGCGCCTTTAAGCGGCGTCATGATGAGCTGGCCGCCTTGGAGGCTTGAAGCGTCGTCCAGGGTGGACACCGTGACATCGATCCGGCTTCCCCTGCGGTTGAACGGTCCAAGATTGGCTGTCAGCATCACCGCGGAGATGTTGCCCGACTTGAAGACCGCGTCGCCGCGTAGCTCGCCGACCGTCTTGCCGACGACGTTGAAGCGCTGCAGCATGTCGATCGCGACTTGTTGGGTGAAGATTCCCTTGCTGCCCGTGCCGTCCAGACCGACGACCAACCCGAAGCCGACGAGCTGGTTGATGCGGGCGCCCTCGATGTCGGTGATGTCCTTAATGCGGACGTCGGATAAGGCGCGCGGCGCGGCGGCAAACAGGAACATCGAGCTTACGATCCAAGGAACAGCACGCATCGGACATCAACCTCAATAAGGCCACAATACGTTGAGCGCCCTGCCCCACCAACCCTGCCCGGTATACGCCGTATCCGGACCGCGGCCCGTGTAGACCGCGGTGAAGTTGGCGATGACTTGGGACTGCACGGTGTTAAAGGGGCCGACGTCCAGCGGGCGAACGATGCCAGTCACGGTCAAGACTTTCCGCTCGCGGGCGATGGCGATTTGGCGCACGCCCTCGATGATCAAATTGCCATTCGGCAGGACGGCGACGACGGTCACGGTCATGCGGTCCATGAACTTGCGGTCGATCGTGTTGTTCGCTTTGCCGTCGAACTTGCGCTGGGACACTCCAGAGCCGTCCAAGTTGGCGGAAAAGCTGCGCGAGACGTTGTCGCTGGCGGATTTGCCGCTGAACTTATAAGCAGCCGTGGTGGCGGTTTCCTTGTTCTTCTCGCTCTTTTCCTGGCCCTCGAACTCGGTGGACTCGTTGACGACGATGGTGAGAAGATCGCCGACGCAGCGGGCGCGCGTGTCGGTGAACAAGTACGCCGTGCGCGGGTCGCGCCTCTCCCAAACCGAGGTGCCCTGGCCCAGCGTGGCCGACGATGACAAGCCCAGAACCAGTAATCCAATGGTGAATCTCACCGCGGTCTCCACGTTAGTATTCCACTTCCACTTGGCCACGCTCGATCACCTTGCCGCACACGATTTTGTTGGAATCGACGTTGCGGACCCGGATCGACTGTCCGGCCCGGCCGTCTTGCAAGGCCTCCCCCAGCACGGTCACGCGGACCGCTCCAGCCCGCGCGAACACGCGCACGGGATCGCGTGCCTTGATGAGGATCGGCTCTTCCTTCAACGCCGAGTCGACGTCCGCCTCGGTTAGCGGTTGGCCCGGCATGACCGCGACGCGAAGCTTGCGGCCCAGGCATTGCGGCATCGTCAGGTAGACCTCGCTGCCGTCAATGATCCGCTTCTCCGCACTCAAGTGCTCCTCGCGCATGACCTCGCCGGACCCGATGCGCTGGCGCGCCACGGCGATATCCAGCCGGTAGCTGACATCCAGGTACACCGTCGCCGAAGCCTTGCGATCGGCTCCCACATAGATACTGACGTCGACCCGCACTTTGCCGGCAACGCCCATCGGTCCACCTACTTCGGCCGTCAAGCGCACTTGATCGAGCGGCTTGACTTCGATGGCCGGAACGTTGACGGGCTTCGCTGGACGAATCGCCACCTCCTCGGCGTCTCTTGGCAGCCGCTCGCGCACCGCCTTCTCCGCGGCCTGCATCAACGCTTCCCGAGTCAACGCTTGCTGACCCTGGAAGACAGTGACATGGGCGGCGCCCACAATTTGAAACTGGCGTGGTTCCAGGCCTGCCAGCCGCAGGCGATAGAACACCTGGTCGCGCGGGATCAGGGCGCCGGGCCGGACCTGCGTGAATTCCACGAGATCGAGCTGCGCCGCCTTCTTTCGCAGCGACACGGCGCCGCCTTCGATCTCGGCAATATCCCTAAGCCTCACGATGGTGTCGTTCACCGTGGCGCTGGTCCGGAGCGTGATCTGCAGCACATCTCCGCCGGTGCTTTGGCCACGGGAGGCGCCCACGAGCACGAGGAGCGCGAACAGGATCATCATTCTATTCTTCATGGCTGCTTACCTTACCAAATCGTTGGTGAAGGAGAGCATTTCGTCGGCGACCTTAATTGCCTTGGTGTTGAACTCGTAGGCGCGCTGGGCCTGGATCATGTTGACCAATTCCGTAACGACTTCCACGTTGGAGCCTTCCAGGAACCCCGAGCGCACCAGGCCCGTGCCTTGCTGTCCCGGCGTCACGTCCGTGGCGGTTCCGGAGGCAGGCGTCTCCGCGAACAGGTTGCGGCCCTCGGCGCTCAGGCCCGCCGGGTTCGGAAACCGCGTCAACGTCAACCGCCCCACTTGCGTCGCCGTCGTAGGCGAGCCCGCCGTAATCACCGTGACTGTTCCGTCCGTGCCTACCGACACGCTAACGGTGTCTTGCGGCAACGTGATGCGCGGCTCAAGGAAGAACCCGTCGGAAGTCACCAATTCTTTGTTGGACGTGAGGCGAAAGCCGCCGTCACGTGTGTAGCGAAAGCCGCCGGCTGGGTTGGTAATCTTGAAAAAGCCGATGCCCTCGATGGCCACGTCCAAATCGTTGCCGGTGGCTTGCAAGTTTCCAACGGCGAAATGGCGCGTGTTGCCCGCGACGCGGACGCCGTGGCCTAGTTGCAGTCCGGTGGGAATCTGCTGGCCCTGAACGGAATCTGCCCCCGGCTGACGCAGGGTCGTGTAGATCAAGTCCTGGAAATCGACCTGACTGGTCTTGAAGCCGGCGGTGTTCATGTTGGCCAAGTTGTTGGCCGTATTGTCCAACACGATCTGTTGGGCATTCATTCCGGTCGCGCTGGTGTGAAACGCACGTATCATGAATTCCTCACCGCCCGTTACGTCTAAGCAGGTCCCGCGAGCCGAGCGGGACCGGTCCGGCTCGGCTCGCCGGACCCACTTTACTACTGCGGCTTGGTGTTTTGTGCCACGGCCTCGGACATCGCCCGCATGGCCCGTTCGGCGGCTTCGTACTGCCGCATGCCGATCATCATCGAAATCATCTCCTGCACGACCTGCACGTTGGAGCCTTCACGATAGCCTTGATTCACCTGGACGGTTCCCGGCTCCGGAGTCCGGGGCGTGGCGCCGTCAAAAAGCGTCGGCCCGGCGCGCTGAAGTTGATTCGGAGCGGTGAACTGAGCGAGCTCGAGCCGTCCGACCTCAGAGCCGTCGGCCTGCACGACGCCGTCGGAGGTGACGCGAATCGTCGAAGCGGTGTTGGGGATCACCAGCCGGCCGCCTTGCGAGCGAACCCGCAGTCCGCCCTTGGATTGCAACTCGCCTTGGGAATTCAGCTCGAAGCTGCCGTTGCGGGTGTAGACCGGGCCGCGCGGACCTTCCAGCACGAAGAAGGCGTCGCCGCCGCTTAGCGCGAAGTCGAGGGGATTGCCGGTCTGCTGCATGGGACCCGGCTCAAACGACGTGAACACGCCGGAATTGCGAACGCCGGAAACGTTGCCGCTCGTGCCGTCATTAGCTGCCGCTTGTAATACGTCGAAAGTCATGCCGCGCCGGCGATATCCCGGCGTGGTGCAATTGGCGAGATTATCTGCGATCAAATCCTGATTCTGGGACGCCACGTCAATGGCGGAGCTGGCGCTGTAAAGTCCGCGAATCATGGCATCCCCCCGGATATATCCCGATTGGATACATCCCTGCAACGACACGTCGGCCCTTGCAGATATCGGTTGAGGGCGCGCCCCAGTCCTACGGTTCTTACTGTTTGGGAGATTTGTGGCGGTTGAATTGGAGAAGTTTGACGGGTTAGACTTTAGCGATTTTCATCTTTTTTTGACTGCCGTGGAAAATTCATGAGATAACGGAATCGTTGGCCTCTGACCTGTCTAAACCGTTAAGTTTAGCGAACCGATCCTATTCAACGACGGGATCGTCCCTTCGCGTTCCATTTGCACCGCCTGTTGGCGAATTGCCTCAAAGCCGTCGCGCAACACAGTCAGCACATTGATCGCGTCCTGAAGGGAGGCGGCGGTGCGGGTCGTGAGCGAGTGCAGGACGAATTCGTAAAGCCGCAGAAATTGACTCCCGATGTCGGCGCCGGACTCCATCACCGCCGCCGACAGGCCCGCGAGAGCCATGCAGCATTGGTTGGTCAACTTGCGGCTCTCCTGCGGATCCGTGGCGAGCGCGGCCCGCGCCTTGGCCAAGCGCTCGAGGATTCGTTCGTACAGTTCCAGCACCACCTCGATGCGCGGGACGCTGTACACTTGATTTTGACGATAGAGCTTGGCTGGGTTCATGGGAGCACCTTGGTCTAACCTATGTTCCCTAATTATTTACTCTTGCTCAACACCGCGAATTGGGCGTTCAGCAAGTTGCCGATGTTCTGCAATTGGCTGACGGTCGTTTCCAACACGGCGAACCGATGCTGCAGTTGCGCCGTCTGGTCTTGCAAGAATTGCGTCTGCACATCGATTTGTTTCTTGAAATCGTCGATGCTCGACTGGAACCCGTCATCGATCGTTCTGAGCCGCCCCGACACGGGATCGAGCATCTTGTCCAGCGTTTGACTGACCTTGGCGCCCACGCTCGCCGGATTGGACAGCGAACTCCCCACCGCGAACAGGTTTTGCACGTCGTTCAAGTTAACGCCGGACACTCGGCCATTGAGGGCATCGTCCAACTTGGCGTCGTTGATGACGAGCTGGCCGCGATCGTCGGAAGTTATGCCCAGCCCGACCAGGCTGTTCAGTTTTGGATTGAGGCCGCTCCTTGGTGTGATTAAGGCGTCGCGAATCTGATCCTGGATCGCCGTCACCTGCGGATTGCCGAGCAACACTCCGGCTTGGCCGGTGGCGGGATCATAGCGGACCTGGTCGTCGATCGTTCTCGCCAAATCGTTGAAGCCCTTGACAAAATCGACTATCGCCTGCCGTGTTTTGGAGATGTCGGCGCTGACGGTCAGAGTCACCGTCTGGTCCGGGTTTGCGTTCTCCAAGTTCACGGTAATGCCCGGGAACAGTCCGTCGATCTGATTGCTGGCGTTTTGGATGGTAAGCTGGCCGTTGCCCGAACCCACGGACACCGAGGCATCAGCGGCTTGCTGCACCTGGGTGGCGAAGATCGGCTTAACGGCGTTCCCGGCATCGGCGCCGAGACTATTTGTGATCGTCAATGCGTTGCTGAGGCCTGTCTTGTTGGACGACAACAGCAGCCGAAACGGGTGGGCGCCGCTGCCTACGTTGATGACGCTGGCGGTGACGTCGGCGCCAGCGGCGTTGATCGCGTTTGCCAAGCCCTGAAGGGTGTGATTGCTGTCGTTGATGGTAATGGTCTTGCTCGCCCCGGTTCCGAGCGCGAGTTGCAGCGTTCCCTGGGTGATTTGGGCATCGGCGCTGTCATAACCTTGCGATGCGACTTGATCGTTTTGGGCAAGCGAATTGACGGTCAGGGTGTATCTTCCAGGGACGGCGCTGCTGGTGGCCGCGGCGGTCACCAAGTCTTCATTGCTCGAGCTGACCGCGCGGACCCCGAAGACGTTGTTCTGCGCCTGTCCCAATTGCTTGACCAATCCCTGAAATGTCAGAAGCTGGGCTTCAACGCCCTTGAACGCTTTCTGCCGATTGAGCGCTACGCTCTCCTCGCTCTGAATCAAGTCGATGCGCTTCTGCTGGATCGCCGTCAGCCCCTGGATGATCTTCTCCGTATCGAACCCGGTTGCTAAACCGCTGACGGAGAGCGGCGTATTGCTCAACAGGTTGCTTAAGGAGACGGTGGGAGAAAGACTGCTCACGATGTTTTCCTCTGCATCTTTCTCTTAGTCGGAAAAAAGCCGCAGCCTGTTCAGGCTGCGGCCCCAAGTTTAATCATCAGATGCCAGGCGACCCTAGAGGGCTCGCCACGAACGTTACAGCTTCTGGAACAAGCTGAGCACGAGCTGCGAGGTCGCATTGGCGTTGGAGAGCACGCTGGTGCCGACCTGCATGAGCACTTGCTGCTTGCTGAACTCGGCCGTTTCATGGGCGAAATCGGTGTCGCGGATGACCGCTTCAGCCGCGGTCGTGTTTTCCAGGGTCGTCCGCAGGTTATTGGCCATCGATTCCAGCGTGTTCTGTTGGAACGCACCTAGATTGGACCGGAGCACGGTGATCTGGTTGATGGCTTTGTCGATGACGGCCAAAGCGTCCGTGGGTCCGTTGTTCGCGGCGACGTTGATCACGCTCAGATTGACGAACTGGTTTCCGGCGATGCCTACGCCCAGGCTGTCAGCGGTCGCGGAGCCGACGGACAGGGTGGCGGTGTTGCCGGCGTTCGGTCCAATCTGGAAGATGGCGCCATTGCCGGTCGTCGTGATCGAGAACACGGTGCCCTTGTCGCCGACACTTCCCGCAGCCGTGTTGTCCACGTCGAACTGAATGCCGAGGGCGACGTTTTGCAGCACCGTGCCGTCGCTGAGGGGAATGGCGGTCAGCTTGATGGAAGGCGACAGCGAGGCGCCGTTGGCATCGACGATTTCGCCGGCTGCATCGACGCGAGCTACCGCGTTCACGCCGCCCGAGGTGGCTGTCACCGTCGCCGATTTCGTGGCGCCCAAGACTGAGACCACCATGCCGTTGTCAACGGTGCCCGTGTTCTTGGCGGTAACCGTGAACTGATGCGTGCTGTTGTCCAAGGAGATCGTGAAGCGGTTGTTGCTGTCCGCATTAACGGCCGCGAGCACCGTGGAAACTTGCGTGTTGGCGGTGTAGGCGTAGATGCGGCCGCCGACGACCACGTTGCCGCCTTCCGTGAAGAACGAGCTGCTCGTGACCGCGTTGGCGTTGACGGCGGTTCCGTCGTCCACGCCGCCGGAAGTCGCTGCCAAGGTTCCCTGATTGGTCGCGCCGGCGATGGTGACCTGCATGCCGTTTGCTGCGGCCGAGTGGGTCTTGGACGTAAGTGTAAACTGATGCGAGCTATCGCTAAGTGAGATAGTGAAAGCATTGCCGGCGTCGGCGTTGACGGCGGCGATAACGTCGGAAACCTGGTTGGCGCTGGTATAGGCATAGGTGATGCCGCCCACCGTCACATTGCCGGCATCGGTGAAGAACGCGGCATTGGTCACGGCGGAGGCAGCGATGTCGGCGCCGGCGCCGGCCGCGGCCGCATTGAAGAAGGTGGCATTGGCGCCGCCGGTCACGCTGATGCCGCTGGTGCTGGTGGCGAAGCTGCCAGGCGCCGCGGTATTGAAGAAGGTGGCGGCGTTGCCGACGGTGACCGTGGCCCCAGCGGTGCTGGTTGCGGCTACGCCCGTCACGGCAGGCACGAACGCCGTGGTGACTTTCAAGTGGTAGTTGCCCGCGGCCAGGTTGGACGTGCTCAATCCCGTGGTGACCTGGGAGGTTACCGCGGCATTGACAACGTCGGTGCGGGTCACGGTCACGCCGAGGGTGCCGTTCAAGAGTTTCTGCTGTCCGAACTGCGTGTTGTTGGCGATGCGGGTGATCGTGTCCAGCGAGTTCTGAATTTCAGACTGGTTGGCCGTCAAGGCGCTGTTGTCGTTGACGGCGGTGTTAGCCGAGTCGATGGCCAGCGACCGAATCCGGGTCAACAGGCTGTTGATTTCGTTGAGCGCGCCTTCCGCGGTTTGCACCAGGGAGACGGCCTTCGACGTGTTGTCGATGGCGGCTGTCAAGCCCGCGATCTGGGCTCGCTGCTGCTCGGAAATAACCAAGGCGGCGGGGCCGTCGGCGCCGCGGTTGATCTTGAGGCCGGACGACAGCCTTTCCAGCGACTTGGACAACATGCTCGACGTGCGAGTCAAGTTGTTCTGAGCGTTGAGCGAGGCGACGTTGTTCGTGATCGAAAGCGACATACTCAGTGTTCTCCCTTGGGTGCTGGGGTTTGCAGCTCCCCCCCGATGGTGTTGGTTTTTGCGACTTCTTAGCGAGCCGTGCCTCCCGTTCCTGAAAGCACCTATCGGGAGACTTGCCCGGAACTTGCAAAAACGTGCCGATTCGGAACGGCAACCCAGAAGGCGCCTTCGGCAGGATCGTTACAACGCGCATGCGAGCCGCCGTGAATGAGAGCGAATTGCGCTATCGTGATGAATTTCTTGTCCGAGATGAGCGACCCCTGCCGCCTCTACTCATCGTAAGCCACGCCGTCCACCGTCAGAACGATGAACCGAATGTCGTCGATATCCTCGACATAGAGCGGCAGCGAACGTCTGATCGTTCCGGGCGATGAGGATTTGATTGAAAACTTGAGTTCGGACACACCGGGAGGATACTCGACCGGGATGTCTTGGTTGAAATCGAGACCGCCCTGATAGATGGGCACGATTCCCAGGACCCGCATTGGCCGGCTCGCTCGGTTATGGAACCTGAACGTGACCGGAATCTCATCCCCCACAAGAAAATCGCCGATATCGATGTTGGCCTCCTCGACCACGACGCTCGGCTGGCTCGGCGTCGTGAAATACAGGTAAGCGGCCGCTGCAAAGAGCCCCACCCCGGCTAGAACCAATCCGTAGGCCAACACGCGGCGCACGCCTCTGCATCGGCTCGCTTTTTTGCCGTCACCGGAGCTGGTTGCCTTGGTCCGGAGCAAGCGGGCGCCAACCCCCGCGGCCACGATACTAACGGCCCCCAGAGCGAGCCAGAGATAGACCGGCGCCCCGGACTTGGGCGCGGCGAACTTAGGCTCGGGGAAGCCGAACTGCGAAATGAGGAGTTCTTCGTTGGCTGGATCTCTCGGCGTGAGCTTGAATACGGTTTCGCTCTTGCGATGCCAAACCTTATTCGCGTACGTATCTTCGTAAGCCATGCGCGACACGATCGGAAACTCCGTGCCTTTCGTCGCGAGTTCGATCTTCGCCGAGGAGGTGTCGCTGGGGTCGGTCCCGGTCGTCCGATACTCGCGAATGCACCAATAGTTCTCCGGATCCAAGATCATGAAATTATCTTGCGGCGTCACTTGAACTTGGGACTCTTCGGCGCCGCCGTTGAAGTGCCGCCCCTGACGCGCTACCCAGCTCGAACTGCCGGTTAGATCAAAAGTTTTGACGAGCCGTTTCCCATCAAGATTGACCCCCTTGACGGCCAAGAGGGTGAACCCTTCGTCCTTGAGCAACGCCGGCAGGTTCATGCCCGAAATGTAAACGGGCGCCGCCGAGTAGCGAAGTATGGGATCCTTTTCGGACAGTTGGGGCGGGTTCTTATGCTTCCATTGGGAAAGCGACCTTATCTGCCAAGTCTTCTCGCCCGCCGTCTTGGCTTTCTCGGCGTCGGTTTTTGCGATCTCAAAAGCATAAAGCCAATTTGAGCCGCTGATGCGCTCCCATTCCCCAACACGTCGCGTCCGAAGCAGTGCGCCTGCATCCCCTTGCCTAATCTCAAATTCCTCTCGCCATGTTGAATGGACTTCGCCCTCCCGACTGGCTGTGAAGTCGACCGTGATCGTTCCCTGAAGTCGCCGGCAAAGAGCCAAATACTCGCGCCATTTCGGCGGGGCATTGAGCAAGAACGTTTCCGTGAGACTTTCCGCGTCCTGCCCATGTGCCGGATTTGGCGCGAACGACGCCAACAGAACGGACAAAACAAACAGTGTTTGCAAGCGAGTGAGATAACCGGACTTCGAAGTGATCCGGCGCATGAACCTGCTCCGGCCCGGAACGACTCATCGTCGACGCCTACCTCTGTTCTATGTATTTCTCCGTGCCTCTGCGCATTTGTGGACTTGCCCCGTGCGCTCGCCCGATTTTTCTTGCTTTGCGCCGACGGCGCTCTGACAATGGCACATGCGTGTCGCCAGTCCACGTTTGCTGCCATCTTCGTCCTCGTTCGGGAGTGTTGCCATGTTCCGCACCATGTTGATCGCTCTACCCGCCATCTTACTCTTCGCAGCCGCGGCACCGGCCCAGGATGCGCTGAAGAAAGCCGGTGAGAAGGAACTCGCGCCCCAGACCCCGAAAACCTCTCCCAAGACCGGCCCAGCCATCAAATCCGCGGCCCATGCCGGCATTCCCGGCGAGGTGGAGATCAACTTCCTCAACGGCAGCACGGTGCGAATGCTTTTGCAGTCCGACAAAGTGGAAATTGCCACGCCCTACGGGAATCTCGCGGTCCCGGTCAAGGACATTCGGGCGATCGATTTCGGCGTCCACTTTCCCGATGGAATCGACACGCGCATTCAACTGGCGATCAAGAACCTCGGCGGCGAAAACTACAACGACCGCGATCAGGCCAGCAAGTCATTGATCGAGCTGGGGCCTTATTCCTTCCCCGCGGTCGTCGCGGCAACCCGTGTGGAAGATCTTGAAATCTCGCGCCGCGCCAAGGAAGTCGTTAAGCAGCTCCAAGCAAAGCACCCCAAGAAGGACTTGAAGACCGAGACCGAGGATCGCCTCGTCACGCCGAGCTTCACCATCGTGGGCCGCATCCAGACGACGTCGCTCAAAGCCAAGGCCGAGTTGTTCGGCGACGTGAGCCTGCCCGTGGCGCGGATGCGCGGGTTGCGCTCGCTCTACGGCTCCACTCCCGACATTGAGCTAGTCATTGAAGCCGAAAAGTACGCCGCCCAAGGCCAATGGATGGAGACCGAATTCCAAGTGGATGGCCGTTCCACGATTTCCATCACCGCCAAGGGAACCGTCGACACCTGGCCGCAGCAAAACGGGCAGTTCATGGTCGGTCCCAACGGCCTGCAAGGGCGCAACCAGGGTCTGCAAATTGTGGTGCCGGCCGGCCGCAAGATTCGCGGCCAGCTCAACGGCAACACCTACGGCGGCATGCTCCTGGGCAAAATCGGCGAGGACGGCGAAACCTTCACGATCGGCGAGCGCTACGAATTCACGCCCGAAACCCAAGGCAAACTCTACCTGCACATCGGTCCCAGCCCCTGGAACGTGCAGTGCAACGGTTCCTATGAAGTGAAGATCGGGCGGAAGAATTGAAGGCGGTGCTCCTCCCGGCGCCGCCACTAGTGTATTTCGGCAATAAGTCGTTTCGGAGGAAAGTGCATGTCGCCAAGAATATTTACGGTCCTGGCCACCTTGGGAGCGCTTTGGCTGGCGTCCGCTTCTGTCGCGCAGGAAAAGACGGACAAGCTCCCGGCTGCCGATCTAACCAAGATAGATCGTACCATTGTCAAAGAACCGATCTATCGTTCCAAATCCCCCCGGTATTGCCTGCTCGTCTTTGGTGCGAGCGCCAAGACCCGGCTGTGGTTGGTTTTGGACGACGACGTTCTTCATGTTGACCCGAATGGCCGTGGCAACTTAGGCCCTAACCAAGCGTAATCCTGTCGTCCGTTCAAGAATTCTTCACGAAAAAATCGAAATCCCTTGGCTTTTCCGCGTCTTTGAAGTGTAGTCGCCTTTCAAGGACACGAACAAGAAAGGGATTTCGAGTGAAAACTACCATACGTCGCATCTT
>JACPZP010000020.1 GCA_016195405.1 Planctomycetota bacterium | reverse complement strand
ATGTCGAAAAGCCGCTCACCCATTCGTTGGCCGAGAACAAGGTGATTCTCGACGCGCTCACCAAGCATCGCCGCATCGTGCAGGTCGGCACGCAGCAGCGCAGCATGACCCACATCATCCGGGCGCGCGAGTTGGTGCAGGGCGGCCGGCTGGGCACGGTTCACAAGGTCCATCTGACCTGGAACCGCAACAGCGACCGCGTCCGCCGCGGGCCGCAAAACGTCGATCCCAAGCTGCTCGACTGGAAGGCCTTCCTCGGCAACGCCCCCAAGCAGGAGTTCGATGAGTACCGCTTCCGAAACTGGCGCTGGTTCTGGGATTTCGGCAACGGCATCCTCACCGACCTCATGGTTCACTGGATCGACGTCGCGCATTGGCTGTTGAATCTCGATCATCCCGAAAAGGCCGTCACGATCGGCGGCAATTACACGAGCCGCGGCATTTGGCAAACGCCTGACACTATCCAGACGCTGCTCACTTATCCGGGCGATATTCAAGTCTACTTCGAAGGCACCTTCTGCAACGCTCATCGCGGCGCCATGATTACCTTCATGGGCACCGAAGCGACGCTATACATCGATCGCGGCCGATTTGAGCTGACGCCCGAGCCGCGCAGCAAAGGGAAGCCGGAAGAGGTGATTCTCGGCAAGGGTCCGCGTGGGCGAGATTTCTACGATCAGCCCGACGGCGAATTGCTGCACCTCACGAATTGGATCGACGCCGTTCGCAACAATCGCCAGCCCAGCGCCCCAATCGCCGCCGGGGTCAGCGCCGCGTCTGCGGCGCACCTAGGTAACCAAGCGTTTCGCGGCAATGGCGTGGCGGTGTGGCCAAAATAACCTGTCCCAACCCAATGGCATTACATCGAGGTTAAAAGATGCCACCAAAACGTCCGGGCGTTGTCACCGCTGCGGCGGTCCTAGCCATCATTTATGGCAGTCTGTTTACCCTTTGCGGCCTTTGCGGCGCAATCGGCCAGGCTGCACAAGGCGCCATGGGCGCGAATATGTTTGCTGGCAATGATCCGCAGCAGGCCAAGATTCAAAAGGAAATGCAAGACAACTTGGAGAGAGACATTCCCGGCTACCGTGCGGTCCAAGTTGGCGGCACTGTCGTCGGCCTCGTGGAGTCCGTGATGTTATTGGTCGGCGGCATCGGCCTTTTGAGCATGCAACCATGGGCACGCACCGTCGTGCTTGTGTTTGGCATCATCGCCATTGTGACCACTGCTTTGCAAGCGTGCTATCTAATCGCTATTGTGATGCCGGCAACGAACAACGCCATGCAAGGAGCAATAGCTGCCGCCGCGCCACCCGGTGCCGCGGGCCCGCCCCCAGCGCAGGTGCAGCAAGCCCTGGAGCTGGTAATGACCATAGCCACGGTGGGAGCGGCCATTCTTTACGTACTGGTGATCATCTACATCGGCATTATCTTGATCTTGTTGACTCGGCCTCACGTGCGGGCAGCTTTTGCCATGAGAGGTCATCCCGCCCTGGACGCCGGCCTGATGGAGCAAGAAAGACGTCCACGTGTCGCCGAGTATGAGGAGGACGAAGGCTGGGAACGGCCGCCAGGCGACAACCCAAAGGATGAAAGGATTCGATAGCCACATGGCGCGCCGGAAAAACTGCTACCGCCTGCACATGTAGCATGCTTTTGGGTCAAATGGGGCAAACCGCGCAAGATCGCTGAAGAAATCCGCTTCTGCGGGGTTAGATTGGTTCTGGGGCCACCAGCACGCGACCCCACGCTCTGTGGAACTTGCCTCCCCGGAACCAAACATGCGTGTCTCGCAATTTCTCACCGACCAGCACGTCGTCTTCGAAACCGTCGTACATCCGCCGGCTTTCACCGCTCAAAAACGAGCGCGGTTCCTGCACATCCCTGGCCGGCAGGTGGTGAAAAGCGTTCTGCTCGTTTGTGATGGATTGCTCGTTTGTGATGGAAAGTTCGTGCTGGCGGTCCTGCCGGCGACGGATCAAATCGACTTCAGCGCGATTGCCCGCTGCCTCGGTGCGGCTGTCCGCCTGGCTTCGGAAAGCGAACTGTCGCGGTTGTTCGGCGATTGTGAGCGCGGCGCCTTGGCGCCCTTCGGCAGTCTTTATGGCATTCCGACAATACTCGAAGATGGGTTGGATCCGGAAACCATCATCGCTTTTGAGTCGCAAATGCACGCCCTGGCGATCAAGATGCGTTGCCGCGACTTTGAAACGCTGGAAAAGCCGCGACGCTGCCGGTTCGCCGCTTGTCTTTGCCGCGCGTAGCAAAGCGCGCGAGCTTTTCAGTTCGTATCCCCCCTTGCGAGAGGCAGGATTCGTTGCATGAATGAAACATTCGTTTCACGAGTAGCCTCTGTCTCTCGAATAAATGAAAATTAACTGACTGCTGCGGCGAAATCCAGCCGCTTGACGAAGTTGCACGCTTCTTCCGCGCCGAACTCGCGATCCATCCCCGGGTCGCTCCATTCGACGGTCAGCGGACCTTGGTAGCCGATGGCGTTGAGCGCCCGGATGATCCCCTCCCAGTCGACGCCGCCGCGTCCCGGCGAGCGAAATTCCCACCCGCGCCTCGGATCTCCGTAGGGCAGGTACGAGCACAAAACGCCGCCCCGGCCATTGAGCGTCAGCATGATGTCCTTGATGTGCACGTGGAAGATGCGATCGGGAAAGCGGCGCAGAAACTCGACCGGGTCGACGCCCTGCCAATGTAGATGACTGGGATCAAACAGAAATCCAAACTCCTCGCGGCCATCGAGCGCATCCAGCGCCAACTCCGCGCTGTATAGATCGAATGCGACCTGGCCGGGATGAACTTCCAGAGCGTAGCGAACGCCGGCATCTTGGCAGACGTCGAGAATCGGCTGCCATTGCCCGGCGAATTGCTTGAATCCTTCGGTCACCTCCTGCGGATTGCTCTGCGGATAACCCTGCACGCCGGCCCACAATGGCGAACCGCAGAACCCGGTCACAACGCCGACGCCGAGCTTTTGGGCGGCGCGCACGGTCGCGGTCATTTCCTCGGAGGCGCGTTCCTGGACGCCGCGCGGATCGCCATCGCCCCAAACATAATCGGGTAGAATCCGTTGGTGGCGCGGTTCGATGCGGTCGCTCACCGCCTGGCCGACGCGATGGTTGCTGAGGACCGCCAATTGCAAGTCGTGCCGGGCAAGAAGTTCGAGCTTCTTCTGACAATAATCGCCCTCGCTGAGGGCGCGCTGCACTTCGAAATGATCGCCCCAACAGCACAACTCAAACCCTTGATAACCCCATTCGCCCGCTTTCTGGGCTAGCTGCTCCAGGGGAAGATCAGTCCATTGACCGCTGAAGAGAAGCACCGGCCTTGGCATTTCGTTCAATCCCTCCTCTGGAGGTCAAGGGCTTCCCGGTCACGGACTTCCGGGCGAGGGCGGGTTTCCTTCCGGGTTCCCTGTGGGCGGCGCGGCAGGCTCAGACGGAGACGTCGCGGCTCGCAAGGTCGGCGGCTCCACCATGGTCACGCCGTCAGGAGTCGCGCCGGGTTGCGTTGCCGGCGTCATCGTTGCGGGCGTAACCGTTGCCGGCGTCATTGTGTCTTTGCCAAACGGCTCCTCCAACTCCTCTTCTTCGAGGTGAACCTCATCCATCTCGGTGTCGTCCACGTGACGGCGCATGAGCAAGTAAATGATGGTGCTTGCCGACCAGAAGTAGCTGTAGCCGAAGCCGACGACGAGCATGAACAAGAGGAAGATCCAAATGTTGACGAGGAAGGCGCCGACGTAGTTGTACCACTTCATGCTGTCGATGTAGTCCTTGCTCATGTGGTACGTGACCGTTCGCAGTCCGCCGGGCGTGATCGTTTCCTCCGCTTCCGCGAATGGGCTGCTGTGCAAAAGGAGATCGCGCCAACCGAACGAGATGGGAGCGTCTACGAACAGGTAGGTCGGTTCGCGGTCCTTGGCCGGGTCGCTGCTGGAGAGGAAGGGCGCTTCACCGACGGCCCATTGCCCCATGTAGACGATGAGCGAGCCCATGAAGCCGACGAAGAAAACCAGGGCCGCCCCGTAGAGCATGGCCAGGAGCGAGTAGCCGATGTAGTGCCACGGGGCTTGGTAAACATAGCTGTACGAGCGGCTCAAGGCGTCGAAGCTATCGCTGCCCTCGGCGCTGATGGTCGGGTTCATGAGTGGCCAACCGATCAGGCCGACGAGAACGACCGCCATCACGAGGCCCAGGATGAGCACGATTGGCCAAAGCAATCCGGCGATAACGATGTCGCCGAAAATGGGGATCAACCCGCTGAAAAGGCCGAAGACGATAAGGATGAGCGTGAGAATTCCAAGGAAAACGAGCGGAAACAAGGGCGCGGAGAAGAACGACTGGCAGCGCGCCCTGGCGAATGAGAGCGCCTCGCGCATGCTGATCTTTTCGTTGCGAGCGATCTGCACCGCGGCCATGCGCGTGATGGCGCCGCCGAAATAGGCCCACACGAGCAGCGTCCACAGAATGACGAGAATGAGGTAGATGCGATTCCAGCCGCCGGCGCCGGGATCGAACATGTACAGGATGGGAGAGAGGAACTTGACAAGCGGTTCGACGAGGACGGGAAGCTGGTCGCTGATGAGCCAACCTAAGAACTGGCCGCGTGCCCAGGGGACATTGCGGGTTTCGTTAGGGTCATTCTGCTTGATGTTGCCGGTTACCAGGAGGTACGGGTTGGGGCCGCGATACTCGTTCCACGGCATCGTGCGAAGGGCGCCAGCCGGCTTGACCTTATCGAGGCCAAGGGCTCTTTCGGCGAGGCCTAACGCTACTTTCTTGTCCGCAACGCGTGCCTCGATCTCCTGGCGAATTTGAGCATGGGTCAACGCCCCTTCACGGAGGGCGATCAACTCCTTGAGTTTGTCGTTGGATATCTGGAGCGGAACGCCGACGAGAAGAACGCGGTCGCCGAGAGGCACCAAGTCCGCAAGATGGAAATCACCCTTGAGCTTTTCGCCCGTTCCCGCCTCAAGGGTGACCGAATACTTCGCGCCGTCAACATTGAGGCGAAGGCCCTCGTCGGTTCTCTCGAGCTTCACAACCTGCTTGAGACGACGAAGCTTTTCACTAATGTCACTTAGAACTCGATACTCCTCCAGAGTCTTAGCGAGGTCCGCCGCGTCGGTGACCGCGTGCTTGTCATTTGGGTCGCTAGCCTGAGTCCCGGCCATCTGGTGCAGCAAATTCCAACGCTGTCGGTCGCGCTTGAATCGGGTCCATGCCTCCTTTTGGGCTATGTCGTCAACGCCTGTCTTATCGGGCTTGGAACTGATCCCATACGCCGTATCGCTCGGTTGCGGCATGGTCCGCGCGCCGTAGAAAGCCCAAGCGAGGGCGTGCCAGCCGACGGCCATCGCCAGGATTCCCGCGGCGGCCAAGAGCAGCTTCTTGGGATCGAGGGCGACCTTGAAGCCGGTGAAGATTTTGGTCCACGGGGCCCTGGTTTCCTTCCGCTGCCCGAGATGGTCCTCAGCCATGCAAAGCTCCTTAAGGCAAAGCGAATGCCGACGTTACAACGGGCCGGCGATAGGTGTCATTTATGAAGGGGCATTATATTCCTCCTAAAATGCTTTGCAATCATCACGCTTGGAAAAGCTCCCCATGAAATGCTGTCTTCGGAAATGCGCCTTGTCCGTGAAATTGCTTGCACCCGCCCGGCGGCGCGGGGATAATGGGTGGTATTCTCTCCCCAGCTTGTCTATTTTTCCCTGAGCGAACTCGGGGGCGGGGATGCGCTACCGAATGCATGCATTACTCGAATTCGTTTCGATCATTTCCATCGTTCGGCTCTTATGATGTTGGAGACCTCAACATGCCGCAGGACACCATCCCGACCACGGTGAAAGCCGCGGGAAAAAAGACCGATGCTAACGATTCCGCCAAGAGTGCCGACAAGAACACCGCGGCGGTGGCCAGCGAGCAGACCACCGACTTCAGCATGAAAGTGGCCGGCGCTGCCAAGGCTGCCGAGTCCCCGGCAAAGACGCCCGCCAAGGGTGAAGCCGAGCCCGCTTCGGACGACAAAGTCAAAGCGACCATGCTGGGCGACTACAAGCTGCAGAAGAAGCTCGGCCAAGGCGGCATGGGAGCGGTGTACAAAGCGCTCAAGGCAAGTCTCGACAAGGAATTCGCCATCAAAGTGTTGTCCAAGGAATTAGCTTCCAAGCCGGCATTCGTGCAGCGTTTCAAGCGCGAAGCGAAGGTCATGGCCAAGCTCGATCATCCCAATATCCTCCGCTGCTACGACGCGGGCGAGGCGTTGGGTTTTCACTTCCTTACCATGGAGTACGTCGAGGGCGGCAGCGTTGAAACCTGGCTCAAAAAGCTCGGCAAATTCTCGATCGGCGACAGCCTGCACATTATTCTCGCCACGGCGGCCGCCCTTCAGCATGCCCACGAGCTGAACATGGTCCACCGCGACATCAAGCCGGACAACATTCTCTTGACGAAGAAGGGCGTGGTGAAGGTTGCCGATCTCGGTCTGGCCAAGGCCACCGACGACGACATGTCGCTGACCAAGACCGGCACCGGCGCCGGCACGCCCATCTATATGGCGCCGGAGCAGGCCCGCGACGCCAAGCACGTCGACGGCAAAGTCGATATTTACGCTTTAGGCTGCATGCTCTACGTTTTCCTCACGGGCCAGCCGCCGTTCAAGGGTGAAACCCTTGTCGAGCTGATCGAGGCGAAAGAGAAGGGCAAGTTCACTCCCATCCGCGCGTTGAACATGGAGATTCCGGAGCGCCTCGACCTCATTTGCGAGAAGATGATGGCGAAGAAGCCCGAGCTGCGTTACCAAACTTGTGCCGAGATCATCGCCGAGTTGGAGAACCTCGAGTTGGCCAATGACCACTTGAGCTTTTTCGAAGGCGCCGACGGCGCAGGCGCGCCTAAGTCATTCACCGGCAAGGCCGCGAAAACGCACACCCCGTCCGGCGGCGCCACGCAGGGGCCCGCGGCGAAGTTGACCGACGCGGGCCAGAGCCCGGTCGCCGATGAGTTCTACTACTGGTCCCTTAAGGAGCCCGGCGGCAAGCTCAAGACTAAAAAAGTGCGTAAAGAGCAGCTTGCCGCGCTATTGAAAGCAGGCGCCCTCGACGCCCAGGCTCAGGTGAGCCGCACCGCCAAAGGCGGTTATCGCGCGTTGGGAACCTTCGTCGAGTTCCAGCACATCATCCAAGGCGCCATCACGCGGGAGAAGGCGGAAAAGAAGACCGATAAGTTCAAGTCGATTTACGGCAAGCTCGAGGAACAGGAAAAGACACGTCAGCGCTGGAAATTCATTGAGAACATCTATCTGAAGACGGGAAATTTCGTGTTCTTGCTTCTCTGGCTGGCCATCATCGCCGGCGTGTTGGTTGGCGGTTTCTTCCTGGTCCAATGGGGGATCACCACATTTGGCCAGCAGGTGAAGCAGGCGGGGCAACTTTAGACCGCATGTCATTCCTTCCGGCGGATAGCGGTTTTTCGGCGTCCTCCTTTCCGCGCGCAATCTGAAGCGTCGCCGCACTTTAACAAATCTCCGTAGAAGGCGCGAAATCGCCGACCGGATACGCCCGCCCAACCGGCACGCTCCTATCGTTTGCTACCGAACGTCCGCCCGGAGTTTTGTCCTTCGTGCGCACAGGCGATAAGGCCGGAATCTCTTGGGTCGTTTTTCTCCCCTCTTTTAGCCCCGTTTTTTATCCAGAGCGCCTGGATTGGGCATAGTAGTAGAGAGGTTATTCAGCTTGAGTGTCGATCCCGAACCCAGCGGTCCGTTTCCGTGGGAAAGCCGGATCGGCGTACCGCAACAAAGGAGAAGGCATGGTCCGCCAACCCGTCCGAATCGCTTTGCTGCTTGGCGCCATCACCGCCGTGGTTTCACCCGCGCGGGCCGATGAGCCAATACAAGCCGGTGACAAGCCGGCTGGTGACAAGCAAGCACAAGTAAGACCGACGAATCCATGTACGCGCACCATTCAAGTCACCGAATGTGTGCCCGAAACCTACAAGACCAAGCGCACGTGTTACAAGGTCGAGTGTAAAAGCGAGACCTACGACGCTTGGCGCTGCGAACGCGTGCCGGAAGTTCGCGAACGCGTCGTGTGCTGCACCAAGCGCGTTCCGGTCAACCGCGTTGAAGTCCGTAAGTGCTGCAAGACCGTGACCGAGTGGGAAACCCGCAACGTCACCAAGACGTGCCACAAGTACGTCCAGGAAACCTGCATGGAGAAAAAGCTGGTTCGCCTGGGCCACTGGGAGTGCCGCGAAGAGTGCCGCTCCAACTTCCTGAGCGGTCTCTTTAGCCGTTGCGGCCATGGCAACGACTGCTGCGATCCGTGCGCCAATAGCTGCAACAACTGCTGCCGCACCGTGACCCGCAAGCATTGGGTCTGCTGCCCGGAATACCGCGAGTGCCCCCGGACCGTGTGCAAAAAGGTTTGCTACACGGAATGCGTTCCGTGCAAAGTGGCCGTTTGCAAGAAAGTGTGGGTTGAGGAAAAGGTCAACGTGTGCACTTACGAATGCGTGACCGAGAAGCGCGTCGAGAAGTACACCGTGTGCGTGGAGCGTAAGGTCCCGTGCAAGGCGACCCGCACCGTCCGCGTGTGCGTTCCTTATGAAGAGGAAGTCACCTGCACCCGCATGGTGCCTCGCACCGTGACCCGTGAAGTCCCAATCAATGACTGCTGCGATCCGTGCTGCGAATCGCGCGGCTTGTTCAGCCGGCTCCGCGGCGCCTTCGGCGGCCACGGCTGCTGCGACCGCGGTTGCGATCACGGTTGCCGCCATAATCACGGTGGCTGCTGCAACTAGTGCTTTGTAAACCATGCCATGAGGCGAGGTGGGACCGGCGTCCCGCCGGTCCGGACAGGCGAGACGCCTGTCCCACCGCTCAATCCAACATCAGTCCGAATTCTTACGAATTCGGCTACGCTGAGTCGGTCCAAACAAAAACCCCGCTGCCGTGAAGGAAGCGGGGTTTTCGTTTTTCGGTCTTTTTTCCGTGCTACGAAGACGTTGCTACGAAGACTTCGATCACGAAGAGGTCGTGCTGATGGAGTTGCTTACCGACGTGAACGTGGCGTTCGCATTGGTGCCCAGGGCCGTGATGGCGGCGATGCACACCACGATAATCAGGGCCAACATGACGGCATATTCCACGGCGGTTGGGCCATCTTCACCCTGGAAGAAATTAACCACGGCTTGCGACAGTCGCGTCATAACAAACATCCCTCTAGTCCAGAGAAAAGTTTTGCCCGGAGCTTCTGGACGGCTCCCCGGACAGCCTCCGAGCGCCTTACCCGGAGGCCGAATGACGAGGCACCCTTTTAGGGTCTAGACCAATCGGCAGCGTGGCGGATCTTGCCCTTGCCGTGGCTCTAGGACATAGCTGCGCTCGCCAAAACGATGTAGACAAGCAATGGGGAGATTCGTGGCCGAAAATGCGTTGGCCACGGTCCGGTTCGCGGACGTTGCAACCCTAGGTTGGGCTCATCCGCTTGTCAAACATGACTCTCATTTTTAATAATTAAGACGTAAGCATAACATCCAGGATAAGCCTCAAGCATGACGACGCTGGGACAAAAAGCGAGGCGTCGACACGCTGCCCGCCAGCGCATCGCGAAGGAAACAGCGCACTAACTGCCCGATGGTCAAGCCGCGCGCCTCGGCGGCGCAGGCCAGGGCACGGAACTGCCCGGTCGGCAGCAGTAGCGACAGTTCCGTGACTTCTGCATCGTTCATTGCCGCATCGTTGATTCCCGCATCGTGAATCGATAGGTCGCGAATCGACAAGTCGCGAAGCGATAACACGTCATGCACGGCGGTTGTTTCGAGGGAATTGTTCATGACAAGACCGCGCTTCTCAGAATGGAAATGGTAGAGAGGCGCTTTTTAAGGAGCAAATCCAGTGCCGGTCGGCGGCCGCGGCGTTCCCAAGCGGCAAGCGCATTACGGGCAAAGCGGTTAGAGTCAACTTCCCCAACTGCCGCTCCAGATCTGAAAGCAAGAATCTGCCCGCGTCTTCGGCAGCCTCTGCCTAACAATGTTGATATTCGGTGTTGGCATTGACCCAAGTCGGAAGTGTCGCTACTGTTCGCCCGCTTTGTCCCGTAGGCCAGGGATTCGGCCTGGGACAGGGCAGTGCCAATCAGGAGAACGGCCATGGCATACAAGGCGGCTTTGGGGTTGGGAACGAGCGCGGCCCTTTTCGTAATGTTGGGCGGCGGATGCCAGAGTTCTCCAAAGAACATGGCGGGGCCTGGAATCACCCCCACGCCGGGCGGCGCCGCTTTCGCGCAAGATTCCAAGCCGGGAAGCGTGAATCCGCCGTTTTCGCCGGGCGGCTTGAGCCAAACGGGAACTAGCCAAACGGGAACTAGCCAAACGGGCATCAGCCAAACGGGCATCAACCAAGCGGCCAACATGGCGCCATCTACGTCAGCCGCGAGCGCTGTTCCTCTGATTCAACCTCCGCCGCCCGCATTCTTGACATCAACCAGCAATAATTCGACTGTCACCTCTACGACAGGCAACCCCCCCTTCGGCAACGCGCCCATCAGCAACGCGCCCATCAGCAACGCGCCCATCAGCAACGCGCCCATCGGACACGCCCCCTTCGGCAACGCGTCGCCTTTCCCTCCTTCGAGCCTCGACTCGGCGATTCCAACGGCGCCGCCCACGACGACCTTCAACAGCAACGACCCGAAAAGCAATGAGCGATGAGGGCCACGGCCGCTCATCGCTCATTGTTTTTTTTCTGGCACGGCAAATCACGGATACTTTCGCATCCGGGGGGAAGCTCCGCTTCTTCGACCACGAGGATCGGAAAGCCGTCCTTGATGTGAAACCTGAGAGAACACTGCTCGCAGCGCAGAGACTCGTCTTCCAGCACGAGGCGGGCCTTGCTGGGATTAAGCGGGCAGCGCAGGATTTCCAACAGGTCCGGCCTGATCATCTGCCGTCACCTCGTCGCGGACGTCACCTCGTCGCGGCCGTCACCGCGCCACCGTGCGCGGGGCAGTCATGCGTTGGGACGCCATGCGGTGGCCTCGTTTCATGCCCACGATCATCACCACCAAGAGCAACAGCGTCAGCAGCGCGCCGATCCAGTAGATGATCCAGCTGACGGCCAACGGGCCCCGGGTCGGCGCCCGGAAGGTGATGACCACGCTAGTCAGAATCGGCCACAATAGTTGATAAACCGCCACAATGCCGGAAAAGACCACCAGGATCATCGCGCTGCCTGCCAGCGCGCTGTCGCGCTGATTCAAGGCTTGTGCCCTCAAGTAGAGGGCCATCATGATGAATTGGCCGGCGACGAATACGTTGGCCAAGCTCAGAAGCAAAGCGCGCCCGATGTTGGCGTCAACCAGGTTCGCCGGTTCCCGCAGGATATCGGGTCCGTAGAACACTCTTCCCTGATAAAGGCCGATCGATTTGAAGACTACGAAGCAGACGAGAGCGGCCAAGGTCACGCCCAGGCACGCGAACGCCCATATCAAGGCGCTTCGCTTATTGTTTGTGAAAATCCAGAAAACCTGGCCGGCCAGCGATCCAAGCACTCCCAGCGGGAGGATCCAAACAGCGATCTTCCAAATGTTCAGCGCCGCGGTGCTCGTCGGAATTTCCTGCCCCGTATTTTCGAACGCGGCCATCGTGAACATCACCACGCCTAGTTGCTCAATCAGATAGCCGGCCGCGAACACGATCACGGCGATGAAACACACCAGCATTCCCAGGCCGACCTTGTCCCAATCGGTTTTCTTTTCCCGGCCGCGCTCGGAATCCTCTTCGTCTTCCTCGTCCTCTTCCGCATGCCGGCGGCGGGGCCGTTCTTCGTCTTCATCACGGCGCTTCTTGCGCGGCTGTTCCACTTCGTCTTCGACCTGGCTGCGCCGTTTACGCGGCCGTTCCTCCTCGTCTTCGCCTCGGCTGATCCGTTTGCGTGGCCGATCGTCCGCGTCCTCGTCGGCTTCCTCGCGACGGCGTTTGCGCGGCGCTTCGGTTTGGTCGTCCTCATCCCGGCGGCGCTTGCGCGGTCGATCCTCCTCCGCCTCTTCTTTGCGAGAACTCTCGTCACGAGGACGCCGCTTCGTAGGCCGCGCTTCTTCTCTATCGAAGCGGAAATCCTCAGCCGGGCGGTTCGGCTGCGGCTTGATCAGCCGGGTAGGCGGGGGGGCCGGTTCCTCGATCATTTCCGGCGACAACACTTCCGGCTCCACCGCGGCCACGGGAATCGTGAGGACGGTGCCGCACTTGAGGCACTTGGTCTTCTTGCCGCCCTTGTCGGCGCCGACCCTTAGCCGTTGATTACAGGCGTAGCATTGAAAGGTGATGTCCGCCATCGTCATCCCCTCGCGGACGGAAGTGGCGCGGCACGGAAGCGGCGCGGTTTTGATTATCCGCGCCGTGAGCATTAATGTAAAGGCGCTTCGCGGAACTTCAATTCATAAAATTACCAAGGAGCGGTTTCAAAAGGGGGTCAGGATCTGTGATTCTAGGGGTCCTGACCCCGTTTTGAAACCGCTCCAAGGGCGCCGCCAGCGCTCGTTCCCACGCCAATCGAGGCCCGCATGATCCAACATGGCTTTGTCCGGGTTGCGGCCGCGGTTCCCCAGCTTCGCGTTGGCGACTGCCGAGCCAATCTTCGCCACATGAGCGACGTGCTCGCCGAAGCCCACCACCAAAACGCCGCCGTCGCGGTTTTTCCCGAGTTAGGCCTAACAGGCTACACCTGCGGCGACCTCTTTCATCAAACCGCCCTCCAGCGCGGCGCCCTGCATGCCGTGGACACATTGCTCCAACAAAGCGAGCGCACGTTTCGCGGCTTGACCGCTGTCGGACTGCCGTTGCTCGTGGACGATCAACTCTACAACTGCGCCGCGGTGCTGCAGCGTGGCCGGCTCTTGGGGGTCATTCCCAAGTCGTACCTGCCCAACTACAAGGAATTCTACGACGCCCGCTGGTTCGCTCCCGGTTTTCGGTGCCGCAATCAGAATCTGAACCTCCTGGGCCAAAGCGTGCCCTTCGGAGTCGATCTCCTCTTCGATGCCGGCGCGACGATGCCCGGCCTGGTGGTCGGCGTCGAAATCTGCGAGGACCTATGGACGCCCTTGCCGCCCAGCAGCTTCCAGGCGCTGGCCGGCGCCACCGTGCTTTTGAACCTCTCCGCCAGCAATGAGGTCATCGGCAAGGCGGCCTATCGCCGGCAACTCGTGATTGGCCAATCGGGCCGCTGCGTCGCCGGCTACGTCTATGTCTCCGCCGGCGTACATGAATCGACCACCGATCTGGTCTTCGGCGGCCATGCCCTGATCGCCGAGAACGGAACGCTCTTAGCTGAGACGCCGCGCTTCGACCGCGCGGATGTCTTGCTGGCTCAGGACCTCGACATCGATCGCCTCGTCAACGACCGCATCAAAACCAACAGCTTCGGCGATGTGCAGCCGATGGTGGCCCAGCGAACCTGGCGGCGCATCTCGTTTCAGGTCGAACGCCCGGCAGCCACGAAGCTGATGCGCGATGTCGACGCCCATCCCTTTGTGCCGCGCGGCAAAGAACAACTCCGCGAGCGCTGCGAGGAAATCTTCCACACTCAAGTCGCCGGCTTGGCCAAGCGGATCGAGCACATTGGCGCCGGACCCCTTACGCTCGGCGTCTCCGGCGGCCTCGATTCCACGTTGGCGCTCTTGGTCGCTTGCAAGACGCTCGACCTGCTAAAGTCGCCGCGCACCCGCTTGGAAGCGATCACCATGCCCGGCTTCGGCACCTCGCAGCGGACGCTCAAGAACGCCCAAGCCCTCATGAAACACCTCGGCGTGAGCGGCCGGGAAATCGACATTCGCCAAATCTGCCTCGACGAGATGCTTGCCTTGGGCCATAAGCCGTTTGGTGTCGATCTGAAGGGACTGACGTTAGAAGAGCTGACACGCAATCTGCAGAAGCTGCCGGCCGAAAGCTCTCAGGACTTGGTTTTCGAAAACGTGCAGGCGCGGATGCGGACCAGCCTGCTCATGAACAAGGCGTTCGTGATCGGCACCGCGGACGTGTCGGAATTAGCGCTGGGCTGGTGTACCTATAACGGCGACCACATGAGCATGTACAACCCCAACATCAGCATCCCCAAGACGCTGGTGAAATTCCTGGTCCGCTGGGCCGCCGAGAACGAGTTCGAAGGCGCGGCCCGCCGCACCCTGCTCGACATCGTCGCCACCCAAATTTCGCCTGAATTGCTGCCCGCCTCAGACAACGGCCAAATGCCGCAGCCGACGGAGGGCGTGATCGGCCCCTACGAAGTGCTCGATTTTTTCCTCTTCCACTTCCTGCGCTACGGCGCGCCGCCGGAGAAGGTCCTGTTCCTGGCCGAGCACACCGAGTTCGACCGCTCCTACACCGCCGCCGAGCTGCGGCAATGGCTTGCACAGTTCCTGCGCCGCTTTTTCGCCAACCAGTTCAAGCGCTCGTGCCTGCCCGACGGCCCGAAAGTCGGCACGATCAGCCTATCGCCCCGAGGCGACTGGCGCATGCCCAGCGACGCCGCAGCGCGAGTGTGGTTGGAGTGGGCCGAGGAGAAGCCGATCAAGAAGCAGCAGCGGACGGTGAAGAAGTAGGCCGTTGCGGGGCCCGAAAGTCGCCTTTCGTCCCTAGCCCGGCCCGCTTGTCGCGGTCCTAGCCGCTCTCTATAACGAAACGGAAGCAGACGAACCTTAGCAGGGGTCGGATCATGTACGCGGTGTTCGAAGACGGGTCCCGGCAATACCGGGTGCAGGAAGGCGATGTGGTGAAAGTCGATTTCCGCGAGGTGGAAGTCGGCGCCAGCGTTGAGTTCAGTCGCGTGTTATTGTGCCAGAGCGAGGCCGACACCAAGATCGGCCAACCGGTGATTGAAGGCGCCCGCGTGGTCGCCGAGGTCGTCGACCATCCCACCACCAAGCTCTACATCCAACACTTCCGCCGCCGCAAGAACTACCGCCGCCTGCGCGGCCACCGGCAGCCGTACACGTCCGTCAAGATTCAGAAGATCGTGCTGCCGGGCGCGAATTGAGGTTTTCGTGGGGTAGTTTCCAACCTGCCATTAAACTGCCAGTAACTCCGCCACGGTTATCAACACTTCAAGTTGTTCAAATTTCTTCTTGCAGCGCTCCTTAAATCTCTCCAAATAGCGAAGGCACTGCAACTGCGTCCCCTCGCGGAAATCCATGACAGAGAAAACCACCACACGGTCACAATAGACGTTCGTTGCACGCTGCCAGACTCCTTGGAGCGGGAACTCCCGCTGGATCGAGGTCACGCCGCCGAAGCGGTTCAACAATTCCTGCTGAAGCGACACAAATTTTGACTCGGGAATCGCACGCCCGTCGTTGTAATCGAGCGGCAGGTAAATCTCGATGCTTCTAATCGGCCGTGCCATGCCGGCGTTTCTCCGTGCGTCGCGGCCGCAACGGCACAATCTCGTACCGGAAACCCCGCGCGCTCAATAAATCCAAATGAGCTGGCAGAACTTCGTAAATGGGATCATCTCCCACAAGTCGAATAGGCGCGATCTCAATCATCGCGCGCCAGGCCTTGCCCCATTCGGCCTTTGAAAGGCGAATTGTCAACATTGATCTCAGCGCTCCAATAGACCCGATCACTTTAATACGCCTCAGGGCGATTCGCAAGGCGCGATCACGGCGTCCCCACCCCAAATCGCCCCTTCACACTCGGCCTCAAGAGCACGATGATCGTGAAAACGCCGAGGACCGTACCGAAGGGCACTTCCAAGCACTCAATGCAGGCCATGACAAAACAGAACCAGTAATTCCGCTGCGTGGCGAGCTTGCGTCCGGAAATGATCACAAGGGTGCCATAGGTCCACATGGCCACGATTATGCCGCCGGCGATGCCGATCAAGAACCACCCGAAAAATGGCGGAGGCGCCGGCTGCCCGGGCCGATCGAAAGCGCCTGACAAAATCGCGATGCCTATGCCGACGTGAATGAACGGAAAGCAGCCGCAGAAGATCGACATCCCGCCGACGATGTAATGAAAGACGGACAACAGCTGCAGATGCTGCGCGTCCGTATCGGTCCGGGTGGATTCGTCGGGGTAATAGGCCAAGGCTTCTCCTCGCGTCAGGAGACATCATCCCAGCTTCCGCACCGACTCGCGAAACACGTCCAAGCACGATCGCAAATCCGCCATCGGATTGTCCGGGTTCGCTTCGTACTCGATGCTGATGTAGCCCTGGAATTTCACCTCGCGCAAAGCCCGCAGCACTTCCGCAACGTTCAGAGCGCCGCGGCCATAGACCACGTCGGTGCGCTTGGCGTTGTCGTGGTCCTTGAGGTGCATGCCGAAGTTGCGCGCGCCCATGTGGCGGACTTGCTGGGCCGGATCGAGCTTGCGGTTGAAGGGATTCTGGGCGCAGCGGATCAAGTGGCCGGTGTCGAGGCAGGTGCCGATCAGCCGATGGTGATTGCGGACCGCGTCCATGATGACCTCGGCCGAATACCAGCGATGCAGCTGCTTGCCCGAAGGCCCGTGCGGATGAATCGCGATGCCGATGCCGAAGTCGGCCGCCAGCCGGTCGAGGCTGTCGAAGCTGTCCGGGCTGGGATCGGCGCTCAGATAGCGCACACCAAGCTTGCGGCCAAACTCGAAGATGCGGCGATTGGCGGCGTGGTCTTTCGAAAAGCTTTCGACGCCGAACGCGATCGGCGTGATGTGGTGCTCGAAGCAAGCGTTGCGAACCGCCTTGATCTGCTCGTCGGTCGTCGTCATCGGAAGATGTCCGCGATAAAGCTCGATGAAGTGCAGCCCCAAATCGGCCGTCCGCTGCAGGGCCTGGTCGAGCTTGAAATTGCGGAATGTGTAGCTCTGCATGCCGACCGTGAAGCCGCCGAAGGGATCGCGTTTCTTGTTGTCTTGGCTGCGCTCGCCGGCATGCAAGAAGGCGGGTAAGCCAAGGACGGTCGCCCCCGTGACGACACTTGCCTGGAGGAATCGACGGCGGTCAAATTGTCCTACTAACATTGTTGTCTCCTTGAATGTTCTTGTTTTGTGCGCAGAGAAGCAGGCGATCGGAAAGCCAGTCGGCAAGTCGAACAAATAACCCCAAGAGGGCGCCGTAACAGGCTCCTGTCCCGAAGCCGAAGATAGCCACCAGTGTTCCACGTTGCGGATTCAAGGGAAGCGCTGTCGCTAGCAGAAGGGAACCTCCAACCACAGCCCAAAGGGCGATCACTCCATAAACTCGCCACGATCGGCTCCAACTCTTAGAAATCACGTGCGTTATCACGCCGCCGATCACACCCAAGAAAGCGCCGGCGAGCGCCATCTCACGAAACTTTGCAAAGCCAAAGACATACCGCAACAATTCACTCGTCTCGCCCGCATCCCACAGGTTCCGGAGGAAGTCCCAATGCGTATCGGTCACTTGAACGATTGCGCCCAAGCAAGCGGCAACGGTGCCCAGGCAAGAGGCAGCGGCGCCGCTCAGAGTGCCCGCAATGGCGAACATCAAAAGCCGACGTAAGTAGCGCCATGTGTAATCGACATCATGCTTGTTGTCGTCCACAGTTCACCATATTAGCACTCCGGTAAATCTCGGAAAGCCCGCACGATGATCTATTTGGCCGCTATGCGCGGCAATCCTCGGCAAACTGCGCCTGTGCCTTCCGAAGATATTTGACCGCTTTTTGACGGTAGCGCCAAGGCTTAGCTTTGGGCGGCAGCCGGCTGAGCCAATGCTGGTTCGGTCCGATGCCCGTTCCGCGCTGTTTGGCAAGTCGAATCGTGGTAGGCAAAAGTTTCAGGGAGAGAACTTCTAGGCACGTTGCAATTTCTTGCGGCGAGGAGAAATGAAAAATCACGCCGTTCACTTCAACGTGATAGCAAGGATAGCCTTTGCAAGGAACCGGCCTGGGCAGCGGCGGATCGAAGATCTTGGCCTCGTGCCAAGGCCGGCCGTCCGCTTCGCGATGAACCCAATAGCTCATCGAGCCGGCAACCCATTGATCCGTGTATGTAATCCAGTGCCGTTTCATTGGATCTCGATGTCGAAACCGACCCCATGATACACCTTGCTCGCTCCCAGATGCAGCGAAAAGTTCTCGCTCGCGCTCCGGCAAGAAAACAAAAGAGTTCATGTCAGCCGCGACATTTCTTCTCACCACGTCGCGTTCTTCGTGAGATGAATTGAATTATCCTCTTCATTCCAAATGAGTTGCGGCCAATCTCAAGATTCGTGTCATTCGTTTCACCACCGGGAATTCGCTTCATGACGTCTGTGTGTGGGTGAGATGAATCGAATTTGTGCCCGTCTTTGCCCGATATCCGGCAATCTTTGAATTAGACTTCGGTTATGACTACCTCTCCCTGCCTCAACGGCTCTCCCGACGCATGCGCTGCTTCGGCGACGCACGCAGCTTCCGACCACAATCTCCTCTTCGGCCTCATGGCCCTGCAAATGGACTTCATCAACCGCGATGAGTTGATCGCGTCCATGAAGGACTGGGCGCTAGAGAAGAACGTGCCCCTCGGTCAGATTCTCGTCCGGCAGCGCGTCTTGACCGAAGTGCGGCGAGGAATGATAGACGCCCTGGTCGCGGATCATGTCGAGAGCAACGGCGGCGACACCAAGAAGAGCCTCGAATCGCTGCCGGTCAACAACCGCGTGCGAGCGGATGTAGCCAACGCGTCGGACCCGGTCGTGCAAGAAAGCATCGCGCACGCCATGCCGCAATCGCCCGACGATCCCGGTGTAACGCTGACACAAGCAGCGGTGACAGCTGCCACCCCCTTGCGTTATCGGCCGCTGCGAACGCATGCCCAGGGGGGCTTGGGCCAGGTTTACGTCGCCATGGACGAAGAGTTACATCGCGAGGTCGCGCTCAAGGAGATTAAAGAAAGCCATGCCGCCAATCCCGAAAGCCGGGCGCGGTTCATCCTCGAAGCGGAGGTCACCGGCGGCTTGGAGCATCCCGGCATCGTCCCCGTTTACGGCTTGGGAATGTATCCCGACGGCAGGCCCTACTACGCCATGCGCTTTATCCGCGGCCAATCGCTCAAGGAGGCGGTGGATGACTTTCGCGCCAAAGTCAAAGCAGGCATGAGCGAGTGCGATCGGGTGTTGGAGTGGCGGCAACTTTTAGGACGCTTCATCGACGTTTGCAACGCGATCGAATACGCCCACAGCCGGGGCGTCTTGCATCGCGACATCAAGCCAAGCAACATCATGCTGGGCAAGTTCGGCGAGACGCTCGTAGTCGATTGGGGGCTTGCCAAGCCGATCGATCAGGCCGAGCCGCCGTCGTCCTTGGAGCAGGAGCCGCTGCTCAAGCCGTCGATCGTCAGCACCAGCGCTGAGACCATCGCCGGGACCGCCCTGGGCACCCCGGCGTATATGAGCCCCGAACAGGCGGAAGGCCGGCTCGACTTGCTCGGCCCGGCAAGCGACGTCTTCAGCCTGGGCGCCACCCTGTACTACTTGCTCACGGGACGCGCGCCGCAGGAAGATCGCGATATTCCCACAGTTCTCGACCGCGTGCGCCGCGGCGCGTTCAGCCCGCCGAGGCAAGTCGATCGCACGATCGATCCCGGCTTGGAAGCGATCTGCCTCAAGGCGATGGCGGTGGAGCCCAAGGCACGCTACGCCGCGTCCCTGGAACTTACTCAGGACATCGAGCATTGGTTGGCGGACGAACCGGTCGCGGCTTGGCGTGAGCCTTGGACCGTCAGTGCCGTCCGATGGATCAAGAAGCATCGCAAGTTCGTGACCGGACTCGGCGCCGTACTTGTGTTGCTGCTGATGATTCACGTCCTCGTCACCCAGCGCGAAGTGAGCTTGCGCCTTGAGGCCGACGTGGCCCGCGACGATGCCACCATCGCCATGGAGCAAGCCAAGCGCAACGAATCCAAGGCGCAAACGCTGCTCTACCAGGCGGAAATGCGGCGGGTCTTCAGCTTTCTCGACTACGCCGACCTGAACCGGGCCGACCGTGTGCTCGAGCGCTGGCTGCCGACGAAAGACACTCCCGACTTGCGCAACTGGGAATGGCATTACCTGCGGCAGCGCTGTCAAGGCCGCCTCGCTCTCGCGGGCCACAACGGCCCGGCCACCGCCATCGCCTATGCTCCGAATGGCACACGCCTGGCGAGCGCCGGCGGCGAACCCAAGGCGCCCGGCGAAATCAAACTTTGGCGCACCTCCGACGGCCAGCTCGAACGGACGCTCGCCGGCCATCGCGGACGGATCACATCGCTGGCTTTCAGCGGCGACGGCAAACTGCTGGCGTCGGCGAGCATCGACGGCATCAAAATCTGGGCCATGCCCGACGGCGCTGAATTGCTGACATTGACCGAGCACGATGGACCTGTGGCCGCGGTGGCATTCTCAGCAAAAGGCATGCTCGCCTCGGCCGGCGTCGACGGCACGGTGCGCCTTCGGGATTCCGCAGGCTTTTCGCGCAAGGTTGCCGGCGTCGCCAAGATCGTCGCCCGCCATGACCAGGGCGCCGCGGCCGTCGCGTTCTCTCCGGACGACAGCTTGCTCGCTTCCGCGGGCCGCGACGGGCTGGTCCGCCTCTTGGACGGCTCGACCGGCATGGAGCGGCATGTGTTCCGAGGCCATGACGGACCGGTGGCGACGTTGGTCTTCAAAGCGGAAGGCGCCGTCCTGGCCAGCGGCGGCGGTCGCGGCCCGGAAAAGGGTGAGGTCTTTTTCTGGGACGTCTCCACCGGCGAACTCATGTTCAATCGCTACGGGCTTTCGGATCGCGTCGTCAGCCTCGCCTACAACCCGCAGGGAACGCTCGCCATCGGCAGCTGCGACGGCCAGGTTCGTCTTTTCGAACGCAAGCAATCGAGCGAATCGCTGGTCCTGCGCGGCGATCCCGAAGGTTTGCACGCGCTCGCCTTCAGCCCCGACGGCCGCCATGTCGCCTGTGCCGGGCTCACGGGCCGCATCTTTCTTGCCAACCCGTCCGGCGGACACGAGATTCTTTGGCTGCCCTCGCCCGACCCGATTGAAGCCATCGCTTTTCATCCAAATAGCAAGATCATGGCATGCGGGGGCCGCACCATTCAAGTGTGGGACCTCGAAGAATCGGAAAGGCCGAAGTTCAGCCTCGCCGTCCATGGAGGAGTTGCCGATCTCGTCTTCGTTCTCGGGGGATCCCAATTGGCAGTCGCGTCGGGCGACGAAGTGGTGCGGCTTTACAACGCGGAAAAGTCGGACCCGAATCCGGTCGCGTCCTTCCAACACGAAGCTCCCGTCAATGTGCTGGACGTTACATCGGACGGCAAGACTCTGGCTGCCGCGGGCAAAGAGCGGAACATTCGCGTTTGGGACGTCGCCTCCGGCACGATCGTCAAATCGTTGGATGCCGGCGGGCAAGAGACGTTGGCCGTCGTGTTCAGTGCTGATGGCCGCTGGCTTGCCGCGGCCGGCCACGACAAGATCATTCGTATTTGGGAATGGCGCACCGGCGCCGGCTTTGAACTGACCGGACATCTCGAGAGCATTCAGGCGCTGGCGTTTCACCCGCATAGAGCCTGGCTCGCCTCGGGCTGCACCGGCGGCAAGGTGCGCATCTGGGACCTCGAGTCTCACAACGTCGTGCTCAAAGCCGAAACGTCGAGCCCAATCTTGTCGCTTTCCTTCCACGCAGCCGGCGAGCGCTTGGCGACGGCCGGTCAAAACCAGACGGTGCGCCTCTGGGGCCCTAACAACGGCATGGAGATTCTGGAACTCGATTACTCCGCCAGCCAACTTCGCGATCTCGCTTTCAGCCCGGACGGCCGCTACCTCGCCGCCGCCGGCCTCAACGGCTGCCGCGTCTGGGATGCAGGCCGCGAGAAAAAGTGACGTATCCGGTGCTTGTATTTGCCGGCCTGCTGCTGCAATCTTCTGTTCCCGCCTGTAGGATAAGGGAGTTGGTCTCAATAGATTCGGTTCGAACTCCCTGACAAACCACGCCCCTCTTGATCGCAATCATGAGCTCCCAGACGCCACGTCCCACGAATCTTGCCAAGGACGGCGACGACAAGCTGATAATCTCCTGGAGCGACGGCCTGCGCACTACCCACACCTGGCAGAACTTGCGCAATAACTGCCCCTGCGCCTCGTGCCGCGAAGAACGCCTGAAACCGCCCGATCCATTCCGTATCCTTAAACCCAGTGAACTCGTGCCCCTCAACCCCGTCCAAATCGAGCCCGTCGGCTATTACGCTTACAAGATCACCTGGAGCGATGGCCACGATACGGGGATATTCACGCTCGAGCTCTTGCGGGAATTGGCGGAGAAATAACGGAGACACCCATGCAGCCACATCAACCCGCGGCCCAGAAAATCGCGCTGCCCGGCGTCAAGAATGTCGTCGCCGTCGCCAGCGGCAAGGGAGGCGTCGGCAAGTCGACGGTCGCAACCAACTTGGCGCTGGCCCTGCATATGCTCGGACGCCGCGTCGGTTTGCTCGACGCTGACATCTATGGTCCCAGCATCCCGATCATGATGAACATCAAGGAAACCTGGGAACCCAACGGGCGCGAATGGCCCCTGGAGCAATACGGCCTGAAGCTGATGTCGATGGGCTTTTGGGTCAAACCCGAGGTGGCGATGATCTGGCGCGGGCCGATGGTCGCCAAGTACTTGACCGTGTTTCTGACTCAAATCCCTTGGGGCGAACTCGATTACCTGGTAATCGACCTGCCCCCCGGCACCGGCGACGCTCAGCTCACCCTCACGCAGACCGCTCCGCTTTCGGGCGCGGTCATCGTCACCACGCCGCAGGACGTCAGCCTCATCGACGCCCGCAAAGGCCTGGAAATGTTCCGCCAGGTCAAAGTCCCCGTCCTCGGCATCGTCGAGAATATGAGCTACTTCGCAACGCCCGACGGCAAGCGCCACTACCTGTTCGGTCACGCCGGCGGCCAAAAACTCGCCGAGAACGCCAGCGTCCCATTCCTTGGCGAGATTCCCATCGACCCCAAAGTGGCCGAGTGCGGCGACAGGGGCGACCCCATCGTTCACAAATACCCGGACAGCGAAGTGGCGAAAGCGTATCTGAAATTGGCGACGACGGTCGCAACAGAAGTTGCAAAAGGCGCAAGGCCCGAGGACTTGCCGGGGCTGGCGCTCTGAGTCCGCATCACCTTTTCCGAGTTTTCCCAAGTAGCTCATCCGCCCAACGTGCCTCCGCTCGCTTGAACGGCGGGTCGGGCGGCTCGGAATAGTCAATCGTTTGGAAATAGCGGCCCTTGCGGTATGCCTGGTCGACTAGAGTTTGCAAGTCCAGGCGGATATCAGCGTCTTTTTTTCGCAGTGGGATCGGAATTGGCAACAGGGGAGCGGTAAGTGGAAGCCGGTAGATTTCGAATCGGCTCGGCCGCCAGCCGCGGCGCACGCAAGCCTGGTAGGTGGTCCGGGCTCGCAGCGGAATGCGCGTTGCGGGCAACGCCAGCACGCGCTTACCGGCGCGTAGAAGGTCGATCTCCACTAGACTAACCGCACTTCTCAGCAGCTCTTTTTGCTTCTGCAGATACTGGTCCTGGCTTTCACCGGGCTGCTTATTCGAGAAGCTCAAGATTTCGATCACGGTGATAAGTCGAGTCCGCGCACCGCGCTCAAGGATGCGGACAAAGGTTTCGGTGGTCTTTTCATAGTCCACAATGATTGGTTCGGCTGTCGCTGGTCCTGCAAGCACCGCGATGCTACTTCCTTGATCACGATTACGCTGCTCCATTACACGCACATCTGGATAAATAGCACGGTCTTCTCCATCTTCCGGCTCCACGATCAATCGTTCCTCTACGCGCGCAACCAGATTACTGGGAAGTTGTTCTTCAATTTGGTCGCGGGCGTAGATGATCAGGCTGGCATGGATATCGCGCCAATGCTTTTCGAGGTATGGGTCCATTCCCGGAAAAGGACTCTTCATCGGCTGATTCCCATGAACTTCGGAGATGGATGGAGTTGATTGTACCAGGATGCCTCGCGTTCCTGTAATGTATCTTCATCGCCAACAAAAGGCACTTTCATGCTTCCGCGTGCCGGGTTTTGTTCTCTTCATTTGTGAGGTCGTCATGCGACGTGGGATTTGGTTGGGAGGGTTTCTAGCGTCGTTGTTCGCAGCACTGCTCTTGGCGGGTCTTGGACTGTCGCAAGGCGGTTCCGACGCGAAGCGATTGCCGGTTCCCAATAAAGCTGCGCAGGCCAAGGCAATGGCGCTGGTCGACGACATCTTCAAAGAGGATTTTGCCGCCGCCAAGGAGCCCGAGGCGCGGAACAAGTTGGCAGCCGACTTGCTTCAACAGGCGCGGGAAAACAAAGAGGACACGGCCAATCGCTATGTCCTCTATCGCGAGGCGCGCAACTGGGCGGCAAAAGCGGGCAATTTCACCATCGCTTTGCAAGCCATCGACGAGCTGGCCCGTGATTTCGAAGTCAACGCCCTGGAGATGAAGGCGACCGCCCTGGCCGAATTAGTCGATAATCTCCCGGGCAAGGAAGCCGGCAAGGCGTTGGTCGATCTCTTGGAGCCGATCATCAACGAAGCCGTCGAGGCCGACCAGTACGACGCCGCCCTCGCCTTCGGCAAGGTGGCCGAGGCGGCGGCGCGCAAAGCCAAAATCCTCACCCTGGTCGCGAGCGTGCAAAAGCGCAACGAGGACGTGCAAACCGTCAAGAAAAGTTTCGCCAAGATGCAGACCTTCGTCGATCGACTGAAGGGCGACCCCGCGGACGCGGAAGCCAACTCCGAGTTGGGCAAGTATTACGCATTCCTCAAAGGACGCTGGGAGCGGGCCCTACCCCTTTTGGAAAAGGGGAGCGACCAAGCTCTCAAGACCTTGGCCGGCCAGGACCTCGCCAAGCCGAAAGAACCTAAGGACCAACTCGTCCTGGCTGATGCCTGGTGGGATTTGGCCGGCAAGGAAAATGAACCCGCCAAGCTCCACCTGCAGCGCCGGGCAATGCATTGGTATGAGCAAGCCGCCGGCAACTTAAGCGGATTGAACCGGACCAAAGCGCTCAAGCGGATCGACGTCGTCGCCGCCCGGCTTAGCGGCTCCATTCCCGATGGGCCGATCGGTCCCGTCGGCGAGCTCAAGAAATTCGACGGACATCAGGACACGATTCGCGGCGTCGCCCTTTCCGCCGATGGTCGCTGGGGAGTTTCCGGCAGCGTCGATCAGAGCGTGCGCGTGTGGGATTTGACGAGCGGGAAGGAGGAACGGACGTTGCGTGGGCACACCAAGGAGGTCTGGGCGGTCGCGTTCCACCCTAATAGTCGGCAGGTGTTTTCCGCGAGCTGGGACGCCACCGCGCGGCTCTGGGACGTCAAGACCGGTGAAGAGAAAAAACGCTACACGCACCCCATTGACGTCAATGGCCTCGTTCTGTCGCGCGACGCTTCAACCATGCTTACTTGTTGCGACAACCAAACGGTGTATTTGTGGGATGTGGTCAAAGGGGAGGAGCTGAAGCGCTTCAGCGGGCATACCAACTTCGTCTACTGCGTCGCGTTCTCGCCGGATGGCCGGCATATCGCATCGGGCAGCACGGATCGCACCGTCCGCGTCTATGACATGAGCACCGGCAACACCGTGAAGACGTTCGAGTGCGCCAACAACGTCATCAACGTCGTCTTCAGCTCGGACGGCAAACACGTGCTTTCAAGCGGCGACAACGTCATCCACATGTGGGATATCGTCACCGGCAAGGAGCATCGCCGCTTCGAAGGGCACAGCGGACCTGTTCCGGCCATGGCGCTGTCGCCGGACGGCCGGCGCTTGTTGACCGGCGGCGACGACAAGACGATCCGTCTGTGGGACGTGAATTCAGGCAAAGAACTGCACAAATTCACCGGACACAACGACACCGTCCAATGCGTCGCCTTCTCCAGCGACGGCCGCCGTGCGATTTCCGGAAGTTTCGACCGCACGGTTCGCCTGTGGGGACTGCCGGTGAGATAAACCTCGGGCGTGCTAACCCAATGCGGGGTCCTGCAAACGAACGAGGATGCGTTCCAAGGACATCTCGCGAATGTCCGGCAGGAGCTGCAACTGCACGGCAAGCGCTGCCAAGATGTGTTCTTCGCGAAGCAGGCCCATTTCCCGAGCGACCTGGCCGAACTTGGCGTGATCGTGGCGGCGGCGCTTGGCCTCGAGGACCCGGTCCACCTGGGCCGGCGTCAAGACTCGCAACTCGACTAGAATCTCGCCGATGCGCTTTCGTTCCACCATGCGTCAAGCATAGCACACAGTTCCAAGTAGCCGAACTCGTAAGAGTTCGGGAGGGCCGAGTTCTCACGAGGTCAGCAACATGATGTTGGTTTGAGCCGGCGCTAAGTGGTGAGGATTTTCTCGCCCAGCACGCGGACGCGTTCCATGCTCGTTTGCAGGGCCTCTTGAATGGTGCGCATGTTGACGATGGCGTGCTCGAACTTGCGAACGCTCTGGTCCAATTCGTTTGCCGAGACGTGGGGATAAAGAAGCACGGTCGAGAGTTCTTTGATCGCGGGTTCAATTTCCGCTTCCATGACCTTCAAGAAGTTGCGCCCTTGGTTCTCCGAGTCGATGGTCGCCTTGTGCAGCGTGCGCAACAGCTCGGCGTGCCGGCCGGGATCGAGGGCCTCTTCCGGGTCGAGATTGGTCGGTCCGGGAGCGACTAAGTGCGCCATGCCGACTCCCGACGGCGGCGACGCGATCACGCGGGAGGTGACGGGGATCTGGTGGGAGATTGCTTCTTGCTCTTGTTCCAGGGCCGTTTCCGCCTGTTCCAGGCCGCGCTCGGCCTTTTCCCAGCTTGGCCGAAGCTCCAGGGCTTGCTTGTAGTGGGCGATGGCCTGACCGAATTGCTGCTTTTCGACGAGTAAGTTGGCCAAATTGTAATGCCCGTCGGGCATGCGCGGGTTGATGCGCACTGCCTCGCGATAGGCTTGAATGGACATTTCGGGTTGGCCTTTTCGGCGATAGACCAAGCCCAGATTGTAGTAGCCCTCCGCCCGGCTCATGTCGAGCTGGATGCCGCGGCGGAGCACGGGGATGGCTTCGTCAAGCCAGTCGAGGCGATTGTAGACCGCCCCCAGGTTGATGTAGGCCCCGGCGCGCAGCGGATCGAGGCGCGTGACTTCCTTGAAATGGTGAGCGGATTTGTGGAGGTCGCCCTGCAAGAAATGAACCGTTGCCAGACCGTAGTGCACATCCGGGTTGTCGGCGCGCAGTCCGAGCGCATGCTGGTAGAATTGCATCGCTTCATCGTTCTGTTTCTGCGCTAGCGCCTGTTGGGCTTTCTGGCAGAGGCTTTCGACGTTTTCCTTTGCCATGGTTGGGCCCCTGGACGTTGGCGTGGAACGAAGCGCGCTCGTGAAGGCTGGTAGATGATTATACCGCAGCATTTCCGCGCGACTCAACAGCAAAACTGGCGGATGCCGGCTGGCAGGTTGGAAAGCGCTTTAGTCTCTAACCGCCAGATCGGTCAGCTTCACCTTGCCCAAGAGCTTGCGGATCTGTTCGGCCGTCTCGTCGCAAACATGGGCGAGCTTGCGGTTGAGGGGGTGGCGCGGATCGTCATGGCCCGTCGGAGCGTGGCCGCGGATCGGGCCGTCGACCGCCTCGAGCACGTCGAGCATGCTGATGTCGGCGGCGGGCCGGGCCAGCCGATAGCCGCCGTGCGGTCCTTTCACCGAGTACAACAGCCCCGCGGAGACAAGCGGCTTGAGCACTTTGAGCAGGAAGCGTTCTGGGATGCCGCGTTTTTGGGCGATGATGTGCGAGGGCGTCGGCAGCCCCTTCCGCTGTCCCGCCATGTAAGCCGCCGCGTGTAGAGCATAACTGGATGCGCGCGTCAGTTTCATCTATGTTCGCCGGGCAGCGGCGAACCCGCTGCCTGGCGCTCCTGAAGTGATTTCGGATATTACAGGGTCCAAATAACCATTACTGGACGGTGTTATTATACAAAACGCTCGGCCAGATTTCGCGGGGGCGGTGTTTGCAAGCGCCCTGGATTTCGTTACCATTTGAGATATGCAATTTCCGCACCAGGAGCAGTCACTCTCAGGAGCGGTCCCTCTCATGAAGCGAATTTGCTTGGGGTTTGCGGCCATCGTGGCGCTGGGCGCGGCAGCCGCCTTCTCAGGCGTGCGCGACAGATTGCCCGGATTCCAGTTCGCCGCGGAGGAGCGCAATCCCGTTTCCCATCTCCGCTGGAGCCTCGCCCAAGACGATTTCCAGTTCGCCATCGTCAGCGACCGCACCGGTTACCACCGCGCCAACGTCTTCGCCCAAGCGATCGAGAAGCTCAATCTGCTCCAGCCCGAGTTCGTCATCACAGTCGGCGACCTCATCGAGGGAACCAAGAAAGAGGAGGAATTGGTCGCGCGCTGGAAAGAAATCGACGGCTTCCTCGGCCGCTTGACCATGCCCTTTTTCTACCTCGGCGGCAATCACGACGTCGGCTTCAAGGAGTCGGCCCAGTTCTGGACCGACAAGTTGGGTCGGCTTTACTACCAGTTCCGCTACAAAAACGTCCTTTTCTTGATGTTGAACGCCGACGATCCGCCCGGCAGCCCCAACGGCATCGGCAGCTTCGGTCAGGAGCAAGTCGCTTACGCCAAAAAGATTCTCGAGCAAAACCAAAACGTCCGCTGGACGCTGGTATTCGTGCACAGACCACTGTGGAACGGCGACACGAAAAAAAATGGCTGGGGCGATGTGGAAGCCGCGTTGGGGGTACGGCCATACACCGTTTTTTGCGGGCATCTACACCAATACCAAAAGTATGTCCGTAATGGCCGCAACTATTACCAGTTGGCGACCACCGGCGGCGCCAGCAGAATGCGCGGCGTCGAGTACGGAGAATTCGATGAGATCGTCTGGGTGACCATGAAAAAGGACGGCCCGCTGCTGGCCAACCTCGTGCTCGAAAGCATTCAGACCGACGATTTGAAAAAGCCCGTAACCAACGAATCAGAAACGCCGATTCCAGCCAAGCCCGTCGCGAAAGCTCGTGGCCAGGCGTTCTTCGAGGGCGTGCCCATTCCCGGAGCAGTGGTAACTTTACAACCGATCAAAGGCGGCCCCCCGGCAGTGGGCATCGTGGCGGCCGACGGTACTTTCACGTTGACCACCTATGCCGCCAACGACGGCGCCGTCGCCGGCGAGTACAAGGCGACCGTGCAATGGCGATTGCAAGATGCGAAAAGCAAGCTTGGACCCAATCAACTGCCGGCGAAATACGCGGCCGCCGGCACCTCGGATCTTCGCGTCACGATCGAATCGGGAAGAGTCAATGAGCTGATGCTTGAACTAAGGAAGTAAACTCCTCGAATCGCATTAATTCTGATCCGTGCTTTCCCATTCGCCGCCCACCCACTCTAGGCGCAGGATTGGCCTCAACAACCGCAGCCCGAAAGCATTGTCCCTCAAGACACGCGGCAAAACACGGCCTTCAAATAGCGCCCTTCCGGAGCGTGCAAGAGAAAGGGATGATCCGGCGCAGCGCCGCCGATCTGCAGCACTTGAACCGATCGGCCCGCTTGCCATGAGGCCCGCCGCACCGACTCCAGGAACTCCTCCTCGCTTACCAGTCCGGTGCAAGAACACGTCAGGAAGATGCCGCCCGGCGCGATGGATTGCAGAGCCAGCCGGTTCATGTCGAAGTAGCGCTTGAGTGCGAAGCCGACCTCTTCGCGGTCGCGCGTCTGTTTCGACGGATCGAGTACGACCACGTCAAAGCGCTGGCCCGACGGCAGCACCTCACGTAGCCAAGCGAAAAGATCGGCTTGCACAAAGCGGGCCCGCGCCTGGTTGAGGTTGGCATTCTGTTTCGCAAGGGCCAAAGCCTGCTCGTCGAGATCGATGCCGACGACTTCCTCCGCCTCGCCCAACGCTTTCGCATAGACCGAGAAGCCGCCGGTGTTGCAGCAGAGGTCGAGGACGCGCTTGCCTTTGCAAAAACGTGCCAGCATCTTGCGGTTGTCACGCTGATCGAGGAAGAACCCGGTCTTGTGCTTGCTGCCGGGAGCGACGCGGAATCGCAAGCCATGCTCGGTGATGATTCCCGGCGGCGGCGCTTCGGGTGGCCGGCAGTCGAACGACTCCTGCTTCTGAACGTGCTCCTCCGCGAACCAATAAAACTGGCTCTCCGGAAAGTGCCCTTGCAAAATTTCCACCAGCGTCTCGCGGAAGCGATACATGCCGGCCGCGAAGAATTCAAGGACGATCGTCGAGCCGAAGCGATCGACGACGAGGCCGCTCAGCCCATCGCCTTCGGAATGCACGAGGCGATAGGAATCGGTGACGGCATCGAGCGCCAAGACTTGCCGCCGCAGGGAAATCGCGCCCTCGAGACGGCGGCGAAAGTAATCGGCGTCGATCGCTTCATTGGGATCGGTGGTCAAGACCCGCAAGGCGATGCGCGAATGCCCGTTGTAAAACCCGCGGCCCACCCATTGCCCATCGCGATCGACGATGTCCGCGACACTGCCGCCTGGCAAGCGCTGGGCAGGCTTTTCGACCATCTTCTGGAAGATCCAAGGGTGCGAGGAGCGGCGGGCGATCTTGAGACGGACCTGAGGAAGCGTGTCGAGAGGCATGGCGACCAAGTTTGCCAGTTGGAATTACGGATTGTGAATGCGGGCAAGATCATGTTAGCATTGAAGTAGGAGCCGAACATGACACCACAAACAACGCCTGAGAAAAAACCTGAACATGATGACGGCGCGTTCGCATCAAAAATCCCTCCGGGGATCGCGGAGTCTATCCGGGCGTATCGCGCGGCATTGCCCAGCTTATTGCAGAATCGGAAACTACACGGTCAATATGTGCTTTTCCGGGGAGTGCAACAACTGGCGATATCCAACGACGGCGAAAAGTTGTTTCGATTGTGCGAGAAGATGGGAGTAACCGAGGAAGAAAGTTACCTGGGAATTATCGCACCGACCGGACTCGAAGAAGAGGAGGAGGTGGAGAAACGGTTTTTCGATTAACGGCGCAAGGAAGTCATGTCAATGGGAAGGATCCTCCATGCTTTGCCAGTGGCGACAAGGCCCGACGAAGTTTCGGTCCATGATCAGCGAATACGCATTCGGGCTTATCAAATTGTGTTTTGGGGCAGTCTAACCGTGCCCAAGATGTCTGGGCTCGGACCGGATGCCGCACGCATTCCAATAATACTGGACACTGGCTACACGCATCATTTTTCCATCAATGAATGTCAGCTTTTCGAATGGGCCGGAGCGCGTTCAGGTCGTGTTTGGATTTATCGAAACGTACCCGGTGAACGAATCCCTGACCCCTTAGCAACACCGATTGCATTGACTTTGCCTGAAGGATTTGCCATTTATCCGGGAACGTCTGGTCCACGGCTCCCGCTGCTCGGACTTCGCGCGCTCGTCCAAAATAAGCTGCATCTCACAATTGCGGAAGATCGCGTCCATCTCCGCACGCGCCGGCAGTGGTGGCCATTCGGCTGATTCTGGCGATGAGTCTCGGCCAACCAACTGGCGCCGTCCTGACCTTTTCGCAAGACGGCCACGTTGAGTTTATTCGCCTCCTTCACTAAAGTAGCGGGAACAATCGCCAGGCCGCGAGGCCCGTACGACACCCCCTTCCCCACACCCGAAATCCGGCGAGGGATATCCATGGCTTCGGACACCGTCGCTCCTGCATCAGAATCCAGTTCTGCGGAAAAATCGAACCGGCATCCTGTAGCTTTTTGGTTCATTTTCTGGGGCGAGTTCGCGGAACGCTGTTCGTACTACGGCATGCGAGCGATTCTGGCGATGTATCTCGTGACCGCGCTGCATTTCACGAATAGAACGGCTTCACCAGTCGTTTTTGCATTCAAGATGTCTTGTTACTTCTTACCCCTCATCGGAGGTTACATCGCTGATCGGTGGTTTGGCCGTTACTGGACCATTGTTGGTTTCTCAGTCCCGTATGTGATGGGGCATTTCATCCTGGGGATCGAAAGCGAATTCGCACTCTATTTCGCGCTTGCCCTGTTGGCTGGCGGCAGCGGTGTCATCAAGCCGAATATCTCGACCTTGATGGGCCAAACTTACGATCAGCTTCGTCCGGGAAACGAGCGCTTGCGCAGCGCCGCATTCCTGTGGTTCTACTTCTCGATTAATATTGGCGCGGTCATCTCTCAGTTCGCGCTGCCCAAGCTACGCGATGAATACGGGTACGCCCTCGCTTTTCAATTCCCGGCTTGGCTGATGGTGATTTCACTCATCGTCTTCGCCGCCGGCAAACGTCACTATGCCAGGGAGACGCTTGAACACCATCGTACAACGCCCGAAGAGCGCAAGCTTCAGTGGCAAACGTTGTGGCGTCTATTCGGAATCTTCACGCTAGTGGTGTTTTTCTGGGTCGGGTACGAGCACAACGACGTGCAATGGGTATACTTCAACCGTGATTACGTGGACTTGCATGTGCCTTTCATGTCCGACCCAATCGCGCCGGATCAGCTTAGTTTCCTAAACGCGCTATTCGTCGTTATCTTGGTGCCCACATTTAACTTTGTTTTCGGGCGACTCGACCCAGAGGTGAAGATTTTCACCCCAATGCGCAAGGTGCTGGCGGGCTTCACTTTCTCGGGGGCGGCCGTTGGAATCATGGCGATAGCCGGGTTCATGATACAAGGAAGCGCGTCTACCAAGGTGTCGATCCTTTTTCCCGTAACGGCTTATATTGTGCTAACGTTCGGGGAGGTCCTGCTTTATGGGACATTGTTGGAATTGGCTTATACGGCAGCACCGAAGAGCATGAAGGGTTTCATCACCGCGTGCTTCCTTGCCACAATCGGGCTCGGCAACCTAATTAACATGATCTGGGCGCCGATGTATGGCGGATCATTGACAGATCCCGTGGACGAGCGGGGCCCCTTAATGCCAGGCCCATTCTTCGCCATTACTGCAGCCCCCATCCTGGCTGCAGCGATCATCTTCGTTTTCGTCGGCAAAAAGTTCGAGCGCGCCCAAAAAGAACAGGCCGAGGCCGGGCTAGCGTGATAATCCATGTCCCAACTCATCGGCAAAATCGCCCTTGTCACCGGCGGCAACAAGGGCATCGGCAAGGGCATCGTCATGGGACTGGCGTCGGAAGGCGCCTCCGTCGTCATCGTCGGCCGCGACGCCGCGGCTCTTGAAAAGACGCGCGCGGAATGCGCGGCTCGTTGCTTTAACGTCCTCGCCCTGACCGCCGATGTTACCGACGCAGCACAGGTGGCCGCCATTTTCGCCAAGACTCTCGACAAGTTCGGCCGGCTCGACATTCTGGTCAACAATGCCGGCGCGTTCGATGGCGGACCGCTCGACGAAATCACGATTGATGCTTGGGACAAGGTGTTGGCCGTCAACCTGCGCGGGCCGTTTCTGTGCACGCGCGAAGCCTTCCGCATCATGAAAAAGCAGGGCGGCGGGCGGATCATCAACATCGGTTCGATCTCCGCCCAGCGCGTTCGGCCCGGCTCCGCGCCCTACAGCGCCAGCAAGCACGGACTTTGGGGGCTCACCCAGGTCACGGCGCTCGAAGGGCGCGAGTTTGGCATTTCCTGCGGTTGCTTGCATCCGGGCAACGTCGCAGTCGAACGGCGGCAAGAGTCGGACAAGATCGAGGACCAAGAGCCGATGATGACCGTCGAGGAATTGGCGAGGTCGGCGGTGCTGATGGCGACGTTGCCGGCGCACGTCAACATGCTGGAGGCGATCGTATTGCCGGTGGGGCAGCTTTATGTAGGGAGGGGGTAACGCGTTTAGCCGCGAGCCAACGGCGAGCGTGGGCGGGATCTCACGAAATTGGATGCACCCAATTCAAGGGATTCCGTCCGCGCTCGCCGCAGGCTCGCGGCTAAACGGCGGGCGCGAAACGTAAACGGGAGATGCAATGCCAACGCTCATCGGTTCGCCGGCGCGGATTCAGGCGGCGGGGAACAAGCCGAAGATCATCGACGAGTACGTGGGCCGGGTCAACTCGCGCACCGAGGCGGTTTCGCTCGCCCACATGCGCAGCCCGTCCGGCTGGGTAGAGCCCGGTCAGAAGCCGGAATTCGACGAGTTCACCGTCGTCCTCAAGGGGATGCTTCGAGTTGAATACGATGGTGGTGAACTGGAGGTGCAAGCCGGACAGGCCGTCATCGCACACAGTGGAGAGTGGGTTCGCTACAGCACGCCCGGGCCGGACGGCGCGGAATACATCGCGGTTTGCCTGCCGGCGTTCTCGCCAATGCTCGTCCATCGCGATGAGTAGCAGGGCTTACGTCAGTCATTGCTTGCGGATGTTTAGGCTGTATCGTCCCGTGCGGCCGTCGAACGTGGTGGCGATCACCCGGTAGGTTCCCGTGACGTTGGCCCGAAAGGCGATGCGGGCGTCAAAACGCCCGAGCCCGAAGTTTTGGCCGCCATCGTCATCCTCGGCGACGAGAAATCCATTGGGGTCTTCCAGGCGCAGGAAGGCGTCAAACGCGGCGCTGCGGTGCTCGATCACGTAAGTGGAGTTGGCCTCGAACCTCACATTGTAAATCTTGCACGGCTTACGGAATTTCCGGTCGCGCTGATCGGTCGAGCGTAGCGTTTCATTGTTGAAGCTCAACGTCCCTTGGTTGGGAACGTCATAGACGGGTCCGCTGCCACGGAGCACGTAGAACAGCACAATCCCCACGACCAAGAGCAACATGACCACGCCGCCGACGATCAAGCCGACTTTCAATCCGGTCGGCATGCCCTCGGTGCGCCGGCGGCGGCGCGGACGATCGTCGCCGAAGTCGCCTTCTTCATCCTCCAGAGAGCGAGCCGTACGGCGCCCCAGGCGCTCGGGGCGCTCTTCGTCCTCTCCTGCGGTCGCGCGTCGCGGTTCAGCGCTCTTCGCAGTCGGTACGGGAGTTGGTTTCGCGCTCTTCTCGTGAAACAATCCTTGCAGGTCGGCGCGGGACCAGTCGGACATCCCTTCGCCCCACACCAAATCGGTTGGCCGCAAGAAGCCCGAATCGGCGAGATGACTCAGCTCCGCCCACGTCACCGGGCCCATCTGCTGGCGACTGGAAGTGTAGTACCACTGCGCAGCCATGGATGCGACTCCAAGCCGGGTTATTTGCCGGCTCGAACGGTCAAGGTGAAGCGGCCAATGCCTTCGTCGAAGCAGGTGGCGATGATGCGATAGAGCCCGGTCTGCGTCGGCACGAACATGATCTGGGCGTTGAGGTCGCCTCCGGAGTCGTCATCCTCCGCCAAGTTGAAGAATTTCTCATTCTCAACGCGCAGATAAGCGTCGAACTCCGTGCTTACGAGGTCGATGGTGTAGCGCTCGTTGGCATTCAGGTTGACCAGATAGACCTTGCAGCGCGGAGCGTGCGGCAGGACAGGATCAAGAGGATCGGCATTCGTGAGCTGGCCATTAATCGTTAGGCCGTCCTTGGGAATCCGGAGCATGCCGCCCACGGGCGGCGGATTGGGTCTTTGCAATCCTACTTCTTGCGGCCGGTTGAAGTCGGGTGGGGGTTGCCAGGGTTGCCAGTCCTTGTCCTTTAGTATTTGAGGGTTGCCAAACTGGGGGTTGTTTTGGGCGACCGGACCGCGTCGCGGATTGGCGCTGCTGATGAGCAGCATCGACCCGATCACCACGGCCACGATCAGCACGACCGCTCCCACGACCACGCCGATCACCGCGCCGGTGCTCAGGCCGTCGCTGGAGGGGCGGCGCCGCGGCGGCCGGTCGTCGCTGTGACCGGAATCGACGCCATCGTCATCGTTCCGGACGCGGGGTTCCGGCGAACGGGCGCGGCCTGCGCGGCGCGGTAGGTCGTCCGGCGCTTCCGGTGCGTCGCGTTGAGTTATCGGCTCGGGAACCATGTGCAGCGAGGGCGCGTCGCCAAAGAGTCCCCGGGTCTTGCTCGCCGGCGCCCAGGCCGGCATTCCTTCGTGCCAGACGAGATCAGTCGGTTTCAGCAAGCCCGCCTGCGCCAGGTGCTTCAACTCCGGCGTCGACACCGGATCCATCGATTTGCCGTCGCGGGTGTAATGCCACATGTCGGCCATAGGGCACTCGTGGTGAGAAGAAGGTAGGGAAAAACGAGTCAGGCCGCGAACCCCGACTAGCGGGTACGCATCTTTTTTCTAACTCGCCGTGGGGGTGAAATCAAGGGAAAAGGATGGGCGCCGACCGCCGGCATAAGCGTCGAGCCTGAATCTTTGGCCATAACACTTGCGGCGGCCAAGCACCCGCCATATAAATCAGGTGGACCACATGTTTAGCCGCGGGTCGCAGACCCGTGCGGGACTGCGACCCGCGGCTAAACAGGACGACCATTAGGGGACGTAGCTCAATTGGTTAGAGCACCGGCCTGTCACGCCGGAGGTTGCCGGTTCGAGCCCGGTCGTCCTCGTTTCGATCTCATTTCGGCATCATTCTTGCTTGTTTAACATCCAGCAGCGCAGGTTCCCTTTAGGCTTTGCCGTTCCGATTGCCCTATCGCTCTCGCTAGTGCCCACATGGAGAACGTCTATGGTCGAAGTCGAAGCGAAACCGCCGAAAGCCAATACCGCTCCAAAAGCCGATTCGGCCCCACGCGGCGGCAACGATGACTTGATCTTTAGGCCATCGCAGCACACCTCGCTTGGCGTGGAGCTGGAGCTGCAGATCCTCGACCGTGAAAGCGGCGATATGGCATCCGGCGCCGTGCCGTTGCTCAAGGCCTGCGCCCAGGAGAAGCTCGAAGGCGTGTCGGCCGAGCTGATGCAATCGATGTTCGAAGTGAAGACCGGCATCTGCGCCAACGTGCGCGCGGTGCGCGACGAGTTGCTGCCCCGGTTGCAGAAAGCGGGCAACATCGCCAGCTCGCTCGGCTACGATCTCGCCATGGCCGGCACCCACCCGTTTCATCGCACGAGCGGCAGCGCCATCTTCCCGGCCGAGCGCTACGAACGCATCGCGGACCGGCTGGCGTGGTTGACTTACCAGCGCGTCGTCTTTGGCCTCCACGTTCACGTCGGCGTGCCCTCCGGCGATAAGGCGATGGGCGTCATCAATCAACTCGTGCAATACTTGCCGCATCTGTTGGCCCTTTCGGCCAGCTCGCCGTTCTGGCAAGGCGTCGATACGGGCCTCAAATCGTGTCGAACAGCCTTGTACCGTATGCTGCCGCAAGCCGGAGTGCCGCGTTATTTCCGCACCTGGAAGGACTTTCGCAGCTTTTGCCAAGTGATGAAAGCGTGCAACGCCATCAGCTCGTTCAAGGACATCTATTGGGACATTCGTCCCCGGCCCGATTTCGGCACCATCGAGTTCCGCATTTGCGATATGCCCGGTTCGCTGGGCGTCGCCTTCGGCCTGGTCGCCCTCATTCGCTGTATGGTGATCAACAGCCTGCGGCTGCAAGAAGAACGGCCGTTATCGCAGCGCGGTGACATGCGCCGCCACTGGATCGCGGTGGAGAACAAGTGGTTGGCCACACGCTATGGCCTGTCCGGCATGTACATCCGCACGCCATCGGGAAAGCGGCGTCAGCTAGGGCAAGAAGTGACCGACCTCATCGAGCGGTTGCTGCCGATCGCCCGCGAAACCGGCGACCATCCCTTCCTGCAGGGTCTTGGACCAATCTCCAGCTATGAATCGAGCGCCGCCCGTCAACGCCGGCAGTACCGCGAGAGCGGCCAGTGGAAAACGCTGATCGACGACTTCAAGGCACAGTTTGCCAAAGACGTGGGCAAACCGGCGGCCCCGCCGGCGGTTGCGTCATGATGCTTGGCGAGCCGGGAGCGTGAGCGGCGTCAGCGACCGGAGTGATCACGGGAGCGGGGATATAGCTCAATTGCCGCAGGAGTTCTTCGAGTTCATCGCAGCAGCCGTGAACGTCGCCGATGATGTCGAATGGGCCGTGCTCGTTGCGCTTGTCGTTGTAAAGCGGCACGCGCTCACTTTCTTGAGTAGAATTGTTGACTGCCTATGTCGTGTCCGCGACTGGTGGAAAAAGCCCTTCGTCGATGAGCGCTTCGCGAACTTCCATCACAGCCGAGTCATTCATCGCCGGCACGCCAACGGTGACCCGGCCGATTGCCGTTTTCCCGACGAGAAACGGCCCATCCCGCCGAAAATGATGCCGCCACTTGTGCCGCCGAGGGTTGAATAGCCTTGTGAGCTTCCGGCGGGCCGGATCAAGCCCCGCAATGTTGGGCCCCTTGTGACAGTTGTCATGCAAACAGGAAAGCGCGAGATTGGCGAAAACCGTTGCACCTCCGTGCTGCTGCGCGATGATGTGGTCGATGGGAAAGGGCACGGTCGGGTAATACGCTTGCGGCATATGGCAGTATTCACAAGCGTGGTCGGCGCGCTGCCGCACTCGTTCGGCTAACTTCTCATCCATCAGCGTTCAGGAGACCTTGCGGTGTTTGAGCGCTTTCCGTGCTTTGGAATGCAGCAAGGCGAGCAAGTGTCCCGCGTTGACGTAATTCAAAAGCTCACCGTGCTCGTCTGGAGTGAGGCGCCCGGCTTGGTTTCGAACGGCGAGTTCTTCCATATGTGCCTGCTCCCGCGCGCTGAATCCCAGGGTCAGAACATAGCGAGCAAGGCGCGAGGACATACCGGCCTTATGATCGCTTAAGAGCCGAGCGAAAATCGCAAACTCGCTAGCCTTGGACTTGTCCAATGGTGTCGTTGCCATGTGCATCAGAATAACACGAACATTGACGAAGTCCAGTCACGCTTGGTTGGAAACTGCGCCGCGCAACCTCAGGAGCAGATCATGCAGCGCCGCGTTGCCACGCGGTGCTTCCGGCAGCTCACTTGACTCGTGCACCTGCTGGAGTCTGCTCCGCAGGCGCTCATACTCGCTTCGATGAAAGCCGACATCCGCCTCGCAAAGCCGCTCCTTTTCCGCGCCGGCGACTTTCCGCTGGATCAGCTCGTCGAGGTACGTTAGCTTCGCCGTCTCGTTGAGCCGCAGCAGATTCGCCTCGACCTCGCCGGTCTGCATCAAGTGGATGCCGGTCAGCAGCACGCGGTACACATAGAGGAGCGGTTTGACCCGCGGCGGGTTCTCTTTTTCGATGAGCTTCCATTGGGTCTCGGCGAAGCCGAGATAGTGGTCGGCGTGATGTTTGGTGATGCATTGGGCGGCGATCTCTTTCAATTCCGCATGTTCCGGCGTCGTGTGAACGACCAGCGGCGAAAACACCTGTTCCAGCACGTAGCCGTTCTTCTTGAGCAAGAGATTGAAGAATTTCTTGGCGTCGTGCGTGACCAAGTCGATTTCAAGGCCGTCGTGAACGCCTGATTTTTCGATGGTTTCGGGGCCGGACTGAAGGCCGACGACCTCCTTCAAGGGCAGCACATGAACTCCGCGCAGGTCGAAATCTGAATCGGGCGACGGGAAACCGTACAGGTGCGCCCCGCTGATCGTGGCGAAGAGGAGCGGGTACGGGTGCTGATCCACCTGTTTCTTGAGCAGCGCCATTGGTATCACGGCAATTCCTCCGACACTGCCTTCCGCCGGGCTCTGATGAGGAACGCATTGGCGCGTTCGTAATCGGGGCGCTCCGGCAGCTTGGTTGTTTCGAACGCCGCGTTGAATTCTTGATGAAGGCTCAGCCGCCAGTTCTCGACGTCTTCCCACGGCATTTCCCCGCGCCGGATCGCCAAGAGCCGCTCGCGGTGCGCGTCCACTCTTACCGGAACGATGCCGTCCCGAAGCACGCCGATGCCCGAATGCAACAATCGGATCAAATGCATGACGTGCTTCCACTTCACCAGACCCTTGTTGCGGATGTCGGCCTGCATCTTGTTGAACTGCGACATGACGTACCCGTTGTAAGTCTGATACACCATCCGCGATAGGAAGATCGACTTCATGTCGAGCAGCTCCTGAGCGAGCGGGGTCGCCTTCTCGATCAACGGCGTATAGAGGCACTCCAGCACGTTTGGGTTCGCCTTGAGCGCCAACACGAGGAATTTTTGAATCTCCCAGTACGCCTCCTGTGTCTCATCATTCTCCAATTGCTCGGGAACACCGTAGAGCGACCAGTGCAAATCGGCAGGCGGCAGATAGATGCCACGCCGATCCACGTCCGATTCCGCGTCGGCGAGCCCATACGCCTGTGAGCCGATAACGCAGCGATAAATGACTCGCTCGTAAAGATCCGTTTGAGCGACGGCATGGGCGCTATCGCAGATTTCGCCCTCCTTGAATTGAGCTAACATCGTGATCTCGTTCCGTTTGAGCGAAGCTTCGAAACCGTCGGCGAAACGAACGCGATACGAATGCTCGTGGTCAGCGGGCGCCTTCACGATGACGCCGACGGCACCGCGCGGATGAAGGACAGTGCCGGCCGAGGCGGGGATGTCCACAAGGGCCACGACTTGCGTGCCAACGGAAAAGATTAGGTTAGAGATGGTAATGCACTCGGATCATCATGTCTCACCTGTCACCGTGTCATAGAACGACAGAGTCGCCGCGCCCTTCTAACATGATGTCAGATCGCTGGCGTTGGGAGAATGGATTCATGGCCTTGCGAGTACGGTCGCACGAATCTTCAGCCAACTCGGAAATCGCCGCGCAGTCCGCGACTGCCAATCGTTGCGCCGACTCTTGGTTAACTCCCGGCGGAATTCCGGTTTCCTTCAGCGCGGCGCCGTTCCCGAGCGGGCGCCGCACCACCGATCCGCGCGATCTCTGGCTGCATCAGGAACACGCCAGGCTCAGCCTGTTGCGCGGCTTCGACGAGCTGCTGTGTCTGGAAGGCGTCCATGGCGTGGAACATTTGCCGCATCAGATTGAAACGGTGCGCAAAGTATTGCGGCATTTTCGCGGCCGGGTGTTGCTGGCGGACGAGGTCGGGCTGGGGAAAACCATCGAGGCGTGTTTACTCCTTCGTGAATACCTGCTGCGCGGCATGGCGCGGCGGATTTTGATCTTGGTTCCCGCGCCGCTCGTGTCGCAATGGTATGAAGAACTAAGCAGCAAATTCGATCTTGAGTTCACCATTCCCCCGAAGGGAGTCGCGGCCGATCGGCCCGAGTTTTGGTCTCAGCACGACCGCGTGCTTGCCTCGCTGGCGTTCGCCAAGACGAAGAAGCGAGCGTCAATTGTAGCGGCTCAAAGCTGGGATTTGGTCATCGTGGACGAAGCTCACCACTGTAAGAACCGGGCCACGCTGAATTGGCAACTCGTCAACTCGCTGCAACGGCGCTTCATGTTCCTGCTTTCCGCGACGCCGGTGCAGAACAATCTCGTCGAACTATATAACTTGCTCACGCTGCTGGCCCCGGGCCATTTGCGGACCGAGGCAGACTTCAAAAAGCAATACGTCAAGCGTGGGAACCCGCGCGACGCGCTGAACCGTGAACGGTTGCGATCATTGCTTGGCGAGGTGATGGTCCGCAACACGCGCAGTCTTGTGCAACTCAATCTCCCGCCGCGCTACGCGCAAACCATCCTGGCCAAACCCAGCACGCCCGAAGCGGAGTTGTACCGGAAGCTGACCCAGTATCTGCGGCGCCGCGGCAGCGGCCTGGTGAACGGCGCGGCGGCGAGCGATGATGCCGCCGCGGATGAAACAGAGGTAAACGATCTCAGTGCCGATACCGACCGCGCCATCGATACACCGAGTTCCGTTTCGCGGCTGCAGCTAAGCAGCCTGCTCGCCGCCCAGGGAAGTCATCCCGTGGCCGTCGCGGCGTCGCTCGAGCGAATTGCCGCCGCGCAGTCAGACGCCGCAGATTCCGAGGCGGCGGATTCCGAGGCGGCGGATTCCGAGGCGGCGGAATTAGCCCGTTTGGCGCGATCGATCAACGAATCCGCCAAAGACGCCCGCTTGCTGGAACTGGTTCAGCAATCGCAAGGGCACAAGCTTCTTATCTTCGTCAACTTCCGCCGAACGTTGGGCCATCTCGAAAGCATCCTACACGCAAAAGGCCTAACGTTCTCCGTCTTCTCGGGCGACCGGACGGCACAGGAAAAAGATCAGGCCGTCGCCGACTTTCGCGAACGCGTTCCGATCATGCTTTGCACCGAGTCGGGAGGCGAGGGACGCAACTTGCAGTTCGCCGACACGCTCATCAATTACGATCTGCCTTGGAATCCGATGAAGATCGAGCAGCGCGTCGGCCGCGTGCATCGCTACGGACAGACTCGCGAGGTGTTCGTTTTTAACCTCTGCACCGCGGGATCGTTGGAAGAGCGCATTTTAAACGTGTTGAACGAAAAAATTCGCATGTTCGAGCTGGTTGTAGGGGAGGTCGGTTCGATCCTGGGCAACTTAGAGCAAGGCGATCAGTTCGAGTCGTTGGTGCTCAATCTTTGGCTTCGGTCCCGTGACGATGTGGAGCTGACTCAGTCCTTCGAAACGCTGGGAGAGACGCTGCTGGAAGCTCAGGAGCAATACGTGCAAACCAAGGAGCTTGACGACGCTTTGTTCGGCGAGGATTTTCAATGACCATATCGGTTTCGAGCGCGTCCGCTACCGCCCTCGACCGCGAATTGCAGACGTTTGCGGTCGAGCTTTTCGAACGCAGCGGCGGGGTTGCCGATTGGCCCACCGTTGAGGCGCCCGGCTCGGTCGTCGCACCTCCCGAGGTCGCGAAGGCCGCCCATCTGCCGAGCGAGGAGTTTTCGCTGGGTCTGACGGCCGCTCCTGGAACGCTTCCTGTCGGACTCGGAGGTGAGTTCCTCGACGTTGCCTCACGGGTGTTGCAGGCAGCCGTGCCGCGCGATGGCTCCTTTTGCATCCCGGAACGGTACCTCACTAGCCGCGACCTGACCGACAAGATCGTCAAAACATTCGCCTGGCAAAACGCTCGCGCCAAATATGGCACTGCCGAGCCGGCGCTGGTCGAGTATCACGTCTGGACGCTTCAAGGCGCCTTGCAGTCGGAGGACGTGTGGGAAGCGATCTTTCACATCGCGATCAATGCGGAGACTGGGGCCGTAGTCGACTTGCCGGACGTGTTTCAGGAACCGGACTTGCACGGCGACGACTCCGTTAGCGCATCGGAAGATCGGAGCACGTACGCCAAAGCGATCGCAGAAGGAAAACGTCGGCTGCTTACGGCATCGGTCGAATTCGTCCATCGCATCGAACAGCGTCTCGAGCGAGATCGCAAGCGCCTTCGGGACTATTATCGAGCGTTGGCGCGCGAAGCAGGCAACTCGAAGCGCCGCACGGCGGCGGTTCCGTCACCCGAGGACATCGCCGCCAAAAAGCGGGCCGTTGATGTCGAGTTGCGTCGCAAGCTGGCGGAATTGAACGAGAACTATGGCTTGCGCGCCGAGTTGCGGCCGATCGTCGTTGCGCGGGTTCGAATTCCGGCGCTGGTTGTCCCAATCACGATTCAGCGGAAACAAGCAATTCGCGATTACCAGGTGTATTGGAACGCTTTGGTCAAGAAGCTCGAACCGCTATCGTGCAGCCGCTGCCATCGCGGCACGTTTTCCGCCGCATTTACCAACGAAACCGTCGATCTGTTGTGCTTGGCGTGTGCGGTAGAAAAATGATGGAATGAAAAGTCAATCGAATACGTGGAACGGAAGTAGCGGCGACTGGATTTGAACCAGTGACACGCGGCTTATGAAGCCGCTGCTCTGACCAGGCTGAGCTACGCCGCCTTGGAACTTCATCAGAGTTCTTTCAGAATCATAGCGACGGGTGCCGCGCTCTGGCAAGTGGCCGGCCTCACCTGCGTGCCCGGTGCTCAAAAGCCTTCGTCGCGCAACCGTGCCAATAGCGGTGCGTATTTCGGCTCGGGGTTGCGCCAGCGGCTGCGAATGAGATTGAAGGGATTGAGCCAGTTGACCAGGGTGAAGTGATCGCCGTCCCAGACTTCGATGCGTTCGCCGTAGCTGGCCGAGGCGACCGAGACCACGCCGTCGTTGGGGCCTTCCGCTTGATAAACGATGTTGTAGGGCAAGAGCCATTCGGGGTTCATGAAGCTGCCGTCGTGCCGGGCGGCGACGGAGAAATAGCGCACCCCGGGAACGTCGGGCACTTCGTGGTTGAACTTCTTGCAGTTCGCGGTCGTCAGGTCGTAGAACGCCTGGCTAGGAATGCTTAGAAAATCGAAGACGGGCCGGACAAGGCGCTCGAGACGCTCCAAACCCCAGTCGGCGAAGGCGCTGCCCCGGTGCGGCGTTCCAAGTGTGGTTAAGGTCAAGACGCGGTCCGCCATGCCAAGCTTGGAGATCATATAGCGGGCGTCGAGACCGCCCATGCTGTGCGCGAGAAGATGCACCGGCTCGGCGGGAGATTCGAGGTCGAGAAATGTCTTGAGCTGGCGAGCGCGGTCAGCAACTCCACCGGTTGGGCTCAGGGTCGGAATCAAGACTCGATTGCCGGCGGCTTGCAGCGACTCGACGATGCCGGGAAAATAGTTGGCCACGGTCAGCCCGGCGACCTTCAAGCGGTCGAAGCCGAGCAGGCCATGCACGAGAACAATCGGCGTTCGTATCTTGGGCAACATGCCATCAAACCGTGTAGCCGGCGTCAACAATTTGCTAATTCTAAATGAAGGGGGAACCTTGGGCAATCCGGAACCAGATCCTCAGGCGGATTGGCGCGGCCATGTTGATACAGATTCGGCTCGGCATCTCGAACGTGTTTCTGCTGCGTGACAGCCGCCCGATCCTCGTCGACACCGGCAGGCCGCACGAGGGACCCCGGATCGTCGCCGCCCTGGAGCGGGAAGGCGTCAAACTGACGGATTTGGCGCTAATCCTGCACACGCACGGCCACTGGGACCACTGTGGCAGCACCTGGCGGCTCAAGCAAGGAGCGCCGGCGGTTCCAGTAGTGATTCACGAAGGCGATGCGGAGAAGATGAATACAGGCTCGAACGGAATACTACGACCAACGTGCCTGACCGCGCGCCTGGCGAAACCGTTCCTTGACAGGCGCTTCCCGCCGGTTGAGCCGGATATCGTCATCACTTCGGAATTCAGTCTAAGTGCGTTCGGAGTGGATGCCCGCATCATCCACACCCCCGGACACACGGCAGGCTCCATCTCGGTGTTGACCGGCGAGGGAGACGCGATCGTCGGCGACTTGCTGATGGGCGGCTACTTGGGCGGCCGCATCCTGCGGCACGTCCCCACCTATCACTATTTCGCCGAGGATTTCGCCATGTTAAGAAGCAGCCTGGAGCGTTTGGTGCGCGAGCACGCGCCGGCGAGAATCTATGCGGGACATGGCGGGCCGCTTTCCTGTGAGCGAATCCGCAAACGACTCCTGATTGACCGGGCTAAGTAAGCTTCAACACGCACCGCTCACTCTCTTTTTGCTGGAAAATCGCTCGGCTTCGGGCTACCGTAGGGTAGGGAATCCCCCGATTAACTCCGCCATCTCCTGGAGTCCGCCATGTCGTGCATACGCTTTGTGCTCTGCGCCGGGTTGGCGTCCTTCCTGGCCATGCCGGCCGCCGGACGCGCAGACGCCCGGTTCCAAGGAAAAGTCAGCGGCGGTCAAAGTAGATCGAACGGGCGATCCGTTGCCCGAAGGCGCGGTCGCCCGGCTGGGAACAATACGCTTTCGGCATCCGGGGGCGGTTGTGTTCGCGGGCTATTCCGGGGACGGCGCCATGCTGGTCACGCACAGCCTGGATGGCGCACTGCGCTTTTGGGATGCCCGCACTGGGAAAGAGATCCGGAAAATCCCTTTCACGGCCAAGCTCAACACGCGGCGTTTTCCTTTTCAAATGGGGCCGTCAGGGCGGCGTTCAGGGCGGCGTGCAAGGCATGCTGCTCTCTCCCGATCAAAAAACTCTCTTTATCGCCGACACGGGTCGCGTCGTCGCATACGATCTGAAGACCGGCAAGCAAATTCACGTCTTTCCGATCGCGGTTTCGCTCGGAGAGGACCCTTTCGGCAATCGCTTCGGCCAGGAGCAGCATTTCGCGATGGCCGTTACTTCCGACGGCAAGACGTTGGCGGTGCCGGCGCAGGCCGCGGTCGCGTTCTGGAACGTAGAGACGGGCAAGGAGATCCATGTCGTAAACGGCCACCGGGACCAAGTCGATTCGGTGGCGTTTGGGCCGGGCGGCATGCAGGCGCTAACAGGCGCGGCGGACGGCAGGCTCTTGCTGTGGGATGCAGCTGGTGGACAACAGCTTAGGGAGTTTCCTTTTAGACACCAGCTCGGCACCAACCATGGCCACACCGCCTTCGCTTTTTCTCCTGACAATCGCTTCGTGGCGCTGACCGGAAGTCCCAGCGCCGCGCTGAAACCATTTTCGCATCTCTTGTTCTGATATGCCTTTGCAGCCAAAAAATGGCTTCAGCGTCGGCTGAAGCCATTTTTTGTTAATCCTGGTGCAAGTGCTACGTCACAGCTTTATCGGGAAGCAGCGTTTGCCAAAACGCGCACTCTGGCGAGAGCGGCTACCCGACTTTTTAGGTGTGACGCAGCACTAGACAGGATTTGCGGTTCATATCATCAATGTAAGGAACCAGCGATCCGCCGCCCGAGATCTGTCCGGTGAACATCAACTCCATCCCCATTGAAGACACCTTCGCCGAAGCGTTCCCGATGACGGCAGCTCGCCTTCTTGTGACCGCCGTGTCCGAGGAATGGGCACGAACCGCTGGCCAGGTCGCGACTGGATACGCTTCGTCGGTGATCGGCTGCGACGCCGAAGCGGGCATCGAGCGCCTCCTGTCCCGCGAGGATACTCCAGACGGACGGCCCGGAGTCAGCTTGCTCCTGTTCGCTTTCAGCCGCGATGCGCTGCAAAAGGCGGCGATAAGCCGCGTTGGCCAATGCATTCTCACTTGTCCCACGACGGCGTGCTATAACGGGCTGCCGGTGGTGAAGGACAAGTCCATTCGCATCGGTGGCAATTTGCGCTTCTTTGGCGACGGCTTTCAGATCAGCAAAAAGCTCGAAGGCCGCCGCTACTGGCGAATTCCTGTTATGGACGGCGAGTTCACCTGCGAAGACGTCTTCGGCACGATCAAAGGCGTCGCGGGCGGCAACTTCCTGATTCTGGCCAAGACCCAGGCGGATGCTCTTGGGTCGGCGGAAAAGGCGGTCGAGGCGATTCGCAAAGCGCCAGGCGTGATCCTGCCTTTTCCCGGCGGCATCGTTCGCTCCGGCAGCAAAGTGGGCAGCCGTTACAAGAAGCTCAAAGCGAGCACGAACGACGCGTATTGTCCAACCCTGCGAGGCCAAGTGAATACCGCCTTGCCGGAGGGAACCGGCGCGGTCTATGAGATCGTCATCGACGGCATTGACCAAGCTTCGGTGGTAGAGGCGATGCGCACCGGCATCCACGCCGCCTGTGTGCCCGGCGTGATCGCCATCTCAGCCGGCAACTACGGCGGCAACCTCGGGCCGTTTCATCTGCATCTGCACAAGGTGCTTGGTGACGAGGTGAAGTAATGGCCAAAAAGCTTGCCATCCTCGGTGCGGGGCCGATCGGTCTGGAGGCGGCGCTCTATGCTCGTGCCCTGCAAATGCCGTTCACGATCTTCGAACGGGGCCGGGTCGGCGAATACTGGCAGCGCTGGGGCCACGTCCGGCTATTCAGCCCATTTGGAATGAACGTCACGTCGCTGGGCAGATCAGCCATCGCAAAGCACAATCCGGAACACGAGTTTCCCGGCGACGATGCTTTGTTGTCGGGCCGCGAGCATCTGGCCGCGTATTTGCAGCCGCTCGCCGACATCCTGGAGGATAATCTGCAGACCGATACGCATGTAATGCTGGTGGGCCGGCGCGGCTTCTTGAAGAATGAGGATCCGGAAGGTGCGGGCCGGTCGAAGCAGCCATTCCGCTTGCTCTTGCGCGACAAGAAAAGCGCCGACCGCATTGAGGAGGCGGACATCGTCCTTGATTGCACGGGAACCTACGGCCAGCACTGCTGGGCGGGAGAGGGCGGCATCCCATCAGTCGGCGAAGTGACTTCAGAGCCGCACATCGCCTACGGACTGGAAGACATATTAGGCGAGCGGCGGCCGCAATACGCAAACAAGAGCATCCTCGTCGTCGGCGGCGGCTACTCAGCAGCAACCACCGTCAGCAGCCTTGCAAAACTCGCCGAGGACAATCAATCGACCTGGGTGACCTGGCTGGCGCGCTGTCCCGGAAGCCAGCCGCTTAAGCGCATTCCGAACGATTCACTCAAAGAGCGCGATCGGCTCGCCGTCCGCGCCAACAACCTGGCAACGCGGACCGACGCCAATGTCGAGTTTCACGCGCAGACCGTCGTCGAGGGCATTGAATTCCAAGGCCAGGACCGCGGCTTCCGGGTCACCATGCGGTCCGCGGGCAAGGCCAAGACTTTGGAATTCGATCGCATCATTGCCAACGTCGGCTATACGCCGGACCGCATGATTTACCGTGAGCTGCACATCCACGAATGCTACGCGTCCGCCGGACCGATGAAGCTGGCGGCGGCGCTCTTGGGCGAGAAGAGCCAAGATTGCCTCAGGCAAGCCAGCTATGGCGCCGACACGTTACGCACTCCGGAGCCGAACTTCTACATCCTCGGGGCGAAAAGCTATGGGCGTAACTCGAATTTTCTTGTGCGCGTCGGTTTCGAGCAAGTGCGCGACGTGTTTACTTTGATCACAGGAAAAGCGGGGCTGGATCTGTACAAAGGGCTTCGCATCACACGCTAACCCGCAAGCGGAATCGTATGCGTCTTCCAATCGTGCCTTTGGCCCATCTTGATGACCTGTGGTTTCAGGTCACGGGAACGCTTTGCAATCTCGCTTGCACGCACTGCTTCATCCGTTGCACGCCGCACAACCGCAGTTTTGGATTTCTCGATCTCGGCACGATCCGGCGCTCCCTCGATGAGTCAGTCCCACTCGGCGTCAAGGAATACTACTTCACCGGCGGCGAGCCGTTCCTACATCCCGACATGCCGGCCATCCTGGAGTTGACCCTGCGCTATGGCCCGGCCACGGTGCTTACCAACGGCACGCTGTTCAACGATGAGATCTTACGGCGGTTGCGGGCCGCAGAAGACGCATCTCCTTACAGTCTCGAAATCCGCGTGTCCATCGACGGTTACCGTCGCACGGAAAACGACGCCGTCCGCGGTCATGGCACATTCGACCGCATCCTCTGCGGAATTCGCCAATTGGTCGAACGTGAATTTATGCCCATTATCACCGTTACTAAAACAGATGACAATCAAGGTGACGCCGACCTATTCGACGGCTTCGTCCGCCTAATGAGGGAGAACGGCTACACCCGACCCCGCGTCAAGATCCTGCCGACGCTGCGCATTGGGGCCGAGGCCGAGCGCCGACGCGGCTACGGCACGGAAGAGCGGGTTTCGATGGAAATGCTGGAGGGCTTCGACCAGGGAACGCTCTTGTGCAACCATGCTCGAATCGTAAGCGACCGAGGCGTCCACGTTTGCCCGATTCTGATCGAGGCCTCCGATTCGCGTCTGGGCGCCACGCTCGCTGAAGCCGAGCAACCGTTTGCCCTAACGCATCAAGCGTGTTTCACCTGCTATCAGTATGGGACGATTTGCAGCAATCCCACGAGCCAGTCTCACGATGTCTGAGTGTCGAAAGATCGCTGTTTTCGGAGGTGTTTACAACAATCATCTGGCGCTTACCGCTGCCCTCGAAGACGCGCGCCGGCGCGGCGCGGACACCGCGTTTTGTCTTGGCGACATGGGAGCGTTTGGGCCTCATCCTGACCGCACCATTTCGATTCTGCGGGAACACGACGTCCAATGCATTCAGGGCAACTATGACAACTCGATCGGCAACGAATTGCCTGATTGCCAGTGCGGCTACACCGATCCGCGCGACAACCACTTCGCCCGCATCAGCTACGCCTACACCTTGGCAAACACGAGCCTTACAAATCGCGAATGGCTGCGGCAGCTGCCGGCTCAGCGGCGCGTGCGTCTAGGAAAGTATCGCGTTTTCATGTGTCACGGCAGCCCACGTCGCACGAACGAGTTCCTGTGGGAATCGACAACTTCGACACATTTCCTCGAGCATCTCTGCCGAAACTATGACGCCGACGTTATCTTGGCCACGCACACAGGGATCAAATGGCACCGGCCCTTGGCGGATGGCAGGCAGTTCGTCAACGTCGGCGTTCTCGGCCGGCCGGAGAATGACGGACGGACCAACGTCTGGTATGCGCTCTTATCGGCGGAGTCGGATTTCCAAGTGGAGTTCGTTCCGGTCGCCTACGATCACGAACGGCTGGCGGCTCAGATGCGAAGCGAGAACTTGCCTGGGGAGTTCGTGGCGACGATTCTGAGCGGCTGGTGGACGACGTGTTTAGAAGTGTTGCCCGCGAAGGAGCGCCGCCGCGGGCGGTATTGATCATTTCGTTTTGTCTTTCGTAAGCTCGTCGAGGCGCTGCTGCATGCGCACTTCGCGGGCGCGAAACAGTTCGGCCTCCTCGAGCGCTCGGGCCCAATGCGGACGAAGGTACTCGCGCTCCGAAAGCGCGTTGTCTTGGGCTTCCTTCTCGGCGTTCATGAGATCATAGAGGCCCGTCTTGACCTTCTTGCCGGTGTCGTCCTTGCCGGTCAGGTCGAATGTGATGTCTTTGAGCTTTTCGGTCCATTCACGGACATCCTTGTTCTCCATATCGATCTTGTCTTGCAGGTCTTTCAGTTCCTTCTTGTAGCTTTCGTAGGACTTGTTGATCCCGGCGATTTTCTCGCCCAGAACCGGTTTGCTTGTGGCCTTGCCTTCAAGCTCAAGCTTGCCGTCCTTGAAGGTGACACCCTTGATGTCGAGATCGCCGCTGCCGATTTGCAGCGCTTTTAGCTCTTGGTTGTAGAAAAGGTGGTTCGCGCCAAAGCTGTTCTCCGCTTCACGCAGGGCCGCTTGCGCGGGTTTCGCCGCGGAAAAGACCAGCTCGTGGGCGCTGTTTGCCTGGTTCACCGCCACGACGCGCTTGTCAAACTCCGAGGCGACACGCATCTCCACTTCCTTGCGCGGCTCTTTCCAGCCCCAGTCGGTGACCTGAAAGTAGACGCCGACCGCCCACGCGAGGGCCACGATCGTGGCGCTTGTGTAGACCAGCACCAAGCCTTTGCCGATGTTGTTCATGTTCATTTTCATGGCGTCTTGGGTCCTTTCAGGCCTTCCTTCTCGCGAATGGTCGCTTCAAGCTGAAAGTTGCGTTCGGCCGCCTCCGCTAGCTGCCGCTGGGCCTCGAACAATTCCTTCTGCAAGCTCCGTAGCTCCGAAAGTTGCCGAGCCGTCTCCTTGCGCGCGGCGGACACGGCCTTGCCCAACTCGTCCATGTGTTCTTTGCGTTCTTTGTAAAGCGCGATGGCAGCGTTCTTCTGCTCCGTCAGCCTGGCCAGACGCTCTTCCGCGTTCTGGATGCTGCGTTTGATGTCGAGAAGGCGATCGATTTCGTTTTGGTGCTTGCCGACAAAGCCGGGGATGTTGATCTTGGCGTCCTTCAGCTTCGCCTCCATCCCTTCGCGATCCGTTTTGATGGAATGCAAGACTTGCTGCTCAAGCGTGTTCCAAGTTTGCGTCAAGTTCTGAATCGCCGCGGGTACGTCGTAGAGGCCCGCGATCGCCTGGGCTCGTCTCAGGCCGTTGGGATAGAGGGGTTCGCCGTTGGGTTTTCGCAAGTAGGCAAGATCAGTGAGGAAGAACGCGATGGCCCGGCGCTTTTCGATGCTGTCCCAGTGGGCTCCGGTTTGAACGCTTGGATCAAGCTTGCCGGCCAACCCGGTCAGATGCTTATCCAAAAGGTTCTTGAGCTCATCGAGCTTGTAAGCATCCAAATCGGCGACCTTTTGCACGGCGTAGCTAGGCGTTTCGCCGGCGCGGAACAATTCCATTGGGGCGAGCAAGTCGACGTACATGCGGCGCTGGGCAGCGTCGAGCAACATTTCGTCGAGTTCGACGCCCTTCGCCGCGTTTACCTTCTTGGCAAGTGCGTCAACTTGGTGAACGTTGTAAGCCAGCGACAGCAGGATCTCTTGCAATAGCTTTTTCTTTGCAGCCTCGTCCGGCGCAGAGTCGCGCGCCCCCACAGCCGCGGCCTCAATGTCTTGCGGAAGCTTTTTCTGCAAGCGGCGAATCTCGTCCTCCAACGTCTTCACGGGCTCCTGCTCGCCGAAGTATTCGAAGTGCTCCTTGAGCATCTCCGGCGTGAGCGTCTTCGGCTTGATGTCGCTCTGCAGGACCTCGTCGACGGGCGCGATCGGGTCGGGAGATTTGCCGCTGCGTTGGTTAAGCGCCTTCATGAGTTGTTCGCCGCTCTGATGTTGTCGCGGCAGAGTTTCGTAAGCGGCGGTCGGACCTTGATCGTCCAACTCCTGCGGCACGCCTACCAAATTGAGGTCGGCCATGAAGACGGCGCGGGACCAATCCTGCCGTTTCTGATAGTCCATGACGAGCAGGTAGACGAAGGCGAGCACGGCGACGACGTTGGCAAGCAAGAGCGCCACCGTGAGCATGTTGTTCTTAGGCTGGGGCGGCGCCGTTTCGTCGGGGATTTCGTCTTGTTGCAATTCAGCGGAGTCAGCCATGGGAGCAACTCGAAGAATGAAATGTCGTTGGAAAAGGGTCTTGACACCTTTTTCAACAGGTGGGTCGGGCGAAGGCGCCGAACCTCTCTCTTATTTTGATCGATTCCTTGAGCGAATCCAAGGGATTTGTGCAACTTGGCCGCGCAAATCCGGTTGAACGATCAGATTTGACGCACTTTGCCTATTATGACAGACGAAAGCCCGCCGGTGCAAGTGCGCCGGCGGGCTTTCGGATTCTGCCGATCTTGCATTATTTGCTGGAAAAAGCGCCCTTCAGCGTGTCAGCATCAAACTGCTGCGGCACACGATCTTGGGCGGCGTACTGATACAGGGCCGCGATGATGATCGTGTTCACCGCGCTGGAGACCAGCGCCAACAGCAGCACCAAGGCGACCGTGATGATTATGCCGGCGATGAGGGCCGGACCGCCGATCACCGCGCCAAGGAAGGCCGGCACCATAGCGACGACGAAGAGCACGAACATGATCAGGCCGACGCCGATGCCCGAAACCAACTTCTCACCCCAGGTTTTCCGCAAAACCGAGCACGAGCGTTTCACCGCTTCGATGGGCCCTACTTTCTCGACGACCAGCACCGGCACCACGAAGTACGTCATGATGCTCCAGGCGGTGCCGAGGAGGGCGGCAATGAACTGACCTACCCTCTCCGAGGTGCTTTCGATGACCCGCAGAATGATGCCGACCGTTGCACTAACCAGGGCCCAGGCGATAATCTGCGGCAATCGGTTCATGGATGCGCGGAAGCCGTCGCCCAAGGTCGGTTCCTCGCCGCTGAAGCGCATGAGCGCGCACGCCACCAAGGCGGAGTTGAAAAACACGATCACGAAGTAATTGCAGAAGTAGAAGGCGAATGCGAGCAGGAAAAACCCGATTTTCTGGGCGTTGGTGGCGTTTTGTCCATTGTTGTCGAACAGGTGCCGGACCGTATCGCTTGCGACTAGAGGCAACAGAAAGCTGGCACAGACGATCACCATAGCGATGCTGCTCAATAGTGGAAACACGAGCAGCTTCTTGTCGGTGCGCAAGACGCCAAAGGCCGTCATGGCCAGGCGCCAACCGCGCTCAATGCGTTCGAACATGGCGAAGTCTCCTCGGGAGGTGCTTTTAGAATGGAAACGGCGAAGTTAAAGGTAATACGGTCAGCCTAGCTTGTCAATCCTGCTGGAATCATCCACAGAAACCACCGAAGACACCGATTCCAAGAAGCACGATCGCTGTTTCAGGCCATTCGCGTCTCTGCCTTTTGAATCTGTGCAATCTGTGGATTATTAGCCCGAAGCCGCAATGTGAAGCAACTGCCGCGCCCCAACTGGCTGGCTACATCGAGTGAGCCTCCAAACGCTTCCGCCAAGCGTTTGGCGATGGACAGACCCAGACCGGCGCCTTCGACGCCGTGTTGGCGTGTGCCGGCAGCGCGAACGAAGGGCTCGAAAACGTGCGGGAGTTGTTCCCCAGCGATGCCGTATCCCTGATCGATGATCCGCAGAGTCAGCTCTTGCGCATCGCGGCCAAGCTGCAGCGTGATGGGCGACTCGGGTGGACTCCATTTGACAGCGTTGTCGAGCAGGATATTAACCAACTCGCCCAATAGGACGGACTGAGCCATAATCTGAAACGGCCCGTCGCCCTTACACTCCACCCTCAGGTCGGCCGCTCGCTCGTGTTCGCTCCAGGTTTGCAAATGCGCCGTCAACCAGGTCTTCAGGTCGAGGCGCTCCATGTCGGGCAGCCGCGTTTCATGATCGGCACGCGCCAAATACAACAGCGACTCCACCACTTTTCGAAGGCAAAGCGCCTTGTCGTGGACCGTGGTCAAGACTCGCTGATATTCTTCCATCGGCCGATCGCGCCTTAGGGCCACCTCGATCTGGCCAAGGATTACGGCCAAGGGCGTGCGAAGTTGATGGGAAACGTCGCCCGTGAAGCGCCGTTGCCGCTCAAAGGACTCCTGTAAGCGGTCAATTAGATTGTTGAACGCTCGGGCCAGGTCTTCAAGCTCGTCTGCGCTGGCGGATACGGGAAGTCGTTGACGCCGATCGGTCACATCCAGCGTGCGCGCCGATTCGGCCATGCGGTGCACCGGAAGCAACGCGCGGCGACAGACGCCTCGCCCTACTAGAAACGCGAAGAACCAAATGCCGGCGGAGACGGCGGCAAGCGCCCAGCCCAGTTTCCCGAGGGTCGCTTCCACGGAAAGCAGCGGAACTCCTGCCGTCAGCACGAGAGCCGCGAATCTCTTGGCATTGTCGTCGGCCTCAGGCGCGACCAGAGAACCCGCGTCCCTTGCGACGCCGTCCGCGGGCTGCACGTGGCGCTGCCCGACTTGCCACGAGCTATCCTGAAGGTCCAATCGCTTGGCAGCCTCTTGGTCGGTTGCAAAGGCTTTCGCCATTTCGCTCAACAAAGAGTCGGAAAGTGGTTGTGAGCCGTCCACAAAACGTCCCGCGCCGTCGCGAACCAGCCAAATGATTTCCGCCCCAGCGGCGCCTCGGCCCAGATGCAACCGGCGCTCTTCCGGCTCCCACTCGACGGCATCCCTGCGCACCTCTACCGCCGCAACCAGGACGTTAAGGGCGGCTTCCAGGCGATCGTCAACCTGACGATACAGATGATTGCGGACAAGGAAGAAAACGCTGACGGAAAAGCCGACCAGCACAAGGCCAAGAAAGCCCAAAAAGAACGCCGACAACCGATTCGTGAGAGTCACGGCTTCACCTCGCCTTGCCTTCCGGGCACTCACCGAAACGGTAACCCCGGTTGCGAAGAGTGTGAATCAAGCGTGGTCCGTGGGCTTCGAGCTTGCGGCGCAACTCCATGACGTGAACTTCCAGCGTGTTGGAAAGGCCGTCGTAGCGGTCGTCCCAGACGTTTTCGTAGATGCGCGTACGCGTCAACACTTCGCCGGGATGGCGCAGAAAAAACACCAGGAGCGCTTGTTCCTTGGCGGTCAGATCGAGACGTTGGCCGCTGCGCAATGCGCGGTGGGTGGCGAGATCGACCTGGATGTCCTCATAGCCGACGACGGCGCCATCTCGGCATGCGCCGTCGCTGCGCCGAGTCATGACACGAATCCTTGCCAGGAGTTCCTCGAACGCGAACGGCTTGCACAAATAATCATTCGCGCCGCCGTCCAGTCCCTGAACGCGGTCGGGCACGGTGTCACGCGCGGTCAAGAACAGGACGGGTGTCGCCTGATCCACGCGGCGATAGCGGCGCAAGAGCGTCAAGCCGTCCGGTCCGGGAAGCCTCCAGTCGAGGAGCACGCCGTCCCAAGGGCCGTGTTGCAGGAAGTGCCAGCCCTCTTCGCCGTCGGCGGCGCGCTCCACCGTGAAACCTTCCTCGCGGAGTCCGCGCACCAGGAAATCGGCGATCTCGTCTTCGTCCTCAATGACCAGGATGCGAATGCCCACACCGTCACCCGTTCAATCGCTCTTTTTCTTCGTTTGATCTTCGACCTTGGTGATCTTACCGTTTGGCGCGACCACCACTTCCAACATCTTGCAGTCGGCGGTGACGAGTCTCACCTCATAGTATTCCAGTTTCTCTTGGCCGTCCTTGACCTTGATGACCTCTTCGGCGTACTTATAGCTTGCCTTGGGATACTTAGCGTCGATGCTCTCGGTGACGGCTTTGGGCAAATCCTTGGCGGCGATTTCTTTCTCCAACCCCAAGATGGTTCCTTCGGGCGTCAGGGTCACGTCAATCGTCTTGCCGGCGTCCTTGACGGTGACTTCGAACACCGTCTTGTCGTTTTCGGTTTCCTTGGCGGCTTCGGTCATCTCGGCCTTCGGGAAGCGCTTCTTTACGGCGTCGGCCACCGCTTTGGGAAGCTTGTCGAGCGCTACCTTTTCCTCGTCCGGCCGAGCGGCCGCGCTCGTCCAAAGAACGCCGAGAACCGCGATCATCAGAAAACTGCAAACACGTCGCATGTCATTCTCCTTTGCGGAAATCCTGATTGAACCGATTTGTCTGCACTCGCGAGGATGAGAATACCGCGCGAGCGTGAGCTTAAGGTGAATTAAGAATAAATTCGTTCTTATCTTCACTTCATCGCCGACTTAGCTCGTCTCGCTATGATTGCGGCGAGGTTCGCCACGAAAAAGCGCAAGATGCACAAGGATGGAAAGATGGGCAGCCATTTCTCTGTGCCTCATTTGCCTTCTTGTGGCCAATTGGACGACCGGATTACCGCCAGCAGCACGGCATTATCGGTCGATGAAGAGTTAAGCGCGCAAGCCTCCCATTCGGCAAGGTCGCCATGCATAAGCTTCGAACAGTTTGGTGCGGATTTTGGGCAGCGCTGACGGCATGCCTCATGATGCTGTGCTCCCATTCCGCGAGCTTCGGCCAGGAGCGCCCGGCAGCCAGCTTGTTGCCTCCGGTGCCTCAGGAGTTGACGCTGCCGGACGCGGTCGCTTGGGCCTTGCAGAACAATCCAGAGTTGGCGGCACTGCGGCAACAACAGGGCGTCGCCGCCGCCGGCGTGGTCATTGCACGAACCTATCCCCATAACCCGACTTTCGAAGCGGTCCTGCAAGGCGTCTCTGGGCCGCGCGACACCGGCATCACCACTCCGGTGCAAAGCCAGTACATCCTTGCCATTCCGGTTGAGATCCGTCAACAAGGGAGATATCGGCGTGAGGCGGCTTTCGCTAACCTGTCCCGCGCTGAATGGGACATCGCCCATGCGGAAACCTTGTTGGCGATCCGCGTGGCCAAAGCGTTCCGCACCGTCATCTATCAACAACAAAAGCTCCAGCTCATCGAAGAAACGATCCAACTGAATCAACAAGGCGCCGACCAAGTGAAGAAGCTGGTCGAAGCCGGCAAGCTCCGCCCCGCGGACTTAATCTTGGCCCGAAGCGAAGTCGATGACGTGCGCGCTCAACTGCCGCCGGCGCGTGCGTCCTTGACAGCCGGCGCCGTCCAATTGGCACGAAGTCTGGGCGTCTCCAGCCTCAACGTGCGACCGCTTGGCTCACTCGCGGTTCCGTCAATCGTGGAGGATCGATCCAATCTGGAGGCGCTGGCCCTCGAACGCCGGCCCGATCGCCGTTCGCGGCAAGCTGCCATTGCCGAATCGGAAGCCAAGCTGCGCCTGACGGTCGCGGATCGATTCGGCAACCCAAGCGTCGGCGCTAACTACCAAATCGACCAATCGCGCATCAATTTCATTGGCGGCCAGGTCGTTATGCCGCTGCCTTTTTGCAACACCGGCCGCGGCGAGATTCAGCAACGGCAGGCGGAACGGCAGCGGGCCCTGTTGGAGCTTCGGCAAACCGAGGTGCAAATTGAGCAGGAAGTGGCGGCGGCCTTGGCGCGCTGGGAGATCGCCCGGACCGGAGTGGCGGTTTACGAGAAAGAGGTCCTGCCGAACTTGCGATCTGGGCTGGCGGGAATAGAAAAGCTCTTTCTGCAAGGCGATCCCGGCGTGGACGTTCTGCGCGTCATCGACATGCGGCGCAAGCTGCTCCGGGCGCGCTCGGGCCATCTCGACGCGCTCTGGGAAGCGAGCCAGGCCCAAGCCGACGTCGCCCTAGCCGTCGCCGACCCCGCCATGACGGCCGCACGCTGAAAAAGGTGTCAGGACCCTTTCCGATGCTCCATTCCCGGATCCGAATCGTCTTTGCGGTCGTCCTCTGCACGCTCTCGTCTTCCGGCTGTGGCGGCAGCCTGCCGCCGGCCGTGACGGAAGAACATCAGCACGCGCAAGTCAAGGTCGTCGCCCCACAGGTTCTCGCGCTCGAGGAACGCACCGAATTGGTGGGCGGCGCCGTGCCCTTGCCCAACCAGGCGGGGCGGATCACGTCTCTGGTGGAGGGACGCATCGTCTCCATTCTGGAAGACGGCAAAGGAAAGCGTTTGCACGAGGGCCAGTGGGTCGACCATGGCCAGGTCGTCGTGCAACTGGACGATCGCATTGCGAAGGCCAATGTTGAGAAGGCGCAGGCCCTTGCCGAGGAACTGGACGAGCTGAAGACCCAAACGGACCTCACCGAGCAGCTCGCGCTCCTCGAACTGGGCCGTCTGGAGAAGCTGCGGCCACCGGACACATCCGACGGCCAGTTGCCGCTGGTGTCGCGCATCGAGTTGGACAAGGCCCGGCTCGCCTTGCAAGACGCACGTTCGAAACAGAAGGGCGCTCTCGCCAAGCAGCGGGCGGCCCGCGCGGAAGCACAGGGTTTGCAAACGCAGCTCGAGTATTTCAAGCTCCGGGCGCCGATATCGGGCATCCTCGGATCTATCCAGGTGGTTCCAGGTCAGACGTTGGCCGTCGGCGCCCCGGTCGCGGACATCATCAACTTGCAGGACATCGACATCTTGTGCGTTGCGCCGCCGCACATGTTGCCGCGTCTCGCGCTCCAGCAGCCGGCCTCTCTGCGAAGGGCCGGGACCGTGGGAAACAACCCTGCACCCCAGGGCAACCTTGTCTTCCTTGCCGAACAAGCCCAGGCGGATACGGGCAACTTCTTCGTCAAAGTGCGCTTTCCCAATCGCGAGCTGCGTCTGCGAGCCAACACCGTCGTCCGCGTTGAAGTCGTGACGCAACCGGAGAAGAAGCGCCTCACCATTCCGGAGGCCGCTCTTCAGGAGGATCAAGACCCGCCGATCGTCATCGTGGCCGCCGATGTGAAGAGCGAGAAGGACTCCGCTGGCAAGGAGGAAAAAACGGCGAAAGCCCGAAAGCTTCAGGCCATCTTAGGAGTGCGCGACCGAAACCGGCATGTGGTCGAACTCTTAAGGCTCATCGATCCCGAAAGCCACGAAGCCGTCGATCCTCATGACCTGCTGTTCGTGATCGAGGGCGGTCACGGCTTGCGTAACGGCGATGAGCTGAAATTGGAATCGTAGTTGCGTAGCCGCAGCCTTTAGGCTGCGTGGTCTTGGAGGAAAGGCGGCTGTGTGCACTCGATAATTGCAGCGTTCGGGATCGTAGCCGCAGCCTTTAGGCTGTGCTGGGAGGAGCCATGTTTGTCCAAGAAAAGAAACATCGCCTACCACGTGAATGTTATCGGGGCATTGTTACGGTCTCCTTCACTGCGTGCATTGAAGATCGTCGCACTCCGTTCTTGAAGGCTTCCATAGTCGAGGAATTTCTGGCGATCTTGGCGCGCTGTCTTCACAAGACTCATTGCGTCGCTTTCATTTATTGCTTCATGCCCGATCACCTTCATCTAATAGTTCACGGGTTGAACGAAACCACGGATACGTGGCAAGCGATGGTGGATTTCAAACAGTCAACTGGCTTTTGGTTCGCTCAACACGGACGTGAATTCAAATGGCAGAAGGACTTCCACGATCACATTCTGCGGTCAAAGGAAGAGCTGGGCACGCGAATTCGATACATCGCCGACAATCCCGTTCGAAAAAGATTAGTAGACAGCTGGCAGGATTATGCCTTCACCGGCGCCATCGGTGCTGACCTCAATGAAGTTATGAAGGACACCGCAACGCTGTAGCGTCCGCTATTCGCAGCCTAAAGGCTGCGGTTACACGCTGCGTTGGCGGGCGCCAGACGCGAACGACTCACCGTGGCCAGGAGCGCAGCCTAAAGGCTGCGGCTACGGTTGGTTCCACGGTTAGTTTCACGAACGATGTTCAACCTCGCCTCCAAAGCCAGGCCCTATTTCGGCGCCGTGGTGCTGACGACCATCCTGCTCGTGCTCGGCGGCACCTACAGCGTCACGCTCATGCCGAGCGGCGTCTATCCTGAGATCACCTTTCCGCGCATCGCCATCGTCGCCAAGAAACCCGGCTTCGACCTGCGCAACATGGAGCTGCAGGTCACCATCCCCATCGAGCAGGCCGTCAGCACGGTCTTGGGCGTCTCCGGCGTCCGCTCCAAGACCATTCGCGGCGGCTGTGATCTCTTCATCGACTTCAGTCCGGGCACCGACATGAAGCGGGCCGAGCAGCTCACCTGGAACCGCATCGGCGCCATCCGGTCACAATTGCCGCCCGACGTTGAGATTGCCGTCGAGCAGATGACGCCGTCCATTTTTCCCATCCTTTCCGTGGTGCTAGTCGGCGGCGACAATCCGGCTCAACTGCGCGACTACGCCTACTACCAACTCGCCAAGCAGATCAAGAACATCCCCGACGTGCTCTACGCCAACGTCGCCGGCGGCAACATCCGCGAGATCGACGTCATCGTCCGACCCGACGACCTGCTCGCCGCCGGACTTTCGGCCGCGGATTTGGCCGATCAGATCGGCAAGGTGCACCGCCTGCAACCGGTCGGCCGCATCGAGGAGCCGCCGTTCGCTTTCCAGATCATCGTCAACACCCAGGGAGACGACGCCCGCCACATCGAAGATCTGGTGATCTCCGCCAAGAACAACCAGCCCCTGCGTGTCCGCGATGTTGCCAACGTCCAAATCCAGCACCAGGACCGCGTCCAGTCGATCGGCTACGAAGGCCGTGACGCCGTCGTCGTGAGCGTCTTCCGCCGGCATGGCGGCAACAGCGTCAACATTTCCGAAGCCATCCGCAAGTTGCTTGCCGAGCATTCCATACCGCCGAACATTCGGGCCACCCTGGCATATGACCAATCGCAGTTCATCGAAACCTCCATCGACAACGTCCGGGACGCCATCCTGATCGGCGGTCTGTTCAGCGTGCTGATTCTGCTCGCGTTCTTGCGGAGTTGGCGGGCGACCTTGATCTCCGCCCTGGCGATTCCGATCACGCTGGCGATCACGTTTCTGTTCCTCTACTGGAGCGGCCAGACCCTCAACCTGATGTCGCTGGGCGGTCTCGCCGTCGCCATCGGCCTCATTATCGACGACACCGTCGTCGTCATCGAAAACATCGCCCGCCATCTGACGCCGCGAGTCTCCCCTCACCCCCAACCCCTCTCCCCCGAGGGGCGAGGGGAACTGGCTGCGGATCCTATTGACGCGGCTTCCGGAGAAATCACCGGCGCGGTCGTCGGCTCTACGCTCACCACCGTTCTGGTCTTCGTGCCATTGGCGTTTATCGTGGGCGTCTACGGCCAATTCTTCGCCGCTCTAAGCTGGTCGCTCGCCGTCGCGGTGCTTGTGTCCATGGTCATCAGCCTGACCCTCATTCCGGTTTTCGCGGCCAAGTTTTTGGCGGGTAGGCCGATGCCGCCGCCGGGGCCTATCTATCGCGGCGTCGCCTATGCCTATGAGCTGATGCTGGCCGGAGCGCTTCGGTTTCCCAGAATTGTGCTCACGCTGTCCGGTATCGCTGTTTTGGCCGGCGTCGTGCTCGTCACCGGGATTCCCAACTACTGGGCGAAGCACGAACCCGGCAAGCCACCCCATGCCCCGCTGTTCAAAGGCCTCGAAACCGGCTTGATGCCCGCGATGGACGAAGGCGCGTTTATCCTCGACTACTTCGCGCCCAGCGGCACTCCGCTCCGCCGCACCGAAGAGATGGCCCGCACTTTGGAACTCATCCTCTCCGAGAACCCCGATGTGCTTGCCTACGTCCGCCGCACCGGCAGCGAAAACGGCATGTTCGCTACCAAGACGGACCGCGGCGACATTCAGGTCATTCTGCGGCCCGCGGAAAACGACCCGATCAGCTTGCTCCGCAAACCGGTGCGGCCGAAGTTCAGCGAGATTGAAGACGAGGTCAAGAAGCAAGGCGTGGCCGCATTTCGTGCGAAGTATCGCCGTCGGACCTTGTCCGAAATCAAGGACGAAATCGAGGACGAGATTAAGGAACATTTCTCCGAACACCAGCTCCGCTTCGAGACGATGCAGATCATGGCCGATGAACTCAACGATCTCTCCGGTGCGAACAAGGCGGTGGAGATCAAAATCTTCGGTCCCGAATACGCGACGCTGCGCCGGCTGGCTGAAAACGTTGGCGAAACGCTGGAGAAGAAAGGCAAGGGCCGCGGCATCAAAGCGGTCAACAGCAATGTCTTCGAGGGCAATCCCGATCTGTTGATCCAAGTCGACGGCGCCCGCGCGTCCAAATGCGGCCTGACCGCCGCTGAGATCGAGCGCCAACTTCGAGCCATTTACTTCGGCCAAATCGCCACGCTGGTTCCTGAGTCGGCGCTAAGGGCCACGGAGGTTCGGGTGCGCTATCCCAACGCCTTCCGCTTTGGGCAAGGCGGATTCGATCCGGACTCGGTACGGAATCAATGGGTGCTCGTGGGCGACAGCGCCGCCGTTCCCCCGAACATGGGCGTCTTCCAGCCGCTCCTGGGCCCAACGCGGGCAGTCCCGGTGTCAACGCTGGCCAAGGTCACGCCGGTGCGCACTCCTGACGAGCAAACGCGCGAGAACCAGCAGCCCGGCATCTTCGTGACCGCGGAATTGGCTGAAGGCGAAGCCGGCCTGGGCTCCGTTGTCAGCGACATCAAAGGGTGGATGGCCGAGATGACCGAGGCGGGCGACTTTCCACCGGGCTATCGCTGGGAACTGGGCGGCCACTACGTGCAGATGCAGGCCGCATTTCGCAGCCTGGCGGTGGTGATGGTGGTGGCCATCCTGCTGGTGTTCATCATGCTCGCCTTTCAGTTCCGCTCCGTCGCCTTGCCGCTCCTCATTTTCATGACTCAGCCGTTGTCGCTGGTGAGCGGTCTTTTCGCTCTCTGGCTGACGGGCACGCCATTAAACGTCTCCAGTTACATGGGGGCGATCCTGTTGATCGGCCTGGACATGAAGAACGGCATCATCCTGGTGGAATTCATCCAGCAACTTCGCCGTGAAGGCATGGATCTTCGTCCCGCTCTCTTGCTCGCGGGCCGCACGCGCTTTCGCCCGATCCTGATGACCAGCCTGGCCGCGATTCTCGGCTTGTTCCCGCTCGCCCTCGGCGTCGGTCCCGGCGCCCAGATGCAGCAGCCGCTCGCGATCATGGTCATCGGCGGCTTGACGGCGAATATGCTGTTTACGCGGATCGTGATTCCGGTGGGGTATATCGTGCTCGAGAGGAAGTAGAAAGTGTGACGGGGTGACTTGTGCGTTCCTCTCCGCGAACGTTCTTGTTCGGCGACGACACAATCAAGTCCGCAAGCAGCGGGCGGATTCGATTTGGCCATACGTTCGGCGGACCGCACGACCGCGAGGGAACATCGCGCGAAGACTGCAACGGAATTCTCATTCACCTGTTACATCGATTCAACCTGGACGATCCGGCCGTGCCCATTGCCATTCCTCGAATCCGCTGGTTGCCCTTTTACTACTGCTTCGATTTTCGAGCGAACGACTTGGGATATCGGCTCATCTCGGAGGATTCACGTGAAATGATGATGAAACGGGCAGGTCCGTCCCAGAGCCCCGGTGGAACCATTTTCTAAAGTAACCGTTGAACGCGAACTTAGTGAAGTATCGTGAACTTCCCATCCGCCTCGGCGACGACCGTTGGCAAGCTCCAAACCGCGATGCCGTTCGCCAACCGGCCACGCTCCTTTGTGGGTAGGCCTTCCTTGTCGTAAACCTGCCACGCGAGACCGCCGCCACGTTGCCAGCTGGTTCCTTCGGTCCACACAAGGATGATCTCGCCTTTCTTGTTGACCGCGAGAGCCGGATGCTTGCGGCCTTTGCCGTCGCCGGGGGCCGCGATGGGTTTCTCCGTCTGCGGCGAACCTGGCTTGATGCGTGCGAAGTAGACTTGGCCGTCGGTGTCCCAGGCGGTGTAGAGGTTGTCGGGTCCCTCGGCGAAGGATTGTGAACTCATCGGACACGAGCCGATTTCCCAACGATGCAACAACTCGCCCTGGAATATGTTGGTTTTGTCCGCTGAAGACAGGAGGAACATGTCGCGATGAATGCCGTCGGCTGCGGTGCGATAAATGAAGTACGCATTCCCTTTGCTGTCGACGAAGCCTTTCATGCCGCAGCAGCCACAGGCGCCCGTCGGCTTGTCGAATGCGGGACGCTCGGCGGCAAACGTCTTGCCTTCATCCGTCGAGTGCGCCACCCACACCTTGCGTTTGTCTTCGCCTCGTTCGGTGCCGGCAGCAAGCGCGTGCCAGGCGACGTAGACGTTGCCGGACTGGTCGGCGGCTACCGTGCCGCCGCCGTCGAGCACGGCGGTTTGCGTCATCAAGTTGCGCTCGTCTTCAAAGGTCGTGCCGGCGGCGTTGAGCCTCGCATACAGCATCGGCGATCCTTTGCCGGGTTTGGATTTAGACGCGCCGGAGCCGTTCCAGGCGACATGCACGCGGGTATTCTTACCAAGCGCGATCTGGCCGCCGCGGATCGTGCCGATGGCGACGGCGCTTCCTGGGTGGCTGTTTACCTTGAGCGGTTCTGAGAATGCGGACTTGCCCGGTTCGCGCCGGCAACAAAACAGGTCTCCGGCTTTTGGCTCGCCTTTGAAATAGAGCAAATGGACCACGCCCTTGCCGTCGATTACCGCCTGCGGCTGGATGCCTCCGTGCGGCGTTTTCTGCAACGTGACCTGCTTTTCCTGGGCCCAAGTAACGCCGGTTGAAAAGATCGAAGCTATGATGGCCGAACGGAACAGGACGCTCATGGTCTGTCGCATGACATTTCTCATTGGCTCTTGCCGTGAAGCGCGGGTGCGGCTGCGTCGCGCGCCGCGGGTTGGCCGGCGGGTCGCAGGCTTGTCAAGAATTCGACGAGCGCAGTCATTTCGGCCGGGGAGATCTGTTTGCCATAGGCGGGCATGTTGCCGCCGCCTGGCGTGCCGTTGCTTACCTGGTCGATGAGCTGGCCGGGAGTCAGACGCGTGCCGACGGCGGTCAGGTCGGGGCCTTTCATGCCGCCCACGCCGTCGAGAGCATGGCAGTTGCGGCAATTCTTGTATTGGAAGACAAGCGCGCCTTGCAATTCGAGCGGGGTGCTTTGCTCGACGATGCGGACCGGCACGGGATCGCCGCTCCAAGCCGTCATCACCGGCGACCAGGGCGACGTGGCGCCTTGATAAGTCAGAATCCCCAGCAAGGTGGCGATCAAGATCACGCTCAGGACGGCGACAGGCCGGCGGCTGGGAGCACGTTCGCCGCGATTGGAGACGAAAGGCACGGCGAAAAGAGCGCCGATCATGAGCAGCGGGAAGACGAGCATGATGAACGTCTCGGCGGCGGGCGGGCTGAGCGACAGAAGACCGAAGAGCCAAAGGAAAGGCCATTCAGGCCGCGGGTTGGCACCGCTCAGGGTCGGATCGGGCGGGCCGCTCGGACCTTTGGGGCCGACGAGGGCGGCAATGATCACGACCACGATCACGGCGAGTGCGGAAACCAGCGCGTCCTTGATCATCGCTTCGCCCAGAAACGGCACGCCCTTCTCCAATTCCTTCTCATATTCGGCGTGATAGGTATTGGGATCGACTTTCTCGCCGGGAGCGGGTGGGGAACTGATGCCGCACTTCAGCACGAGCCAAAGGTGTACCGCTAGAAGTCCCAGCAACGCGCCGGGAATGATGAAAACGTGCAGGGTGAAGAATCGGCTCAGCGTGTTGGCGCCGATGATCGGGCCGCCCAAGAGCAGATCGACAACCCAGGGTCCGATCAAGGGCACGCGGCCCGCCATGGAGCCGCCGACCGCGAGTCCCCAGTAGGCGTCGGGGTCCCAGCGCAAGACCTGGCCGGTGAAAAACATGCCCAAGGTGCACAAAAGCAACATGACGCCGACCACCCAGGTGAGCTCGCGCGGATATTTGTAGGCGCCGTGTAGAAATACCTGCGTCATGTGCAGAAGCACCATGACCATCATGCCTGAGCCGGCGTAATAATGCAGGGCGCGCAGGAACCAGCCGAGGGGCTGCTCGTAATCGAGGCTCAAAAGGCTTTCATAGGCTTCGCCGCCGGAGGGAACGTAGACCAGAGCGAGGCCAATGCCGGTGAGAATCTGCACGATGAGGAGGGTCAGTGATGCGCTGCCGAATATGTACCACCAGCCCATTGGCCCGGCCGCCCCACGCGGAATAGGGTGCGTCAGCATAGGCAGGATGCTCTCGCTCACCTTGAGTCGAGCGTCCAGCCAGCGCCCGATGTATCGCAGCCATGCCATGTTAGCCTGCTTTCGTAGGCCGGATTTGCAATCCGGCGCTTCTGAAAGCCGGATTGAAAATCCGGCCTACGAAATTAGCCCTCATCTTTAAGCGTATTGTGCAGGGTCGGAAAATGAGGCGCTTGAACTTCGAGACTGCCGGCCCGCACGCGCCAAACGCACTCGAACAGGCCACGCGGCGGCGGACCGGAGGCGCGCTCGCCGTTTTCATAATAGACGCCGCCGTGACACGGGCACATAAACAAGCCCGACTGCGGAAACCACGAGACCGGACAGCCAAGGTGGGCGCAATTGACGGCGAAGATTCGAAATTGGTCGCGGTTGCCGCGGTCTTTGCCGAGATTGCGGACATAGACTCCGGTGTGAGCAGTCATGCCGTCCCATTTTTCGCCGAGCGGGTTGTCGAAGGTCACGAGCCGGGTCTGGTCCTTGGGGAATTTCTCGTCGTCAATCGGGCCAAGATTGACCCAGCGGACCGGAATCTTGCGAGCGGCCCCCAGCAGATAACCAACGAAGGGAATCGCGAACGCCACCGTGGCCAACAGCCCCACGACGGCGGTGATTCCCAAGAGGAGCCGCTGGGAAAACGTCCTTCGAGTAAGATTCTCGGGCGGATCGGGTGAATCGCTGGAGATTTCTGACATCGCCATCTCTCCGATAAGTTGTCGTAGGACGGATTGCAAATCCGTCCTACGGGTGTAGTCACAGGTCACTCCGCTGCGGTCGGACTTGCGCGCCGCCAGGATGCCAGCAGAGCGACCAGGTCCGTAATATCCGTGGAAGTCAGCGGTTGAAAGTCATCCACTCGTCCTTGACTCTGCGAATAATCAGGCATTTTCAAATCGAGCCGGCCGGTGATGATGATGCGGCGAATGGCCTGATCGCTGATAAGAGCCAGGAACGCTGGGTCGTTTATCTTGTTGAGGCGTTTGCCGTCTTTCACGACGCCTTTACCGTTGTTACCATGGCAACTCGCACAAGCCTGGGCGAAAATCTCGGCGCCATGTGCGTCATTGCCGTTGGTTTTTGCGAGGCCGTAGGAGGGGATCGAAGGCGCGGCGGGAGCGACCGCGCCCCATTTGGGCATGATGCCCTCATCGTCCGCGACCAAATCCACATTCGCCTTGCCTTCCGCGCGTTCGTCCACAATTCGGTAACGCACTCCTTTGATTTCATTTACCAGCACTTGAACTTGGACGGCGGTCAGTGAACCTCCATTACGATGGGCAAAGGCCGCCATGGGCGTTCCGGGCCGTCCTTGGCTTACAACCTTTTCGAGTTCGTCTGCCGGCACAATGGCCCTGAACAGCGGATCGTTCAAAGGCGGCGCCGGTCCTTGCTTGCCGTCCTTGCCGTGGCAGCCCGCACAGTTGCGGCTATAGAGCACATCAAATGCGAGCACCTTCTCGGCGGGGATCGGCCGCTCCTTGGGATTCGGTTTCCCAGGGAGATCGGCGTTGCAGCCGGCAATAAGGAGCGCGAAGACGACACAAAGCGGACTCAAACAGCGTCTCGAGCCAGATTTGAACGATCGTGCGATCACGGTGCGTCTTCCTCAGCTGGCCGCGACGGGGCGTCGGGTCCGGTTCCCGCCGGACGTACGGAAATCGTTTCGGTGCGGATCACCACTATGGCTACGGCGATTCCAAACACAAACTGCGAGACGATGAACCAGGGCCAATCGACTGTTTGTTGCAAGAGCGGATTGACCACGCCCATGAGTCCGTAGCTGACGCCCGTCCATAGCAAGGGCAAAAGCAGGCCGCCAGATGCAAAGGGCGCCGGAATCATTGGCAGCTTTGTCTCCAACAAGCTCAAAGCGAAGCCAAAAGCTACCGACAAGACTAAGTGGATCACCGTCGCGATGGCGAACCATTGCCCGTGAAATTGGCGCAGCTCGACTGCCCCAAGATTTCCTATTCCAGGCACCACCATGCCGGCCAGCAGATTGATCGGATACCAAATCCCGTGGCCGTTCGCCAGGCCCCAGAACGCGGCGGGAACGGCCATCAGCAAACCGGCCACGATCCCGGCCACAATCCCCTTCTGGATCGGGGGCATATTTTCGAGCGACGTCACGCACGCCGCCAACACGATACCAAAGATGAACTGCGAGACCATAAACCACGGCCAGCTCACGCCGTGTTGCAAGGCGGGGTTGACGATCCCCATCATGCTGTAGCTCACCGCCGTCCAAAGGATTGGCATCAGCAGCGCTCCCCAGGCATAGGGCTTCGGAATGGCCGGCAGCGTCGGCAACAAAACTCCGTAAATCAGGCCAAGGACAACGGACGTGACGACATGAATGAAGCCTCCGACCAGCAGGAGCGACATGTGGAATTGCTCGAGTTCGGCAACCGTCATGCTTTCCACGCCGACTGCGACCATTCCTGCTAGTAGGTTGATCGGATACCAAATGCCGTGGCCGCTGAGCAAACCCCATATCAGAGCGGGAATCGGCATCAAGAGCCCCCCGAGGATTCCGCCCTTGATTCCCGCGGAAATCGGATGGACTTCTAGCGGAAGCCTCATGCGGTAGCCGGGCATGCCGCGATGCAACTGCTCGACGGCGCCGGGCGTTGCCGTGATCGCTCGCGGCCGTTGGTCCGGCGGAACGCGCTGCTCGTGGAAATGGCCGCGCCCCGGCAGAAGATGCGCGATCCAGATGGCCAGACCGGCGACAAGGACGGCCGCCCCGACATACGACATTGCCGATCCGAGAGCGAATCCGGCGAAAAACAGGAGAACTCCGGCCGCTAAGACGATTGGGGCGGCGGACGGCTGGGGCATCTCGATCCCGTCGTGTGGGCTCTGCGTTTCCGAATGATCGGACATTGGCTTTATCCCAAGTGTGGCATCAAATAAACCACGCTGAACACCACGATCCAGACGCCGTCAACGAAATGCCAGTACCAGGAAACCAGCTCCACGGTCATATGGCTCTTGCCCGCCAGCTTTCCGCGCAGGGCCAGCGCCAGCACCAGCAACATGATGACCACACCGATCGTGACGTGCAAGGCGTGAAAACCGACGAGCGTGTAGAAGGTCGTCCCGAAAAGATTTCGGCTTATCGTCAAGTGATGGCGGTTGATCAGATCGTTCCATTCGTGAGCGGTGCCGAGAAGGAACGCGATTCCCAAAGCGATGGTTGCCGCCCATAGACCAACAAATCCAGAACGGCCCAGCCGCAGTGCTCGATCTGCAATATGGACGGTCACGCTGCTAGCGAGCAGACAAAGCGTCGTGCCGATCGCGAGGGGCAACGACAGCGCATCGAGCGGCGTTGGACCGCCCATGCCGCCGGGCTGACTGTCGCGCCCAAAGAACACGAGATAGGCCACGATCAACGTGCCGAAGAAGGTGATGTCCGAACTCAGGAACGTGATCATGCCCCACTGCCCCGGAGACAGGTGCCCCTCCGGCGCGAGGGCCGGCGGCACGGGCAACGGATTTGCCGCGTTAGCGAGAGCCGATGATCCCAGGTTGCCTTGGCTCAAGTTCGGACCCTCATTCATATTTCCAATCTGGATCGTCCGGATGTTGCAAATCCCAGATCGGCCGGCGGCTATGGACAATCGGAACTTCCTCGAAGTTGTAGGACGGCGGCGGCGAGGTCGTCGTCCACTCCAACGTCCAAGCCTGCCAGGGATTGTCGCCGGCCGGCTTGCCCTTCCAGAGTGAAACGACCACGTTGTAGGCGAAAATCAAAAAGCTCGGCGCCTGCACGAGGGCCCCGAACGTCGTCAATTGATTCCAGAACGTCCAACCGCGGTCCATCTCATACGTGTAGATCCGCCGCGGCATGCCGAGCATGCCGGAGAGATGCATCGGCCCGAACGTCAACACGAAGCCGATGAACAGAAGCCAGAACTGCCAGCGCGCCAGCCTTTCCGAGAGCATGCGCCCGGTCGCCTTGGGATACCAATAATGAATCCCGGCGAAGACGCCGAACAGGGTGCCGCCGATCAACACGAAATGAAAGTGGCCGACAACGAAATACGTGTCGGAGACCTGAAAATCAAACGGCGCCGCCGCCAGCATGATGCCGGTCAAGCCGCCGATCAAGAACATGGAGAGAAAACCGACGGCGAACAGCATCGTCGAGGCGAACCACAGTCGCCCGCCGTACATGGTCGCCAGCCAATTGAACATCTTGATGCCGGTCGGAATGGACACGAGCAAAGTCGAGACCGCGAAAACGAGGTCGAGCGTCCGGCCCATGCCCACGCAGAACATATGGTGCGCCCAGACGCCGAGGCTGATAAAGACGATGGCCATGGTCGCGGCGGCCATGAACTCGTAGCCGAACAGCACTTTACGAGCGAATACTGGAATCACTTCGGAGATCATGCCGAAGACGGGCAGGATAAGGATATAGACCTCCGGATGGCCGAAGAACCAGAAAAGGTGCTGCCACAAGTAGGCGGAGCCGCCGTTCTGAGGATCGAAGAAGTGGGCCCCGAGCTGCCTGTCGAGCATCACCATCACCAGCGACACTGTCAAGGGCGGCATGACGAGAACGATTTGCACCGCCGTCCAGAGAATGGTCCAGGTGAAGAACGGCACCTTGCGCAGGGTCATTCCCGGAGCGCGCATGGCCAGGATGCTGGCGATAAAGTTGATGCCGGCGGTGAGCGTGCCGGTGCCGCTGACGATCAGGCCCAGAGCCCAAAAATCCGCAGCGGGCCCGCGCGCAAAGGTTCGTTCGGTGAGCGGCGAATAGGCGAACCAGCCGAAGTTCGGCGCCCCGCCGGTTAGGAAGCTGAAGTATACAAACAGGCCGCCGAAAAGCGTCACCCAGAAGCCGAATGCGTTCAGCCTGGGAAACGCCATGTCGCGCGCCCCGATCTGCAACGGCACGACATAGTTGGCGATCCCGATCAAGATCGGCATGCCGACGAAGAAGACCATCGTGGTCCCGTGCATCGTGAAGAGTTGATTGAACGTGTCCGGCGCAATGACTTCACTGCCCGGCTGCAAGAGCTGCCAACGCATCAGAAGCGCTTCGACCCCGGCGATTACCAGGAACACAACCGCCATGATCACATACATGATGCCGATCTTTTTGTGATCGACGGTGGTGACCCAGTCGTGGAGAACCTCGAGCCAAGAGGAGCGCTCTCCGGCAGATTCATAGGCCGCAGTTGCCATCGATCGAATCCTTACGTGGCGAATCCTGACATGGCGAGCCGGGAGCGTCAGCGACCGGAGAACTCCGGTCGCTGACGCTCCCGGCTCGCCTTTAGCGCAGCGAAGCGAGATAGTCGACGATTCGTTCGAGATTCTCCGCACTTAGTCCGAACGCAGGCATCAAGCATCCAGGCTTGACGACCTGAGGGTCGGCAATCCACTTCCGCAGATTATCGCGTGAGTTGGGCAAGATTCCCGACGCCAAAGTCTTCCGGCTCATCAGATGCGTCAAATCCGGGCCGTAGCTCCCAACCGCACTGGTTCCGCGCACGCGGTGGCAATTGACGCACGAGTGAGCAAGGAAAGTCTTTTTGCCTTCGGCGACCTTCGGATCCTTAGCATCGTCGATGGCGGGTTTTTGCTGCTCCAGGAGCCAGCGCGCGAAATCGTCGGGAGCGTCGACGTTGACGCGCAAGAGCATCTTCGCATGCTGGGTACCGCAAAACTCCGCGCATTGGCCCAGGAATAACTCCTTATGACCGGTCTCGAACCACAAGGAGTTCGTTCGTCCGGGAATCAGATCCATCTTGCCAGCCAAGCGCGGCACCCAGAAACTGTGACAAACGTCTGCCGATTGCAGAGTCAGGTAAACGGGACGCCGTTCGCTGGCAACCTTCAGATTGCTTGCCGGCACGTGCAATTCGTTGGCGGTGATGAACCCGAGTTTCTCGCCGTCGTAGCTTTCGTAGACGTACTCCCACCACCACTGATGGCCGATCACCGTCACGCGAAGGGGCTTCGAATCCGTGGGCGGCGTTTTGGGATCGACATTCACCTCCCACAAGGTCCGCGTAATGACCAGCGTCATGACAAATACGATTAACGCGGGCGCTGCCGTCCAAGCGATTTCGATCGGGGTGCTGCCGTAAACCTGCGGCGGCTCCGCGCCGCCGTTGGGGGGTCCATGGCGAAAGCGAAAGACCGAATAGAGCAAGATTCCTTCGACGATCAGGAAAATCAGGCCCGTAATCGCGAAAATGAGAAACGCCAGATCGCGAATCGATTCCGCGGGCGGAGAGACGGGATCGAAGATCGACAGATTCTGCGCAGGTCCTCCGCTGACCGCGAGCAATGATGCGAAACTCATTTCCAGCAATCCCTCGCGAGGAATGACATGCAACGCTCGAGATAGTTCAGCCCGCTTCCCTTGCGGAAGTTCTGGAAAAGATCGGTATGGATCATATAAAAGCCGGCGACTCGGATGACAACCCCCCGGGCTCGCTTTACGTCAAGGTGATTGCATTTCCGCCGCGGGGGATGTCCGAAACACATCTCGCGTAGGAGCCCTCTTGTGACCCTGGCAGCCAACGGGAGAAAGACTCGGATCGTGATCCTGGGCGGCGGCTTCGGCGGAGTTTACACCGCCCGCCACCTGGAGAAGCTTCTTAGGCGCCGGAAGGATGTCGAGATCATCCTGGTGAGCCGGGATAACTTCGTGCTTATGACGCCACTCTTGTTTGAGATATGTTCGGGAACTCTTGACGTGCGCCATTGTTCCTTCCCCATCCGCGCCTTTTTGCGGACCACTCGTTTCGGCGAGGCCACGGTGCAGGGAATCGACCTGGAGCGTCGCATCGTGCATTTGGCCGCGCCGGAACAGAAGGGTGAATTGTCTTACGATCAGCTGGTATTGGCCTTGGGGGCGATGACCAACCTGACGATGATCTCAGGCTCGGAGCATGCCTTCACATTCAAGACCCTCGCCGACGCCCTCGTTCTCCGCAATTACCTGATCGAGCGCATGGAGCGCGCCGACGTGGAGCAAGACCCAGGGCGTAAACGCCGGCTGCTCACGTTTGTCATCATCGGCGGCGGACTAGTGGGAGTGGAGCTTTTGGGCGAGCTGACCGCGTTCATGGATGGGATCGCGCCTCTTTACAAGCACGTGAACCGCGACGAGATCCGCTTTATTCTGCTTCAGGCAGGTGGCCGCATCATGCCTGAAATCGATCCCAAGTTGGCGGACTACGGCGCCCGCGTACTCCGGCGGCGGCCTGGGACGGAAATCCGCACGGGCGCTTTCGTCCGGTCCATCGAGCCCGGCAGGGTTCACCTACCTGAAGAAACGATCGAGGCGGAGACCATCGTCCTGGCGGCAGGGATCGTCCCTAGTCCGGTCGTGGCCGCCCTTCCCGTGGAAAAAGACAAACACGGACACATCATCGTCGACGGCGCCATGCGCTGCAAGAGCCATCCGGAGGTGTGGGCGCTCGGCGATTGCGCATTCGTCCCCGCGCCCGACGGTAGACCTTACCCCAACCTTGCCCAGCACGCGCTGCGCGAAGCCAAAGTTCTGGCCCGCAACATTCATGCAGTTCTGAACGGCAAAGAGCCAATGCCCTTCATCTACGACACCATGGGGATGATGGGATCGCTAGGTCATGGCAAAGCGTTCGGCCAACTCCTCAAGATGCGCGTCTACGGCGTGCTGGCTTGGTTCGTGCGCCGCAGCTATTACCTGCTCCAGATGCCGGGCTGGGGCCGGAGGCTGCGCATCATGATTGACTGGACGTTCGCACTCCTATTTCGGCCGGACATCGTCAAGATCAGCCTGGACAGCGAACGAGCGTTGCTCGTCCGCCTGGCCGCCTCTGGCTCCGTCCCTGCGAGCGCTCCGGCAACAGGAGAAGCTGCGCCGGGCAAGACGCTTCTGCCGGATGTGCTTGAACACAAGTCAACTTAGGCAGGAAAATAATGCTCTTCTGCTTGCTTCAAAGGCAGTTACAGAAAACAATAGGTTCCATTCGTTCGGTCAGCCGCGGAAAGTATGACTGCCCTCAGGGGTAACAGGTGCGTCCATGAGCGTTTTGCGGTCAGTTCTCGGTACGTGCGTTATTCTCCTAGCGGCCATGACTGTGGCAGTCACGGGCTGCAATGAAAAGAACCCAAAGGCCGTCGCCACGCCGCCGGCCGTGGTCATGGTGAGCAAGCCGATCGAACGCAAGGTCACGGACTACCAGGTGTTCACTGCGAGGACGCAGGCAGTGCAATCCGTGGACATCAAGGCCCGCGTCACGGGCTTCCTCACGAAGCTCTGTTTCAAGGACGGCGACGAGGTCAAAGAAAACCAGGTCCTCTTCGAGATCGACGATCGTCCTTACAAGGCGGCACTCGACATGGCCAAGGCGAATCTGGAGTTCACCAAGGCCGCTCTCATCAAATCACAGGCGGAGTATGAAATCGGCATCGCGGTCCAGAAGCAGGACAAGGGCGCCATTAGCGAACAAGATTTAGTTAAGCGCCTTGGCTCTCGCGATGAATCCAAAGCCTCGGTCGATAAGGCCAAGGCGGCCCTAGAAAACGCCCAGCTGAACTTTGACTGGTGCAAGGTCACGTCGCCTCTCAGCGGGCGGATCAATCGCCATTTTGTGGATGTCGGCAATCTAGTTAGCCAAGACGTGACCCTGTTGACCAACATCGTGTCCCTCAAGCCGACGTGGGCGTACTTCGACGTGGATCAGAACACGGCACTGCGTTTCGGAGTTGAAGTCAAAGAGGGCAAGGTCAAGTCGCCGCGCAAAGTAGCCTTGCCGGTGACGATGACCGTGACGAGCAATCCCGAGCGCTTCGAAGGAATTATCGATTTCATCAGCAACCAACTCGATGCGAACACCGGCTCGATCCGCGTGCGGGCGGCATTTCCGAATGAGAACGATCAGCTACTCGCCGGTCTATTTGGGCGTGTAACGGTCCCGATGAGTTCCCCGCATCCGGCTTTGCTGGTGCTCGACCGGGCCATCGGCACCGACCAAGGAAAGAAATACATCCTGGTCGTCAATGACAAGAATGAAGTCGAGTACCGTCCCGTCGAAGTCCGCCAGTTGCATGGCGCCGGCTTGCGCGAAGTTCTTAGCGTCCTGAAAATGAATGAGCCCGATGCGTCCGGAAAAGACGTCACCAAAGAAGTCGAAGTCCTCAAGCCAACCGACCGGATCATCGTGGAGGGCATGCAGCGCGCCCGGCCCGGTGCAACCGTGGATCCTCGGCCCGTCGACATGCTGACGCTGCTCAACGATTCGCAGTCCGGCGCCGGCGCTGCCAAAAAGTCCGCAACCACGTCCAAGTGAGTTCCGCCTATGTCGCGCTTCTTCATAGACCGGCCCATCTTCGCGTGGGTCTTGTCGATCGTCATCGTGATGTCCGGACTGGTGGTCGTCTTTACCCTGCCGATCGCCCAATACCCGCCGATCGTGCCGCCCACGATCCAGGTGACGGCGACCTATCCGGGTTCGAGCGCTCAAACGCTGTCGGATACCGTCGCCCAGCCGATCGAGGCGCAGGTCAACGGCGTCGAAGGCATGATCTACATGTCTTCCACGTGCACCAACAACGGCATGTACACGCTGACGGTCAGCTTCGAAGTCGGCACCGACACTCACACCGCCCTGATGCTGGTGCAAACGCGCGTGCAACTGGCGATGCCGCAGCTTCCCACGAGCGTGCAAAAGCAGGGCGTCAACGTCAAGGAGCAGTCGCCCAACATCCTCTTGGCGGTGAATCTGATCTCGCCGAACGGCCGCCGTGACCCGCTCTACATGAGCAATTACGCACAGATCAATATCTTCGACGAACTGTCGCGCACGTCCGGCGTCGGCCTGGTGACGTTTCTCGGCCAACGGCAATACAGCATGCGCGCCTGGCTCGATCCGCAGAAGCTGGCGGCGCTGGAATTGACCGCTAGCGACGTCATGAACGCGATCCAGGAGCAGAACGTCGATGTCGCCGCCGGCAACATTGGCCAGCAGCCGGTGCCCCCAGGACAACAATTCCAACTGGTGCTGAACACGCAGGGCCGGCTCACCACCACCAAGGAGTTCGGCGAGATTATCGTCAAGGTGGGCCAGGACGGCCGCCTCGTCTACCTTCGCGACGTTGTCCGTGCAACCAAGTTCGATCCCTCGGGAAACCCGATTCCAGGCACGGCAGGCATCGAGCTGGGCGCCCAAAACTCGGACCTCAACTGCACGCTTACCACCGTCAAGGACGGCAAACAGGTGCGCTATCCGTCCGTGGCCCTGGCCGTCTTCGCGCTGCCGACGGCCAACGCCCTCAGCGTGGGAGACGGCGTCAAGAAAAAGATGGAAGAACTCAAGAAGAAGTTCCCGCAAGGGCTCGACTACCAGATCGCCTACGACACTACGCCGTTCATTCGCCATTCGGTCGACGACGTCTTCCACACGATCTACATCGCAGCCGGCCTGGTGATCGTGGTCGTCATGGTGTTTCTTCAAGATTGGCGGGCCATGCTGTTGCCGATCATCGACATCGTGGTGGCCCTGATTGGCACCTTCGTCGTGATGAAGGCGCTGGGGTTTTCCTTGAACAACTTATCGTTGTTCGGGCTCGTCCTCGCCGTCGGCATCGTCGTGGACGATTCGATCGTGGTGGTCGAGAACATCGAACGCTGGATGGGCAAGGGTTTGGCGGCGCGGGAGGCGACCATCAAAGCAATGGACGAAATCACCGGGCCGGTCATCGGCATTACACTGGTCCTGGCGGCCGTGTTTATTCCCACCGCCTTCATCCCGGGGCTGGTCGGCCAGTTCTTCCGCCAGTTCGCCTTGACGATCGCCACCGCGGCTATCTTCTCGGCCACCAATGCCTTGACGATGGCCCCGGCTCGCGCCGTGGCCTGGATCAAGCCTCACGGCGAAGGGCACGAAGCGAAGGAGGCGCTGCCTCGCGTCGGCATCGCCGTGCTGCTCGGCCTTTTGAGCTATTTCTTGCTCGAAGGCGTGGTCCTGCGGCAGGCTGGCTCGGCAAGCCATGAATATGTCCGTTGGGCCTTGCGGGTCGCGGTCTTTCTTCCCGGCGCCATCGCAGGCTGGTTTCTTGGCCCGGCGATCAACAAGGCTCTCGGCTGGTTCTTCGGCGTCTTCAACAAGGCCTTCGACGCCTTCACGCACGTCTACGGCCTGGGCGTGGGTCTGGGGCTGCGGCTCAGCATCCTCGTCCTGATCTTCTACGGCGGCCTCCTCGCTCTGACCGGCTTCGGATTCGTGACCTCGCCCAAGGGATTCATCCCCGAGCAAGACCAGGGCTATTTGCTGGTCAACGTCATGCTGCCCGATTCCGCGTCGGTGCAGCGGACCCAAGACGCGCTCGACAAGCTTTCGGCGATCGCCCTCAAGACGCCGGGCGTCAAGTCGGCTATGTCGGTCGCGGGCTATTCGGCCGCCTTCACGTGCGATTCGTCCAACTGGGCGACCGTTTTCATTATCCTCGACGACTTCGAACATCGCCACACGCCGGAAACGCAGGCGGCGGCCATCATTCCGAAGCTCACCAAGCAGTATCACGAGGAAGTCTTGACCTGTGAGGCGCTTGTCCTGGGGGCGCCACCCGTTCCCGGCCTCGGTCAGAGCGGCGGCTTGCAATTGCAGATCGAGGACAAGACCGGACTGGGCTTGCAAACGCTTCAAGGAGCGACCGAGACGATCGTCGAGAAGGCCAATGCCCAGCCCGCCATCGCCCGCGCCCTCACCACGTTTCGCGCCAACACGCCGCAACTCTACCTGGACATCGACCGCGAAGCTGTCAAACAAATGGGCGTGAACCTGAGCGACGTCAACAGCACGCTCAACGCCAACATGGGCTCCGTTTACATCAATCAGTTCAACGACTTTGGCCGCATCTGGCAGGTGAACGTCCAGGCCGAGGGGGACTTCCGCACCGACGCGGATAGCCTCAAGCTGCTCCAAGTTCGCAATCGCCAAGGACAAATGGTGCCCTTGGGATCGGTGCTTCGCGTGCGCTACGACAGCGGCCCGGTTTTCGTGATGCGCTACAACAACCTCACATCCTCGGCCATCATCACCGGCCCCAAGCCCGGCTACAGCGTGGGCCAAGCCCTCTCCCTGATGCAAGAATTGTGCGACCAAAATTTGCCCGTCGGCATGAGCTACGAGTGGACCACCATCGCGTATCAGGCGGTGACCGCGGGCAACACCGGCATTTTCGTCTTCGCGTTCGCCGTCGCCGTCGTCTTCCTGGTCCTAGCAGCCCTTTACGAGAGCTGGGGATTGCCGTTTTCCATCATGTTGGTGGTGCCCTTGTGCTTGCTGGCCTCGATCGCCGGCCTATCGTGGATCGCCCACATGCCGATCGACATCTTCAGCCAGATCGGCTTCGTCGTGCTGATCGCGCTCGCGGCCAAGAACGCCATCCTCATCGTCGAGTATGCCGTCGACAAGCGCAAGGAAGGCCTAAGCCGGCGCGAGGCGACTTTGGAAGCATGCCGGCTGCGACTGCGGCCAATCGTGATGACCTCGTTCGCGTTCATCTTCGGCGTCTTTCCCCTGGTGATCGCGACCGGCGCCGGCTGGGAAATGCGCCGCTCGCTAGGCGTCGCGGTCATCAGCGGCATGATCGGCGTGACCCTCTTCGGCATCTTCCTGACGCCGGTGTTTTACTACGTGATTACGTGGTTTGGGGATAAGCCGAAGTGACGAACCGGGCAAGAGCCGGCGAGGATTGTCTCACGGATTGCTTCATTCGACGCTGGCGCAATTCTTGGGCTACAAAGGCATATCAGAAAAAGAGATACGGAAATGGTTTCAGCGTGGCGCTGGGACAGATGCAATCGGGCGCCTCGATGAAACCATCCGGCATGTCGGTGAATGAATGTGGCAGGTCGGTAATTGAATCCTGGCGGATTCCGCCCGAGCGCCAAGGTGGCGCTCCTCAGCGCCAAGCAGTTTGGCGGCGAGCTCGCTGGCGTAATCGCTTATTATTCTGGTAGTTATGGCGAAAACTCGAGCTCAGCGCCACAGTTCCACACTCATATACCCCCCACGCCGCCCCATCGTCGTCAAGATGGGGTCCGGACCTCTAAATCAAAGGTTCTGACCCCCCTTCTACAGTGAATTATTTAATGGACATTTGCACAACATCCGCTAGAATCCATGCGATTGCCTCCCATTGGAACTGCGGACGATTCGCCATGACGCCGCAAGAATTCATCGTGAAATGGCAGCGCGCGAACCTGTCCGAACGCAGCGCGGCGCAGCAGCACTTCCTCGACCTGTGCGATCTTCTTGGCCAAGCCAAGCCCGCGGCCGCCGATCCGGATGGCTCCTGGTACACCTTCGAGCGCGGCGTCAACAAATCGGAAGGCGGCGAAGGGTGGGCGGACGTGTGGATGCGCGACAGGTTCGCCTGGGAATGCAAGGGCAAGCACAAGGATCTCGTTGCCGCCTACCATCAGCTGCAGCTGTACCGCGAAGACCTCGACAACCCGCCTCTGTTGGTTGTTTGCGACCTTAACCGTTTCGAAATCCACACGAACTTCACCTACACGCCCACCAAAGTCCACGCCTTCGACTTGGCGGGGTTGGCCGAGCCGAAAAACCTCGATCTGCTCCGCAAAGTTTTCACGGACCCGAAGCGCTCAAGCCACGGCGGAGCACCAAGGAAATTACCGCTCAGTTCGCCAAGCTCGCCGAGGGCATGCGCGAGCGGCATATCGATCCGGGGCGGGCGGCTCATTTCCTCATGAAGCTGATGTTCTGCATGTTCGCCGGCGAACTGGAGTTACCAGGCACGATCTAAACTGACAGGAAACACCCTATGAAAGCCACCGAGGCCAAGCTTCTTGAATTCCTCAAGAAGTCGCCGCAATTCGTTATCCCGATCTACCAGCGCACGTATTCGTGGACTGAAAAAGAATGCCGGCAGCTCTGGGACGACATTATGCGCACGGGCGGCAATGATGCCATTTCGGGACACTTTGTCGGCTCAATCGTTTACATCGAAAAGGGGATTTATCAGGTCTCAAGTCAGTCGCCACTCCTTGTGATCGATGGTCAGCAGCGCCTAACGAGCGTCTCGCTGCTTCTAGAAGCTCTGGCTCGTCATTTGGGAGATAACGAACCCTTAGACGGGTTCTCCGCCAAGAAGCTCCGAAACTATTATTTACTCAATCCGCTCGAAGACGGAGAGCGCGGATTCAAATTGTTACTTACTCAGACTGATAAGGAGACCCTTCTTGCGATTGTCCAACAGAAAACTCTCCCGGCGCCAAACTCGACTCGGGTGAGGGAAAACTTCAACTTTTTCGATAGCTGCGTATCTGAGCTCGGAGCGGATTTAGCCTCGCTCTGTAAGGGCCTGGCCAAGCTCGTCATCGTCGATATCGCTCTTAGCCGCGACCAAGACAACCCGCAACTGATATTTGAAAGCATGAATTCCACCGGACGTGAATTGAGTCAGGCGGACCTGATTCGCAACTTTGTACTTATGGGACTCGAACCCCCGCACCAGACACGGCTCTACACAGACCACTGGCGACCGATGGAGGTCGTGTTTGGTCAGGAAGCGTACGGTACCCATTTTGACAGCTTCATGCGCCACTACCTCACACGCAAGACTGGCGAGATTCCGAATGTTCGCGAAGTCTACGAGGCATTCAAGACTCACGCGCGCACATCCTCTGTGGCCGCTGCTGGCGTGGATGCATTAGTGGCGGACATCCACACTTTTGCAGGCCACTATTGCTCCATGGCGCTGGGCAAAGAGCCAGACAAGGAGCTGGAGTCAGCTTTTCACGACCTCCGCGAGCTGAAGGTCGACGTTGCCTACCCGTTCCTTTTGGAGCTTTACGACGATTACACCACAAGATTGCTGGTGAAGTCCGATTTTGTGGCGATAGTCCGCCTAGTCGAATCCTACGTCTTCCGGCGAGCCATCTGTGCCATTCCACCGAATTCGCTTAACAAGACGTTCGCCAACTTTACGAAGTACCTAAGAAAGGACCGCTACGTTGAAAGCATCCAAGCGCATTTCCTTGGATTGCAGTCGCAACGTCGGTTTCCAAGCGACACGGAGTTCCAGCGCGACCTTCAAACCCGAGATCTTTACAACTTCCGCAGTCGAAGTTATTGGCTTCGTCGGTTGGAAAACCACGGGCGTAAGGAACGGGTAAGCGTTGAGGAATACACAATCGAGCACATCCTGCCACAGAACGACAATCTTTCCGCTAAGTGGCGCGATTCCCTCGGCCCGGAGTGGAAGCGAATCCAAGAAAAATGGCTGCACACTCTAGGGAATCTCACACTTACCGGCTACAACTCGGAATACAGTGACCGGCCCTTCGCTGAAAAACGCGATATGGAAAAGGGATTCAAGCAAAGTCCGCTAAAGCTGAATGCCGGCCTCGGCCAAACTGAACATTGGAACGAAGACACGATAAAGTCGCGTGCCGAAAAACTCGCAGGCATGGCGACAAACGTGTGGAATGCGCCGGGTTTGGACGCTGAAGTGCTAGCTACCTACCGACCTAAGCCCGCGACTGCGGTGGGCTACACCATCGAAGATCACCCGAACTTACTCGCGTCTGCAATGCATGGGTTGTTCGAAGCCTTCCGCATGGAGGTCTTGGCACTCGACCCCTGCGTGTCGGAAGAGTTTCTGAAGAACTACGTCGCATATAAGGCGGAGACAAACTTCGTCGATCTGAAGCCGCAGAGCAAAGGATTACGTTTGGCCTTGAACTTGGCTTTTCCCGAGATTAGCGATCCCCGGAAGCTTTGCAAAGACGTTTCGACTGTAGGACACTGGGGGAATGGCGATGTAGAAGTGGGCCTCGCATCGATTGATGAGCTGCCCTATGTAATGGGATTGGTCCGCCAGTCTTTTGAAAAGCAAATGGGCTACGAGATGGATGCGTGAACAGAGCATGGACTTGAGAATACTTGAGGCAAGGCATGTGAAGACCCGTGGAACGATCTAGTCCTGGCCCACAAGAAGCTGGATGCGGCGGTGTTCGCGGCGTATTGGTGGCAGTCGGGGATGAGCGATGAGGAGATACTGGAAAACCTCTTGGCGCCAAAACTTGAACAGGCTGAGCAAGGCAGAAAGCAAGAAAGCTAGAATACAGGATTCTCGCGGGAGGTTCCAACCTCGCGATCCTGACACACGCGAGCTCATTCTTAACCACGTCGTCTTCATTAAAGAAAACGATAAATCTCCAAATATATCTTCAACACTATTGCATCTCTCCAGGATTCCGGCTAACATGTTAATGGGCGAATCACACGAAGCAGGTGCGACATGGCAAAGAAAACAACCCGCGCGACGACTGCACTGGCCAAAAAATCGACTGGAGCAGTGCCTCGTCGTCGAAGTCCAAATTATCCAGCAGTGAGTTTGCCCGAAGGCGTCCAGATGATGAAAAAGTTGATCGACAGGGACGGGAAGGCTGGCGCTCCGTTGCTCGCGGCACTTAAGCACATGGGATTCAGCAGCGCGCATGGCCAGGCAATGACCATTATATCGGCGCTGCGGAAATTCAAACTGATTGAAGAAGGGAATGACCGGATTGTCCCCACACGACTTGCCATCGACATTCACCAGTTCCCAGACAACCATCCCCGGAAGATCCAGGCCCTTCGGCTGGCAGCGTTCAGTCCGACCATTTACAGGGAACTGCTCGCGCAGTATCAGAAACACGGTAACATTCCATCCGACGAGTCGCTGAAACCAGAATTGATTACGGATAAGGACTTCAATCCTAATGCGGCGGATCGATTTATCAAGGACTTCCGACAAAGTCTCTCCTGCGCTGGATTATTGGACGGTAGCACGTTAACATTACCGGAGGGACTGATTTTGTCGTTGGAGAACGTGGGTGATGACGAAGGTGAAGCCTCCCCGGCTCCAAAGACTACAGAACCGAGCGAACAGGCAAGAACGCAGGTGGAGACGGCGAGGCATCAGCTAACCTTTGCCCAGCTGCGTCAAGGGACACTAATGCGTGAATTCCCCGTCACGCTACCAAGCCTTACGATCGCCGTGCTGAAGGTTCCGGTGCCGATGACCGAGGAGGATTTCGATAGTTTCGCGGAGACATTGGCACGCATGAAAAAATCCCTGACGAGGACTGCCGAGAAAGAAGGCGAAGTCAGTGGAGCGACGGAGGAGCCGGCAGGTTAGTGGCAGTGTGGAGAGAATCAATGTCCTTGACTTTGACGCGAAGGAGGCGGTTGCGGCAGAATAGGCCTGCCCGTACCCCCACGCAGGATGCAACGATGCAGATCTTTATTGACGAGTCGGGTGATTGCGGCATGAGGAACCGGAACTCGTCGCCCTATTTTGCCGTTACCGCCGTCTTCGTGGGTTCGCCCGATGCTGTTTCCAAGTGTGAGGCCGCAATTGCCCTCGTGCGCGCGGGACTCGACCTGAAGAAGAACTTTGAGTTCCATTTCGCCAGGATCAAGGAGGACTTTCGCAGGGCAATTCTGACCGAAATTGCTGACCAAGAATTCACCTTCGTCTCCTGCTTGCTTGACAAGACTAGAATCAGAGGGAAGCACTGGCAATCCAAGGAGTTCCTCTACGAGAAAGTTGTGGGTGCCTTGGTTGAACAAGCCGCTACCTACTTGGAGTTGGCCCAAAAGGCGAGGCCCAGAGCCCACTAAACGCGAAGGTGACGGTGGACAACAATCAGGACCCGGTGTACCTTCGCGTTTTGCGCCAGGAGTTCAAGCGACTGCGGACGGCTGAAGGCAAAGGGATGGTTGAGAAAGTACGCGCAGGGAGGTCCAGGTCGTCGAGCCTCTTGCAGTTGGCGGACATGGTGTCTGGGGCCGTCGTACGGGCCCACCTCGGCGATGACCAGTACCTAAAGCTCGTTCGCAAGCGGATGGGAAAAATAATCTGGCTTCCGAAAAGCCAGGGCGACCCTTCGATAGGGTCGCCCTTTGTCTAAAGAGGAGCGATCTTCCGTTACGAGTCAACTCTGCAAAAGCTAGGGGACGCCTAACCTTGTCGACGGTCCGGCCAATGGTTGTTCCCGTATCCGGTTTTACGGCTGCCGGTGCCTATTGCAGCGCAAGAACGCTATCGCGTCCATCCGCAACGCCGATGCTCCTCTCCCTTTATCTTCGGCTTGGAGCAACCGAAAGTCAAGACAGGCCCAAGGAATTGCTCGTTTGGTTGCGTGCCAAGGCATGGTAAGCTCCGGGGCACGCGGCAGGGTGGCCGGGGCTGGCAAACTATCAGCAGCCACGTACGCTGGACTGGACTTTTCACGCGGCTCCTGGCGGTATGGCAAACCTTGACTCTCCTTTCTCCTCGGCCCCAAAGTCCTCTTTGGGCCCGCATCTTCTGGAAACTCCGTTTCGTTGGCCCGGCACCCAGCCGCAACAACAACCGTCTCGATGTGGTTGAGCATGCCGCGGCGCGACGTGGAGACCGCCGTAGACTTGGCCGGCGTTCAGATCTTGCCGCGTTTTCGTTTGCGCGCGCCCTTTTTCTCGCTTTTGGCCATGAGGTTCGCGACTTGATTGTGGCTAAGCTCGTCCAGCCATTGATGGCGCTCGCGGGTGTAATCGCCCGCACCCTGATGGTAAAGTTGCACATAGCGGACGGCGTCGGCCATGCCCAATTTTTGAACGATCGCGGCAAATCCATCGGCGGCGAGCTGAGCCGCGCTTCTTCGTTGTTTTTTTGTGGAAGTTGCCATTAGAACGCTACCTCGGAAACAAGCCCGATCGTCTCGCTCTCACATCAACATCAGCATAGGCTTTGATTTCCTTGAGGCCATCCAAAGGATGCAGGCGAAAAAGCGAACACACAAACTCCTTTCCCCTGGGCCCCAAAGTCCTCTATGGGACCGCATCTTCAGAAAACTCCGTTTCGTTGGCCCGGCGCCCAGCCGCAACAATATCCGTCTCATCGTGGTTGGTTCGTCGAAGCAGCGTTGCGGGCCGTGCGTGCCCAAAGAGGATTTTGGGCACGAGGTTTAGTGGATAAGGCATGCCGCGGCGCGACGTGGAGACCGCCGTAGACTTGGCCGGCGTTCAGATCTTGCCGCGTTTTCGTTTGCGCGCGCCCTTTTTCTCGCTTTTGGCCATGAGGTTCGCGACTTGATTGTGGCTAAGCTCGTCCAGCCATTCATGGCTCGGTCCCAAAGTCCTCTTTGGGACCGCACTCCGTCGAAACTCCCATTTCGACCTCCCAGTGCACGCCCCCGTCCAAGCTCACATCTAGTCGAGCTACTATCGAGGAAATCCATGTATCCTCGAGGCCGATAGGCCGGCAAGCGCAGACTCTTCCGACCTCACCCGTGTGGAAGCGCTGGCGGATCAACTACGCGGCAGACTTGGATACGTTTCGGCATCGGGCCAAGGCATTGTTGTCTCTGGCGAAGGCTGAGGGACGTCAGGTCCCGGCGCGACACGGATGATTCCATGGACAAGAGCGAACTCATCGGCTTTCTTGAGGCGATTGACCTGAAGATGTCCAAACATGCCAGTGTAGGAGAGCATTTCGATCTTTATCTATTGGGCCGGTCCGCCCTGATTCTGCGCTTCGGTCTAAGCCTGGCAACTAAGGACGTGGACCTGGTGACGCGAGGGGAAACGTCGCAACTGCATGCAAAAGCCTTCGAACTGTTTGGCAAGGGGACACCCAATGCGCAGAAATGGGAATTCTATCTGGAAGGCGTTCCCGAGGGATTGCCTCCCATGCCTGGAAGATACCGCCAGCTGTCGCAAGCGCTACCGGGGAAATCTTGTCCAGTGAGCGATCCGCGGTGAGGTGAGCGGGTTCGCAATCCGCAATAGCCAAGCCTTGACTTTCCTTTGGCGTTGCATAGCTTATTCACAGTCCACCGGTGAGGAACCGGGATCATCTTGTTAGTCGAATGACTGGGCGAAAGCCGATCCGGACAGGCCGGGGCTTGTCGCCCGGTAAAACCGACGTGGTCGAATACCCTTAGAGTGTTCGACCACGTCGTTTTTTTTGCCTTCGGCGGCCGGAAAGGCCGCGAAGCTGAGCCGGCGTTGCATCTCGGCAAGGAGCCGGGATCATCATACGTTCCGTGTTTTTCCCTCAATCAAGGAGCAACTATGTTGCGAAAGCTCGTTTGCGCGGTTGTGGTTCTCGGGCTGAGCGCCGGCCTGAGCATGGCGGAAGAGATGAAGGGCAAGATCACCAAGATCGGAGACAGCAAGGTCACGTTCCAGGTCTACGACAAGGAAACGAAAAAGTTCGAGGACGCCAAGACCTATGAAATCGCCAAGGACGTCAAGGTCAGCAAGATGGACAATGAGGACCAGAAAATCGTTGTCGAGGGCGGTCTCAAGGCCAGCGAATTCAGCAAGATCGACGCCGAGAAGGGCCTGCGCGCCACCATCAACGTCACGAACGGCAGGGTGATGGAGATCACTTTGTCCAGCAGCAAGAAGCGGAAAAGCTCCAACTAACTCCGCCGACTCGCTAAGCCAATCCTGGGGCCCTTCAGTTCCTATTCACGCGCCCCAGGAGTTTTCTTTCATCTCTGGGGGGGGTGCCATATTTCTATTCTCGCGAGATCTTTATCCCTTTCACCGCCCGTTCGAGGAGTTGCTTCGACATTTCTGGCCACTGCTCCGCCGCTTTGCCGTTGCGGTTGAAGTCGGCGGCTTTCAGCCCATTGCCGGCTAAGTCCTCCATGTAGATGATCATCAGCTCGTCGCGTTTCTCCTCGCCCATCAGGTGAACGAGGCGCTGGCTGATGACTTCGTCGCTTTGCATGCGATAGCCTTTGCTTTCTAGAAAAGCGCGGGCACGGGCGGAGTCGGAGTTTTTGCGGCCCGTGCTTTTGGCGTTGCGGAACGAGGCGTCGGCGACGAAGTCGAGGCCGCCGATGTTCGCGGTCTTGGTGACCTTGTACTTATAGGTGTGCTTGTTGTTGGGCAAGAAGCCTTCAAACTGCACCCAATAGAGCCGCTTGACGCGATTGTCCTTGTCGAGATCGACGAAGAAATGCTGCTCGGCATGGGCGACGCCGTAGAGGATGAAGCTGACGCTGCCCGCGTACTTGAATGCCTTGTCGAATTCCAGATTGACGGCGGGGTTTTCCGGGGACTTGATCACGTTGTCTTTCACCAAGCGGGGATGACTGCGCTTGAGAGTTAGGAATGTCGCCTTGGAATTAGGCTCTGGCGTGAGTTGGGTTGGGCGAGCGTCTCCCGATTCGCCGAGCGCGATTTTCAGACTGTCGCCGTCGACTCGATAGAGCCCGAGCCGTGATTTCTCCTTGCTTTCCAGGTCGATCTCGCAGGGCTTCTTGTCAGGCTTCAGCTTGATCTTGAAATCCTCCGCGGGCTCCTTGCCGGCGATCGTGAGCATATCGTCGATGAAGACGAGCTTCATGTGTTTGGCGGCTTCGTCGGCGATTGGTTTGCCGTCACGCGCGCCGGATACGAGCGACCAGACGCCCTTGAGTTGTTCGAGTTCGCCGGGTACCGACTTGTCTTGCGGGCTTTGGGGCGCCGACAAGCAGGCCGCCAAAATCAACAGCAATGAAGTTCGCATTGGGGGCCTCGGGAGTCTGGTTCATTCACCTTTGCAATACGCCTGACGCTCATTGTAGTTGACGCTTGGAACGCTTGGTTCATGCAACCAAACGAGCCCGATGTTGATGCAACCGCTTCGCGGTAGGCGCTGGGACACGCTCGTTCCTTCCCAAGGTGCGCCATGCGGCGACCCTGGGCTTTGAGATTCAATCCCTTCGGGATAAGATTGATTCTTGGCGTACAGGACCCCTCCCCTCCGCGGGCAGGACTGAGTCCACCTGGCTTATTCGCTGAAACACTGGTTCCCACGAACCTCCTTTTAGCCCGACGCTTGCGGACCGCGGGCAGCTTTCGAAGGAGGCTCGTCATGGCCGAACGCAAACTTCCCGTCCGTCCCAACGTCGAGCAACTCAAGCACCAGGCGAAAGATTTGCTGCGCCAAATCCGAAACGGCGATCCTGCGACTCTTGAGGAATTGCGGGTGCATCATCCCGAGCACATCGAGCCTGGCAGCGCCAAGCTTGCCGATGCCCAGCTCGTGCTCGCGCGCAGCTACCAGGCGCCGAGCTGGCCACGGCTGGTGCTCGCTTGCCGATTGATCGACGCCATCTGGCGCGACGACGTGGAGGCGGTCCGCAAGCTGGTGGTCAAACATCCACATTTGCTACACGAAAACGCCACGATCAGGAAAAGCAACTGGGGGCCGTCGATGTCTTACGCCGCCAATCTGGGCCGGGACGCGATCATCGAGATGCTGCATGGGCTCGGCGCAAAAGACCTGGAATCGGCGCTGGGCCGGGCGACCTTGCAGAGCCAGATCGGCACCGCGCGCAAGTTACACGCGCTCTTAGGCAGGCCGAAGCCGCCGGCAGGCTGTCTCGATGGTCCGGCCTATACGCTGAGCGTCTCTGGAACGGAGCTGATGCTGGAACTTGGCGCACGGGTGCGCGATGCGGACGGAATGCGGTTGGCGCCGGTTGATGTGGTGCTGGAGACCGATAGTCGCAAGCCGTCGGCCAAACATCAGATCTTGGAAATGTATGTCGAGCATGGCTTCGAACTGCCGGATTCGCCGACGATGGCGCTTCATCGTGGGCGGATCGACTTGCTCGAAAAGCACCTGAAGCGTGATCCGGACTTGCTGCGGCGGACGTTTACGCACGAAGAGATTTATCCGCCGGAACTTGGCTGTCACGACGAGATCCAGGCGACGCATGGGACGCCCTTGGCCGGCGCGACGCTGTTGCACATGTGCGTCGATTACGACGAGATGGAGATCGCGCAATGGCTCCTCGAGCGCGGCATGAACGTCGACGCGCGGGCAACGGTGGATGCCGACGGTTTCGGCGGCCACACGGCGCTCTTCGCAACCGTGGTGTCGCAGCCGAATTTCTGGATGAACCATCACGGCAAGCCGCAGATCGCGCCATTCACGCAGTTGCTATTGGACCACGGCGCCGATCCGAACGCGCGGGCGTCATTGCGCAAGCAGCTTCATCCGGGATATGGACCTGACTTCCTGCACGAGTATCGCGATGTTACGCCGTCGACATGGGGCGAACGGTTTCACGGCAAGATATTCGTCAACGCGGCCGCGATACGGCTGATCGCCGAGCGGGGCGGGCACGGGTGACGGCAATCACGAGCATCCCCCTCACCCCGGCCCTCTCCCCCGCCGATGCAGTTGTTGCGAGCGATTTCTTCCCTCCAGGCGGGGGAGAGGGGGAAGGTTTACTTGACGTGCACACGTGCGTCCACGATGCGGCAGCCCTGTCCCGGCGGCAATGCGATGACGGGGTTCAAGTCCAGCTCGTCGATTTCGGGAATCTCCTCGACGAGCTGTGAGATTCGGAGGAGAAGATTCTCGAGGGCGGGCAAATCGGCTGGGGGATGGCCGCGGTAGCCTTCGAGGAGCTTGATGCCGCGGATGGAGCGGATCATGCCGGCGGCGTCGCGCTCGGTGAGCGGGGTGACGCGAAAGCAGACGTCGCCGAGGATTTCGACGTGAATGCCGCCCAAGCCAAAGGCGACGAGCGGGCCGAAGACGGGGTCGTGCGTCTTGCCGATCATGACTTCGGCGCCGCCGGCGATCATGCGCTCTACGAGAACGCCTTCCATGAACTTCCGCTCATTTCTCCTCTGCAACCGGTCTTCGATATCGTTGAATGCCAGCCGGACCGCGGCTTCGTTGGGCAAATTGAGATGGACGCAGCCGATCTCGGTCTTGTGCACGAGTTCGTGCGAGGCGAGCTTCACCGCCACCGGGAAACCGATGCGACGAGCGATGTCAACCGCTAGCTCCGCCGTTGCCGCCACGCCGCCCGGGGCCAAGGGCGCTTGCAGCAGAGAAAGGACTCGGCGAGTTTCCTCCGTCGAAAGCCAACCGCTGCCGCGCTCGTGCAAAGCCTTGCGGCACACAGAGCGAATGATCTGAAAATCAATGTCCGCGAAGCGCGGAACGGCGCTCGCGGGCTGCGAGCGCCAACTTGCGTACGCCGCGGCCTTGCTGAGCGCCCTGGCGGCGGCTTCCGGATAGGCATAACACGGAATGCGGTCGTGATCGCGAATGGGGAGATGGTGAACGTTTTGATCGGGCATCAGGCAGGCGAGAACGGGTATGTCGCGGGCGGCGGAGTCGCGGACCGAACAGACCGCTAGGGCGATGGCGTCTGGAATCGCTTTCACGTAGGGTCCGCCGATCGAGACGTAGATGACAATCAAGCAATCAACTTCGCCCGATTGAAGCACCGTCGAGACGGTCTTGCGAAATTCGTCGGCGCCCGCGGAAGCAATCGTGTCCACCGGGTTTGCAAGGCTGGCGGTCGGAGGAAGGAAAGCCGCGAGCTGGTTGCGCGTTTTCTGGGAAAGTTGCGGAAGCTCCAAGCCGCCGGCTTCACAAGCGTCGGCGCAGAGGATGCCGGGGCCGCCGGCGTTGGTGACGATGCCCACGCGGCGGCCCTTCGGCAAAGGCTGGTTCGCCAGGGCCGTGCCGATTTCGAACATTTCCTGGAGCGTGTCGGCCCGGATGACGCCGGTCTGCCCGAAGAGGGCGTCGACGCCTTGCTCGCTGGCAGCGAGGGCCGCAGTGTGCGAACCGGCGGCGCGGCGACCGGCCCCGGTGCGTCCGGCCTTGACGGCGACTATGGGCTTTTGCCGTGAGGTGCGGCGGACGATGCGGGCGAAACGGCGCGGATTGCCGAACGACTCGAGGTACAAAAGGATCACTTTTGTCGCTTCGTCCTGTTCCCAATACTCCAAAAGATCGTTGCTGGAAATATCCGCGCGGTTGCCGACGCTGACGAAACTGGAGATGCCGAGATCGTAGTGCTCGGTGGCCGAGAGGAGCGCCACGCCCAGCGCGCCGCTGTCCGACGACATCGCCACGGCGCCCTGCGGCGGCAAGCCCACTAGGAAAGTCGCGTTGAGCCGAACGTCCGGCGCCGTGGAAAGCAGACCCAGGCAGTTGGGACCGATGAGGCTGATGCCGTGGCCGCGCACCTTCTCCAATAGCTGCCGCTGCAGATCCGTTCCAGAGCCGTCGACCTCTGCAAAGCCTGCCGAAAGAATAATCATGGCGCGTACGCCCCGGCGCGCACAGTCATCGACGACATTGAGAACGGCATGGGCAGGCACGGCGATGATCGCCAAAGTCGGTGTCTCGGGCAGCGCATTCACAGCGGGGTACGCATTCAGGCCGCGCAGCTCGGCCGCCTTCGGATTGACGGGAAAGATGCGGCCATGAAACTGGCCCTCAATCAGGGCCTGAAGCACGCGGGCGCCGATGCTTTCGGGATCGCGGGACGCGCCGACGACAGCCACGGATTCGGGTCGAAAAAATCGTCCGAGGGCCGCCACGGTCGCAAGCCGCTGGCGTTCTTCGATGCGCGCTTGTCCTGCTTCACTGGGGAGCACCGCGAGATCGACGACGACTTCGTTGCCTTCGGCTTTTTCCTGAACGTCGAAGCCGGATTCGAGAAATACATCGCGCATGGCCCGGTTGTCGGCCTTCGTCAGCGCCCAAAAGTGCGCGAATCCCTGACGGCGGGCTTCCTGGGCCAACCGCTCCAGAAGCACTGTGGCCAAGCCTTTGCCATGTAGGGAATCATCGACGGCGAATGCGACCTCGGCCGTGCTCTCGTCCAGAGCCAGATAGGATCCCGTCGCCACGATATGGGATTGTCCGTCGCGGATGCGCGTAACGATCAAAGTCAAGCAGGCGTCCCGTGCATTGTCCCGGCACAAGGTGGCGACGAAATCCGGCTTGGGAGGGGCGACGGAGAAGAATCGGCTGCGCCGCGATTCGGGCGAAAGACCTGCGAAGAACGCGCCAAGGCGATCCACATCGTCCGGACCGGCCACGCGGATGTGTGCCGTCGAGCCGTCGCGCAGGATCACGCGCTCATCGTTCAGGGCGGTCCCTCCCACGTGTCTCTCTCTTATTGTTGATAGCTGCCTGACCATAGAACCCACGCAAGCCAACCGAGGTTGACCAATCCAACCGCCAAAAAAAGCAGCGGCACACCCAGCCGCAGACCGCGGCTCTCCCAGGTCGGTCACGTGCCGCAGAGTCTCGTGACAAACGGCTTGTCGGCGCCGCCGACGACTCCTCTGGATAAGCCGTAGATCTTCACGGCGCCGAGCAGGGTGAAAGTCGCTCCGATCAGAGCCGGTACAAACCAGTCAGAAAAGGAGATCATGGCTGCGTCCTCGGAATTTTCGAAATCGAGAGGAGTAACTTCTTTTGGGATATTGTTACGCTGGCGTCTTTAGGGTAAGCACGGGACACGCCGCGTTGCGCACGACTTTCTCGGCGACGCTGCCCATCAGGAGGCGGCTCAGACCGGTGCGGCCATGCGTGCCCAGAACGATGAGATCGGCGTGGACTTCCTTGGCGACGTCCAGGATCGACGTTCCCACGTCGCCCATTACCACGCGATAATCAAGCGCAATGGAGTTGTCCGGCGCTTTGATGGCTTTGATTTTGCTCCAAGCGGCGTTCTTTTCCTCCTCCGGTGGCGGCGGAGGCGGAGGCGTCATGACGCCGCTTTGCACGACCAGCGGCACTTCGACCACGTGCAGCAATACAAGCCGCGCCTGGCGTTCGCGCGCCAGGGAACACGCCATCTCAAACGCCGCCTGGGACCGCGGTGAGAAATCCGTGGGATGCAAGATGGTTTTGATCGCGAACATGGGCCGCTCCTTTTGGAAATAGGTGTAATCTATGACCTTACGGGCACGTTTTTTTTGCCGACCTTCTCCTTGAGCTGTTTCTCCATCTGGGCGATTTCTTGGGTAGTTTTGAGCACCGAATCCGGGTTCAGTGAGATGCTATCGATGCCGCACTCCACCAGGAATCGCGCGAACTCGGGATAATCGCTGGGCGCCTGGCCGCAAATGCCGATTTTGCGACCGGCTTCGCGGACGCGGCGGATCACGTCTTCGATCAATTTCATCACGGCCGGGTTGCGCTCGTCGAAGAGATGGGCGACGATTTCAGAGTCGCGGTCCAGGCCGAGCGTGAGTTGCGTCAGGTCGTTGGAGCCGATCGAGAAGCCGTCGAAGATCTCCGCGAAGTCCTCGGCGAGAATCACGTTGGCCGGGATCTCGCACATCACGTAGACTTCGAGGCCGTTGTCGCCGCGCCGCAGACCGGCCTCTGCCATGACGGCAAGGACCTTCCGCCCCTCGACCACCGTGCGGCAGAAGGGGATCATCAACTTGACGTTAGTCAGGCCCATGTCCTCGCGGACTTTCTTCATGGCCCGGCATTCGAGAAGGAAGCCTTCGCGGTAGCGTGGATCGTAATAGCGCGAAGCGCCGCGGAAGCCGATCATCGGATTTTCTTCCTTCGGCTCGAATGCTTCGCCGCCTAAGAGCTTGGCGTACTCGTTCGTTTTGAAATCCGACAGGCGGACGATCACGTCCTTCGGATAGAACGCCGCCGCGATTTGGCCGACGCCTTCCGCCAGCTTATCGACGAAATATTGAGCTTTGTCCTGGTAGTGCCGGCTCAGCTCGGCGATTTTCTCTTTCACCGGACCCTCGGGCAGCGAATCGAATCGGGTCAACGCCAGCGGATGGATTTGGATGGCGGCGGAAATGATGAATTCCTCGCGGGCCAGGCCGACGCCGTCGTTCGGCAAGAACGCCAGGGTGAATGCCTGATCGGGATTGCCGACGTTGAGCAGGACGCGGGTTGCCGGCCGGGCGAGACTTTCCAGGTCGATCGTTTCCTGGCGGAAAGGCAGCGTCCCGTCATACACGTTGCCGATCTCGCCTTGGGCGCAGGAAACCGTAACGCGCCGGCCCGTCGTCAGCGCGGCGGTGGCGTTGCCCGTGCCGACGACGCAAGGCACGCCGATCTCGCGGCTGACGATGGCTGCATGGCAGGTCCGGCCGCCGCGGTTGGTGACGATGGCGGCGGCCATCTTCATGGTCGGTTCCCAGTCGGGATCGGTCATGTCCGCGACCAACACCTCGCCGGGCTGGAAATCTTGCAGGCCATCCACATCCTTGATGGCGCGAACGGGCCCCGCGCCGATCTTTTCCCCGACCGCGCGGCCTGTGACCAGAACGGGGCCGGTTCCTTCAAGCTTGAAAAGCTTAAGCGTCGTGGTTTTCCGCGCCAACGCGTGGACGGTTTCCGGTCGGGCCTGCAGAATGAAAAGCTGGCCCGTCTGGCCATCGCGTGCCCATTCGATGTCCATCGGCGTCGGCCGGCCGGATTTCGCCGTGTAGTGATCTTCTATCAGGCAACCCCAGTGGGCCAGGGTCAACACTTCGTCGTCGCTAAGGCTGAGACGGCTGCGTTCCTCCGGCGCGACCGGCACGATACGCGTGCTCTGTCGGCCTCGAGCCGAATAAATCAGTTTTTCCTGCTTCGCGCCGACGACGCGCTTGAGGATCGGCTTAAACCCCTCCTTGAGCGTCGGCTTAAAAACCAAGAACTCGTCGGGATCGACCCGTCCTTTGACGACGCTTTCGCCGAGCCCATAGGCGCTGTTGATGAGCACGACGTCGGGAAAGCCGCTCTCGGTATCGAGCGTGAACAGGACGCCGGCCGCTCCCAGGTCCGAGCGGACCATCTTCTGCACGCCGATGGACAAGGCGACTGCGAAGTGGTCGAAGCCCTTGTCGACGCGGTAGGAGATCGCCCGATCCGTGAAAAGCGACGCCAGGCATTGTTTGCAGGCATCCAAAAGCGCCCGGTCGCCGCGAACGTTTAGAAACGATTCCTGCTGGCCGGCGAAGCTCGCGGTGGGAAGGTCCTCGGCAGTGGCGCTGGAGCGCACGGCCGTATCGGTCTCGGGGCCGTACTCCTGGCAGAGGGTGCGGTACGCCTCGCAAATTTCGTTTTGCAGCTCGGTCGGCAGGGGCGACGTCAGGATCAACTCGCGCAAGCGCCGACCGGTGTCCGCAAGGGCGCCAAGATTGCGGGTGTCGAGTCCGCTTAGAATTCGCAGCATGGGCTCGCGCAGCCCGCTGGCATCCAAGAAGCGCCGGTACGCCTGAGCCGTGATCGCGAAGCCGTTTGGTATGCGGATTCCGCGCGGCGTCAATTCGCGGAACATTTCGCCCAGGGACGCGTTCTTGCCGCCGACGAGCGGCACGTCGTTAATCCCAAGTTCTTTGAACCAGCGGATGAATCGCGGCTTCATGGCGGTGGACCAAGATAATCGAGTTGCAGTCCTGGCTTACGACCTATGGCAACTCTCGTACCGCAACGAGCGGCCGTCGAAATCATGTCAAAGCGGATCTTGTAGCCGAATTCGTCAGAATTCGGGTTAGACCGCACTCTGTAGCCGAATTCGTGAGAATTCGGAGTAAGCCGAACTCTGACGAGTTCAGCTACTGTCATTCGAGGATCTATGAAGCATTGGCGTGACTGGTCCAACTTGGCACACCTTGGACGGATTCGCACAGTCCGCAGCGCGCGTCGGCGGGATAGAATGACCCCGCAAGTCGCGTTTTCGCTCAAGCCGTAGTTTCGATGTAGCCAAAGGAAGACGATTGATTGATCTAAGCGGCACCGATGAGGAAACATTCGCACGCGTCTTTGGCACGTGCGATTGAGCGGTGATCTTCATACTCGGGCGCACGGCACGGACTTATGCGAGGCTTTCGTTCTCCGCAGGACCGGGTCGGTCAGCTCCTTATCCCGGTGCAGGTGGACTGGTCGTCTTGGCCCGCGGTCGTCGGCGCGCACACGCGTCTGGGACCGCACTTGGAACAATGGGAAAAGGAGTATGCCGCACATATTCAGGCAGGGCCCCAACAAATCTCTCAGCCGCCCAGCATCTCCGGCCGGCGGCGTGGCGAGTCTGAGTACGCGGAATTCTACGACCCCTGGTTCAATCAAATGCCGGAATAGCCGGGGCTTGATCCGCGAGTTGCTTCATGTGACGATGGCGCTGAGAGAGTTTTTTTCGAGGAAGCCAATGGCCTGGTCCCTTCTGATTCGCGGCGGCACGGTTATCGATGGTAGCAATACGCCCGGCGTCATAGCGGACGTTGGCGTGGAGGGCGACTGCATCGCTGCGGTTGGCCAGAATCTCCAAGGCGACGCCGAACGCTTGATCGATGCCGCCGGCCTGGCCGTCGCGCCTGGCTTTATCGACATGCACGCCCACTCCGATCTTGTCTATCACAAGTGCCCGTCAGCCGAGTCGAAGGTACGGCAAGGAGTGACCACCGAAGTCGTCGGAATGTGCAGCTTTTCGCCGGCGCCGGTCGTCCCTGGACGCGAGAAGGCCGTTCACGACTGGGCGGCGGGCCTGGGCGCCGATTTGGATATTTGCTGGGAAACTTTTCGACAGTATCTCGATCATCTGCGTCGCCTCGGGGTCGCGCTCAACGTCGCCCACTTCGTCGGCCACGGCGCCTTGCGCCTTGCGGCCGTCGGAGCGGACAAGCGAGCCGCGACCGATGTTGAGATCGAATGCATGGCCGGCCTGCTCGATGAAGCGCTGGCCGCGGGCGCATTCGGCCTGTCCACGGGGCTGGTCTATCCACCCAGCGAGTATGGCTCCACGGAGGAGTTGATCGGTCTCTCACGCCGCATGGCCGGGCGCGGCGGCATCTATTGTTCGCACATCCGCGGCGAAGCCCATACGCTCCTGGAGGCGATTGCCGAGGCGATCCAGATTGGCGAGGAGGCGGGCGTACCCGTGCAGATTTCACACGTCAAGGCTTCGGGTCGCGAGAACTGGGACAAGCTCGATCGCGTCCTGGCAATGATCGACGAAGCTCGATCGCGCGGTCTCGACGTCACCGGCGACGTCTATCCCTACGCGGCCGGGTCGACCAAGATGGATAATCTGCTTCCGGGCTGGATGCACGACGGTGGCATTGAGAAATGCCTCGCGCGCCTGCGAGAACCAGAGATGCGCCGCCGCGTTCTCGCGGAATGCTTCTTGAAGGATGGCCGATGGGGAGGCCACGGCGGCACGGTCGGTTGGGACGAAATCGCTATCGCCTCATGCTCCCGGCGCGACCTCGAAGGGATGAATCTCGCGGACCTGGCGCGACAAACGGGCAAGTCCCCGCCCGAGGCGATGATGGAATTGGTGTTGGCTGAACGCGCCGGCGTCTCGATGGTGACGTTTACCCAAAGCCCCGACAACGTGAAAAAGGTGCTGGCCCATCCGCACGTAATGGTTGGCTCCGACTCGATCACGCTGACCGCCGGCCCGGGCCCATTTTCCGGAAGGCCGCACCCGCGCACCTACGGCACTTTCCCGCGCGTCTTGGGGACGTATTGCCGTGATATGAAGCTTTTCCCGCTGGAGACGGCAGTCCACAAGATGACTGGCCTTTCCGCGGCGAAACTCGGTTTCGAGAATCGCGGCCTGATTTGTCGCGGTTTCGCGGCGGATCTCACGATTTTCGATCCAGCGAATGTGAATGACGAGGCAACTTTCAGCGATCCACATCGGCATCCACGCGGTATCCCGTATGTGATCATCAATGGAAACGTGGTCGTGGACGAGGGACGAATGATCGCGATCCCGGCGGGACAGGTGTTAACGCCCAAATCGAATTAATTCCACACAACGTACTCGTCTCCTGCCTTGCTCGGTGGTTTCACAAGCGAATTGACGACACCGCCTAGCGTTCTTCGAGGACGCGTTCCAGTCTGCGGTCGTTTCCGGCCGGCGCCCCAGGGCTATTGGCCGGAAATCCTGAACGTCTTCAAGGTCGAGGCCACGAAGACTTTTACTGCGGTGGACGTCCAACGTCTTGCGGCTGATGCCCGGGTGTTTCGCAATGTCGATGTTGGTACGGCCGCCCCTTTTTCGTTGCCCTTGAACCGTTCACAGGCTCTAATCGAAGCGATGGCCCGCCAAGCGCTGCCCGTCGCTTTGTGAATCTCAAATTGTGGAGATGCTCCCGTGTCCTCCCGTTGGCACATCCGCGTTGTGTTATTGTCCTTTTTCGTGCTGTTGCCCGCGCTGCGTGCGGACGAGGCCGACGACAAGTATCCGCTTGATCCGCAAAGCAAGGTCCTGGCGGGAGACGTCAAGAACGAAAAATATCGTCAGCTCGTTCTAGAGAAAATGCTCATCACGGATCTGGCCGCGGAATGGCAGCGCGTGGCCACCGCCGACAATGCCCAGAGCTTTCTCGAAAAACATGGCGGCAAAGAAAAGGTGCTGGCCGAGCCGCTCTTGAAGCGGGCGTATGAGCGTCGCGCGAAAATTCGGGACGACTATCTGGAACTCATGCGTGACGGCTATCGCCGCTACAAGGTCGTGCCACCCTTCGATAAGGGAGTCACGGCTGAGATTGCGGGCACCGTGACCGCCAAACCCGCGGCTGCCGCGGCGGCCCTGTCAATCGTGCTGCCGAGTCCAGGCGCCGAGCGCCAGTGGCCGCGCTTCCGTGGTCCCAGCGGACAGGGCGATGCTGGCGCGACCGCCTTGCCGCTCACGTGGGACAAGGATGGCCGCAACATCGTCTGGCGAACGAAGATCCCCGGTGTCGGCAATTCATCACCGATCATCTGGGACGAGCATATTTTCCTCACCAGTTCCGACGCTAAGGGCGCCGCCCGCCATCTCCAATGCTTCCATCGAGCCGACGGCCGTATGCTCTGGACGCGCCAAGCTCCGGTCAGCCCGCCGGAGCCAGGTGTACGTGATAAGAACGGCTACGCCTCGGCAACCCCCGTTACCGATGGCGAGCGCGTTATCTGCTTTCTGGGCTCTTGCGGCATCCTCTGCTATGACTTCAAAGGCAAGCTCCTCTGGCATTATGACGCCTTGAAGGTGAAGACGACCCATGGCACAGGCTCCAGTCCGGTTCTTTACAAGGATCTGGTGATTCTCGCTCAGGATCAGAACCAAGCCAACTCAATCTTCCTGGCACTCGACAAGAGGACGGGAAAGAAAGTGTGGGAGGCGATGCGGCCCAGGGCCATGACCTGGACAACGCCGGTCGTGGTGCGCGTCGGAGAGCGCGACGAGATGGTCATTGCCGGCGGCGAAACCGTGCGCGGCTACGACCCGGCCACGGGAAAGGAACTCTGGTCGCTGCACGGCCCAACGCAGGAAGTCATCCCGGCCATCGTCACCGGCAAGGACTTACTCTACTCCGTTTCCGGACGCAATGGCCCGACATTGGCGCTGCGTCCGGGCGGCTCGGGCGATGTCACGGAAACGCATCTGGTCTGGCGGGCCGTGCGCGGCGGGCCACACGTACCGACGCCGGCGCTGGTCGGCGGCCGGCTTTATTCCGCCAATGACAATGGCATCGTGACCTGCTTCGACGCCGTAACCGGCAAGTTGATCTACCAGGAGCGGATCAGTGACCACTTCTCCGCGTCGCCAATCGCTGCGGGCGACTTCATGTATTTCCCTGCTGAGTCGGGACTCACCTATGTCCTCCGCGCGGGCAGCAGTCTAGATATCGTGGCCCGCAACGACCTTGGCTCTCCCCTGCTCGCCTCGCCCGCCGTGGTGGAGGGCCGCTTGGTCTTTCGGACTGCCGACGACCTCGTCTGCATTGGCGCCGCCGCAGGCGGGCGCTAGATCTCGAAGGCGAACACGTTTGACGATGGGTAAACACGTAGAGTTCTTGATCTTGGGACCACATCCGCTTCCACCTGGTCCCCACTTCTTGCGCCCGCAGAGAATCGTGTGGATGGTTTTGAAGAACGCGCCCTTAACGTAAACGCCGGCCGTCCGCGGGCGGTTCAGCCAATCGACACTGCGGGCCAAATCGGCCACGGTGATATCGCTGGTCTGATTCTGGAGCCCTCCGCGGAACAGAAAGCCGGCCGCAGTGTCTATGAGAGGCATAGAGTAACCAATGAGAACCACATCTCTGGCGTCTCGAACAAGGCGATCGTCGAGCAATAGCCGAATGTCTCGGAACGAACAAATTCCACGTTTACATCGGCGCGAGTTTCCCTGGTCAACGGCAGCACCACAAGACGCTCAGTCAACCACCACCTGCAACGGTTCTGCCAGCGCCCTCTGCCAGCGCAGCAACTCCTCATACCGGTTTTCACCCTTGCCCAGATTGAACAGCAGGATCCCGCTTCGGGCCACGTATATCGACCCGGACTCGACTTTGGTGGGCAGATAACCGGCTCGATAGACTAGGGGGCGCACGAAGTAGAGAAAATTCGCGGGACTGCCGCGGCCGTGCTCGTCGTAATCGCGGATGTAGAAATGAGCGCTTTCGTCGGCCGCATTGCCCGTGAGCCGGTTCACGTTCGTCGTACTTAGCGTAATGTGTGCAACGCCGTGCCCCTTTCTTTCGTTGGCAAGTCCCAAGCACGGTATGTCAGGCGGCAGCCGAGCGATTTCCTTGAAGGAGCGATCCTTGTCGCTATGGTCGTAGGCCGGCGCCTTGTGCAGTTTGCCGTCTTTCGTCACCCAAAGCGCCGTATCGAACTGATGACGAGAGAAAACCAGCTCGTCGTTTCGCACGGCATGCACGGCCAAAGCTTTGCGGAATTGCATCACCGACTCAACCAAGACGATGGGCGAGCCCGCATGAAACGTGTACGTCACGCTGACATCTGCTTCCGGCGCAAAAGGCATTCGACCCCACCGTGTTAACCGATACAAAAGGGGCCCGCGCCATTCGCGATAGAAAAAAGGCAGCTTCTTGTCGGTTGCAGCCGGTGGAACGTCGACGGCGTGCACAGATGGATCGAAGGCAACCGGCATATTCCAATCAGAGGTGTGGCCCCAAGGCTTGCCGATGGGCCAAGCGTCCGGATTCCAATGAATGGGCACTTCGCCTCGTTCTTTGGATTGGAGAAAAACGAGTCGGTCGCGCTGTGCCTTCTTGTCAGATCCGACCGGATGCGGCGCTGTCAACGCCAGCAATTGACCGGATGGTCCGTGCAGTTCGAATGCGACCGGTCCAGTTTCAGCGGTAGTGCCGACACCGGTTCCCGCCACTTTCAGTGCGGCGCCCACAGGAGGGCGCGGACCGCCCAAAGCCACTTCGTAGGTCGCCGTGCCTTTGGCGTCGACGTCGGCGAGAAAAGCCAGCCGAATGAAAGACTGCGCTGCAGGTGCGAAGGTGTCGGTGGCATCATGCGACGTCACAGCAAGAATTTGGCATGGCACGGCGGTTTTCTGATTGTTCACGACGTGGAAAAGCCGGATATCACTGGCATCCTTGAGTGCGCTCCGCTCCCACCGCACGGTAATTTCTGTGGGGGCTTGTACCCGCGCGATGCCGGCGCGCTCGCTTAGCATGACGGTTCGGCTCCGCTTGGCCGTGTCAGTCGCCTGGGCGAAAGAGAAGCCGGCTAGAACTAGGAGGGGCAAACAAAAAGTGCACATAGTACTTCCCAATACAGATCCGGTGGTTCCGAGTTCGAGTCCGTCGCACTTCAATTGTCACGCTGCGTGAATCCTTACGCGTTCTGTAATATCCGGTTCCACGGCGCCCGATTCGCCCGAGTCCGCAGCCGATTGGCTTCCGCGTTGTCTGCAAACTTCTCGCGCTGTGGGTTCCAGCGGAGCGGGCGGCATAGCTGGTAGCCGATGTTTGCAAGCTGGCAGACTTGGGCGCTCTTGGCGCCGATCTCGACGTCGGCGACGGGCCGGCGGCGCGTGCGCATGCAGTCGAGCCAGTTTTGCAAATGATTGTTGCCCACGTCGGGGAGATGAAAATCGCGTTCGCCGAGCGGTTGTTGCAGTATGGTCGCCGGTGTCGAGCGTAGGACACCGCGATCAACGTAGATGGCGCCTTCGGTTCCTTCGAAAGTGCAGCCGCTCGGACCGCCGTGGAACATCTCAATGCCATTGGGGTAAACAAAGCGCAGGCCGGTGTCGCCGCGCTCCGGTGGATGAATTTCGGTCGGTCCGCTCGAATCCATGTTGAGGGCCCACTGGGCGATGTCAAAATGGTGTGCGCCCATGTCGGCCAAGCCGCCGCCCGCATACTCGCGATAATTGCGCCAGGCTGGGAAGTGGTTGTGGATTCCGATTGGGCAGAGCACCTGGTTGAAAGCGCGGGCAGGAGAAGGGCCGTTCCACATTTCCCAATCGACGCCGTCCGGCGTCGCTTCGTCGGCAAGGTCGCAAGGCCGGGCGGGGCCGCCGACGCCGACACGTACCGTTCTCACCCGACCGATTCGCGCGCTCCGGACGTACTCGACGGCCCTGCGAAAAACACCGCCGAACTCGGTCCGCTGCTGGCTGCCGGTTTGAAAGACGATGTTGTTGTCGCGCGCAGCCTTGACCATGGCCCGCGACTCGGCGATCGTCAGCGAGAGCGGCTTTTCGCAATAAACGTCTTTCCGCGCCCGGCAAGCGAGAATCGCGGGGATGGCGTGCCAGTGATCCGGCGTCGCGATAAGCACGGCGTCAATATCTCGCCGCGCAAGTAGCTCGCGAAAATCGCCGAACGCCGTGCAGCCACGATAGGTCCCCGCCTTGCGCTTCTGAGCGTACGCCCGATGAACACGCTCGACGTCGTCGTCGCGCCGGCCTCGATGCACATCACTCACGGCAACCACTTGAACGCCGCGATTGCCGAGCAACGCTTGCAGGTGCCCGCGGCCCATGATGCCGACTCCTATGAAGCCGATGTTGATGCGTCCATTCGGGCCCTGTCCTTGCCGGTCTTGGGCACGAATAGGCGAGTCCACAATGAAAGGCGCCGCGAGGCCTGCTGCAGCCGACCCGAGAAATTGACGCCGATGCATGGGTTTTCGTGTGTTCATGGAGGTCTTTCCCTTCTTATCGCATTGAAGAATCGCGTTAGGAAACCTCAAGCACCCGTTTGCCGAGCACATCCATCTTGGGTGTGATTCCGAGTCCCGGGCAAGTGCTTGCCGCCATGCGGCCCTTAACGCGCTTCGGGGCGCCATCGGCGACGCTGACGGTGACATAGCTGTTGAAATCGGTCGCAGTGAACTGAAATTCGGGTGGCGTGCTGTGAGCCAAATGGGCGATGGCGGCCGTGATGATGTCGCCGCCCCAGCTATCTTCGAGCGTCATGGCCACGCCGAGCGAAAGACATAGATCGCGGGCCTGCTTCATCTTGGTCAAGCCGCCGAGCTTACTGATCTTGAGATTGACGACATCCATGGCGCGATCGGCATGTCCTCGCAAGAGCATGTCGATCGAATCGATCACCTCATCGAGGACGAAGGGGTGATCGCAATGGCGACGGATGCTGAGGCATTCCTCATAATTCAAGCACGGTTGTTCGATGTAGACGTCCACATCACGAACCGCGCGGACGACCCGCATCGCGTCGTGCATCAGCCAACCGGTGTTGGCGTCGGCGATGAGGCGGTCGCCCGGTTGGAGCAAGGCGCGAACGGCGCGAATACGTTCGATGTCGGTATCCGCGTCGCCGCCAACCTTGAGCTGAAATCGAGTGTAGCCTTCCGAACGGTATTGCGCGACGCGCTTCGCCATCGCCTCAGGTGATTCCTGCGATATGGCGCGATAGAGGCAGAAGTCTTCGCCGAACCGGCCGCCCAGAAGCACGCACACCGGTTGGTTCGTGACCTTCCCGAGGATGTCCCAGCAGGCCATGTCGATGCCGGACTTGACGTAGGCGTGCCCCTTGAGGGCGGCATCCATCCGGCGATTCAATTTCCCGAGTTGACATGGGTCCTCGCCAAGCAGATGCGGACCGAGCTCGAGGATACCGGCGCGCACGCCCTTGGCGTAAGCAGGCAAGTAGAAGGGCCCGAGCGGGCAAACCTCCCCCCAACCGGTGACGCCGGCGTCCGTTTCGACCTCGATCACCGTGCTATCGAAGACCGAAACCGATTTGCCTCCCGACCACTTGTAACTTCCTTCGTGGAGCGGCAACTCGACCTGATAAGCACCGATCCGTTTGATCTTCATTCAGCCACTCCTCGAAATCAAGCCAATGGGGAGGGACGTGGATGGCGATGCGAATGATCGTGGCTCCGTCCGAGCCCCGGATCTTTTACTCCAGTGCCTGATACAGGACTCGTCCTTCCGCAACCAGCGGCGATGGACGCCCGAGGCGGTCGGGAATGGTGGTGTGTGGGTTGATACCCAAGAGGTGGTAGAGCGTGCAGAGAATGTCTTTCGGGCTAACCGGGTCGTCACGCACGAAAGCGCCATCGCGATCGGAGCTGCCGACGACCCGCCCCTTCGCGATGCCGGCGCCGGCCATGAGGTTGCTATAGACGTTCGACCAATGCTCCCGGCCTGCGCCGCGCGCCGTATTGGAGATAAGCGGGGTGCGGCCATGCTCGGTCAGGCACAGCACCAGGGTGTCGTCGAGCATGCCGCGCGCTTCGAGGTCCAAGAGCAGAGAGCTGAGGGCCATGTCGAGCCCCGGCAAGAGTTCGTCCCGCAACCGTTCGAAGTGGCGAAAGTGCGTGTCCCAGGCGGTGTTGGCGATGGTGATCTCATCCCAAATGACCGTCACTACCGTGGCCCCGGCTTCGAGCAAGCGCCGGCCCGCAAGCGTCGCTTGTCCAAACACATTCCAGCCGTAGCGTTCGCGCAGCGCCGCTGGTTCGCGCTCCAAGTCGAGGGCGCGGCGCATCTCGGGCGAGGCGAGCAGCGAATACGCCATACTCTGGTAGCGGTCGAGGTTGCGCGCGGCCGGAGAGGCATCCACCTGGCGGCGCGCATCTTCGAATTGTTGAAGAAGCGATCGACGTCTGTGAAGGCGATCCAGCGTCAGGTCCGGCCCTGCCCGCGCCGCACTTGAGACCAAGAACCTCCCACCCAGGTTGACTTCCAAATAAGGATCGGCGACTGTAACGTCGCCGGCGCCGTTCCAACGCGACACCACGGTGGTGGGCGTACCTTCCCATTCCGTCCAGACTGGATTGAAGCTCGGACCTAGAAAGCCGCCAAAGGGGCCGGCCCGCTGAAACTGAGGCGAGCGGCTGCTGAACGGGAATGGCAGCCCGATATTGCGTGGCACCTTCGGGGAGGTCCGCTCGGTCTGCTGCTGCAGGTAATCGATGACGCTGCCGAACGAAGGCCAATGGCGGACATCGCGCGGATTAAGCTCCATCGGAATATCGACCCGCTCCACGCCTGTCATGGTGTATGCGGCCGAGTGAATGTTAAACGGATGTGACATTGAACGAAGGACGGTGCAGCGGTCGATGACACGGGCCAGGCGCGGCAGGTGTTCGCAGATGTGGAGGCCCGGCACGACGGTGGCGCCTGGTCGGAAGTCACCGCGAATCTCGGCCCGCGCCAGCGGCTTCGGATCGAATAGTTCATGCTGTGCGGCTGCTCCGTAGAGATAGAGAAGAATGACGCGCTTGGCACGGCCGAAATGGCTGCGGCGCGGCGGCGGTTGTGCGTGTTTTGGCGTTGCGCTGAATGCCTGGGCGGCTTGCAAGCGCCATAAATCAGGCAGCCCAAGGGAGAACATGCCGAGCCCGCCGGCGCAAAGCATCTCCCGGCGGGTCAGGTTGTCGCACAGGGCTCTGGGGGAACCCAAGATACGGAGCATTGCCGCTCTCCCGGAGACAGGGATGATCGAATGTAACAAAAGGAGGGGGGTGGGGCAATTAGATTAAGCGGCATTGTCGCATCGCAATAGACGAGCCCGGTATCTGTGACGGGCCGACCGCCGACGCCAAAATACACACGTCGCGCCCCTAAGAGTACCGTTTACACATGCCACAAGGCGCGGGGAAGCACTTGCATTCGCCATTTCGAGACGTACAACCAGTGATGGAGTCAGTGATGGAGTAGTCGGATGACTAGGTGAAGGAAAACCCGGCCCCGCCGGGAGGTTCGTCAAAGAGTTAGCCGACGTGGGGAAACACCTCAAAGTGTTTCTCCACGTCGTTTTTTTTCGCTTTCGGAAACACAGGCTTCCGCCCAACGTGGCTCACTCGACTCGGCGTCGGCGTAGAGACTTTGCCGGAATGTCATGTTTTCTAAACGTAAGGAAGGAAACGATGATCCACAAGAAGGCTATTGGCAAGAAACCGGCTCGTTCCCGCCGCTCCCTGGTGTCACGCTTATTGGACGGTGCAGTGCGTGCCGCACTCCCAGCGCCTCCCCTGGAGGAGCCGTGGCGGAACAAGAACCGGCGAAACCGTGGCGGAACAAAAAGCTGAATAGCACACACCATTTTTGGCGGGTAATCCCAGGCTGGGCGCTCACCCCGGCCCTTAATGGAGGGTAGATCAATGGCTAAGTGCTGGCGATGCGGCGGGGGCAAGACGATTAGCGTGACCACGACGGGAATGCATGCGCTTCCTTGTCCGACCTGCGGCGGGGCATCGTTCTCTTTTTCAGCGGGAAGGGACTGGAAAAGTGAGAGGACGCAGGACAACGAGCCATTCCTTGAAAGCAGGAGAACCTCTGGCCTGCAAAAAATGGGCTAAGTCCTATCCCGCTTGTAAGCGCCGGGCAGAAGCCATCGAAGCATTTTCACGCCCCGGCATCAGGACATCACATTCGCCCATTTCACTTCGGGAAGGATAACCCCATGCCTCCAAAGAAAACACTCTCAGAGCGGGAGAAGGAACTTCAATCCCTGCTCACAACACCAGCAGGCAGAGAGGAACTTCGGCAACTGGATTCCCGGTATCACGCAGCGAGCGGCAGGGTTAGGCCGGCGAGATCATCAGTTATCACCTACATCCTGGTCCACGAGAGGGAGCAAGGCTTGATTTGCAGTTGACCAAGGCGTACGACCATCGCCGCGCGACTGGTATTGGCATTTCTTTCGATAGGACGGCCTACCCACTCCGTCCAAGCGGCCTGGTCCGCACCGCTCCTGAGTTGCGCGGGTCCGAACAGAAGGGCTGCGAGCAATCCCTGCCCTTTCTTTCGAGTGCAAGCGAATTACTTCTTAAGGCGATCGATTAGGTACGCCTGAGCGCTTGGGTATTGCGGATGCGGGTTGCCGTTGTAGGACAGGACCACGTCGACGCCGAGGTCCTTCAATTTCTCGGCCAATTTCATTCCCAACACCGGCGAGTGCGTCGGATCGGGATGGTTTTCGCCAGGCTTGGCCCCCTTGACACCGCCATAGAACAGCGCGATCGGCGGATCATCTTTGGTGGCGTGTTCGATCGGTGAATACTCTTTGATCCATTTCAGCACACGCGCACGCTGGTCGAACATTGTTTGAAAATCCTTTAGGCCAAAAGCGTGCGCACCATAGGTGTAATTGGGCAGCCATTCGCGCAGCTCCTTGGGATCGAGCGAAGTCTGGGCGCCGTCGACGGCCACGCAATAAAGCCGGGTCGATTCACGGACGATGGGATCGTCGCTCTTGGGGTCGGCCATGTCGTCGTGGAAGGCGAGCCAAAGGGACGAGCACCCGCCCGCGGAACCGCCGGTGGCGCCGATGCGTTTCTTGTCGATGTTCCATCCCGACGCCTTGGAGCGGATAAGCTGCAGTGCTCGGGCCGCGTCTTCGAGCGGGGCCTTGACGGGCGGTTCGACCTTCTCCTCCACGCCGTTTTTGACATAGCGGTAATTGATCGCGGCCACGGAAATGCCGGCATCGAGATAGGGCTTGACGTTGCCGACGCTGCTCTTGTCGCCGCCTTGCCAACTGCCGCCGTGGATGTACAAAACCAGCGGCGACGGTTTGTCCGATTTCGCCTGGTAGAAATCGATCACTTGACGCGGATGCTTGCCGTAGGCCACGCCGCCTTGGGTCGGCGTAATGGCCGGCTTCTTGTCGACCTTCTTGTTGTCTTTCTTCCTGTCCTCCGTTTTGTCCTTTTCTTGAGCTTGGCCTTGCAAGCCGACCATGCTCAGACAGAGGCCAAAGCAGACAACGGTCCTTAGGGTGCGAGCCATGACGGGAACTCCTCGTGGAAGAACGCGTTAAGCAAGGTGGGCCTCTACGATGCCTAACCAAAAAGCTCGTGAATCGGCAGACCTTGGCTGGCAGGTTCTGTGAATCCATCCGGACTGAGCCGCATCTCGGGGCCAATTCCGAGAGCGTGAAAGAGCGTGGCTCCAAAGGTCTCGGGCGATACCGGCCTGTCCTTTACGTAGCGGCCGTCCTTGTCAGATGCCCCATAAACGGCGCCGCCGCGGATGCCGGCGCCGCCCAGTATTGCCGAGTAGCACTGCGACCAGTGGTCGCGCCCTGGGTAGGGCTGGTTTGTAATCTCAGGCGTTCGACCGAACTCGCCGACGACAACCACCAGCGTCTGCCCAAGCAAGTCACGCTGGATTAGGTCCTCAAGCAATGCTGACACCGCCTGATCGAACCGAGGCAGAACGAATCCGAGACCGAATTGCCCGTTGCTGAAGATGCCGCACCTCTGCACAGCCGCTCCATGATGGTCCCAGCCTTGCGTGAAGTTCGGAGAGTAGACGAATCCTCCATCGGTCGGCACGCCGCACCAGGCATTTACCGTTACCAAACGCACGCCGGCTTCAATGAGTCGCCGCGCCAGTAGAAGGTTTTGCCCGAGCGGCCCACGGCCATATCGGTCACGTAACTTTGCTGGCTCTCGCTCCAAATTAAAGGCATTGCGGGCTTGCGGCCCCGTCACCAAATCCACGGCGCGTTCTTGAAACCGTCGCATCGCGACTCCAGGTCCCGTCCGGGCTGTGGCCACCCCTTCCAGGGCTGTCAAGAGGCGTTCGCGGGTCCGAAGGCGGTCCGCAGTCACCTTAGCGGGAGGATCAAAGGCGGTGACGCGGAAGCCTTGAGCCGACGGATTATTGGCGCCTCTGCCGATAATCAGCGGACTATACACAGGCGGGAGGAACCCGCTGGTCAGATACCACAGACGCACGTCCGCGTCGAGGTTTTGTAACCAGACGTAGGACGGCAGATTCCCTCGGGTTGGCTGCAACCTAGCCACCACGGTACCGAAGCAAGGTGTCCGATCTTGGGGCTGAGATTTCCCCGTCAAGCAAACGTGCATGCCGCCATCGTGGTCGTTGCGGCTATGGCTCAATGAATGCAAAACACTATAGCTGTCGGCCAATGCTGCCAGGCGGGGAAGCATTTCACTGAAATGAAGGCCGGGAACGCGCGTCGCAATCGGTCGATAAGGGCCGCGAATGCCTTCGACAGCGTCTGGTTTGGGATCAATGGAGTCGATGTGGCTTGCGCCGCCATACTGCACGATGAAGATACACGACTTCTCGGCGCCACGCGGCCTGGTGGAGGAAGCGCCGGCCCACAGGAACTCAGGAAGAGCCAGGCCTAGCATGCCGAGCCCGCCTGCCTGCAAGAGTTGACGCCGCGTCCTACGCCCATCCAGAAACCGGTTATCTTCTTCTCCTAGATTCCACACGGTCTTCATTCCTCAAGCGACCGATACCCGCGCGACGGATCACTTCAGTCCAGAGAAATTGCACCACGGGAACGACTGGAATTCAACGAAAAACTCACGAGGGCACTGAGAATTGACCCGTGGAAAGCGGTTGAACTACGGCCCGTCGCCGAAAAGCCAGAATTCTCTGACATTGGCTGTCAGAGAAAACCGAGTTCACGTAAGTCCTTCTTCTTCTAGTGGACAGAGCCGGGATCGAACCGGCGACCTAAGGATTTTCAGTCCTTCGCTCTACCAGCTGAGCTATCTGTCCTTGGTTTCGTTATGGTAGAGGAGCGAACTTCGCGGGTCAACCGCGCTTGCCTTGAGGGCAACCGTCGAACATGCGCCAGCCGATCACGCCGGGCAGCGCGAAACCGAACGCTTGCAGGACGCCGTGCGTGGAAAGCATCAGCGGAATGTCCAGCCAGGGGGCTTCGAAAAAACTCCCGACCGCGTAGGCGACGGCGAGCGCCATTGCCGCAAGCAGCGACGTACTCGACGCGACGAGCAAACTCGCCGCCAATCGTGAACTCGACTTTCGTGCCGCGCGCATCTGCAAAATCGCGAACGCCGCGCAGGCAGTCGCCAGGAATATCGTCGCCGCCGGTTCAAGAAAGCGAACTCCGAAAGCGCTGGAGGTGATTCCCAATGCCACCACGGGAACGCCATCCACAATGCACCATGCGGTCCGGGCGGCCCGCTGCGTACCGAGACGTTCCGCCGTTAGTCCGGCCAGCAGGCACAAAAGAAAAAAGAAATCCGGCGTAATGGAAATGAACCGCGGTCGCCAAGACGATCACGTCGGGAAAGCCGAGTGGCCGCACTCCTGCTCGCGCCAAGAATGCCCAAAAGCCGCCGACGGCCGTGTAAGCCAGCGCAACCGCACGAAAAGGTAATTGGCCTGCGCGGAAGAGATTCAGTCCGATCCACGCCAGAGCCAAAGTGAAGCCGAACCACGGAACGGCCAGCGCCGCCGCGTTAACCCCGCATTCCAGTCCAAAGGAAGCGAGCAGCAAGCCTGCGGCGAATGGTTGCGCGCGAAGGACCCATCGCCAGTAGGTTCGCGTACGACCTTCGGGATGCGATATCTCAATCAGGCCTAGCCCCAGAGGCACGATCACGAGCGGCGCCAGCATAAAGAGCGCGGCCGCCGGCGCCGGGTCCGCGAGAGCGACAAAGCCCGCCCACGCCAAAACGCCGCCGCCGGCGCTGAGCGCGGTCAGGCGGCTCTCGGAATGCCATAAGACTGCGGCTGCGGCATGCATGTCCGTCCCTCGTAACAAGCTGCTGCACAGCCAACCGCAGGCGGCGAGGGATATTAACTCTCGGGTTACGCAAAGTGAGACATCCAGCGATTTTGAGACCTCCCCGCGGAAAACGAGCGCGTCGAGGGTGAATGCGCAAGTGCTTGGAAATAAGCGGGTTGGGGATTTCGGCGCAACAGCGACGCGCGATCCCAGAGCAACTGCGCGTTGGTCGGCTCGGCTTCGAAGGCGGCCTGGTAGGCGCGATCGGCCAAATCGAGCACGTTCTTGCGGGCGAGGTTTTGAGCGATGTCCGCCCACGGCCCCGATTCGCTCGGCTGATGAGCCACCGGCGTCGTCAGGTAATCCCAGGCCAGCTCTCTGTCGCCAAGTCTTTGCAGAATCGACGCGACGGTATTGCAGGCGCCGGCGCTCTCCGAATCGAGGGCGCGCCAGCGGTCGGCGGCCCGTACCACGTTGGTGAGAAAGTCCTGCGAAGGCCGCAGCTTCAAGGTCAGCATCGCTTCGGCTAACTTTTCGTAGTGGCCTAAGAGCTTGCCGTATTCCTGGCGGACCACTTTCAAGTCGATGACTTCAGGCCGATGGCGGAACTCGGCTTCGAGTGCTTTTTCGAGGCATTCGAGGGCGCGGTCGGGCATGTCGCGCTCCTCGGCGAACTGCACGCCCAGCCGCCAGAGGCCCGGCGCCTTCGCTAATTTCTTGTCCTTCAGCAGTTCTTGCAACAAGTCGTCGGCCTGAGCGATCTGCTTGGTGTGCCAAAGGAATTCCAGCCCTGCCAGCTTCATGCCGGTCCGCTCCTTGGCGTCGTCAATGCCTCCAAGGGTCGATTGCAGGAGCGCGTTGGCGAGCGGCTCATCGCCCAACTGCCAGCATTGCGAGGCCAAGGCTAAGACCGCGGGCCGTTTTTTATCCTTAATGAGCTTGTCCGCGGTCTCGCGCATCAGTTCGCTCCAGGCGTCTTTCTCGCCGTCACGGCCCAGAAGCGCTAGGCGGAAGTCGGCGTCAATGGCGGGCAGCATTCCGTCCCTGAGCGCCTGGCGATATTGTTCCAGAAATATCTTGCGGGCTTCCTGAAGCTCGCCGGCTTTGAAGAGACAGCGGGCGACCTCGTAGCGGGCGGCGTCGCCAAAGGTCGATTGTCCTTCGAAGAGACGAAACCCTTCAGCCAGTTCCCGGTGAAATTCCGGGTCAATCTTGGCTTCTTCGCCTCCGAAAGCCGCCGCTGCCCGGTCTTCCATGAGGCGCAGCATCGTCCATCCATAAGCGCTTTCGCGGTTCTTGCGGACGTAATCGAGGGCTTTTTGCCGCTCCTGACGTGCGCGAGCCCTGTCGCTCTTGCTGATGCGCTCGGTATCCCACGTTTGAAAGAGGGCGTGCGTTTGCGCGAGATGCTGGAGGAAGCCTTCGTTCCAGGAGCCGCTGACGACAGCCCATTGGCTCGCATGCTTACGCAGGACGGGGCTGGTGTGCAGGGCGAGATATTGTGCGAGCGGCTCGCTTTGATGCTCGTTCAAGACGTCGGCGTTCTGCGAATCGAGATTGACGCCGCAGGAGGCCAACAGCACATAGTAGCCTAGCTGTTTCTGCTCGCGGGCGGCGATGGCCTGCCGAAAGACGTTGAGAGCCTCGTTGGCGTTGCCGGCGCCGACGAACGCAGTGAAGAGTGGCACCGCCTCGGCCAGATGCAATTCCTGCTGGTTTTTCTTCTCGATCTTGAGCGCCTTGCGAACGTAGTCGGGACTTCGATAGGGCATCGACACGACGACCAGGTTTTTGGTGTCGGCGGCCATGTTGGGGGCGTCGGGCGTGGTTGACAGTTTCCCTTTGCGCGAGAAGAGTTCCTTGCCGTCGGCGTCGAGGACGCGCAAGTTGCCGGACGGATCGAGCACCTGTCGAAGGACGATTTTGTCGTCGGGCATGCGGACCAAACGGCGTTCGGCGAGGCGGTTGTCGTTGCCGAAGACGAGGACGAGACGCAGCCATTCGATTTTTGGGGCGGCGTTTTGGTCGTCGCTTTCTTCCCCTCGCTTACGCGTCGGGCTACTTTCGGCTCCTTGCTTGCGCGTCGGGTTGGTGAGGAGTTGACGCAGTTTCGCTTCGCCGTGGGGGACGATGGCGATGGTGCGGTCGGCGATCAACTTCACATCGGCGCCTCTGGCCAGGTCTTCGGCCGGCGGCAGGAACCAGGGGACGAGCGCGGCCAGGGTGCTGCGGTGGAAACGGCTCACGTCGCGCTTGGCGCCGACGTATAGCTGCGGATAGAGATGCGTGATGGTTTTAGCGTCGCAGACCACGCGCTCCTGGATGCCGGGCGGCAGCGTGCGCTCGTAGACGTAGCGGCCATCGCCGTCGAAGGCGATGCGGAGGTCGGGCGAATTGGCTTCGCCCGGAATCGTGAGGCTGTGCCAGCCGGGGAGCTTGGCTTCGGCGAGCAATTCGTGCGCTCCGGCATCGATCTGGCCCGACCGGCTCGACGCCATCGGATAGGCTTCGGCTTCGACGACGGCCTGGATATCGGCGGCGCTCGTGTTCATGCCGGGGGCGTAAGCGAGGAGGTCGAAGAAGGTGCGGTCTTTAGGACTAATATCGTTTGGACTGACGACAGTTTCGCTACTCAGATTCGTAATGGCGAGCATTCGTTCTACAGGCTCCAACGCTTTGAATTTCGCGAGTCGTACTCCCGCGGCCGGAACTTCCCCAGGCATCGTCAAGTTGTTGAGGAACCCCTCAGTAGAGAAATTTGAACTTGCCCCATTGAAATTAACTCTTCGCGGATCCGAGACGCCGAGCATTTGTTGTGTATGCCAAAATCGGCGCCACTCCCCGTCAACCTGGCCTAGGTCGTCGCGCGCGGGCACAAGTTGATCCATTTGAGTGCGCCCACCAACAATGAAGACTTGCCCCACTTTAGCTGATTGAGACCGAGGCCCTGCGGAGATCGGTGGTAGATTTAGTGCTGGCGGAAACAAGAAGTGAGTTGACGCGCCATCCAGGCTCGTCCCAAACCCTACAGGAGCATACTGAGCCAAAGATCGAAGTTGCTGAGCGGGGCTCATTGAAGAATGCTTCATGCGAAATCCCAAGGGAGTATTTAGACTTAAACCCACCGACCACTCGGAATCATGATCGCTCACGAGGTTTCGAAAAGCATTGGCTGTACGGCTCACTTTGACGTTAACTGGCGCGCGAAATCCCAGGCTAGTGATCACTTCTTTCGCCGACGGTTTCCCCGACCACTTCCGCGGATCGCCTTGGCCGGGCTCCGGCTCGTAAACGACATCGATCTTCGCCGGCGTCTTGTACATCGCCCAGTGGTCTTTGCGGCCGCGGTCTACCTTGTATTGCGTGTAGAGGTCTTCGTGCTCGAGCACCAAGAGCGAGGTGAAGGGCGTCATCACGTACATGGCTTTCGAGAGCGCGATGATCGCGGCTTTGTGCTTCACCGCGTCCTCGGCGAGCAGGCGGTCGATTTCGAGCTTGGCCCAGGTGCGCGGCAAGTAATCGGCGCTGCCGGCGACATCGGCGATCCTGAACGATTGTTCGACGGGTTTGCCGTTGAGGGCGCCTTTGATGCGGATTGTTTTGGGCAGGCTGGCGGCCTGCCCTACGGCGCGCGTCAAGGCGCACAGTTCTTCGCCTTGAGATAAGGATTGCTGCATCAGTAGGAAGTTCGGGCGGCCGGATTTCTCTTCGCCGGATTGCGGGTCCGCCGTAGAGGTTTGGCCGTCCACGGCGAGGACTTCGATTTGGTGCAGCCTGGGCGTGTGCAGGGCGGCGAATAGATCGAAGGCTCGCCAGGCGATCGGTTCGTCGGGGTTGATTTGCGTGTAATAGCCGCCGGTCGATTCGGCGGCGGCTTTCATGAGCGCGCGGTTCCAGCGGCGGCCGACGCCCACGCCGACGTACGTCGTGCCGGGCGGGAGCTTCTTGACCAGGGCATCAACGCGCTTCTCGCCCATCGCCGCGATGCCGCTGCCCAGGTGCACAAGACACGCGTCGCCGCCTAGGTACGGACTTAAATGCTCCAGCGTGTGGCCCACATCGAGCGCCCCGATGAGATGCGCCGAACCCAAAAACTCGAGGGCCGCGTCGATGTTCTCCGTGGTCGCCGCTTGCGGCTTCGCACTTTGAGGTTTTACGCGCGTGTTCGCCGTCGCTACCAGGAACGAATCCTCCGGCGGCAGCTGGGCAAGCAGGTGGCGCACGATTTCAATCTGCGTGCGACCCAATAGCGGATCGCGGTCGCCGGAGGCCTCAAACAAGAACAGCCAGGTGCGCGGCTTCCCGGCCGCCGGCGGCGCGTCAAGCTTCAGTTCCGGGCGATAGCGAACCATGAGGTACTGGGCGTCGTCGAGCTTCGTCTTGTTGAAGCGAATGGCGGGAGTCGTTCCATCATTTGCGCGGGCGAGGGGGGAAGTTAGTTGCAGTACGAGGTCGCGGTCAAGCTTGGTATTCTTCGCCGACGCTTCGAGCAAGAGATCGCCGCCGTCCTTGCGCGCTTTCAATTGATGCGAAGGGCTTGTCCATTTCGACTCTGCCCCCTCGCGGACACGGCACTCCACCGACCACTTCTCGACCGTTTTGAGGTTGTGCCCGGCGGGGAAACGGTAGGTCGTGCGGTCGTAAAGCGTGGGCAGCTTCTGCGTGTAGCTGAGGATGATGCGTTTTTCGGTGCGCGGTTCCATGGGGAAGACGCGCATCTTGAAAGTGGTGCCGTCGAGCCATTCCAAGAGGGCCGGGTCGCGGTTGGCGTAGCGGATCGACTCATAGACGTTACGGGCATAGTCGCGCTCGGCCATGCCGCCTTCCATCAGGATGCCGCCCACGTACATGGCCAGCCGCGACAGAGAAGCGTCGGCGGGCAGCGGGAAATAGAACGTGCCTTCGAGCTGGAACTGCTCGTTATTGAAATAGGTTTGGTCGATGGTGGTGCTGGCGAAGCCGTCTTCGATGACGACGTCGACGTGGAACTTGCGCAAAGTGATCTTGGCTTCCTGGCCGTCGGGGTCCTTGGCGACGAGGTCGCCGCCGGCGAATTCGCTGCCGGGAACGAGCGGCGACTCGGCGGCGATCATCAAGTCCTTGAGCCAAGCGAGGGCGTGTGAGGCGCGCGGCATCGCAACGGGCGCCTTCGCATTGGCGTCGAGTTGCCACCCGGCGGCGATGAACGTTTCGTTCATCTGCACTTTGCCGGCGCTGACGCGAACCTCGGGACCGTTCTTCGAAAGGTGGACTGACCACCGCCCCTGCTTGCTGGCAATCACTTTCCCGCCCGCACGGATCCGGAAGGGAGTCTCACGTGAGGGAACCTCGACGTAGATTTCTCCCTGGTCCAGCGCCAGCTCATCCTTGGCAGCAAAACGCAAGCGGCTGGTCTCGTTGACGTAAGCCGCCACGCCGCCTTCGAGCGCGATTCGGCGGCGTTGGCCAATCTCGGTGGCAATGTCGGCGCCGACTTTGAGAACGGTCGGGGCGGGCGCGGCGACGCTCGGCTTGCTTGTGAGCCGATCGGTGGGGTCATCGGCCCAGGCTCCCTGCTTTTGGGGAATCTGCAGGATGAGCGTTGCGAGAAGCGCCAAGCCCACCACAGTGAGCCTGACCGCCAGGATTCTTGCACGCCAGATGGTGCTGCCGTTCATGACGAATCCCTCCGTTAAAAAGGTGTCAGGACCCTTTTCCAGCATTCCTACACCTAGAGCCCTGCGTAAGGCGCGACCCATAACGACAGTAGACCAGTCCGCACGCGCAAAAGCAAGTGAAAAAGGGTCCTGACACCTTTTTTCGTCACGCCCGGCGAGGGAAACGCGCGGCGGTTCGCGCTCGTGCTCGTTTGGCTTCCTCTTCCCGATTGCGTGGGTGGGACGATGTCATGAGCGACGAGATCAGCGTTCGCGCCGCATCCGCGACCTCTTCAATCGCCGTATCGAACGCCGCCTGATTCGACTTAGAAGGCGCGTTGAAACCGCTGAGCTTGCGCACGAACTGAAGGGCCGCCGCCAGGATCTCCTCTTCGGTCGCCGGCGGCTCGAAGTTGAACAGCGTTTTGATGTTTCGGCACATGCCGGTTCCTCCGAATGCGGCCCGGGGTATCAAGAAACGGTTCGCGTCCTGGGACATTCATATTTATTATTATCCGCTTTTCTCTGACCCCATTCGGCCTGTTTGCCGAAGTCAAGCTCCGTTGCGATGAAATTCCGTAGATAAGCGCGTTTTTTGGTGTCCAGGCTCTGTGGGGGTATATGACTTTGAGTCTGTGAGTCCCTGACATTTTCGTCGCCGTAACCTTCATAAAATCAATGTCTTGCGTCGACGCGCTCGCCGCCAAAGTGCGTGAGTCTGTGACTCCGAGTTTGGACCTGTGGCTTCTTAATCCTCGCCCAATCCGGTCCCACTTCCTTGTCGAATCTGGGCCCACTCAAGGGTCTGACGGGATCCGAGGGCAGCGTGGGGGCGATGTGTCCTGTTCGAGAAAGAACGATGGCCCATCGACTTCACCATAACAAGGCCGGCAATTCCCAGAAAAAACCCCGACCCATGGGCGATTCGGATGGAAGGGATGCGTCAGGTGATTTTTTGCTTGTCTTTTCGCTCTGGTCCTTTAAGCTTCTAGGAAATGCACCTCAAACTCCGTGGAGCGTCCGCATGAGAGCACTCTCGTCTATTCTCGGTGTGGCCCTGCTTAGTCTGTTCATCGGCTGCGGCGGGCCGTCGGATGTGGACAGCATCAACAAGGAACTCGACGCCCTAAACGACAAGATGGGCGCGATCAACAGACAAACCACGGTTATCGCCGAGCGCATCAAAGCAGTGGAAAAGCTTAAAGGTGACTTTGACGCCCTGGAAACGCGGATCTCGGCCCTTGCGGCAGACAAACAAGATGCCCTACGCGCACGGTTGAAGAACGTTCAAGATAGGATCAACAGGAAAGATTGACTAAGGGAGCTACTGAAGCAGAAGCTCCAGCAATTCGGCTGACAGCGGCTCGTCGAACGCACAGCCGATTCGCCAGGAGCGGTCGGCCTCCTGCGTGGCGTGGATGACCCGCAGCACAAAGGACCGTTGCGTCTTTTCACCGGAAATGCGCAGACGAAGCGCCAATTCGCAGCCGACGGTAAGCGGTTCAGGCAACGACAAGCCAATGCCCGTCTTCGATAGGTTGAGCACGCAGGCTTCGTGGGCGTCATCTTTGTCGGGGAAGCGGATTTTGCCGATGGTGGCCAGGGGGCAGCGGTAACGGCGCGCGCGCCGCAAACCTCTGCCAAAAGACTTGGGCGAGAGAAGCGTGAACTCCCCTTCGACGGGGATCGGAGAATTCGCCACGGGATGCTCTCTTCGTAAAGTTCCGGATTCGAT
>JACPZP010000098.1 GCA_016195405.1 Planctomycetota bacterium | reverse complement strand
TCGAAGCGAATGCCCAAGAGCAAGTTGAGGTGGCCGTGCGCGAAGGGGTTCCTTTAGGTGGCCCGCCAGGCTCGCCGCCTCGCCCGAGATGCCTTCCATCATGCAGCCGTCACCGGCTAAGGCATAGACTCGGAAGTCGAACATCGGGAAATCGGGCTGATTGAAGTAGGTGGCCATCCATTGCCGGGCCATCGCCATGCCGACGCTGGTGGCCACGCCTTGGCCTAACGGTCCGGTGGTGGTCTCGATGCCGCTCGTCCAGCGATATTCCGGATGGCCCGGGCAGCGGCTATTGAGTTGGCGGAAATGCTTAATGTCGTCGAGAGACACGGTCGGCTGGCCAAGCGTTTCGTACTTAGCGTTGACCGCTTTGACGCCGGTCAGGTGCAGCATCGAATAGAGCAGCATCGACGCGTGCCCCATCGACAGGACGAAGCGATCGCGGTTGGGCCAAATCGGGTCCTCCGGATCGAAGCGCAGAAAGCGCTGCCACAGGCAATAGGCGACGGGCGCCATGGCCATCGGCGTCCCCGGATGCCCCGAGTTGGCGGCCTGCACTGCGTCCATCGCTAGGCAACGGATGGTGTTGATGGCCAAATTGTCCAAATCCTTGGCGGAAGGTGCGGAGGTCATAGCGAGTCCTCGATGGGCCTTATGAGGTTCGATGAATCCTGGAATCGGAGGTTACATACTCCAATCGTGGGAAATGGCCGCAGCCTGCCGGGTTGAGCGCGGCAGCGCTGCCAGCGGAGTTTGCACGTGCGCGAACTAATTGGCACAATCGTCGATTTGAACCATCGGGAAGCTCCGATGTGTTTGATGTCCGCGCAAAGGTCGTTAGACGCTTTTTTCACACCTAACCCATTTCGTCCTTTGATGTTAGCGAAATGCGTTTAGTGTGACGCCCCCCCACACACCCTGTCAAACGCATTTGGCACTCCGTTAAACGCAAACGGCAACCCGTTAAACGCATTTCTCGACGACTACTCATGCGCCTTGCGCCGCGCCGCTCGAAGGTTCCAGCATCTGTTCGCAGACATACGTGTAGCTTTCCGGCAAAAACCAGGCGACGGCTTTATACGCCCGATCGAAATATTCCGGCATCGCGAAGTCGATTGGCTGCATCGACACCACGAGGTGAAGATAGTCATCTTGCTTCGGTTGGGCCATCGCGGTGACGGCGACCTCGCCCTTACCGGACTGCTTCGCGAGGTAGTCTTCGAGAGCGTCCAGAGCGTATGCGGGCAGGACGTTGAGCGGCGGCTGTCCGACCAAACAATCGCCCACGGGCCGTGGATCGATCAGCGCCGACGCCAAGGGCCGCGGCGCCTCGAAAGCGCGAAACTGCCGCAGGCTCATCAACTCGCCGAATGAGAAGAGAAACCGGCTGACGTCAGCAGTCGCCGAAGTATTATCGGTGGAAACGTCATCCGTGGCAGCCTCATCCGTGGAATCGCCATCCGTGGAAGCGTCATCGGCGTCCGCCCGAGGTGCTTCAATCGCAATGCCACAGCCGCGCTCCGTCGCGCGTTCGAGGAATTCAACCAGACTAGTCGAGGGCACCTCGTCCGCGGCGGCCGTTTCCAGAATGAAGTAAGGAAAGCCCTCAATCACCGCCGGATCGTCCGGCCCAGGGACGAAAAGCGCATCCAGCACCGCTTCCCGAAAATGCTCCTGCCACCTCTCACTGCGATCTTCGGCGGGTTGTTCAATCAGGCGCGTGATTTCCGCGGCTTTTGCTCGAGTGGGCCGATTCTTGCGAATGATCCCTTCGGGAAGCGAGACGGTCTGGACCATGGCGGAAGCGTCGCGATTGGGGTCGAGGAAGAACCACGCGCCGAGAAAGTTGACCGGATTCTCGGCGCGAGCGAGCGCGCCAAGCCCGGCCAAGGTCACACAGAAAAACGGCTCCTCGTCGGTCGGATTAATCCAAATGGGTCCATCCGGCCTGTTCATGGACATTCGGTACAGCTGGTCGCATGAGACTTGGGCGATCTCGGTGGGTTCGACGTCTTCGGGCATGTCGAAAAACGCCGACACCGCGACGCCGCCGAGAATCGTGTCCTCCTCCCAAAGGAGATCATTGCCGCGGACATCGACATAGAGGCGTCCCACCGCCAACTCATCGAAAAAGCGACGCGGGTTTTCGCTCGGCTGCCAAGTTTCCTCTTCAACGGGAATCGAAGCGGGTGATGCCAAACCGATGACATCCGTTGCGGTTTCAGGCGCCGTCGCGGGGAGACCTGGTGATTCCGTCATGCGCAATGGCGTCGAGCGCGGACGAAGCTTGCGGTTCCGGCTTCGAACAAGAAGCACCAGGCCCAAGACCATGAGTGTCCCAACAACCCAAAATGGTAGTGTCATGCTTTCCTAGCTGGAAGGTGTGGCCGGGGCTGAGTCTGGATGGCCAAGAGCATGTTGTTGTTTTTATGGTAATTCCAACACTTTTTTAAGGCAGTCGTTTATCTTTTGCATTGCTGCATCCGAAAGTGTGCCAATGGTGCGCAAGATGAGTATTTGATCCAGTGTGAGGAAATTGGTGCACGCCGCCACGCAGACGCGGCGCAAGCCCGACGTCGTTTCCTGAGCGGGATCAATTAGGACTTCAGTGCCGGGAAGGTGATGGCGGGTGCTTGTGATTTGTACGAGAACCGTGTCATCGATGATTCCGTTGAGGAAATCGGCTTGAACGACAACCGCCGGGCGCGTCTTGCTCCCGGTCAAATCGCTGTAAGGCCAGTTGACCTCAACGACATCGCCTCGAGTCATGTTTGTTTCTAGATCAAGTCGTCGTCGGCTGGACTGTCCCAGCCGCGTTGGTTTGGTGCGCTAACGATTCGGCTTGTGAGGTCATAGATCTCTTTGCGAATCAACACGAAAACCTCTCGGGTGCGCGGATTTACGACCTGCACAGGGCCTGTTCGACAGAGCGCCACAGCCTGCACTTGGTCCTCGGTAAGCTCTATCATGGGTTCTCCTTTGCTCTCATGCTATGCTGTGGCGTTCCTTTTGGGCAAGAGCATGTGCCATCAGCTCCCTGCCCGCGATCCGGCCTGGGCTTCCAAAACTCAGCCCGGGCCGTATCTTCCGTTTTAGATTCGGTATTCCAATCGGCTCTCATATCCATGCAGAATGTGACCGAGAACAACGTGAAGCGTTTGAAACTGGTTATCGTTGAGCGAAAAGCGGACGCGAATCTCGCTAAATGATCCCATGATTCGCGTCATTCTCGGTCCCAAGTAAAGTGTCAAGGCATCTCTCGTTAGTATCAGACGTTCGATTCCACCATACCCACCCCACATCTGGTCGTCTCGCTCGATGTACACGTCTTCCATATCGGGCGCCGCTTCGCTTGCAGGATTCTCGGCGCGATCTACCACCAAGTAGTGGCCGAACTGCTCCGTGCCACTTTCTGCAAACGAGAGCCGATTCGCCACGTTGTCACAGTCGACGACTTCGGCATGGAATTCAAAAAGCATGAAAGTCCCCATTGGCTGCAAATTGGGTTGCGCCATTGCGGGTCCGGCCGGGGCTTCGAAGACTCAGCCCCGGCCACACCTTCCTATATCAATTGTGGGCGCCAACCTGCTCCATCAGCTCCTTGCCCGCCATCCGATGCGCCGCATCGTGGGGACATGCGTAGACACAGCTGGGTTGGCCGTCGAGGCTTTCGCACAGATCGCACACGGTCGCCTTTTGTTGCACGACGGCAATCTTTCGGCCGGGGTTGAGCGGGTCGGAAATGGTTTCGTCGAAGCCGTGCATGTTGATGTTGCCGTAGGGGCAGTTCTGGGCGCATTTGCCGCAGCCGATGCACCAGTCTTCGATGTGGATTTCGCGCGAGTCTTTGCGGCGGATCGAGCCGACCGGGCAGCCGACCATGCAATAGGGATCGAGGCACGAACGGCATGAGCTGGCGACCAGCCATTTGTCGAAGCGCAGCCCCTCGCGGATCAGGCGGGTGACGCCGTCGTGCGAATCGGCGCAGGCCTTGGTGCATTCGTCGCAACGGGTGCATTTCTCCAAGTCGAGCACCAAAAGGCTTTGGGCGTTCATCAAGCCTTGCTGGAGGAAATCGCCCAGGGCCACGCCGTCTACGTCGGCTTTGTTTTCCTGGTCGCGGCGGAGATGCTCCTCGGCAATGGACAAGAAGTGCTGCCGTAGTTTGGGAAAATGCTCATTCAGGGCGACGAACACTCCGGGCTTGACAACCACCAAGTCGACGTGGTCGAGCGCGGCGCAGGTCGCGGTGCGGACTCCGGCGGGGACTTTGCCGGCTAATTCGGGCAGACGCGAGAGGATGCCGATCTCGCCGAAATAACCGCCGGGGCCGATGTAGCGGAGGATCTGCTCGCCACCGGGCCGGCGCTGGCTCACCTTGATGAAGCCCACACGCACCATGTAGAAGTTGTCGGCCGGGTCGTCCTGGCGGAAAAGCACCTCGCCCGGAGTGAGCCGGCGCAGCTCGACACGCAGACGCAGATAATTGACGAAGCGCTGAAATTCCTCCTCATCTTCAAGCACATCGGCGAACAACGGGACGCCGCGAAGATGGTTGTTGATGGAGCGGTCGCGGTAACGTTGATCGAGCCAGGCCCGCGACTTCTTATTCCGCTGCAAGATGTAGAGGACGTTACGAAGCATTTCGAGGACCGTGCAATCCTCGTCGGCCACCACCGTCGCCGAGCGCGGATAGTGGTTCATGCAGGTCATTTCGCCGAAGATGTCGCCTTCGGACATCATGGCGATCGGGTTATTAAGCTCCAGCGCTACCGGAGCATCGATGTGGATGTAGCGCGGTTGCTTCTCGTCCTTTTGACCGTTACGCGAGCGCGAAACCAGGCCGCTCGTGAACTTCTGGATGAGGCCAAACAAACCTTTCCAGCCATCTCGGCTCTGAACGTGGGCGCGCGGGGACTGGAGGAAGACTTTGACCTTGCCTTTTTCGATCAGAAACGCAGTCGAGCCGAACTCGCCTTCGCGGCAAATGACGTCGCCTTTTTTGAATTGACGGCGGACGACGGAGCCTTCGTTCCAGCGCAGAAACGGGACGGAAACGCCTTCAAAGAGCGGATGACCGGACAATTCATCGGCACGGACGGGGCCGGGACGCGGCGAAACGTTCTGCCACGGGTCGGCCTCCACTTCCTTGCGGTGCAAGAGCGCTCCTGTCGGGCAGGAAACGGCGCATTCGCCGCAGGCCACGCACGTCGAATCGCCCATGGGGTTGTTGAGATCGAAGGCGATCTGGGCCTTGTAGCCCTTGCCCATCCGGCCCAGGACCTGGTTGTCGCGGATTTCGTTACAGGCGCGGATGCAGCGGTCACACAAAATGCAAGCGTTGTGATCGACGGCAATCACCACCGATGAGTTGTCGTGAGCCCGCTTTTCTTTGGCCCGCGGATACGGCGAGCCGTGTATGTCATAGCGGCGGGCGATCACATCCAATTCGTTGTCGCCCTCATGGCTCGGCATTTCGCCGGAAGGGTGATCGGACAGGAGGAGTTGGGTGACGCAGCGAACCGTCGTCTTCACGCGCTCGTTGGTCTGAGCGGTCTCCACCTCCATTTTGTTCTCGACGGGCCGATAACAAGCAGGCGCGAGCACCCGGCCGGGCACGCCGCCCATCTTCACTTCGACGGAGCAGACGCGGCAGACGGCAACTGGGTTGATGTGCTCGCGATGGCAAAGGATCGGGATGGGATTGGGCTGGCCGGATTTCTGCGCGAGGGCGACGGCGGCGTCGTAGATCGTGGTCGGGATGGTGACGTGTTTTTTGAACAGCGGATCGTACGCCTCCTTGGTCGCCGGCACGGCAATCTCTTGGCCATCAATCTTGAGGCGAACGAGGTCGCCCATCGCCTTGACTCCATTCAACCCGCAAGCGGGACTAGATTTCTTCGGGGAAATACTTCATCAAGGTCAACATCGGGTTCGCGGCGACCTGGCCTAAGCCGCAGATGGACGCCAGCGTCATCGTCTGGCCCAACTCCGACACAATCGGCAGCGCCTCGCGTTTCATTTGTCCTTGGAGCATGCCGTCCATGATGTCGACCAGCTTCTGCGAACCGACGCGGCAAGGGACACATTTACCGCAGGACTCGTTGCGATAGAACTCGACGCAATTGAGCGCTTGTTCGAGCATTTTGGCGCGATCGCCATAGACCACGAATGCCGCTCCCAACATGCCGCCCATGGCGCCGACGGTGTTGAAATCGAGAGGTAAATCGAGGATGTCCAAGCCCTTCGCGCCCTGGGCGAGCTTTTCCTTCGCGAACTTCGGCGGCAGCTTGTCGGCTGGAATGAACGTCGGCAGGAAGCCGCCCGATGGGCCGGAGGTGGCGATGGCTTTGAGCTTCTGGCCGCCGTGCATGCCGCCGGCACAGTTGAAGATCAGATCGCGAACAGTCTGGCCCAAAGGAACTTCGTAGACGCCGGGCTTTTTGACGTCGCCGCTGATGGAGACGAAGCGCATGCCGGTGGCGCCGTTCGTGGCGCCGTTCGTGGCGCCGTTCGTGCCGCCGTTCTTGTACCATTCGCCGCCGTGGATGATGATGCTGGGAACCCAGGCGAGCGTCTCCACGTTGTTGATGACGGTCGGTTTGTTGTAGAGGCCGTGCGTGACCGGGAAAGGCGGCTTGTTGCGTGGCTCGCCGCGGCGATCCTCCATGGCTTCGAGCAAGGCGCTCTCCTCACCCTGGATGTAGCCGCCGGGGCTGACGAAAATGTCCAGCTTGAAGGTCAAGCCCGAGCCGAGGATGTTGTCGCCGATGACGTTTCGGCTTCGGGCGTCTTCGAGGGCGTCTTCGAAAGCCTCCAGCTCGTCGTGATACTCATGGCGAATGTAGAGATAGCCGTGTTTGGCGCCGGTCACGAGGCCAGCCAGGAGCATTCCTTCGATGACCAGATGCGGTGTGCGGCGGAGCAGTTCGCGGTCCTTGAAAGTTCCCGGCTCGCTTTCGTCGGCGTTACAGACGACGTATTTGACATCGCCGGGCGTGCCGCGGACGAACGACCATTTGCGAAAGGTGGGAAAGCCGGCGCCGCCCATGCCGCGAAGTCCCGCGACCTCGATGGATTTGAGAATGCCATCGGCGTCGCGCTTTTCCATGAACTTCTGCACGGCTTCGTAGCGCGGCTTGCCGTCATAGGGGTCGATTTTCCAACCGAGCGGATCGCGGTTGCCATGCTGATGCGGCAACGTCTCCTTCGCGGCCGCGGCATGCATGCGTTTCTTCAGCTCGTCTTCCGAAACGCCCCAGTAGACATGGTCGTTGATCGACACGGCCGAGGGAGCGCTGTCGCATTGACCCAAACAGGAGACGCCTTCCACACAAACCTGGTCGGGACCGATTTCGTTGGCGAGAGCTTGCAGGACTCCCTTGAGCCGCGCGGCGCCTCGCAGGTGGCACGCCATGTCGCGGCAAACGCGCACCGTGACGGACGAACCCGGATTGAGGCGATAAAGCGGGTAGAAGCTGGCGACTTCGTGAATGCGGTGTAAGGGGACGCTTATGCGACGGGCCAGGGCGCGCAACTCCTCGTCCGGGAGGTAGCCGCAACGATCTTGGATGGCGACGAGTTCCTGGACGATCATCGTCTGGCTCGAGGTGATGCCCGAGGAGTACCCTGGGGCGGTCTTCCGTGATGTTCCTCGCCCAAACTATGACCTGCCGCGCGGGCTGTCAAGAATTTTTCCACTCAAAGCCCGAGTCGTTTCAGCATTGCCTCGGCATGGCGTGTGAGCCGATGGCCCGGCGCGCCCTCGGAAATTCTTTGCACCAGGAGAAGCGCTTCGGGCGTGCCGGCTTTCTCCAGGATCTGCACGGCCCGGATCGCCTGCAGAACGTCTGCGGGCGGCGGCTGCTCGTTGTTGATTTTGTCCAGCAGTTTTTCCAGCCGGCGCTGCATCTCCAAAGTCGGCTTCTTCTTGAGCGCCGTCTCCAGCGGGATCTGCGCGAGATCGCCGAGCCGTTCCAACTCTTCGGTTGCCTTGCGGCGGAGGGGGTATTGGTCGCTGTCGAGGTCCGCGACCAGATTCTCGATGTGTTTGGCTTCGACGCCGACTGCCGGCTTGAGGCGATCAGAGAATGCCGCCAGCGCTTCCGCGGGCTGATTGTCGAACGCTTGCATCGCTTTTCGGGCTTTCGCCGGATCGGCGGCGAGGTCCTTCCAGAACTCGGCACGTTTCTCGTCAGTCCACTTCGCGATGGGAGTTCTTTCGTGCTTGATCATGCCGCTAATGTCCCAAACGAGAGCCGTGGTGTCGGCACTGCCGGAGATGAGCGTGCAGTTGTCGTTGGAGAAGACAAGGGACTGCACGGCGCCCTGGTGGCCGGTGAGTTTGCCGGACTGGCTAGCCGTTTGGGAGTCGATGAGGTAGATATTCGGTCCGTCTCCGATGGCGATGGTCCGGCAATCAGGGGCGAAGGCGATCGCGGGAACGACACCGGTGAAACCGAGGACCGAAGCACGCACAAACCCCGGCGGCCCAGGGTCCGCAGCCTTTCCGATGTCCATTCTGATTCGGGCGTATTCTTTTCCGGTGAGGACTTCCCAGAGGGCGACAGTCCGGTCCCAGTTGTAGGCGGCAAGGGTCCGGCCATCTTGCGAGAGGGCCATCGCCAGCACGCCTTGCGACTGCGAGTCGAATTGGCGGGGACGCTTGGCGGCGACGTTCCACAGAACGATGGACGTGCTCGCCGGCGCCGCCATCCGGCCGCCCACGCCGATAGGCTGGCCGGCGCCCGTGACTGCGGCGACGAAATCGCCGTCCGGGGCAAAGGCGAGCGGCTGGGTCGAAGTTCCAAAAAAAGCGCCGGCGGGGGCCATATCGGACCTTACCGGTTTGCCCAGCGCGGCAAGCTCCTTGCCGCCTGAGTCGTAGACGCGAATGAGTTGGTCAAGTCCGCGCGTGGCCAGGCGCTTGCCGTCAGGCGAGAGGACGACGGCGCTGCCGGAGCCTACGCCTCGCTGGGCACCGCCCATGGTGATTGTGGCTGTTTCTTTGGCGGCGGCCACGTCCCACAGGCGCACGCTGTTGTTGGCGGCTGAGAACACGGCGGCAGCCTTGCCGTCGAGACTCAGCGCCGCGGCGCCCGCGCTTGCGGGCAGATTGACGCGTCCGCTTTCACGTCCGGAAGTGGGATCCCATTGACGGATGGTGCCGTCGACGGCGGAAGTGGTCAAGAGCTTGCCATCGGCGGAGAGGGCGAGCTGCGTGACGGCGGCGCGGTGGCCCTGGTGGCCCGTATCGGCGTCCTTGCGTGAAGCGATGTCCCACAGGCGGACGGTATTGTTGGGGGTGCCCTCGACCAGAGTGCGGCCGTCGGGCGAGAATGCGATGGACTGCGAGGCGGTCGTGAGGCCTCCCACGGCGATGGCGACACGTGGATTTGGATTGGTTGATTCGCCCAGTCGACCCAGTTGTTTGCCGCTTTCCACATCCCAAAGGACGATATTTGAGTTGTCGTTGGCACGGGTGGCGAGAAGCTTACCGTTGGGCGAAAACACGGCCGCACCCACGAGACCGCGAAACGCTTTGGGGTTCTCTCCCAAGCGGCGAATCTCCTTGCCGGATTCCACATCGTAAAGAGTGGCGCCGTTCTGGGAGGACCAGGACAGGGTCTTGCCGTCGGTGGAGACGGCCAACCCACCGACAGAGAAATTGAGGTCGTCTAAATTGATCTGGCGAGTTTCCTTGCCGCTCTCCACGTCGTAAATCCGAATTGAGTTCAGTGTCTTTTGGTTCTCGACTTCCGTGAACGTGGAGGCTAGAGACTTGCCGTCGGGAAGGAAGACCAAGGCGTTGCTGCCGCCCAAGCGCAGCGGTTGGTTTCCTTCGGGTCGTTTGCCGATCGTGCGCGATTCCTTGGATCCGCCTACGTCGATAAGCCGAATCAGCTGGTCGTTTCCGCGCAGAGCCAGAGTCTTGCCATCGGGCGAGAAAGCCAGGCCGACGGCGCCGGCCCCTCTGCGAAAGTCTTTGTTGGCGCCTGCAGCAGTTGGTAGTTCCTTGCCGCTGGCGACGTCCCACACGCGAATGACACCGGCAGGATCCGGTGCGGCCAGCTTGGCGCCGTCGCTGCTGAGTCCGACCGTGCTTGCTGTTCCACCCCGTACCGCAAAGCCCGCGCCGGCGCCGAAAACGGCTCCTTCTTTGGGAGCGATGCCGAAGCGATGCGTTTCCTTGCCGCTGTCCACAGCCCAAACTCGGAAGAAACCGTCGGTACAGGCGGTGATTAGTTGCTTGCCTTGGGCCGTATAGCCAATGAAGGTGACCGGCCCGCCATGCCGCCAGCGAACCGTGCCCATGCGCGCGAGGGCGCCTTCGGGGAGCGGGTCGCCGTGAATGTCGCCTTTTTGCGCCACGGCCCTTGGCGGCGGCGCGGGCTCTTGAAAAGCGCGCCCGGTCTGGGCGATCGCTAAGAACGCTAACGCCAGAAGAAGAATGGCGCCACGCTTGTAACGCAAGATGATCATGACTGTCCCCCTCGCAAACGACTTTAGCCTAATTCAGGGGCTACCCCGCCTCGCCCACGACGCAACCATAGAGAAGACGACTGAAGGTCTGCGTCCCATCACAAGTAAAATGGCACATTGGCAGGCTCTTTCATCGGGCGCACGGATCGGTTACACTCTAAAGTAGACACGGCCAAAGCTGCGTCCACCACGTCCCACACCTTCCCCGTTTTTGGAGAAATCCATGAAAGCCCTCATCTGCATGACGGTGTGCTCGCTTTTGGTTCTAGGAGGATTCTGGATCGGCAAAGGGGAGGGCGGCCAGAAGGAACAGACCAAGACTTCCGGCGCGGAAAAGAAGCCGGCCGCGAAGAAAATCGCGGACTTGCTGGAGGAGCCGATCGAGCTGAATAACATCCACAACTTCATCGGCAACAATCCCATGACCCTATGGGATTTCTTGGTCTCAGTGGACAAACTGCTTTCGGAGAAAGGCAAAGAGCTGCCGATCTTCATCAATGTGGCCCGCTTCAAAGAAGAGAACCCCGACGCACCGGATATCTTCGAAACCCAGATCAGGTTGAAGGTTCCGCCGCGGCTCAAGACAGTGAAACTCGCCACGCTCCTACGGATGGCATTGTCGCAAGCGCCGACCAATAACGCGACCTACTTGATTCGCCGCGATCACGTGGAGATCACCACGAATGAAGCTGCCCATCCGGAGCGCCTGTTAGCGAAGGCCGTACGCGCACGCTTCGAAAAGACACCGCTCAACGAGGCCCTTGAAGAGCTTGCCGGCATGACTGGGGCGACGATTGTCCTCGATGGTCGCGTCGGCGACAGCGCGAAGACTTTGGTATCGGCCGCGTTTAACAACAGCATCACTCTCTACGATGCTGTTCGGCTCTTGGCCGAGATGGCCGATCTGCGAGTTGAAGTGGAAAACTCCATAATGTTCGTAACCAGCAAACCCAAAACGGACGGCGGTCCGCAAAAATCAGAAATCCATTTTCGGGAACGTCGGTTGGATCTGGCTTTGAAGGATTTGGCGCGGTGGACGGGTGCTGCCATCGTACTCGATCCAAAAGTGAAAATGCCGCGGAGTGATTTCGATTCGGATGTCGGCGGCAGACCGTTCAGAATAGAGCTTCCGGAGGAGTCCAATTCGCCCAGTGTGAAAAGGAATCTTCAGGTGACAGCCAGCCTTAAGCCGACTATCTCCGCCGAAGCGGCTGTGCGCATTCTCGCCAACCAAGCTGATCTTGCGGTGGTGAATCTGGGAAGCGCTTTCTTCGTAACGACGCCGGAGAATGCGGAGCGGATTGCCAGAGAAACGGCGTCAACCAAGAAGTAAATGATGGGCGGGTGAGCTAACGGAGTACCATCACGTAGGACATCGTAATAGAATACATTCGTTCACTCCGCATGCGAGATTGAGTACATGGGGTTGTTGCTCAGAGACCACTCAAACGTATTCGGTCACAGCGCCAACGGAATCTTGATGGCGCCCTGGGAGTTTGACCGCGCTCAGTTCGAACGAGGATTCCGATATGAACTGATCAACGGAGTGCTGATTGTGTCGCCCGCTCCACTCGAAAATCAACGCGATCCGAACGATGAATTGGGTCGGCTGCTCCGCAATTACCAAGAAAACCACCCCGACGGATCGGCACTCGACGCGACGTTGCCCGAGCATACGATTCGAACGGCAGCGAACCGGCGTGTCGCGGACCGAGCAATCTGGACAGGATTGGGCCGGCTTCCGCTCAGAAGCGACATTCCAGCCATCGTGGTCGAATTCGTTTCCGCGGGAAAGCGGAACGTCGAGAGAGACTACGAAAGCAAGCGCGACGAGTATCTCGGCGGCGGCGTTCTGGAATACTGGATTTTTGACCGGTTCGCTCGTGTGCTTACGGTTTTCCAGAGAAAAGGCGACAGATTCCGCCGCCCGCGCGTTTTCAATGAAGATCAAACGCTCACTACAGGGCTATTGCCTGGGTTCGAATTGCCTTTGAAGAAACTCTTCGCGCTCGCAGACCGTTGGCAGGAAGAGGTCTGAGCGACGCCGGTGCAAAGTATGCCAATCACGGATACAATCCGCGACGATTCTTCTCCTTCGCCGTCTTCTGCACACCCAAGCTTAAAGCAGCGGTGCGCATCGGCAGGTGGCGGGTTTTGGCGAGACTGCGGACCTGGTGAAACGCCTTGAGCATCAACTCTTCCAGCTTTTGATTCACCTGCTGCTCGCTCCACAAGAATTGCTGAATGTCCTGCACCCATTCGAAATACGACACCGTCACGCCGCCGGCATTGCAGATGACGTCCGGGATGACGAAGATGTCGCTGTCCTTGAGGATGTCGTCGGCTTCCGGAGTGGTTGGGCCGTTGGCGCCCTCGGCCAAAATGCGGCACTTGATGCGCGATGCGTTGCCGGCGTTGATGACTCGTTCTAGGGCGGCCGGCACCAAGATCGTGCAAGGCGTGGTCAGAACTTCGTCCGGCGCGATTTGGCCGCCGCCGGAAAACTCCTTGAGGTGCTTGCCGGAACTCACGTGCTGCGTCAAGGCGGCGATGTCGATGCCGCGCGGGTTGGCGATGGCGCCGTAGCGATCGCTGACCGCCACCACCTTAATGCCGCGCGTGGCCAATTCCTGGCAGACGACCGCGCCGACGTTGCCGAAACCCTGCACGACGGCCGTCGATTCGCTGGCATTGGCCTTGATCTCCTGCAAAGCCTGCATGATGCAGTAAACGGCGCCGCGGCCCGTCGCCTCACGGCGGCCGACGCAGCCGCCCAACTCTACGGGTTTCCCTGTGACGATCTCAGGACACGCATAACCGACGGACATGCTGTAGGTGTCCATGATGTAGGCCATGTCCTGCTCGTCGGTCCCCAGGTCGGGGGCCATCACATCCATACGCGGGCCGATGATGCACAGAACCTCCTCGGTGAAGCGACGCGTCAGGCGTTCCTTTTCGCCTTTGGAAATCTTGGCCGGATCGACGGCGATGCCGCCCTTGGCCCCGCCGAAGGGCAAGTTCATGATGCCGCATTTCCACGACATCCACATCGCGAGCGCGGCGACCTCGCCGAGGTCGACGCTGGGGTGGTAGCGCAGGCCGCCTTTCGCGGGGCCACTCGTCAGGCTGTGCTGGACGCGATAGCCGATGAAGTTGCGCGTGTTGCCGTCGTCCATGCGCACCGGTACGCTGACGATCATCGACCGCTTCGGCTTGAGCATGCGTTCCAAGACGCCGGGGTCGACGTCGATAACCTCGGCCACATTCTCGAGTTGCCTACACGCCATCTGAAAAACGGGCGATTCCTCGAATAGGCCGTTCTTGGCTTCCTTAGTTTCCTTCGCTTCTTTCGGCTTTTGACCGTTATCCATCGGAGAGGTCTCCCCTATGCCTTCAGACGTCGTGGCGCGATCCGACCGAGCACGCCGTCGGTTTGCGGCAAGCGTAGCACAGAATTTGATTGGTTTAGTGTAGAAATGAGCTGCGCTGGCGGCGACCGGCCCGGAGTGGTTCCCAACCGGGGCTTCATTCTAACGTGTGGTCGACGGGACTGGCAAGCGCCCGCGGATTGGCTATCATGGGGAACGTTCTTTTCTTTGGTGAATTCCTAGGCCCTTCCCATGGCGTCGCGATCCGATGTGCCCAGGCTTCCCATCAAGTCCGGCGGCCCGGCGTGGTCGCTCATTTTTGTGGTAGGCATCAGCGTGACTGCGCTGGTCGGCACTTACATGTTGTTTGTGGAGCCGCCGCCGCCGCGACGCTTGGTCATCGCAACGGGCCCCGAGGACGGCGCTTACCACGACTTCGCCCTGCAATATGCGCGAATCCTCGAGCAGGACGGCCTGACGTTGGATGTGCGGGAGACGCATGGCTCGGTGGAGAACTTGGAATTGTTGCAGGACAAGTCGTCGGGCGTGTCCGTTGCCCTCGTGCAAAGCGGCGTCAGCGACCGCGCCACCGCCGCCAACCTCGAGGCGCTTGGCAGCCTCTATCGCGAGCCGTTGTGGATCTTCTACCGCGAGGATGCGTTTCTCGTCAATCGCGGTGGCGGCAAGACCGAACAGCTGGTGCCTACGACTCTGCACGACTTCAACGGCAAGCGCATCGCCGTCGGTCCGCAAGGCAGCGGCACTCGGGCCATCGCTATTGCGCTCTTGCGCGACAACGAAGTTCCCGGCCCCGACCCGGAGAAACGGACCCTATTCAGTAATGAAACCGGCCATGCCGCCGCGGAGGCCCTCCAGAACGCCCAGGTAGATGTCGCCTTCTTCGTCGTCTCCATTGACGTCCCATTCCTGCGTGAACTCGTTCAAACCCAGGGGATCAAGCTGTTGCCGATGGATGAGCAGGCTGCGTATTTCAGGCGCTATCGCTTTCTCTCGGGCGCTTCGTTGCCGCGCGGCCTCGTCAATCTGGGCCGGATCCTTCCGCCCAAAGACATTCCGCTTGTCGCTCCAACCGCCACTTTGGTGGCACGCAAGGACCTGCATCCCGCTCTGGTCTCTTTGTTGTTAAGCGCGGCCCACAAGGTCCATGGCGGCGGCGACTTGCTCTCGAACCCGGATGAGTTTCCCAGCCCGCTCTATACCGATCTACCGTTGAACGAAGAGGCCAAGCGGTACTTCAAGTCGGGGCCGCCGGTCCTGCAGCGAATTCTCCCGTTTTGGGTGGCGTCGCTCGTTGACCGGCTGAAAGTGATGCTGATTCCACTCATCATGCTCATGATGCCCTTGATTCGGTCGGCGCCGCCGCTCATGCGCTGGCGGACCCGCCGCAAGATTTATCGCTGGTACACCGCTCTGCGGGCCATCGACATCAAGCTTTTGGGCGGCATGTCCCACGCGGACGCCGAGGCCGAGTTGGCCAATCTGCGCGCGATCGAGGAGCAAGTCGCTCACGTGGCCGTGCCCCTCAGTTACATGGAAGAGTTTTACAACCTACGGCTGCACGTTGCGCTCATTCGCGATAAGCTGCAACAACGCGTGCAACAATCATAGTGGGGAAGAATGAGTTTCCGTCCTTCGCTGGATGAGTTTCTCGAACTGGCCAAGGCGTTTCCCTTGGTGCCGGTTTATCGCCAGCTCATTGGCGACACGCTCACGCCCGTGACCGCGTTCGGCAAGATCCGCGAGGGCGATTGGGCGTTCCTATTCGAGAGCGTCGTCGGCGGCGAACGGCTCGGGCGTTACAGTTTTGTCGGGTCGGGGCCGTTTTTTCGCTTCCAAGCCTGGGACCGCCGCGTCGAAATTGAATCCGTTGATGGAGGAGTCCAGCGACAGGACCACGCGGATCCCTTGAAGTTGCTCGAAGAGACTCTGAAATGCTATCGCGCTCCAAGTCTGCCCGGGTTGCCGCCATTTTTGGGTGGCGCAGTGGGTTACGCGGGTTACGACACGGTGCGCTATGTAGAAACCCTTACATCGCCGCCGGTTGATGATCGCAAGCTTCCCGATCTCTGTTTCGCCCTTTATGACCGCATGGTGCTTTTCGATCACATCAACAAGACCATCGCCGTCGTCGCCCACGCCCACGTCGATGGGAACGATCCACGCCGCAGCTACCACGACGCCTGCCGACGCGTTGATAATCTTGTGCAGAAGCTGGCGACCAAGAACGCCGATCTGCCGCTCTGCGACATCGCGCCCGTTGGTCCCGCCGAGCGGAAGTATCAATCGAACTTCGCGCCGGGCCGATTCGAGGAGGCGGTCGAACGGGCCAAGGAGTACATCCGCGCCGGCGACATCTTTCAGGTTGTGCTGAGCCAGCGGCTGACCACGGAGACCACCGCCCAACCGTTCGACATCTATCGCACTTTGCGCGTCGTCAACCCCAGCCCCTTCATGTTCTATTTGCAACTGGGGCCAGAGCTCGCGCTGGTGGGGGCGTCGCCGGAGATCATGGTCCGCGTTGAAGGCGACCGCGCGACGATTCGACCTCTAGCGGGCACGAGACGGCGCGGCCGGACTGAAGAAGAGGATCGCGAATTGGCGGCAGAGCTGCTCGCGGACCCCAAAGAGCGGGCCGAGCACATCATGCTGGTCGATCTGGGCCGAAACGACATCGGCCGGGTCGCGCAGTACGGCTCGGTCGAAATCAGCGACGTCATGACCGTGGAGCGTTACAGCCACGTCATGCACATTTGCAGCAACGTCGTCGGCCGACTGCGCCCGGGCATGTCGGCGTTCGACGCCCTGCGCTCATGCTTGCCGGCGGGAACGCTTTCGGGCGCGCCGAAGGTGCGGGCCATGCAAATTATCGATGAGTTGGAGCCCAACCGCCGCGGACCCTACGGCGGCGCCGTTGGCTATGTCGACTTCAGCGGCAACATGGACACGTGCATCGCGCTGAGAACGATGGTGCTGAAAGGCCGGAACGCCTACGTGCAAGCCGGCGCAGGCATCGTCGCCGACAGCGAGCCGGACAAGGAACGCGAGGAAACCTTGAACAAAGCGATGGGGCTATTGCGAGCGCTGGAAATCGCGGAAACGCAACTAGTTTAGCGGGGAGCCGCAGGCGACCGCTGGCCCCGCGGTCGCCTATGGCTCCCCGCTAAACGAAACAACCATGACCTACGACTGCCAATCCTGCGGCGCCTGCTGTGCCTCGCCATTCGACGCCGAGGGCTACATTCCCGTACAGCCCGACGAGGAAGCCCATCTTTCGCGCTTGGGGTTGCCGGTTCTTGAAATTGTCGCCGCGCCGCCGGAGGACCGTCTTGTCCTGCTGGGCACGCGAATCAACACCCAACGGCGCCGTGTGTGTGCCGCGTTTTCCGGCAGCATCGGCAGCCGCTGCACTTGCACGATTTACCAGGATCGGCCCACGTCGTGCCGGCAATTCGAAGCGGGAAGTGCGGAATGTTTGCAAGCGCGCCGGGCGAGCGGCATCGCATGCTAGGTTTCAGGTCCCTGAGTGTCCCGCATGTGCCAACTATGGTCCTTCGCCGAGTTCAGGAATCTGCCCGTCATTAGGCTGAAGAGCTTGATTCCAGCCGCGCGCGGAGATTTTCGAGCTGATAAACCGGGCGCTGGCGTCGGCGAATACCACTGGGATCTTCGTGGCCGCGAAGCTGTGAGCGTAGTGGCTTCCCGAGCAATCGACTTTCGTCGGTTGCGGCGCGAGTTGAAACGTCGGCACTTCCGCGGTGTCGGCGTTCGCTGTCGTCTTGGCGGCCAATTGTCCAAAGAACGCGCCTTGGCCGCTGTAAGGTAGTGCAAAGTGCGCGGAACAATTCGGCTTGCCGGACTCGACCTTTTTCGAAGTGTTGTTCGCGAACCGGGTGCCGAAAATGATCGTGTTAGAAGTGCCGTCCACAAAAGTCGCCGAAATCCGTGAATTGCCGCCATATGGTTCGTCGCCAAATGGTCCGTCAGGTCCGGACTTTTTGGGGTCGAAGGGAGGGGCGCCCTTGGGGAACAAGTCGTTGAACTTCGGACCACCCGCAAACGTAAAGCCGTTGATTACTCCATAATCGGTAAAGACGCGCAAGTTAGCGGCGTAATTTTGAATGCCGCCGCCGGATTTCTCCGCGCCGGGATCTTCGTCGCACAGAAACACGCTGACCTTCGCGCTCGGCTCGTACTTCTTGTAGAGGTCTTGTTCCTTGAGATATGGAAGCAAGTGATAATGGACGGACTGATAACCCGCAGGCGACTGCCCATACTTGCCCCATGCCGGCGGAAGCTTGCGATACATGTCGTTGGCGCTGTGACAGGCCAAGGCCATCTTCTTCAGCTTTTCCAATGACTCTTGTCCCTTGGCTTTTTCCTGTGCCGTCAGGACCACCGGCATCAAGAGTAAGAACAGCGTGCCACACAGGATGCACACTACGATGAAGTCAATTCGCGTGATTCCGGCACGCTCCGTTCCCCTTGCGAATGCCATCGTTAGCTCCTTTCGTGCTTTTCTCCCAGAATCAGGTTCAAGCACTCCCATTCATCGGGCAAGTCATACTCCCAGAGCCACTCCGCACGCAACCAAAACCTCGGCAGCGCGCGTGAGGTGATCTTTCCAGACGCTTCTTCAACGGTGTCATAGCGTCGGCCGATCTTGTAATCGACGATCACTTCCTGATTTTCCGGATCGACGATCCAAATCTCGCTTACGCCGGCTTGATGATATGCCGGCCTCTTGTCTTCGAGATCGAAGTCGCGATTGGACGGCGAAAGAATCTCCAGCACCAGATCCGGGCTTCCGTGAAACACCTTTTGCTTGGTTCGCGGCAGGCGTGATTTGGCGACGAAATAGCCGTCAGGCGCCAACTTGCGCCCCGTCTTCAGTCGAACCAGCGAGTCGGGGCCGTACACTTTGCCAAGCTTTCGGCGGCGCGCGAACAGTCGAAAAAGCGTGCGAAGGAAGTTACCGAGGTCGTCGTGTTCCAAGCTGGCGGGCGAATGCACGTACATTACTCCATCGAGCAACTCCGCACTGGTGTCCTCATCCACAATTTCGTCGAATTGTTTTTCCGTGATTCCGTGCATGCGGACAGTGTAAGGAAAATCAATACTCCTTGCGCCGTTCTTGACTTCGATCATGGCAACTCCTGCACTACGACTTCGCCGTCCGCTTGCGCGAGCCTTTCGTCTTGACTGGCTTCGGCGTCAAGATCGGCGGGGCTTGTGGCGTGGTTTCCAAGAGACGCCGCTGGGCGTTTTGCTGCGCGATCTCCAGGAAGCGCTCCTGGCTGCGGAGTACCGGCTGTCCCGATTCCTTCGCGACCCGCCGATAGCTGCCGTCGGGCAGCAGCTCACGCGCCTTGGCGTTGTCGGCCAGCGATAGCGCCAGGACTTCCGCGATGAGGCGTTGTTTCAGCTCGGGTGTTTCGATCGGGAACACCACTTCCACGCGCCGGCTCAAGTTGCGGTCCATCCAGTCGGCCGAGCCAATGTAGACTTGCGGCTCACCGGCATTGTGGAAGTAGAACACGCGGCTGTGCTCCAGGAAGCGATCGACGATGGACGTGACGCGGATGTGATCGCTGACGCCTTGGAGTCCGGGACGCAGCGCACAGATTCCCCGGCAAATCAGCTCGATACGCACGCCGGCCTGACTTGCCCGGTAGAGCGCCTGCACGATGGCCGGCTCCAAGAGGCCGTTGATCTTGGCGATGATCCGGCCCGTCTTTCCCGCCTGTTGGTTGGCGGTCTCCTGCTGGATCTTCTCGAGCATGAACGATTGCAAGCTGCTCGGCGCGACCACCAGTTTCTTCCACTGCGGCAATTCGCAATAGCCGGTAAGGTAGTTGAAAAGTGCCGATGCGTCCTCGCAAAAATCGGGGTTGCAGGTGAACAAACCCAAGTCCGTGTAGACGCGGGCCGTGAGCTGGTTGTAGTTGCCGGTGGCAAGATGGACGTAGCGGCGGATGCCTTCGTCTTCTCGGCGAACCACCAGGGCGACCTTGCAATGCGTCTTGAGGCCGATAAAGCCGAAGACGACGTGGACGCCCGCCTTTTCCAGCTCGCGCGCCCACTGAATGTTGCGTTCCTCGTCGAGGCGGGCCTTTAGCTCGATGACCGCCGTCACTTGCTTGCCGTTGTCCGCCGCCCGTTGCAGCGCCTTGACGATGGCCGACTCGCTGCTCGTCCGGTACAGCGTCTGCTTGATGGCCAGCACCTTTTCATCGGTGGCAGCCGTTTCGATGAGATCAACCACGGGGCCAAACGATTCGTAAGGATGGTGCACGAGGATGTCGCGCGCGCGGATGGCGGCAAACACGTTCGGGGCATTGGAGAATTCCGCGACCGGCTGCGAAACGAATTGCGGATCGCGCAGCTGGGGGAACCCCGGCAACCCGTGGATCTGGAACAGGCCGGTCAGGTCGAGAATGTCCGGGACCGGATAGACGTCCTGCGGCTCCAATTCGAGCTCTTTCATCAGATAGTTGCTGACATCGGGCGGCGCTTCGGCGTCAATTTCCAGGCGAACCGCGAATGCCCGGCGGCGCTTGCGCACCTCCTCCTCTATCGTCTGGAGCAGATCCTCGACCTCGTCGTCGTCGATCTCGTATTCGCTGTTGCGGGTGACGCGGAAGACCGTGGAACAAACGATATTCATTCCTGGAAACAGGTCCGGCAGGTGCAGCCGAATCACGCTTTCCAAGGGCGCGAAAAACTGGCCCTTTTCCGCCAACGGCACGAAGCGCGGCAACACGGCCGGCACCTGCACCACGGCGAACAGGTTCTCCGGGCTGCGCGGCCGTTGCAAGATCACCGCCAAGTTGAGCGACTTGTTGAGCAGGTGCGGAAACGGATGGCCGACGTCAATGGCCAACGGGGTCAGCACCGGAAAAACGTCGCGGCGGAAATACTTGGTCAGAGATTGCCTCTGTTCGGCGCTCAGATCCTTGAGCCCCCGCAGGAGAATGCCTTCCTTGTCGAGCGCGGGCAGAAGTTGCTCGCGCAGGCAGCGATAGGCATCATCCTGCATCTGGCGAACGGCCTTGCTGATGCGCTCCAGTTGCTCGCGCGGCGGCATGCGGTCCGCCCCGGAGCCGACGGCGATGCCCGCCAGCACCTTCTGCTGCAGGCCGCCGACACGGACCATGAAGAACTCATCCAGGTTCGACTCGAAGATGGCCAGGAACTTGAGCCGTTCCAGAAGGGGCACACTCGAGTCGAGAGCCTCCTCGAGCACCCGACGGTTGAATTCGAGCCAGCTCATCTCGCGGTTGAAGTAGAGGGCGGGATCGTCCAGGGCGACCGGCGCCGGCGTCACGTAGCCCGAGGCCTGGCCGTTGTCGCTGACCTTGCGCGAAAGAGGAGCGAGGAGTTCTGGCATGGCCGCATTCTCCGGTAAAGGGGATGGGAGCCATTATATCCTGTCGGGAAGGGGCTGCCAAAGCAACCTTGGTTTCTCAAGAGTAGATTCGTCTAGCAGTCAATAAACGCAATTTCGAGTCGCAAAACCAGATAGGTAAATGACATGCGCGAATGCGTTTAACGGCACGCTCCCGCACACACCTTCGTAAACGAAAAACGGAGGCATTCACGATAACCATATTCGTGTAAAGGACTTAATTCGTTTAACCGCCTGCCGCGTGCCAAAGTTTCGATTGCATTGCGCGCGCACGCGCGCGCACCCCCCCTAGAACGCAGTCCAGGGCCGTTCGGCCGAAGTCCACAATCTGGGAGCGTCCCCAGCGTCTCAGTGATTTCATCCAAGCTTCGTGACTTTGAAATTTGTTGCATGCGCCCGGAAGCGAAGCAATAATGGCCCTCGATCGTGAAGGTAGAGAAGTGAGCTTGCGCCGGACTCGCCCGCGTTGCATCCATCCTGGCAGTTTGCATTTTTAGGAGCTCGAATGTGGCTTCTCGTGATTGAGGTCGTGCTGCTAGTTTTCGGGACCTTTGCACTGTCAATCGGCGAGTTCAAGGTCTCAGGCAAAAGGACAGTGACGGGAGCACCTGCGCGCATTGCAGGTTTTTTCCTGTTGCTACCGCTGCCGCTCACACTCCTTGCGGGCTTCGGAATAGGCCTTATTATCGCCGCGCGAGGCCAGCGCGTTCAACAAGACGATGTGGCGCGTTTGGGCGCATTGCTTGAAATAGGGATTTGCGCGATCAGTTTGACCCTTGCGGTTCTTGTCTGTTTGGCCGCGCCCGCTACCAGCGATGGCGTGCCAGGCCGTAGCGACCCGGCGCGGCGAACGGCCGGCGCCTTGCCTTGGATTCTTGGAATCGGCGGCAGCACTGCCCTCGTGACGGCCACGCTGGCAGCAGTAATTCTCATTTCGCTTGGCAACGATTGGATGGGACTACCTCCTATCGTGAAGCCGCTGGAGCCTTCGGTCCAGCCGGTGCCGTTCGGAGATTCGTCGGCCCAAAAGATCAGTTTGGAAAACGGCTTTTTCGAAGCGCGCCTCACCTTCACCGGCAAAGATCCCGTGGACCCAAGCAGGGGAAGGCTCGCTAAGCTCTTCCTGGTGAGCCTGGGAGGACAGCGACTTTACCGGATTCAAGCTAGGACCAAGAAAGAGGAGTCGAAAGGAACTATTCCAACTACTGTCAGGGCTAGTGTTCTCAATGGGGGAGTTGTCAATTTGCGACCTATTTTACGACAAGGCGGTCTCGACTGGTACATGTACGCACCTACAGACGATACCTACCGCATCGTAGTAACGGCTGCCCCGAATCTTCCGGAAGTTTCCTTTGCGATTGCTGAAGCAGCGGAAGACGACGACGCATACGGCTTTGAGTGGGGTCCGATTACCAAACCAGCGGCCCAGATAAAATTGATGCCGGTCAAGTCTATTGAGCCTTACATTGCAGCAGCCATTGCACCTGACTCCACCTCTGCGTGGGTGACGACTTCTGAGGGAAAGCTGCTTTGTTATTCATTGCCAGATCTCGACCTCAAAGGCATTTACGATTTGCACAAGCCGTGCCATATGATGGCAATGGATCGCCGAGGAAAGTTGTACGCCGCTACTAGAAGGGAAGGGACGTCAAAGCGCGCCACCGGAAAAAAAACAGCGTCGCCTGAAGGTCAAGCCGGACCTGCCGACATTTTGGTTTATGATACGAAGGACCTCCCGCCCAAGGGCACACTTAAGCCGCAGTTCGTCTTTTCAGTCGACACATTCGTTCGCCAGCTGTTGATCGCTCCCGATGATGCTTGGCTCTATTACCTCGACGGCACGAATCGGAAAGTGGGCCGCATTGACCTTGCACAGTTAAAGCCAGCGGGCGAAGTCGCGGAACTCAATCCCGACACGAGTTGCATGTGCTTAACGTCCGACGGCAAGTTTTTGTTTACCGCTGATTACCGCGAGTTGCAACAAATTGACACGAACCCGCTTCAGATAACCAAGACCGTCAGGACACCCATCCAAGGCATTAGCGGAATTCAAGCGACCGATAAAGGTCAGGTTTTCCTAAGAGCCTCCTACTTAGACCCTGTCCTCTTCGTCGTTGACTTGGGCCGAGTTCCTGCCGATCCCAACGCGACGGCCGGCACGCCGCGGTGGAGTTCGAATACATTCGGCGCCTTCGTACTTTCTGCGGATCAAGGACACATGTTTGCCGTCACGTCTTTGGCACTCGAGAAGACGAGACAGACCGAGATTTCAGCACTAAGTATAAGTGAACGACCATTCGTTTTCCGAGCGTACACGTGCGGGACTTGCTACGTCTGCGCTCCCGTGCGTTCCATGGAGATCAGCCGTGACGGCAGTTTCATCTTCTGCGATTGCGGGGCGATCGTGAAGGTGGAGAAGTGACGGAAGACACGTTTCAGGAGGTGTCCGATTTTCTTGAAGCGAAAGCGCTTTGTCGTGTTTTTGCTGGTGCTCGTCGTGGTCGCGTTTGGCATCTGGCTCGAACCGACCCGCGTCGCCTGGGGCTGGCTGCGCGGCGAAGCGTTTTACCAGGGACGGCCGACTTCGTGGTGGAGTTCAGAGCTGCGAAAATGGGAACGACATTCAGTGGGAGGGAGTATTCTTGTACTTGTCCGTGATGGCGGTTGGAACTGGGCACCGAAGCCCTGGTATCGACTTCTTCCGTCGCGTCTGCACCCCACTCTGGACATAAGGCAGTGCGGACCTCGGCCCGCTTTGTTCCGATGGACGCCAGAGGCGCGCGACGTCCTGAAGGAACTTCTGGAAGATTCCGAGCCAATGGTGCAATTGGTTGCAGCGGAAGGTCTCGAAGAACTGGGCGAGAAGCAATCGTTGGAAAGGTTGATCAACGGGGGTGCGCGTTAGTGAAGCGCAAATACATAGTTACCTGCTTGCTGCTGATGGCCGCGGTCGCCTTCGGAATTTGGCTCGACCCCACGCGCGTCGTCTGGGGTTGGCTGCGCGGCGAGGCGTTCTACAAGGGACGGCCGACGTCGTGGTGGCGACTGGAACTCAGCCGGTGGGAATCCGTGGACACCGGTGACTTTATTGCCCCAAATCACCCGATCAAAGCTTGGCTGCGGAAGCCGACTTGGCTTGAGACACTCGTATTCAAGACGGATCCGAAAAAAACGCTTACCTATTCGATCAATGAGCGATATGAGTGGGCCGAGGATGCGAATCCCATGCTGAGGAAGCTTCTCACCGCCCCCGAAAAGAATGTTCGAGATATTTCCGCGGAAGGACTGTGGGGGCGGCGCTCCCAATTAACCGTTGAAGACCTGGTGGACGTGCTCGACGCCGGGCAACCTCATTTGCCACAGCCCGATCGGGAAAAACCGAAATGAAGCGGCGATCAGCCGCAGGCTATCGATAAGCTCGCATCCCAATTCACATTGAGACAGAACATGCGATTCGCTCTCGCATTGCTATGATTCGTTTCAGAAACGGAGGATTCGTTTCAGGAGGTGCCCGATTTTCTTGAAGCGAAAGCGCTTTGTCGTGTTTTTGCTGGTGCTCGTCGCGGTCGCGTTTGGCATCTGGCTCGAACCCACCCGCGTCGTCTGGGGCTGGCTGCGCGGCGAAGCGTTTTACCAGGGACGGCCGACGTCGTGGTGGAAGAAAGAACTATCCTGTTGGAAATGGAGACTTGAACCACGTCTGCAGATTGCACCGGATGGAAAATGCGCTTTTTATGTGGAGGTTTCGGTCTTGAAGCGCGATCCAGGCCTTCTGGAAAGCTGGTTCCCTGCATTTTTTAGGTTCGAGGGGCAGGACGGCCTGCCAGCCGTGCTGAGTGGGGACGTTGGCGCACGCGGGGTTTTGATTGAGTTGACAAAAGATTCGGATCTTGAGATCGGAACGATTGCCAAGCATGGCTTACAAAAAATCCGCGAAGCTCAAGGACATGAATAGATTGCGCGCAAAGTATGACACGGTTCGCCGCGTTTTCCGGAAAAAATTGGCTCTCACGGTTTTGTCGCTCGCGGCGTTGGTGACGCTTGGCATCTGGCTCGATCCGACGCGCGTCGTCTGGGGCTGGCTGCGCGGTGAGGCGTTTTACAAGGGACGGCCGACTTCATATTGGAGCGCCTTGCTGGATAAATTCGAAGTAGCTCCGGAAGAAGAAAATGAGCTTCCTTCTGGAGATGGTGGCGGGTATCTGTTCTACCGCGGCCCGTTAGAGAGATGGTTCCCGTCCCTCTTTCCTGAGCCAGACTTGCCCTCGTTCAACTTGTCAGCAAAGGATGTTTTACTCGAACTTACTCGCGACCCCTCGGAACGCGTACGGCGGTGCGCGCGGCACGCACTTAATCAACTGCGGTGGATGCCACAATAATCATGCCCGCTAACTTCCAAATCGCGAGCCCGTGGCAGCCCGCCGGCGATCAGCCACGGGCTATCGATAAGCTCGCACCTCAATTCACAGCGCGACAGAACACGCGATTCCCTCCCGCCCTGCTATAATTCGTTTCAGAAACGAATGTTTCGTTTCAGGAGGTGGGCGTCTGTCTTGAGACGAAAGCATCTGCTCGCCCTACTGCTGTTGCTTACCGCGGTGACGCTCGGAATCTGGCTCGAACCCACACGCGTCGTCTGGGGCTGGCTGCGCGGCGAGGCGTTTTACCAGGGACGGCCTACTTCGTATTGGAAGACGGAGCTACAGAGGTGGCAGTGGTCCGAAGCGATATCGCATTGGGGCCCGGTCGGAAGCATGTCATGGCACAAATCTCCAACGTGGCTGGAGAGTAAGTTCCCATTTCTTGTCAAGCAACCATTGGAGCCACCCCTTTTGAACCCAGACGCTAGCGCGTTACCCGTGCTTCTCGAATTAAGCGCCGGATACGACGACCTTTTTGTTTGCCTTTCAATTGAGCAATTGATCGTGTGCTTAGGCCTAGAGAATATCCGCAAAGTCAAGGAAATGGACTGAATGCCCGCGAACTTCCAAATCGCCAGCCCCTTCCAGCCTGCCGGCGATCAGCCACAGGCTATCGAGAAGCTCGTCTCCGGGCTTGCGAATGGGCAGAACCGCCAGGTGCTGATGGGCGTCACCGGCAGCGGCAAGACTTACACGGCCGCCCATGTCATCGCCCGCCTGCAGAAGCCGACGCTCGTCCTTTCGCACAACAAGACCCTGGCCGCCCAGCTTTACAAGGAATTTCGCGGCTTTTTTCCCAAGAACGCGGTTCACTACTTCATCAGCTACTACGACTACTTCCAACCCGAAGCCTACATCCCGCAGCGAGACATCTATATCGAGAAGGACGCGATGGTCAACGAGAACATCGACCGTCTGCGTCTGGCCGCGACCAGCGCGCTGATGAGCCGCGACGACGTGATCATCGTCGCCAGCGTCTCGTGCATCTACGGCTTGGGTTCGCCGGCCGACTACAAGCGGATGATGATCTACGTCAAGAAGGGCGACATGATTCAGCGCGACGACTTGCTCCTCAAGCTCGTCGACATCCAGTACGAACGCAACGACACCGCCTTCGAGCGCGGCCGATTCCGCGTCCGCGGCGACGTGGTCGAAGTCTGGCCCGCATACGAGGAGTTCGCACTGCGGCTGGAACTCTTCGGCGACGAAGTGGATGCCCTCGCGATCATCAATCCCACCAGCGGCGAGACCTTGCGGGTGCTGGATGAGATCTACGTCTACCCCGCCAGGCACTTCGTCACCCCGGAAGAGCGCATCCGGGCGGCCGTCGATGGCATCGGCAAGGAGTTGGAGGAGCGGTTGGAGCAATTTCGCCGCGAAGGCAAGTTGCTCGAAGCGCAACGTTTAAGCGCCCGCACCCGCTTCGACATGGAAATGTTGCTCGAAGTCGGCCATTGTCCCGGGATCGAGAACTACGCGCGCTGGTTCAGCGGCCGGGCGCCCGGCGAGCCGCCCTACACACTGTTCGACTTCTTCCCCAAAGACATGCTGATGATCGTCGATGAGTCGCACGTCACCTTGCCGCAGGTGCGCGGCATGTTCGCCGGCGACCATAGCCGCAAGGCGACGCTGGTCGAGCATGGCTTCCGCTTGCCCAGCGCGCTCGACAATCGGCCGCTGCGCTTCGATGAATGGGAAAAGCGGCTCAATCAGGCGCTTTTCATGTCGGCGACGCCAGGGCCTTACGAACTGGAAACGACCGGCGGCGAAGTGGTCGAGCAGGTGATTCGACCCACGGGGTTGGTCGATCCGGTGCTGCACGTCAAGCCGGCGCGCGGCCAGGTGCCCGATCTTATCGAAGAGATTAGGAAGCGAGCGGCGAAGAATGAACGCGTGTTGGTGACGACTCTGACCAAGCGACTGGCCGAGGATCTGACCAACTATCTGCGCGAGGCGGGCCTGCGCTGCAAATGGCTGCACTCCGAGTTGGATGCAATCGAGCGCGTGCAAGTCTTGCGTGAGTTGCGTGAAGGGGGCTTCGACACGCTGGTAGGCGTCAACCTGCTGCGCGAGGGACTCGACTTGCCCGAGGTGTCGATGGTGGCCGTCCTCGACGCGGACAAGGAGGGTTTCCTGCGGAGCGGCACGTCGCTGATTCAGACGATCGGCCGGGCGGCCCGGCACATCAACGCCCAGGTGATCCTGTACGCCGACAAGACGACCGATTCGATGCAGCGGGCGATCGAGGAGACGGAGCGCCGCCGCGTATTGCAAATGGAGTACAACGCGAAACACGGCATCACGCCGGAGGGCGTGCGCTCGGCGATCAACATGGGAATCGAAGAAGAAATCAACGCACGCAAGATGGTGGCGGAAGTTGCCGGGCAAAAGCAGGATTATGTCACCGAGGAGTACCTGGAAGAGCTGCACGGCGAGATGCTCGGGGCGGCGGCGAACCTGGAATTCGAGCGGGCCGCCCAATTGCGCGACAAGATCGCGCAGCTCAAAGGCCAGCCGACCCCGGCGCCCCAGGTGAAGAAGAACCGGCGTAGGAGGCGATAAGGTGTTTAGCGGGGAGCCGCAGGCGACCGTCCCGCCGGTCGCCTGCGGCTCCCCGCTAAACGGTCTATGCCGAGGAACGCGTTTTCGGCTAAACTCCGCCGATCAAGGAGAAGAGCATGGATGCTCTCGATCGGCTGCGCGTGGTGCTGGTGCATGATTGGTTAACCGGTATGCGCGGCGGCGAAAAGGTGCTGGAGGTCTTGTGCCGGCGCTGGCCGTCCGCCAACCTTTACACTTTGCTCTATCGCCGCGGCTCAACATCTCCTGCTATCGAGAACCTCGATCTTCACGCCAGCTTCCTGCACTGGCTGCCCGGCGTCCATCGCTATTACCGGTATCTACTGCCGATCATGCCCTGGGCGGTCGGCTGGCAACTTCCCGAATGCGACCTGGTTGTCAGCTCCAGCCATTGTGTCGCCAAGGGAGTGACGCCGCCGCCGGGCGTTCCACACATCTGCTATTGCTACACGCCAATGCGCTACGCCTGGCATCTGCGAGAGTCCTATTTTCGCAGCCGCGGCTTGAAAAGCTGGCTGATCGATCGACTGATGTCGGAGCTGCGAAGCTGGGACCGGCGGACGGCTTCGGGAGTCACGCACTTCGTCACCAGCAGCGAGACGGTTCGCAATCGGATTCGCGAATGTTACGGCCGGGACAGCGCCGTCATTTATCCGCCGGTCGATACCGAGTACTACACGCCGGCGCCCCCTCACCCTCAGCCCTTCTCCTCCAGGAGGCAAGGGGTGTTGGCACAGCGTGAGGACCACTATTTGGTTCTGTCTGCATTCGCTCCTTACAAGCGCATTGACCTGGCGATTGAAGCGTGCAAGCTGATGGGCCGCCGCCTGGTCCTCATTGGTTCCGGGCAAGACGAGCGAAAGCTTCGCGCCCTGGGCGGCCCGATGATTCACTTCCTCGGCTGGCAGTCCAACGACGTGCTGCGCGATCATCTGCGCCGCTGCCGGGCGCTACTGTTTCCCGGCGAAGAGGATTTCGGCATCGTCCCCGTGGAAGCGAACGCTTGCGGCACGCCGGTGATCGCCTATGGCCGGGGCGGAGCTACGGAGACCATCGTGCCGTTGCAACATCCCGCGGGACTCGGCCTAGCGCCGACGGGGGTCTGGTTCGAAGAACAAACGCCTGCCTGTCTGGCCAGCGCTCTTGAGCAGTTTGAAAGAAACGACGATGCGTTCGATGCGGCGGCGCTACGGCGACACGCGCTCCAATTCAGTGCGTCGCGCTTCGAACGCGAAATATTCGCGTTTGTTCGCGGCGTAATGGGCGCGCGCAGAATGCTGCCGCTTGCGGCTTAGCGCGGCTCCGAAATATCCAATTCGCAAAGCCCAAACGGCACAGGCGTTAAAACCGGCCACGTGGGCATTTCTGATTGCTCGGAAGGCGCGGCGCACCGGTCAAATCAGGCCGGCCAGGCAATCCGCGGATGTGCTATAGTTGAACAACTCGACTCACCCCTCCTGCCAGGGACTGGAACATGAGTGTCGTCACCTCCGCGCCCAATCCCCACACCAATGCCGTGGATTATCTGTTCAGCCAGATGATCGGCGGCGGCGATCCGCCCGCGATAGCCGGCGCAGGTTCCGTGATGCCCGGTCCCTTGACGACGCCGCGCGAGCCCCTAGCGCTGGGTGAAATCAATCCCCCGCCGCCGATTCAGTCGGAAGCCGATTTGCAGTCCGCTTATCAGTGGCTCGTCGCCGAGCGGCGCCGCCTGGAGAACTATACGCGCGGCCAATTTCAGCGCCTGCAAGCCGAGCACCAAACGATTCTGGGCCAAAGTTATTTCAACGAGCAGAAGCTGATCGCGCGCTTCCAGGAGATGGCCCGTCAAGAGGAGTACCTTTCGCACCAGAGCCGGGTGTTGCAGCGGCGCGAACAGGAACTGGCCGAACGGGAAGGCGCCCTGGCGCAGCAGATGGAGCACTTCTGCAACGTCCAAAACGATCTCGGTCAGGTTGTGCAGACCAACGAGACCATCCGGCAGGACACGGATGTGCAGCGGCAGCTTTTGGAAGCGCTGCGCTCGGAAAGCGCCCACTTGCAGAAAGCCAAGGAAGAGGCCCGCACGGACCTGCAGGCGATTGAAGCGGCCCTGCGTGAGCATCAAGAGGCGCGGGCCCGCGAACAGGTCGACTTCACCGATCGCATCAATCAACTGGAGCAGCGCTGCCGGCAACTCGAGGAGACGGAGAAGGCCGCCCAACGGCGCCTGGCCGAGCTGGACGAGCTGGAAGCCGAGATGAAGCTGGACTTCGAAGAACAGGAGCGGCTTCTGGCCCATGAGCGCCGCGAGATGGAGGGGCTGCGCAAGGCGTTGAATCCGGCTGCCGTCGAGGCGGAGCTGCGCGCGGAGTTTGAAGCGCAGGAATGCGAGCTTATTCAACAGCGCCGTGAGCTGGAGGCGCTGCGGAAAGCCCTCAAGCAGAACACGAAGGCGGATTCAGCGGTGGTCGTCTCTCCCAGCCTGCCAGTCAATATCCAGCCGAAAGCAACGCCGGTCACGAGCGCACCCCAGCCAACGCCGGTCAAACCCCAGTCTCAGCCGGCGCCGGTCACGGCGCAGCCCCAACCGATAACGGTCCAAGTCGCGTCGCTGCCAAAGCCCGTCAAGGCTCAGCCCGCTGTCGAAATCGAGTTTCGCAGTCAAAAGCCGACTCTTCGCCGGCGCATTGCACCCGCGGCGACGCGGATATCGCCGTCCCTGGCCTCGGAGTTAGCCGCCGACACGGAGGCGCGAGATCGAGAACTGGACAGACTCCGCCGCGAAACCGAAGCGCTCAAGTCCAGGCTATTGGTTGGACGGGCGTGACATCGCTACGAAAGCGCGCGCAGCAATCCTTCCGCTTTATGCCAGGTCTCCTCGTATTCCGCCTCCGGATCGGAGTCGGCGACGATGCCGCCGCCGACGGGAAACTGCATCCAGCCCTTGCCGATCGTGAATGTGCGAATGAGCAGGTTGGTGTCCATGCTGGCGTCGAAGCCGACGTAGCCCAGGCAGCCGCAGTAAGGCCCTCGTGCCGTTTGCTCCAACTCGGTGATGATCTCCATGGCGCGGATTTTCGGAGCGCCCGTGATCGAGCCGCCTGGAAACGCCGCCTTGAGGAGATCGACGGGACCTAGTCCATGTCGAAGCGTGCCGCGCACTTCGGAAACCAGATGATGCACGGTGCGAAAGCTCTCCACCCGGCACAGTGATTCCACGTGGACGCTGCCATAGCGGCAGACTCGGCCCAAATCGTTGCGCAAGAGATCGACGATCATCACGTTCTCGGCCCGGTCCTTGTCGCTGATCTGCAGTTCGTCCGCCCGCAACAGGTCTTCTTCCGGTCCGACGCCGCGCGGCCTGGTACCCTTGATGGGCCGGGTCTCGACTTCATTGCCGACCACTTTCAGGAATCGCTCCGGCGAAGCGCTGGCGATGACGAATTCGCCTAGGTCGAAGTAACCTGCGAAAGGGGCTGGATTGCGCTGGCGAAGCTTTTCGTACACATCCCACGGTGCAGCTAATGCCGGCGTCAGCAAGCGTTGGGCGATGTTGACCTGGAAGCAGTCACCGGCGTGAATGTAGTCGATGGCGCGCCGGATGGTCCGAAGGTACGAGCCGCGGTCGAGATTCGTGAACACGCCTGGCAGACTGACCAAGGGCACATGCGGGGAAAGCACCCGTGCTGGCGTCTGGGGCCGCCACGTACGCGCAATTGGTTCGCGCTCCAGCCAATCGCAAACCCGTTCGAGACGCTGCTGTGCGCGTAGGCGACGGCGTGACGGCGTTTTTTCGGGATACCCCGTGGAGATTATCCAGGCCCGATCCTGGGCGTGGTCAAAGCCGATCACCCAATCGTAGATGCCGACCGCGAGGGGCGGCGTCGGAAGGTCATCCCAATCGGGCAGCGACAATTCTTCAAGGCTGCGGCTCAGCTCGTAACCAAAAAGACCGGCGGCGCCGCCCTGAAACGGAGGCAAACCGGCGATCGTTTCCATCCGCCAGTCGGCCAATGCGTGTTCAAACATATCCAGCGGCTGGCTCTTCAGAGTCGGCGTGAGTCGGCGCGTAGGATCGGCGGTGACGAACGAATACCGTCCTAGCGGCCCGCCGAGCGCGCTATCAAGCCAAAGCAAATGGGGCAGGTCGGCGAGGCGCGCGCACACGGACGCTGCCGTAATGCCTGCCGGCAATTCGACAACCGCGGGGACTGCAATGGCTCTTTGCAGAGTGACGCTCATGAACTCATTTTACGTTTGGGAAGGTCCATGGCTCTTTTCGTCCGCCGTCAGAAAGCCCCAGCTCAACGCCTGATCCTGAACGTAGTTTTTTCCAAGCGCCAGCGCGGTCGCCATCTTGGCCATCTCGTAGCCGAGATAGAAGGCGTGCGCCGGTGAAATCTCGGAACGCCGGGCCATTGCCGCGAACAGCTCGAACGGATCGATCCCCTTCCAGTGCATCTCGCTATTGATGGCATGCAGGACGCCGCGCTCGGCAAACAGCCGGAAGTTCTTGTCAGTCACGTTTTGGGCAAGCTCGGTCAGGTACTCGTCGCCGTGCATGCGAAGCTTGGGATCGCGGAGAGCGACCAGTTCAGGTTCGAGATGCTTGGGAAGAACCTGATGGTTGACCGCGTGATAGACAAGCCGGCGTGCCAAGTCGATCTCGCGGACGCTGCTGCGCGTCCAGTTGATGACCTCGGTTGTCAAGACGCTGCGAATGCCGACTTCCTGGCAAAAGCCGAGCAGTACGACGTTGACGCCGGCCGAATCGACGTCGGTCAACTCCGTCAGATTGCCGACGCCCATGAGCATTTCGACTTCCGGAAAGCGGCGGCGGGCCTCCAGGTAGCGGCCCAGGGAGGCTGCGAAGCCGAATCCGATCGGCTCCAGCACGGGATCGATCCGGAACGGCACGCCATCGCATTTGAGGCAGGCGACGGTTTGATCGAGGCCTTCCAGATTGCTCGGTGTGTCTGGCACCGCGACGACTTCACAGCCCCAGTGCCGGGCTTGATCGCGGGTGGTTTTGTTGACACTCAGGACCATTTCGGCGCCGGCGGCCGCGCCCCGCTCGGCTTCGCGCGGATTGAACGTGTCGATCGAAACCCGCAGACCTTCGTCGCGCAGCATTTTGACCGCCTCGCCGACCTCCTCCCAGGTAGAACCGGGGTCGCAACCCAAGTCAATGATGTCAGCGCCTTCGGCGTGGAATCTCCGCGCGTGTAGCGTCAAAGCGCTCAAGGGCAGGGTGGGCGCATGATTGATCTCGGCAAGGATAGCAATGTCGTGCGCCCCGTAGCCGGCGCGCGCCAAGTCCGGCTCGCCGAAAAAGTCGGGAAGGTCGCGCATGTCCTTGGGGCCGCGCTCCACGGGGACGGTCCCCCAGGCGTCGAAGGTGTCCAAATCGCCGCTACACAGACCGGGCAAGAGAATGCGGTCGATCCCGGGCGGCGGGGTGAGATGGCGGGCGATCCATGAAGTGGTGGCCAGCGCGGCTACGGTGATCGGCAGGACGGCGACGGAATGCTCAAAGCCCGCGCGCGGCCCCAACTCTGTGAGCAGTCGGCGCAGAGCAGGCTCCGCCAGCTTGCCGGTGACAAAGAGAAAACGGGGCATGATGGTTCATCATACCGCAGCCTCCATGCCTCAGTCTCTGCGAATCCGTTCGCGCCATTGGTCGTCTGCTTCGCCCCAGTCGTCATCCTCCGGGGGAATGGGCGGGGGCGCCATGGAGCGGCGCCGACGCGCCCGTTCGCCGGGCGGTGGTTCGCCTTCCGGGTAACGAACCTCCTCGCGACCGCAGAATCTGCGAAACCGTGGCACCAAGGCGGCGTTCCACAGGATCATGGCCATGACGCCCCAGATAAAGAGACCGAGAATGCAGAAGCCCATCATCTCCGCCATCTCGCGGCCGCCGCCGAAGTTGTTCGAGAAGTTTTCGCCGATGAACGAGAGCACGCCGATGACAAAGGGCGGCGTGTTGCCCAGCTGGAATTGGGCGATGTACTTTAGTCCTTCTCCGGTACCCGGGCCGCGCATCAGAAAGACGGGAATGCAGCACATCCACACGATCCAGTGGCCGAAAGTCAGTCCGATGCTGACGAGCATGGTGTAGACCGTGGCTCGCATGGTGGTTTTGGCGGTCATGGAGAACCACAGGCCGAGAATGGCGAAGAAGGTGGCGTAAATGAACCACGCCGCGACCAACAAGGGCAGGGCAAGGACGTGCAGACCGCCAGTGACTAGGCCCAGTCCCCAAATCAAGCCGAGCCAAACCCAACCGAGCCGCACGGTTAGGATCGCGCCCAAGAACTTGCTCCATAGAATCGAGCTGCTGCTCAAAGGGCTGGTTAGGAGCGAATCGAGTGTTTGCTTGTCGCGTTCGACGCCGATGGTGGTGGAGGCGCGTATCGCCACGCCAAGGAGGGTGAGGTAGGCGACGATCGCTCCGGCAATGCGCACCCAGGCGTTCATCTTTTCGTGGATTAAAGGATCTTCTCCAAATGCCGCGAAAAAGTGGTAAAAGGTCCACCAGACGCCAAAAGACATCGAGAACAGAAAAAGCGTGGCAAGCACAATGGATGCCGCCCAGTTGATGCGCATGCCGCCTTCGACCGAGATCTCCTTCCACAACATGGGCAGATCGCCAACCGCCGGGCGCGACCGGTGCCGCACCCCCGCCTTGCGAGTCCGGCCAAATGCTTGCCGTAGCGCGAGCTTTCGCACCCGGGCCACGGCCAGCAGCAAGCAAATGGCCGTCAAGACCAGGTGGAAAACGGCATAGCGCTTCATGATCCCGGGGAGGACCAGTTCAATCCCGCTCGGACCGCCGGCCACGACGCGCATCGCCTGTGCTTGCGCGATGTCGATGACCGCGGCGATTGGATTGCCGGCGTTGAGCCAATTGAACGCGTCAAACAGCGTGGGTGCGCCGGCGCCGAACCAGATGGGGACATCGAGTTCGGCGGCAGCGGTTCCCGAGAACTTGAGCCAGAGATGAAGCGGAATCGAAAGGGCATGGTACGTGAGGACGATCAGATACGTCACGCCGATGGCGTCGCGCGGCTTCTTGAAATACACGGAACAGAGGATGCTCACGCTGGCGATGCCGAGCATGGTCAACCCGGTGGCCGCGAAACCGGAAAACACCAATTCCGGACTGACGCCGCCCAGAAACTGCAAGAAGCCGAGGATCGGCAGTCCCGTCAAAAGAAACAGGGTCAGATTGGCGAGGCGTGAGCCGAACTTGCTGAGCACGATCTCGCGATTACGCAGATCGGTGGCGAGCAGAAACTCCAGCGTCTTGCGGTCCTTTTCCTCGGAGATGGCGCCGGCCACGTAGGCGGGGGTCAGGATCACCACCAGCACGAGTTGCACGACGATGAACGTCTCGAAGTAGTTCGAGGCAAACCGCGTGGCTTTCTGAATTTCGTCGCGCGAGTTGCCGAGGCCGAGCCAGGTGGTGAGGAGGATAAAGAGAAGCAATCCCGCGTAAAGGCAGCGGAGCAGGAAATAGCGTCCGCGCCGGCCGGCCCGGATCATGTCGTAAAAGAGGACCGGGCCGAAGAGGGTGAGCCAGCCGCGCCGCAGAAGCACCAGCGCCGCAACGACGATCAGGCCCCAAACAAGGACCTGTTGGAAAATGGTGAGCCGATCTGCGAACCACCATGCGCCGAAGGCCGCCGCCGCGAGGGCGAGAAAACTAAGTCGCTCTTGCCACGATTGTCGGCTGGTGGACCAGCCGAATATGCGTCGGAACCAGGTCATGCACGATTGCAGCACGGACATGCTATTTCTTTTTGGGCCGGGATAGCATCGGCATCACCCGGCTGACGGTCTTCTTGGCCTTGCGGGCGGCTTTGACCTGCACGCGCCGTTTCTTGGAAGCTTTCGTTCGCGGTCGCATTACTTGCGCTCCTTGGGATTGTTTCCGTTCCATTGACGATTTGGGATGACAATAGCCGAAATGAGTAGATTCGGCTAGTGGTGCGTTGCCAGGTCCGTGGCTCATAGAATGTTCACCGAGGAGCCAATTCGCATGAGGAGCCACTTCGCCGATCGACTGTGCGCCGCTGTCCGCGCCAAAGGAAACGCTGTCTGCGTCGGCATCGACCCGCGCTGGGACATGCTTCCGTTAGAGGTTCGTCGCCGCCACGCTGGGAGCGATCTGGAAAATGTGGCGGAAGCCTTCGCTGAATTCGGCCTGCGCATCCTTGAAGTGGTCGCCCCGCTTGTTCCCGTGGTTAAGCCACAGAGCGCTTTTTTCGAAGCATGCGGACCGGCTGGAATGTTGGCCCTGCGACGGATATTGAGGCGCGCACATGAGCTCGGCCTCATGACGATCCTCGACAATAAGCGCAACGACATCGCATCGACGGCCGAGGCCTACGCCGACGCTGCACTGGCCGGCGTCTTGCACGAAGGCAAGCGCCTGCCGGTCTGGGGCGCCGACGCGTTGACCATCAACCCTTATCTGGGTCGGGATGCGATCGAACCGTTTCTGCAAAGCGCCCGCAGATGCCAGGGAGGCGTCTTCGTCTTGGTGCGAACCAGCAACAAGGGTGCGGGACAGTTTCAAGACTTGCTCGGTGACGGCAAGCCGTTTTTCCAGCACGTGGGCGAAGCGGTGGCCAAGTGGGCCGGCGAAAACTTGGGTAAATGTGGTTACGGCGACGTGGGGGCGGTGGTTGGCGCGACGCATCCGGCGGAGCTTGCCATGCTGCGGGCGCTCTTGCCTCAAGTCGTGTTTCTCGTTCCGGGATTCGGCGCCCAGGGCGGCAGCGCCAAGGACGTTTCCCCCGCATTCCGGTCCGACGGTCTAGGCGCGATCATCAACAGCTCGCGCGGCATCATTGCATCGTTTCCGCCCGAGGATCCGAACTGGGAAGTCGCGGTGGAAAAAGCGACCCGGGAAACGATCGCCGCGCTAATGCGTCCGTGATTGTCAAGCCCGCATGCTCGAAGACGCGCGTGTGGGCTGGGGCTACAAACTTAGCGCAGTCCAGTAGCCATGCGCACCAGCGCCATCGTTGCTTCCGCCTCGGCGCTGGCTTTGGCAGCGCCGGCGCGAAGAATGTCGTCCACGGTCTTTGGATCGCGGGCCAACTCCTTCCGTTTGTCGCGGAACGGCGCGAAGTGGCTTTCAATCTTCGCCTTCAAAAACTTCTTGGCGCCTCCGTAGCCGATTTTCCCAGCCCGATAATCGGCGGCCAACGCGGCTTTCTCCTCCTCGGTCGCGAACAAGCTGTACAGTGCGAACACCGTGTCCTTATCCGGGTCGAGCGGCTGTCCCATGGGCGTACTGTCGGTCTTGATGCCCATCACCGACTTCTCGAGCGGCTTTCCTTCCGCGAACATGTCGATGGTGTTGCCGTAGGACTTGCTCATTTTCTGCCCATCGGTTCCGGGCACCTTCGCCCTGCTTTCCTGCTTGGGCACATAAGGCTGCGGCTCCGGGAAAACCTCTTTATACGCTCGGTTGAATTTGATGGCGATGTCGCGGGTCATTTCGAGGTGTTGCACCTGGTCCTTTCCGACCGGCACCAGGTGCGAGCGATAGATGAGGATGTCGGCCGCCATCAGAACCGGGTAGGTGAACAGGCCGACCGACGCTTCCAGGCCTTTTTCCACCTTGTCCTTGTAAGAGACAGCTCGCTCCAAGAGTCCCATGTTCGTGACCGTGGACAAGATCCAAGCCAGCTCGGTGACCTGCGGCACGTCGGATTGCCTGAAGAAGATCGCGATATTGGGATCGAGCCCGAGGGCCAGGTAATCAAGGGCGACGTCCCGGACGCACTCCCGCAATGCGTTCGCGTCCTGGAGAGTGGTCAGGGCATGGTAATCGGCGATGAAGAAGAATGCCTGCCCTTCATGCTGCATTTCCACGTGTTGCTTGACGGCGCCGAAATAGTTGCCGAGGTGAAGCTTGCCCGAGGGTTGCACGCCGCTCAGGATGCGCTTGGTCTTTGAAGGTTGCAGGGAAGCGATCATAGCATATTCCCCGCGAGGCCCGCAAGCGCTGCTCCTACGCAACTCGGAAGTACAACGGATAATTCGATTGCGTATGTGCTTTCGTTTGGCAGTCTCGCGTACAAACTGATGATGTATTTTGATATGGGTTAGCGGTAAACTGGTCCACTTATGGATAGGGTCAAGGAAATCCTGTTGGACGCTTTGCGGCTCGGCGCCGACGTGGAGGGCGAACAGCGTCTTTACCAGAGCGGTAAGCTGCCCGGGCTGTTCACGGGCCGCACCAGCTTGCACGCCGAAATCGCCTCGCAGGCCGTGCGTGACGGGCTGATCGAAATCATCCGCACGGAGAGCAAAGGCAAAACAACCACCGAGTGGGTCAAGGTGACGGCGAAGGGCATTGAGTACTTGCTTGCCCAGGAATCGCCGATCCGGGCGATGGAAGAACTGAAAGCGGTTCTGCAACTGAACCAAGACGGCATTCCGGCCTGGCTGATGGAGCTGCGCCGGAGTGTCGACGCGCTGAGTCAACGACTGGCGAATGAAGTCGAGGCCTTGAATCGGCGAATGGAATCGCTGACCGAGCGCGTCGTCGAGGCTCTGAAACGAGCGGAGAAGATGGGCCCGGCGCTGCCCGAAGGCGCGGCTGGCGCGTTGCCATGGGGACATGAAGCCGTCAGCTACTTGGAACGGCGCCGCGACGGCGGCCTCGGCGAAAAATGCGCGCTTCCCGAATTGTTCGCCGTTCTGAAAGACAAGGAAAACGGACTGGTCTTGAGGGATTTCCACCTCGGCCTTCGCCGCCTGCACGACCGCGGCGTCCTGCGACTTTTGCCTTTTGACGGCCCCGAAGGACCACCCGAGCCGGAGTACGCGCTCCTCGACGGCCCGCAAGTCTTCTACTACGCGGCACGTTGAATCAGAGCCGCGCCCGTCAGGAAGCGGGTTCAGTTCGTGACGTGGCAAATTCGCTTCCTAACGGGCGCGGCTCTGTAGTCCAGTGGCGCGGCTCTGAAGGCCTACGCGTACACCCGATAATCGATGTCCGGGAACAGGTTGTGGCGGCGTTCGATTTGGCTGAGCCAAGCTTCGTCGATGTCGCCCGACTTGATTTGTTCGTAGAGGTGGTTGAAGTTGAGAATGTGCACCTTGGTCCGCTCGTGGGCGTACTCGACCATAGTGCCGGTCTTCATGATGAACGCCCAATCGCTTGACTGCGCGAGGAGAAGCTCGCGGGCCGCTTGATTCAAGGCGCGGCGTTTGAGCTGGTTGCCGTTATCCGCGTGACTGTGGGCCAATTCGACCATGCGGTCGGCGTTCTCGTGCAGGTGCCGATAGAGCCAATCGTTGGAGCCTTCCAGCCAGACTTCGCAGTAGCCCTTGTAGCCCCAGCTCGAGAACGACGGCTGCGACACCTGAACCTTCGGGAACTTGTCGAGGTATTCCGGGACCGTGATCGTCTTGATCGTTTGCTGATCCCAGTGGATCTTGCGCAGCAGGTAGTTGATCCAGTCCGGCCCCTCGAACCACCAATGGCCGAACAATTCGGCATCGTAGGGCGCGACAATCAGGGGCGGCCGGCCATCCATCGAGCCTGACAGCCATTCCACCTGCTTCTCACGGTTGAACATGAAATTGCCGGCATGATCGGCCGACTTGTCGAGGGCGACCTTGGGATGGTAGACCTCTTTGTGGTTGCCGCGGCCGGTGATTTTGTAATACTTGATCCCCAGATGGCTGCGAATGCCGCTCTGGTGCAGGTGCGGCTTCAAGTACTCGTAATCGAGGTCGAAGCCGACGTCGCGGTAGAATTCGCGATAGCAGAAATCGCCGGGATAGCCTTCGATGGCGCTCCACACTTGCTTGGACGACTCGGTGTCGCGTGCCAGCGCCGCCACGCCGCTTTCGGGGCAGAGGATCGGCGCGTAGACGCCGAATCTTGGCCGTGGCTCGGCGAAGAGTACGCCGTGCGTGTCGACGAAGAAATAGCGGATGCCGGAGTCGCGCAAGAGCTTGTCGACGCCCGGAGCGTAGCCGCACTCCGGCAGCCAGATGCCCTGGGGACGCTTGCCGAAGTGGCGCTCGAACTCGCGGCAACCGATCTCGATTTGGGCGCGGACGGCGTTCGAGTTCGCCTGCATCAGCGGGAAGAAGCCGTGCGTCGCCCCGCAAGTGATGATTTCGAGCTTGCCGGATTGGAAAAAGCGCCGAAAGCCGTTGACGAGGTTGTTGCCGTACTGGTTGACGAAGACCTCGCGGGCGCGGCGAAAGCGGTCGTGGTACATGTGGGCGAGGTGATGGAAGTCCGGCTGCCAGCGCGTGCGTTCGATTTCCTTGCCGGAAAGCGAAATCAAGTTATCGATGTGGCGGACATAACGATATTGCAAAAGCGGATCGGCGAGCATGGCGGCCAGAGTCGGCGTAACCGACATGGTGAGCCGCCAATCGGCGCCGTCGCGCTCCAAGCCGTCCATGACTTCCAAGAGAGGGATATAGGTTTCGGTAATTGCCTCGTAGAACCAATCCTCTTCGAGAAAGTCGTCGTACTCGGGATGGCGAACGAAAGGCAAATGGGCGTGCAGGACGAGGCAGAGATAACCGAGGGGCATTACACTCTCAAAAAAAGCAGGTAACGCGAATCAGCCGCGGCGAGGTGGAAGCCGAGGCCGGAATGCTTTTTTCCTATCGCTCAGGGTGAAGTTTTCAAGGCGCGCGTATTGGTTTCATGGCATGCACACGCACGACGTCGTGAAACATATTTGCCGTAGAGAAACAGATGGAACCTAATTCGATTCGCCGCCGTAAGTTATTGTGCGCCAAACATTAAATTCATTTGGCTCATCCGGCAAGGGCGGGTTTAGGTTCTTGAATGGTGGACGAGTTGGCGGAGGACGTGCGGTGCTTCGTATTCCAGACTCTGGACGCGGAGATCTGGATTCAGGGCGAGGAGGCCGGTCAGGTGGCGGTCACGATCGAGCGCGCCTTCCGTCACGAAGTGGACACGCTTCAACCTCGACAACGCAACGCCTGGAAGTCGTGATCCTATCTGTTCCTGACCTTAGCGCTTGCCGAGTTCGACGCTAAGCCAGGAACGAGCGTAGGCCCACCAGGTGTCGGCGGTGCGGGCGGAGATGCTGAGGACTTCGGCGCATTGGTCGAGTGTGAGGCCGCCGAAACGCCGTAACTGGACGAGTTGAGCCAGCTGCGGATGCTCGGTGGCAAGCTTCGTGAGGGCTTCGTCCAGCGCCTCGATGTCGTCGTTGGGTGGTTGGCTGACGCGGTGGTCCGCTTCGAGCTCGACGCGTCCTCCGCTGCCGCGCTTGGCGCCGCCGCGCTTGGCGGCGTTGCGAGCGCGGGCGTGATCGACCAGGATGCGCCGCATGGCCTGGGCCGCCGCCTGCAAGTAGTCGCCGCGGGTCGCGAACGACCGTTCCCCGCCGAGTTTGAGGAACGCCTCGTGAACCAGTCCGGTAGCGTCGAGGGTGTGCCCCGGCCTCTCGCCGGCCAGCTTCGCGGCAGCAAGCTTGCGGAGCTCATCGTACACCTGGGGCAGCAATTCGTCGGGCGTCATTGCTTTTCCGGCGCCTTGGCTTTGCCCTCATAATACTTGTTTGCTGGTCCTCTGTCCCGGCGCGCAGACCAAGCGCCGGGATGGTGCCGGGTTGGGGAGGGACGTGCATGCCTGCGGAACCTCCCCGGCCCTAAATTTTTCCGCACAAGAGGCGGCCATTCACGGACTCTGCTTTATCTTCAGCATCTCCTCCGCCTCGCGGCGGAGAAGCTGGGCTTCCAGCCAATCCTGGGACGGGAGGTTTACAGGCCGCTCGGGCCCTGGCGAGCCTACTTGCTCCAGCCACTTGATGCCTTTGTCCAGACATCCCCGGGCCTCGTCAGGATGGCCCAAACGGTGATGAACCAGGGCCAGCCCGAACCAATTGAGGTCCCGGAGCGTCCAGGACTTGACGTGGGCCTTGGAGAAACTTTGCAGAGCTTGGTCGAACTGACCGGCGCGATACTGGGCCAGACCCAGGGCATGGTAATACCAGGGGTGTTTAGCGCTGGCGAGGGCCTGGTTCGCCCACTGGACGGCCTGAGAGGGATCCACCGGGCTCTTGAGCGCGACCGCGCAGGTGCGTGCCAGGACAAAGGCCTCGAAGGGATCCTTCGTCTGCGCCGCGCGCTCGATCATGCCCTGGCAGAAACGGTTGTAGCCTTCGCTATCTCCGCGGATCAGGAACAAACAGGCGTAGGCGAAGGCGTCATCGCGCAGCGGCTGGGCCAAAAGGTCAGCCTTTGCATACGCGGCAGCCGCCTTGTCCCATTGGCTCAGCCTGATGTATTGCTGTGCAAGGATGCTACAGACGAACGACAACTCCCTGCGATAAAAGTTGCTATTCGGTTCTTCGGCGACGAGATTGGCGTAGATTTCGGCCGCTCGCTGCAAGTACTCCTCTCTCTCCCGCAAGCGGCCGGCGCCGGCAAAGATGTCGCAAAACAGCCGATAGCTGAATGCTGTTTCCTGGCGGTAGTATCGCTCCTTGGGAAAGTCGGCCGCCAAGGCTTTGAAAAGCGTCAAGGCTTCGCGCAAGGTCTTTTCTGCTTCGTCACGACGGCCTGTGGACGACAGGATCGATGCGAGTTGCCAAAGCGTGTGACCAGCCTCGAGGCGGCTTTCATGGGGAAAGTCGGCGGCCAGTTTTTGCCACAGTGCGAGGGCCTGGCGACAAGGAGGCTCCGCGTCCTGGTAACGTTTGGAGTTTTTGAGTTCATCGGCCAACTTCCGGAGCGCATTTGCCAACTCGTGCTGAGCGGTAGGCAAATTCGGGAAGTCGGCTGCACGCTTGCGTAATAGGTCCAGGCTTTTCCTGTAGGCCTTCTCTGCCTCGTTGGCTTGCCCGCTGTCCCGGAACAGCTTGGCCAGGTTCTGGTAGGCGATAGCCATCGCCCGGAGATCATCTTCCGAACTATTTGCCGACCGGGCGGTCAGCTTTTCAAAGACGGCAAAAACCACATCTAAGACCTCACGCTTCTTCTGCGCCTGACCGCCGGCTTCCAGGAGTTGGGCCAGCTCTTTGGCAGTCTGCAGAAGCTGATTTTGGTAGCGCTCCGCTCTAGGGAAAGCGACCACAAGTTGCTCGAAGCCCCCCAGCGCCTGGCGGTAAGCTGCCTGGGCTTCCTGCGATCGGTTTAGCTTTTTGAGCACGATTGCCAGAGTAAGTTGCGTTCGAGCAAGCTCATCTTGGTGGGTATGGGCGCCAGGGAAGTCGGCGACGAGTTTCTCCAGAAGAGCCAGGGCCTGGCGCAGCGTTTTCTCCGCCTGAATTGGTTCGTTACGGGTGTTCTGCACTTCGCCAAGAGCCCGGTAAGTGGCTGCCAACCAGGCGCCGTGAAGGGCTTTCTCCGGAGATTCGCGTGTCAAGTCACGGCGAAGTTGCAACGCTTGCTTAAACGCATCGTCCGACTCCTGAGTGCGCCGCGCCCGCGCCATCATGTGTCCACGAAGTTCGTACGCACGCGCCAGATTCATGCGATAGCTTTGGACGTCGGGATGCTCGCGCTTGAGCTTCTCCCAAATCTCGATGGCTCGGTCGCTCCATGACGCGGCCTCGCTGCCGTAGAAAATGGCTTGGCCAAGATAGAGACTTACTCCTGCCAGAGAGTCCTGAAAGTCGGGAACCTGGGGGTTATCGCGGATGAATTTCTCCCAGTTTCGCGCTTGCTGGCGCAGGTAACGGAATACCGCTTCATTGTCCGGGGTTTGGCCCGTCGTGGGCTGGGCGGAGCCTAAGGAGAGGTGAATTCTTGCCAGCCGCTGTTGCACTTCGGGCGTATCGCGTCCATCTGCGATCATTTGCGTGATCATGTCCACTCCATCACGCAAATGCGAAAACCATTGATCAAACCGCCCTCCAACCAGGTAAGTGATCTCGGCGACGCGGATGTGGGCGGCGGCAACATCGGCTTGGAGCTTCGGGTCATCGCTGCGCTGCCGGATGAACTCCAGGTTGTAACGCATCGCGGTCTCGAGCAATTGCTTACGCAATGGTTCCATACCGGGCGCGTCGAGAAGCGCGCTGCCGGCGACTACCGTAAAATAGTCGTCCACCGCCTTTTGAGCGGTTTGGAAGTTTGTGTCGGCGTCCTGGCGAGCGCGCTTTTCGGCAGTGAGCCGAGCATCAGCCAAACCTTCGGCCCTTGTCGCGCGCACGGCTTGCCAGACACTCACGGCCGTACCGACCACCAAGGCGACCGCGACTACGCCCGTGGTCCAAAGGGCGGCCCGATTCCGGCGCGCGAACTTGCGAAAGCGATACGCGGCCGTCGGCGGCCCCGCCGTCACCGGCTCGTGATTCAGGAACCGCTCGATGTCCTTCGCGAAGCCGTTGGCGGTCTCATAACGCCGATCGCGCTCCTTCGCCAGTGCTTTGAGGACAATCCAGTCCAGCTCCCCTTTGACAAGCCGGCCCAGCTTCGCCGGCTCCATCTGCCGGTTCGCGGCCGCGCTCGGAGCGCTGTCCGCGGAACTCAGACGCGAGCTCGGCGTCGGGACCTCCTGCTCGCGGATCAGCTTCAGCATCTCGTCCAGCGCGGCTTTCTTCATGGTCTCCCGCGTGATCGGCGTGGTGCCGGTCAGCAGTTCGTACAGGATAATGCCCAGCGCATAGATGTCGGCGCGTGTGTCCACATCCAGGGCGCTCGCGTTCGCCTGTTCGGGGGCCATGTAGAGCGGCGTGCCCATCATGCTGCCGAACGCCGTGAACAGCGTGTGCTCGGTCAGTTGCAGACCGCTGGTCGCCTTGGCCAGGCCGAAGTCGATGATCTTCGGCACCGGCTTGCCGTCGTGGGATTCGACCAGGATATTCGACGGCTTCAAGTCGCGGTGGATGACCCCCTTCTGGTGCGCGTGCTGAACGGCAGCGCAGACTTGCATGAATAGATGGAGCCGCTCCGGGATGCCGAGCTTGTGCGTGTCGCAGAAGTTCGTCAGCGCCACGCCCTTGACGAGCTCCATGACGAAGAACGGCGTCGGCGCGCCCCCTGCGTGCGCGGGGGGAGCCTCCCCGGCGTCCAAGAGCCGGGCAATGTGCGGGTGATCCATGAGCGCGATGGCTTGCCGTTCCGCCTCGAAGCGTGACAGGATTCTCTTCGACTGTCCGCGCTCGACGCGGATCAGTTTGACCGCCACGCGCCGCTTGACCGGTTCGGTCTGCTCGGCCATCCAGACCGTGCCCATGCCGCCTTCGCCGATCTGCTGCAGCAGCTTATAGCGGCCGGCAATGATCGTACCCGCGGTCTCCGCGCGCGTTATGGCATCGAGAGTGACGGTTTTCCCAGGGCCGGTGATACCCGATGCGAGTGGTTCGTCTAGGAGCGGGTTCGCTTGGCCATGCGCCGCCAGCAACTCTTCCAGGCGGGCGCGCAGTTCGGGCCTGCCGGCGCACTCACGGTCGAGCAGCGCGGCACGTTGCACGGGGTCGGTGAGCGCAATCGCGGCTTCAAACAGCTCAAGTTCGTTCATCGGATTGGTCCTCCGATTACTCAGCGGAAACCGCGTGCGAAAGGCGCAGTCATCTTTGGCTCGGCGCCACGGCGGCGGCGGCTTTCTGAGACGTTCCTTTGGCGGCTTTTTCGGTTTCTTCCTTCGAGTAGAGAACCAGGGCGGCGCCGATGCCGGTCAAGACGACGCCCAGGAACAGCTTCCAATCGGGCATGACAAAGCCAAAGTGAAAGGCGCCTTTGACGGGACTGGCGTGCCAGACAAGGCTGATGAGCGTATTAAGCACCGGGGCGAGGGCGAAGATGATGGGGGCAATGTAGAGGCGATTGTCGCCGGCACCGCGGTTGGCGAGGATGACGCAGAGGGCGCCGAGCGCGCCGGCGGCGCCGGCGAGAGTGGCGAAGGTGATGCCGTAGCCGGTCCAACTCGGCCGATTTCCCTCTTCCATCATGAACATGGCCACGGGATAAAGAATCGCGATCAGAAAATACGCGACGCCGACACAAAGAAAGGAACCAAGCGAATTGCCGGAAAGACCACGGATGCCTTGTTGTATGAAGGGAACGTAGGTGCCCCAGCAGAGCCCGGCGAGCACGGCATAGACGAGCCACATTTTGTTATCCATTGAAATTCACTCCTTTTCGTGTGACGGTCAAGTCCGCGTTTAGCCCCGGTTCGTAGAACCGGGAGGGACGGAATCCAATAACGGGACGCTGCCCCGCCCGGTTCTGCGAACCGGGGCTAAACGAAGGATGGTCTATTCGCGACGCAGGGCGGGCAATAGCGGGGTCCGCAGCGCCCCGACGATGGCCGCCATCCCTGCGGCTAGGCCAACGACCGCTACCAAGCCGAGCAACACGATCAGCCGCAGCCAAAGCACGTCACCGCCGCTGCTTAACAAATGCGGGGCGACGGCCAACAAGGCGGCCAGCGTTCCTGCCCCGAGGCCGAGCATCAGCAAAAACAGATTCTCCGCCAGCACCAGCCAGGCAAGCCGTTCCTTGGCGAATCCAAGCGCCCGCAATAGCGCCAACTCGCCGCGTCGCTCCCAGACTCCGCGCAGAAGCACGATCGCCAGGCCGAGAGCGCCGAGCAAGAGGCCGAGACCGCCCAATGCTTGAAAGGTCGCTAGGTAGGTGTTTTCTACGGCCAAGTAAGCTCGCAAACGATCCGCGGTGGATACGACGTTGAAACCTTGATCACCGAGGATCTTCCCCAGGTCAGATTGTATGGCGGACGTCCGATCGCTGGGACAATCAATGAGGAAGACGCGGTAACCCTCCTGCCGCGGATAGAGCTTCAGGAAGTTCGCTTCCGAAATCAGAATCTCGCTTTGAAAGATGCTCTCCGCGAGGAGGGCGACGATTCTGAGATTCTTCTTTTCGCCGTTTTCGTCGGTGACGGAATAGATGCCGCCCAAGGGAACTTTCAGAATCCACTGAGCGCTGTTGGCGTCGATGATGGCGGGAATCGTGTCGTCACCGGTGGGTTTTTCGAGGAGCCGCCACGGATTTTCCTTTTCGTCCTGATCCGTTGCGAGGCTGGCGCTGAAATGAAAACCGCCGCGTTCGATGAGGCGATGGCCGATGCCGAGAATCTTGGGCCGTAGCGGCTGATAGAGATTCAAGCAACTGGCGTCGTCGCCGGCTTGAACGCGGGCGGGGTAAAATTCACTGTCACGAGGCTGGTCGGGAAACTTCAGTTGCGCGCGGACGGCGGGGTTGTTCAGGTCCTGATAGAAGGGGATATCGGTCTCGGCGAGAAGCGGAAAGCCGCCGCTGCCGCCGTCCTTTTTGAAGAAATCGCCGCCGGCCTCCTTGTGGAAGGAATCGACGGCGACGATGAGAAACGTTGCCGCCGCGAGCAGACCGACGGTGAGCAAGCTGCGCACCGGATGCCGGCCGGCGTTGCGCATGCCAAGGGCGCCGAGCGATGGTTGCGGCATAGTCTGCCGGCCGGTTCGCTTGAGCCAGCCCCATAAGCCGGCAAGGCTCGTCGTCAGAAACAAGGCGCCGCTGCCGAAGAAGCTCCCGGCTTGGGCCTCGGAATCTTTCGATACCAAACCGGCGGCCAAACAGCCGAAGGCGCCGAAGGTAGAACACGCGAGAATCCAGGTGCTCCACCGTCTGCGCGTAGATTCCGGTTGAAGGATGTCGGACGACTCACCTGCCAATAGCGCTCGGGGCGACATCTTGCTCAAGATTCGCGTCGCCCACATGATCGTCAACAGGCTGACTGCCAACGAAGCCGCGTAGCCGATCGCGAAGCTCAAGGGCTGGACGTGAACACGCAGGAAGGCCAGGTTTTCACCGCCGGGCCAGTTTCTTCGCAAGAGAGCCAGCATTCGCTCTGCATAAATAATCGCCCCGGCCAGTCCAACCAAGCCGCCGAGGATCGCCAGGATCAAACCTTCTCCCAACAACAAACGCCGGACCCGACGAAGGTCCCATCCCGTCGCCATCAAGACGCCGATTTCCGAAGAGCGCCTCTCAAGATTGAGGCGGAACAAGAGCCCTATTAGCAGCAGCGCGGCCACGATGAGAAAGAAGCTGAAAGCGACGAATAACAAGCTGAAGTCGGTGGAGCCGGCGCCTGATTTGAGGGCCATTTCCTTGACCGGCTGGAATACGAAGCCGCCCTGTTCGGGTTTCAATTCCTGCAACAAACTCTGTGCAAAGACCTTGTCGGTTTTTTCATCGCCAGGGTAAATGCGAAACGAGGTCAATTTGCCGAAGCGACTTCCCCAAAGTTTTTGGGCGGTTTCCAGGGTGACGTAGGCTTTGGGCGTTGTACGGTAGCGCTTCCAGTAATTCTCGTCGGCCGCCTTGATGCGTTTGGGATGGTACGGGAAGGGCGGATTCTCCCAACTTCCCATGTCGAGCTTGTCGGTGATACCGGGGAATTCGGGCGTTAGATCGGGATCGTCGAAGGGGCCTTCGAGCGGCACCAGTCCGCGGAAGGAAAACATCTTCCGGTGCTTTTCCAACTTCAACGTGTTGTGAGTGTCGGGCGCGTAGTATTCCACGCGGATCAGATCATGTTTCTTCGGGTGAAGCGGCGAGTCCTCCCAATCGACGAGGGCAATTTCACCGTCGCCGAGCGGGCCTTGAGCGGAGTCGCCCACAAAGCGAAGCGAGGAAGGTTCCACTCCCGCTAGTACGGCATACGGCGCTTCGTTGTTGCCGTCGGAAATGCTGTCGGCCAGATAGACGAGGCTGGGTGAGATTTTGAGATCGGGGCGCTGTTCGCGTATCGCGTTTACGGCGTCAACCACGGCGGGATCGAGGTATAGCTGGGCGCTTTCCAAGCTCAGGTAATCGCGGTGCTTGCGATAGTAGGCGACTACATCGTCCAGATGCAGGACGTCTTTGGCTACGGGCGCCTGGGCAAGCTCCTCCGGCACGCGAAAAGGAGTCTTGGCGTTGGGGTTGCGATCCCAGTGAATCCTTTGAATCTCGGTAACTTGTTTTTGACGTTTGCTATGTGGTTGCAGGTAATTCGCGAGTGCGCGGGCCCGATCCTCCGGCGTCCGCAACTTCAAGCCCCAGTCTTCCAGCCTCAGTCTGTCGTTTAGTGCTAATGTTGAAGTAGCGGGCAATTCGCCTACCAGGACAGCGTTAGCCTGTCCCGGCAGATCGAGTTTTTCTTGGAGAAACCGAAGCGGAACGAAGACATTGCGAACCGGCTCCGGGCTCGGCTTGAGGCTAAATCCGGCCAGGCTTTCATCCGACGGGCCATCATCGGGCAGTATGAGACGTACCCTGACGGCCACAGTTTGCAGAACGTCGTCGAAGCCGCGTTTGCCGAGCAGGCTTTCGCGCGGCATGCTGTCGGATTTCTGCACGCTTAAGTCGAATTCGTCGCCGGCCTTGAGATGGAGTTGCCGGGCAAGGGTGGCATTGAGGACCGCCTCGGGCTCGTTGGATTGCCAGAATTCACTGTCCAGCGGCATGACGCCTGAACGCCAGAATCGTTTGTCGACGCCGAGGAGCGTCACCTTACCGGCGCGACGCTCGCCGAACTTGGCCGAGCCTTGCAGAAGCAGCACGGGGCTGCTCGTCGGTGCGATTTCTTCGGCTAGGGCGGCGCGGAAGAATCGCGGCGGGACCATGGCTTGGTCGACCCAGCCGAGCTGCTCCAGGGCATGGTTTTTCAAGCTGCCGCGGAGCGAATCGCCGACCAGCAAGGCCCCGGTCAGAACGGCGGTTCCGAGAATTACGCCCAGAAAGACCGCTAGATTACCGCGCCGGTGATAAAGCAGATTGCGGCAGAGTAAGCCGAAGAAAGTCATGGTAGGCCGGCGCAAGTTGGATCGTTCCGAAGAAATCTTGGATCGGCAGCGTCGTTTATGATAGTGGTTTTTGGTTTGATCAAATCCCCGTGTCATGGCCATAATAGCCTCTTTCGCGCCCCTATATCCACCATTGCAATGAGTAGCCCGCGGGTGAACGAATGTTCTTGAACACCGCGTTTCGGTTGAGCTTTTACGCGACCATGGCTCTGGCCTGCTGTTGCCTGGCTGTGGGTGACTTGTTTTTCCTGGGGTGGATGGGCTATGTCCTGCCGTGCGCGCTGGCGCTGATTGTGGTGGCCTACTTCGCCGAAGGGCGGTGCCAACTCAGCTTGCGGGCGTCCAACGTCGTCGGGCTGGTGGTCGCGCTCGCCATTGGAGCGTGGGCGTATTACTACATGCCGCGCGAGGAAAAGGACTTCATCGAGCTGGGCCTGCCGTGGCCGGCAGCGCTGCTGCCCTACCTGGGCCCGTTGTTGATGGTCTTGTTGGTGCTCAAGCTGTTTCAGCCGAAGCGGGCCGGTGATTTCTGGGCTTTGCAAGCCATTGGTTTGATGGCGGTCGCTCTGGGCTGCATCCTTTCGTCGAATTCGTCGTTTGGCCTGCTGCTGGCGGCGTACATGGCCGGGGTGATCTGGTGTCTTGCGCTGCATCACCTGGCGTTGCATCAGCAAACCTTGCATCAGCAAACCTTGCATCAGCAAACCTTGCATCAGCAAACCTTGCATCAGCAAACCTTGCATCCGCAAGCCTCCCAACGGCAAACAAGCCCCGCTGCCGCTCAGGCGCTGTTCGCGCGAAGCGGAGCGGCCGCGCGGGTCCCGTGGCGGAAAATCGGCCTGGGGCAGGTAGTGCGTTGGAGCGCGTGCATCGTCGTGGTCGGCTATTGCGTGTTCTTGACGGCGCCGCGGCAGTCCAACACCTCCTGGCAGGCGGACAAGCTTTCCAACGGCACCTACTCGGTAGGCATCGGCTTCGAGAACACCATCAACCTCGCCAACACCGGCGCCGTTGAGCTTTCGGATGATCTCGCCTTTGAGATGACTGCTCGGTCCATTCATGGGCCGGTGCGGAATCTGTCGCCTAACAATCTCTATTTCGTCGACGTTCTCGATTACTACGAAAAGGGACAATGGCTCCACTGGTACTTCGCCATGCGACAACGGGAGCGGACTTGGGTGTACAAGCCCGACCCTATTCGGGCTCCCTTTTCCGCCAGCTTCGCCAACCCGACGCTTCCCAAGACCCTGTCCGACGACGGCTACTATTTGACGTTTCACGTCCCCCCGGGGAATCTTGCGTTCAGAAAGCCGCTCCGCTATCCGCCGCGCCCGCTCACCGACTTGGGGCTCGACACCTACATCGACGAAAAGCCGAGCAAAATGGACTCGTTCTTTCAGCTCGTCAAGGGGAGGGATATTGTCAGCACGAGTGCAACGCCGGTGAACACCGCGCCGAGGTTTCCCGCGAAGGGCGCGAAATCGAAAGCCGCCCTGAACGCGCCCAGAATCGCGGAAACGTCATCGTTTTCCTACGGGCAGGTTGTTAATCCACTTAGCCAGCCGGATGTGTTTCCCGCGTTCGCCTTGGACGACGCCTATCGGGAACAACTTCTCAGTCAAGAACTCCCCGATCCCATCGTCCGGTGGGTGTTGAGCTTGCTGCCTCGATTGCCGGGCCTTTCGTTCGAAGAAAACCTGCTTGATGAGACCGGTCGCATTCGGGTCGAGGATCATTATCGCGTCGCCACTTACCTGTGCGCGTACTTATCCTCGTCCGGCGAGTTTAGCTATTCGCTGAACCTTCGCCGCCGCGAGCAGGGCGATCCCACGGTCGATTTTCTTTTGAACGTCAAGGAAGGCCATTGCACACGCTTCGCCGGCGGCCTGGCCTTAATGTTGCGAGCCGTCGGGATACCATCGCGCATCGTCATGGGATTTCGCGGCCAGGAAGGCGGAGAGAACGGCGAATATCGCGTCCGCATGCGCAACGCCCACAGCTGGGTCGAAGCGCTCGTTAAAGTGCCCGGCTCCGAACTTTGGCACTGGCAAGTCCTTGATCCCACGCCCGGCGCCATCGCCGCCGAATCGCGTGCGCGCGCTTACTTTGGAGCGGATTGGATTGATATTCCGCAGCTTTGGCGGAGCTTTGTCCTCGATTTCACCGCCGAGCGCCAGGCCCGCTCGCAGCGCGTCCTGCTCGCTTGGATGCGCTCATGGTCGTTTTGGCTCGTCGTGGGTGTCACCTTGGGCGTCCTGGCGACGGGACGCCTGGCCGTGCGGCGCTATTGGCTGACGAGAAACAGAATCGACATTGGGCTGCGCGCGGGTCCGTCCAACGGTAAGCTCGCGGAACCCGATATTAGCTGGTACCGCAGTCTCTTGCAGCTATTGGCTCAGCGGATCCAACTCCAGCCGACGCCAGGGCAAACGCCGCGCGAATTCAGCCGTGTTGTTTTCGCTCAGCTTCAGAGGCGCTCGCTTCCGGACGCGCTTGCGAAGCTTCCCGAACAGGTCGTCGATCTGCTTTACGCCGTTCGCTTCGGGGGCCAAGCGCCGACGCCCCAGACGAGCGATCAAGCCCATCAGGCCGTGACGGAACTGCGGACCGCCCTGGGGAGCGCGCTCGGAAGCGTACCTGCGTAACCAAGTAACTGCGTAACTGCGTAACCGCGGACGCGGCCCTGGGCGCCGGCGGGAGAATCAATGCCTCTCAACACCGCGTTTCGGTTGAGTTTTTACGCGACCATGGCGCTGGCCTGCTGTTGCCTGGCCGTGGGTGAGTTGTTTTTCCTGGGATGGATGGGCTATGTCCTGCCGTGCGCGCTGGTGCTGATTGTGGTGGCCTACTTCGCCGAAGGGCGGCGCCAACTCAGCTTGCGGGCGTCCAACGTCGTCGGGCTGGTGGTCGCGGTCGCCATTGGAGCGTGGGCGTATTACTACATGCCGCGCGAGGAAAAGGACTTCATCGAGCTGGGCCTGCCGTGGCCGGCAGCGCTGCTGCCCTACCTGGGCCCGTTGTTGATGGTCTTGTTGGTGCTCAAGCTGTTTCAGGCGAAGCGGGCCGGTGATTTCTGGGCTTTGCAAGCCATTGGTTTGATGGCGGTCGCTCTGGCCTGCATCCTTTCGTCGGATTCGCTATTTGGCCTGCTGCTGGCGGCGTACATGGCCGCCGTGATTTGGTGTCTCGCGCTGCACCATTGCGTGCGGCAGCGCGCGACCGCCCTTGGAGCGTCCGCCCCCTCAAGGGCGCCGCTGTTCGAGCGCACAACCGCAGCGGCGACGTTTCCCTGGCGAAGAGGCGGCCTCGCGCAGGTGGTGCGGTGGAGCGCCTGCGTCGTGCTCGTTGGCTTCTGTGTCTTCCTGGCAGCGCCTCGGCAATCCAACGATCCTTGGCAACCTGACAAGCTATCCAATGGCACTTACTCTGTCGGCATCGGCATCGAAAACACCATCAACTTGGCCAGCACGGGCGCCGTGGAATTGACCGACGACGTCGCTTTTGAGCTGACCGCCGAATCGATCGACGGCCCGGTCACGAATCTGTCTCCGAGCACCCTCTATTTCGTCAATATCCTCGACTATTACGATCACGGCCAATGGCTGGACTGGTATTCGGCACTGCGCAAGCGCAAGTGGGAGAACTACACCTTCGAGCCTATCCGAACCAGTTTCCAGTCACTTGCGAGCAATCCCTCGCTTCCCAGGACGTTGGCTGCCGACGGCGTTTACTTGACTTTTTATGTTCCCCAGGGCTTGGCATTCACGAAGCCGCTTGCGTATCCGCCGCGCAGGGACATCGACCTGGGCATAAGACCGCAGCTCGACGCAGTCGCAGCCGAGCCCTACTTTCAGCGCGCCAGCGGCTGGGACATCGTCAGCACGAACAAGGTGGTGTCACCCACCTTCGCGCGCGTCATCGGCGGCGGAGTGTCCGTTACGAAGGGTCCATTCCGGAGCGCGCGGGGAACGGAGAATTCTTTCTTCTCTTACGGGCAGGTTGTGAATCCGGCGGTCCCTTCCGAGCTTGTGCCCGCCGCCCGCGATCTGTTGGCGAGCTATCGCGAGCAGTTGCTGAAGCAAGACGTGCCGCCGCCGATATCGCAGTGGGTTAGAAGCTTGATCCCGCGCCTGCCGGGTTTGACCTCCGAACCGGGGCTGTTGGATGAGAACGGCTTGGTTCCCGTCGCGGATCAGCATCGCGCGGCCGTGTATTTGTGCGCGCACCTTTCGTCCTCGGGCGAGTACGGTTATTCCTTGAACCTGCGCCGGCGCGAGCAGGGCGATCCGACCGTCGATTTTCTCTTGAATGTGAAAGAGGGGCACTGCACGCGCTTTGCCGGCGGCTTGGCTCTGATGTTGCGAGCCGTGGGCATTCCATCGCGGATTGTGATGGGCTTTCGCGGCCAGGAGGGGGGAGAAAACGGTGAATACCGCGTCCGCATGAAAAGCGCCCATAGCTGGGTGCAAGCGCTCGTCAAGACGCCCGGAACCGACGCATGGCAATGGTTGACCTTGGATCCGACACCGGGCGCGGCGGCGAAGGAGTCACGCCTCTTGGGGCCTTTGGGGCTGTTTGGCAGCGATGGGATTGATCTGACGCAGCTTTGGCGGAGCTTCGTCCTCGACTTCACCGCTGACCGCCAGGCCCGATCGCAACGCGCCTTGCTCGCGCGGCTGAAATCGTGGTCCACCTGGCTGGTTGTCGGCGGCCTCGTCGGCGCGGCGTTCGCGTTGCGGCGGTTCAGGCCCAAGTGGCGGGCCTTTGCCGGCTTCAAGAGCCGGAATGGCTCGACGAACGGCGAGTTTGCACGTCCGGATATTGCCTGGTATGAGAATCTGCTGACACTGCTGGCGCAGCGGCTGGCGCTTCGGCCAACCGCCGGCCAGACCCCGCGCGAGTTTAGTGAAGTCGCCAGGGCGCGGCTTGAGCTTCGATCCATCCCGGCTGGGCTCGCGGGCGCGCCGCGGCAGATCGTCGATTTGCTCTACAGCGTGCGCTTTGGCGCTCAGGAAATCACGATCGAGAAGTGCGCCGGCGCCAACCGTGTTATCGAAGAATTGCGCGACACCCTGCTTGACTCATCCATGAGTCAGCGATCTTCTTCCTGAGCCAAGAGTTCCACCGCCTCGCGCAGGCCACGATGGCTTTCGAAGAAGCGCTGGGCCAGGCTGTCGATAAGCGTCAGCAGCTTGAACAACTCGTTGACGCGCTGGAAGCGTTTCTGTGCGGGCTCCGCGGCGGCCAAAGCGCCAAGCGTTTCCGGCGTCAATTCGTCCCGGCAGCGGCGCAAGGTGTTCAGAATAAGGTCGATCTCGCGGCGCTTGCGCTGATTGGCGACCAGCGTGAACATCTCCCAAACGTCGCTCAACGATTCGAAATACTCCTTGCGCGCGCCGCGCCTGTGGACCCGCCGGACCAGGCCCCATTCCACCAGCTTGCTGAGATTCATGCTGACGTTGCCGCGCGAGATGGCCAGTCGGTCCATGATGTCATCCATGGACAAGGCCGAGCCGGTGATGTAAAGCAAGCCGTGGATGCGGGCCATCGTCGGGCTGATGCCCCACAGGCCGGCCATGTTGTTCCACAGCTCGACGAATTGATCCTCGACTCCGGCGAGACGCGCGGCGATGTCGGCGGCGCGAGTTTTCATAGTTTTTATTCCTTTTAGGAAGATGTGAAAATTGTAAAACAGCAGCGGACGTGTTTCAATAGGGCAGCTCAAATCACCCCGCACGCTCGAAGACGCGCGTGCTTGGAGCGACGATGCGTGTCAAGATCTGCGGCATCACCAACGAAGCCGACGCCGGCGCGGCAGGTCAACTCGGCGCCGACGCGATCGGCCTGAACTTCTATGCCCGCTCGCCGCGCTTTGTCCCGGAAGAACGGGCCAAGCACATCGTCCGGTTACTGCCGCCCTTTGTCGAGCCGGTGGCGCTCTTTGTCGAAGAATTGTTTGAGCATATGATCGCGGCACGTGCCGGGCGAGCATGGCGGCACCGGTCGGACGGCGCCTTGGGACCTTCTGACGGGATTCGACCCAGGCGTGCCCGTGGTCCTGGCGGGAGGATTGACGCCGGAAAACGTGGCAGAAGCAGTGCGAAAAGTCAGGCCGTATGCCGTCGACGTGGCGAGCGGCGTGGAAACGTCGCCGGGGCGGAAGGACGTGGAGAAGATGCGGCGCTTCATCGCGGACGCGCGCGCCGCGGCAGGATGATGCAAGCGCCTCAAAGCAGCCCCTGAACTCTCCTCTCGCTTCCAATCTCATGCCATAATATAAAGAGGTCTAGCCTGTTTCAAAACGGGGTTAGGACTTCCAAGATCACAGGTCCCGGCCCCGTTTTGAAACAGAACCCCAAAAGAGAGGACAGGGCGTGCGCGGCAAACCACCAGCGCCGGCCGACAACGGCAAGGCTCGCGTCTTCCAGCCGGCCAAAGCCAACGGTGAACGCTCCCTATCCGTGGGGTCGCTTGCGAGGGAGCGCTGTCTGGAGATCCATCGCATCATGGTGCGGGCCCGGCTCATGGAAGAGCGCATGATTGGCATGTCCAAGTCGGGGGAAGGTTACTTTTGGATCGGCGGCCCCGGCGAAGAGGCCTTCAATGCCGCTCTCGGCCTTCAGGTCAAGAAGGGCTGCGGGCCCGGCTACGATTACCTGCACTTGCACTACCGCAATAGCGCCACGATGGTCGCCCTGGGCATGCCCTTGGTCGACGGCATCCGCCAGATGAACATGAAGTTCACCGACCCTCACTCCGCGGGCCGCAATTTCCCCGGCCATTACGCCGATAAAGCGTGGAATGTGATTCCGGTCAGCTCGGTGATCGAAGTGCAGTTCGCCATGGCCGCAGGCACCGCACACGTGCAGAAGCGGCACGGCGGCGACGGTCTCACCATCGTCGTCGGCGGCGAGGCTGGAGCGGCGGAGGGCGATTTCGCTTCGTGCATGATTTGGAGCACCCGGCCCGGCAAGGAGCTTCCCGTCCTCATCATCGTCATGAACAACGGCTGGGGCATCTCCACCACCCATTGCTCGCAGCATGCCGTCAAGCACGTCATCGAGCGCGGCAAGCCTTTCGGCATCCCCGGCGAGGTCGTCGACGGCAATGACCCCGTCGCCAGCTGGTTTGCCATCGAAAAGGCGATGAAATATTGCCGTAAGGAGCGAAAGCCCTACATGCTCGAGGCGATGGTGTCGCGGCTTTACGGCCATTCGTCGTCGAGCGGGGCTCCGCGCGCCGATGAGCCTGATTGCATCGGCCAGTTCGAGGAAAAGCTGCTTGCAAACGGCTGGATCGACCAGGAGACGATCGACAAGATTCATGCGGAAGCGGAAGCCGAGGTCGAGGCGGGAGTCGCCGAGTCAGGCGCCGAGCCTGCGCCGAAGCCTGAGGACATCGAACGCTACACCTACGCGGACAGCCGCGTGGACAAGATTTACCCCGGCGATTACACGGGATTGCCGGAGTAATCACGAACAACGGAACATGCAATGGGAACCACTTCCACGATTCAAAAGGCGACCCTGGACGAGCTCGCCCGCGAAGAGGGCAAAGCGGAATTGATTCAGGGTAGAATTGAGCGCCTCATGCCTACAGGTGATTTGCCGAGCGAGGTGGCCCAGAACATCTTCGTCAGCCTGCGCAGCCACGCCAAGGCTACGGGCACCGGCGTTGCCAAGGCTGATGGCGTGGGCTTTGCGGTGCCAGAGCTGCCCTCCGGGCGGGAATCGTTTTCGCCAGACGCCTCTTACTACGTCGGGCCGCGCCCGCGGAATCGCATGCGCTTCATTGAAGGCGCCCCGACTTTTGCCGCTGAGGTTCGAAGCGAGAATGACTACTCCCTCGCTGCCGAGACGGCGATGGCCGCCAAGCGCGACGACTATTTTGCTGCGGGCTCGCTCGTAGTATGGGATGTCGATCCATTGGTCCAGCGCGTGAATATCTATCGCGCCGATAATCCGACCTCACCCGATATTCGTGAGCGCGGCGATTCTGCGGACGCGGAGCCGGCGGTTCCGGGATGGCGCATTGCCGTTGATGAAGTCTTCGGGAATTGAGTTCGCATGGCCACACTCGTCCAAGCCGTTCGCATGGCGCTTCATTACGGCGAAACGCACCTCGGCGTGACCGACGTCTTCGGCGAGGACGTTGGTCCACCGTTGGGCGGCATCTTCACGGCCACGCAGGGGCTCAAGACCGCATGGAACTCGCCGCTCGATGAGCGCGGCATCGTCGGCACAGCCATGGGCATCGCCTACGCGGGCGGCCGACCTGTCTGCGAAATCCAGTTCTGCGATTACGGCTTCAACACCATCGATCTTCTCAAGATCGCCGGCAACCAGCGCTGGGCCGGCGCGGGCAACTACGACCTGCCCATGGTGCTGATGATGCCGTCGGGCTCCGGCATTCGCGGCAGCCTGTACCATTCGCATAGCTTCGAGAGTTGGGCGACGCGGTTGCCCGGCTGGAAGATCGTGATGCCCTCCAACCCGTTCGACGGCTACGGCATGATGCTGTCCGCCATCGCCGATCCCAATCCCGTGATGGTGCTGCTGCCCAAGGCGCTCTTGCGCATGCGCGGCGCCAAGCTCATTCCAGGCGAACCGGCGGACCAAGACCAACTTCGCAAGATGATCGACGCCCCCCTCGGCGACCGCAGCAAATGGCAGCCGCGCTGGCCGGATTTGAAGGAATGCTTCATCCCCTTCGGCGAGGCGGAATTGAGGCGCGAAGGCACAAGCGCCACCATCGTCAGCTATGGCCGTACTTTGCCCCTTTGTGTGGAGGCCGCCGACCAGCTGGGCAGCGAACATGGCTTGAAGTTCGACGTGCTCGACCTGCGCAGCATCTTCCCCTATGACTGGAAGGCGATTAGTGCCAGCGTCATGAAGACCGGCCGCGTGCTTTTCGTCAACGAAGACACCGAAGTGACCAACTTCGGCGAGCACCTCTTGCGCCGCGTGATCGACGAGCATTTCTACGATCTGCTCGTCCGGCCGCGCGTGCTGATGGGCAAGCACGTCCCCGGCATTGGCCTGAACCAGGTGTACGAGCAAAACACCGTGCCGCAGTTGCCGCAGATCAAGCAGGCAATGCACGCGGTCGCCACCGAGGATGCCTAAGCGTTTAGCCCCGGTTCGCAGAACCGGGTGGGACTCGAACCATGGAATTCAACCTCCCAGAAATCGGCGAAGGCGTCTACGAGGCGGAGCTATCGCGTTGGCTGGTGAAGCCCGGCGACAAAGTCAAAGCCGGCCAAGGGCTAGTCGAAGTGCTGACCGACAAGGCGACCATGGAAGTGCCGGCGCCGTTCGCGGGGACCATCGATGCGTTGCGTGCCGAGGAAGGCAACAACCTCAAAGTCGGCCAGGCGATCCTGAGTTATATTCCGGCCGGAGGCGTCAAGGAGAGCGTCGCATCCACTCCTGCAATCGTGGCGAAGACGCCGGCCAAGGCCGCGGCGGTTCAAGTTGCGGCGCCCGCGCTATCCGATGGCAATGGGGCCACGACTGTTGCCGCGACCCTTCCGGTGAAAGCGGCGCCTTCGGTTCGGCTCATGGCGCGCAAGCTCGGCATCGATATCGGCAGCGTGCGCGGGTCGGGGCCCGAGGGGAGGATTCTGGTTGAGGATCTTTCCAGGCGCCTTCAAGCCAAGGATACAGCGAGCGCGAAACGGCAAGCGCCGCTGATGGACTATGGCAAACCGGGAACCAAGATCAAGCTCCAAGGGCTGCGCCGCAAGATTGCCGAGCACATGGTGCATGCCACGCACACCATCCCGCATTACACCTACGTCGATGAATGCGACGTCAGTGATCTGGTGCGGTTGCGCGATTCCCTTCGCGAGCCTTTGGCGGCGAAGGGCGTCAAGATCACCTATCTGGCGTTTTTCGTCAAGGCGGTGGTCGGCGCTCTGAAGGAAGTGCCGATCGTCAACGCCTCGCTTGACGACCAGGCCGGCGAGATCGTGCTGCACGACAGGTACAACATCGGCATCGCCGTCGCCACGCCCTCGGGCCTCATCGTCCCGGTCGTCCAAAACGCCGACAAGCGCGACCTGGTCGATGTCGCCCGTGACATCGAGCGCCTCGGCAATCAAACCCGCGACGGCAAAACCAAGCTCGAAGATCTGCGCGGTGGCACCTTCACCATCACGTCCATCGGCAACTTGGGTGGACTCTTCGCCACGCCGATTATCCATCATCCGCAGCTAGGCATCCTCGGCGTGGGCAAGATCACTCGCCGGCCTGTATTCGACGACCGAGGGCAAGTGACACCCGCCGACATGCTGTACTTGTCCCTGTCGTTCGACCATCGCGTCCTAGACGGCGCCGTCGGCACCGCTTTCGGCAACGCGATCATCAAGCGGCTCCGAAATCCGGCGGTGCTTCTGATTGATTGAGAGACCGCGATATGCCACAAGCCGCGCGCGCCGCTGGCTCGCGGCTAAACCTCGCCATACGAGAACGGCATGAACGTACTCCGCATCGCCAACGGCCGTATTATCGATCCTTCGCAAGACATCGACCGTGTCGCCGAATTGTGGGTTCAGGGTGAGCGAATTCTCGGCATCGGTCCGCAGTCGCTCGCGGCTACGCAAACCCTGGACGCGACCGGCATGATCGTGGCGCCGGGCCTGATCGATATGCACGTGCAGCTTTGCGAGCCCGGCCGCGAAGAGGATGAGACGATAGCGAGCGGTACCGCGGCGGCTCTCGCGGGCGGCATTACCTCATTGGCTTGCATGCCCAACACCGAGCCGGCAATCGACAACCAGGCGGCTGCCGAGTTCGTCTACTTGCAGGCGGAGCGGGCTGGCAGCGCGAACGTCTTTCCCGTTGGCGCCGTCACCAAAGGCCGCAGGGGCGCCGAGCTTGCGGAGATCGGCGGGCTGATCGAAGGAGGCGCCGTCGCTTTCACCGATGCCGACGCGCCGGTCGTCAGCGCCGAGATCATGCGACGGGCGCTCGAATATTGTCGCATGTTCGACAAGCCCGTCCTCACTCATCCCGAAGATCCGGAGTTGACCCGGGGCGGCGTCATGCACGAGGGCTTTGAGAGCATGCGGCTCGGCCTGCGCGGCATGCCGCCGGAAGCCGAAGAAGTGATGATCCACCGCGACATCGAGTTGGCCCGTTTGACCGGCGGCCGGCTGCACATCTTAAACGTGTCGACCGGCGGCGGGGTCGAGCTGATTCGCCGGGCCAAGGAGCGTGGCCTTCGCGTCACTGCGGAAGTCAGCCCGCATCACCTCTGCCTGACGGATCAGGCGCTTCAGGGTTTTGACAGCAACTTCAAAGTGAACCCGCCGCTGCGTACTAAGGTAGAGATCAATGCCCTCATCGAAGGACTCAAGGACGGCATTTTGGATGTGATTGCCAGCGGCCATGCTCCCCTGGCATCGGAAAAAAAGACCCGCGAACTCGACCTGGCGCCCTTCGGCATCGTCGGCTTGGAGACGCTCCTTCCCATTTGCGTCGTTACGCTTATCGAACCGGGCCATCTTACTTGGCCTCAGCTCTTGCAAAAACTCACGGTGAATCCCGCGCGGATTCTTGGAATCGACCGTGGCACGCTTAGGCCAGGCGCCGACGCCGATATTACCATCATCGATCCCAAGACCGAATGGACCATCGACCCCAAGCGCTTTCACTCGAAAAGTCGCAATTCACCATTCGCTGGGATGAAGGTTCGCGGACGCGCACAGACGGTGATCGTAGGAGGCGTGGTGCGTGATTAGTCCACTAGCCACTAGCCACTAACCACTACCCACTTCCTCCCGGCACCCAAAGCACATCGTCTTTGCCGTTATCGTTGCCAACGCGGGCCAACACGAAGAGCAAGTCGGACAGACGGTTTAGATAGATGATCACATTCGGATTGACCGGTTCGGAGTGAGCGAGCATGACCACGTCGCGTTCCGCCCGCCGGCACACTGTCCGCGCGAGATGGCACCAAGCGGACGCGGGACTTCCTCCCGGCAGAACGAAGGAACGAAGCGTTTGCAGATTGGCGTTGCAGCGGTCGATGGCCTGTTCGAGACGCGTAGCTTGTTCAGGGCGAACGCGCAGAACTTTGCCGAGTTGTTCATCGGGTTTGCAGGGAAGGCAGAGATCAGCGCCGACGTCGAAAAGATCGTTCTGAATCCCGCGCAGAAGTGCAGTCAGTTGCTGGTCAAGATGTCCTTCTGCAAGCGCGAGTCCCAAAACGGAATTGAGTTCATCCACCGTACCGTAGGCGGCGACGCGCGCATGATCTTTGGGGACTCGGCTGCCGTCGCCAAGTCCCGTTTCGCCCTGATCGCCTGTCTTGGTGTAGATCCTGGAGATGGTCACCATGGAGATGCTCCATGGGCTTAAGGCTACTACTTCGACGGCGGATTGAACAGATTGACCCCGCGAGGCGGATTGGGTTGGTACGGATTGTTTTTCGCGCCCAATATCGACACGTTGGGAACTCGGGGCGGCCAGGTTCCGAGCGAAATCTTCGGGAACACGTTCTTGAGGTTGAACACGCTTGGCTGGGCCGGCGTGCGCAAGTTGTTATTCAACTTGTAGTCCTTCATCGCCTTGCCCGGATGCACCAAGTTATTGCTTTGAATGTTGATTGGTTTCGCGCCTGTGATCATGGTGGCAGGGTCGGCATTCTGCCGAGATTGCGCCAGCACAGGCAGGCAAATCCCCAGAACGATCACGCCACTGATTAATGGCCAGAGTTTACGCACTTTGCCCCTCCTGAGCGCACGCGCCCCCGATGGAAGAGCGCATTCCGGTTGCGCCCTATTGGTGATTCCGCACCTTGCCTACGATTTGGAGCGCGGAAGATAGCGTGGGCAAATCACTTGTCAATATCAATTTCGGAACGGCGATTTACGCTTTTCCTATTTGGCGAGCGGCCTCGCGAAAACCTGCGTGTAGTAAGTGCCGCCGTTCTTCGCAGCACCCAGGCCGATGCCGATTTCGGTGACCTCCTTGCGCAAGATATTCTCGCGATGACTTTTGGAATCCATCCAGCCCTTGAAAATCTGCTCGACCGTGATCCCGGCGTCGCCCTGGGCCACGTTCTCCCCGGCGCGGGCATAGGCATAGCCGGCGTCCTTCATGCGCTGGTAAGGCGTCTTGCCGTCGAGGTCGTGTGTCATTTTCTCTTGCCGGGCCATGTTTGCCGAATGTGCGCGGGCGAGCTTACAAAGCAGCGGACTCGCTTGCAAAGGGGACAAATCGTTTTTCTTGCGCTCCGCGTTGGTCAGGTCGAGGATTTTCTGTTCCTCGGCGCTCAGCGTGGATTTTGGGGTCTCACCCGCGCGGCTCGTAAACAGCACACACAGGATCAAAAATCCCGCATACAGAAGCTGGCGATTCATGCGCAACCTCCAAACACAGATAGCGCGACGAAATCGTTGTCGCGCCTCTTCCCCGCCTACTATGGACGACGTCGCCGGCAATTCCTTGCGGCGCCACTTGGAAAGTGAAGCTAGAAAAGTTGCGGGATTGAGGGAGACCTTTTCTGGCCAACCCCCCCCGACGAATCTGTTCGCTTCATTCAGTAAGTCGTTGTCGCCTGGCAAGTTAAGGTGCGAATGATGCCATTGAATTGCGTCGCCAGGGGTGTGTGGGGGGGTGGCGACACAACGAATTCTTAAGTGCCATGCGTTGCCTTGGCTTGAACCATGACGCAATTCGAGAGAAACGAAGTTCACGCGGCTTGACATCGTTCTCCATTCCTGGCAACTTTCTGCACATGAATGAACAGATCCATGGAGATTCAAGTGCATGCGGCCAAGCTGATCGTCGCGCCGTGAATATCCGTCCGCTTTCGGTGTCGGATTGGCTGCGGACGCTGTGGAACCACGTCCTTTTTCCAGGTGAGTCTACGCGATCTGAAGCGTGGCGCTGGACTCCTTGTTTCGTGGTACTCGTTCTTTCCGCGGGTCTCTTGTACCCATGCTTGTCGTTCTATCTGTTCGAGCCGGACGAAGGTCGTTACGCCCAGATTCCGCGGGAAATGCTGACGCGCGGCGACTGGATCGTTCCCTGGCTGCAAAGCGAACCGTACCTCGACAAGCCGCCGCTGTTCTACTGGCTCGTGATGGCAAGTTTCACCGTCTTTGGGTTTCACGATTGGTCGGCCCGGCTCGTTCCCGCGCTGGCCGTGCAAGCGTGTGTGCTATTGACCTATGTCTTGGGCAGGCGCATCGTCGGCGAGCGCTCCGCGTTCTGGGGCGCGCTCACTCTCACACTGGTCCCCGGCTTCCTCGGCGTGGGCCGTTTGCTCGTGCTCGACGGCGTGTTAACGCTGTGGGTCACCCTGGCGCATTACTGCGCCTTCATCGCGGCCCAAGGAGAACGTCTGCGCTGGCGATGGTGGATCGCCGCCGCGCTTTGTTGCGGCCTCGGCGTATTGACCAAAGGACCGATCGCGATAATACTTCTCATTCCACCGATCTGGGTGCATCGTTGGTTCACGCGAGTGAATTCATCTGTTGGCGCGCAGTGTGTGGCCGGGGCTGAGGCTTTGCGAAGCCCCGGCGAGCCACGCGTCCGGGGCTTCGATGACTCAGCCCCGGCCACACCACCATGCGCGATTGGCATGCTTGGCTGGCTGGCATTCGCAGCCATTGTCCTAGCCGTGGCGCTGCCGTGGTATATCGCCGTCTGTTGCCGGCTGCCGCAATTTGCGCGCTACTTTCTTTGGGAGCACAACGTCGTTCGTTTCGTGCAACCGTTCGACCACGATCGACCGGTTTGGTTCTATGTGCCGCTGCTCGTGATCGGCTTTTTGCCGGCGACGCTGCTGTTGCCGGCGCTCGTGCGCTTTTGCCTAACGAATCGAGCGGAGACAAGCGGCCGGCGCTGCCCGGGGATGGGGTTCTGTCTTTTGGCCGGCGGTTGGTGCGTGCTCTTCTTTTCGATGTCAGGGTGCAAGCTGCCCACATACATACTGCCCGCGTTTCCGCCGTTCGCGCTGGCGCTCGGTTGTTTTCTGGCCCGCACGCCGTGGCGCCAATCGCGCTGGACGTGGGGATTGGCAGGCGTTTGGTGGTGCCTCATGTTGGCGAGCAACCTATTTCTTGTTCCATGGTACGCAGAAATCAAGTCGCCCATGAACGAGCCGGAAGAAATGCGCTCTTTCTGTCAGGATCGAGCGGTGCCAGTGATCTGCTTTCCTCGCAATGTCGATTCGGCGGCCTTCTACTTGGGACGGTCCGACTTTCGGACCTACCGCAGCAAAGAACTGGGACAACTCTTGGAGGAACTCGACCGCAATCCGCGCACGGTGGTGTTGTTCGGCCACCGCAATTCGCTCAAGACGCTGGAAAACCGCCTACCGCCGCATTTGTGCTTCGTCGAAGCTAACGAGATGGGGCTATGTGACGTGGCGGTCATCGAGCGGCGCCACTCAAGGTAGCTGAACTCGTGAGAGTTCGGATTTCCGAAGTCTTTCGAATTCAGCTACGCGAAAAGTGCATTACCTGCCAGCGCCGCCCAGTGCGTTGAAGTAAATCTGCGCGATGGAAAATATCATGAAGATCATGAAGACCGCGTAGACCAGCCAAACCGAGATTGCCGCCAGCTTGGTCAGCACTGTGATCTTGCGAGTCGCTTCCTCGTTCCAGTAATCCGTCTGTTGCCGCATCACTTCCGGAAGGCGGCCGCTTTCTTCTCCGACCGCGACGATGTTGAGAAACTCCTCACTGAAGAGCCGGGTACGGGCCAGGGCGTCGACCAATGGTTCGCCGCTTTTCAGAGTTTCCGCGACGACGTCGGCCTTGAACGCAAAGGCGGCGTTGCCGGCCGCGTTCAGGCTAAGACGCAGGCCCTTGATGATTGTCAGGCCGGAGTCCAGCGTCAGGTGCAACGCCATCGTGAAGCGGCTCATGACGAACGCGTAGAGGCACGGCCCCAGCGAGGGAATGCGTATCAACAGACCGTCGACCGCGGCTTTTTGTTTGAGCATCCCGGGAACGGTGCGATACCCCAAATACAGAAGGCCCATGCCGCCGAAAACGAAGATCAGGAACATCAGCGCCCCTCTTGGCCCGGTCAAGCCAAAGGGAGCGAAGAGCGGTTTGCCGCCCGCCGCGGATGAGATCATGCCCATGATCATGATGAGCCCGGCGATGACGAAAATCGCCAGCACGAACTGAATCGCAGGCATCAGGCTCTTGCTGCGGAACTCCTTCCGCAGTTTCCACTGAAGGGAGTAATACTTTTCCAGTTCGGCGTAGATTTCAGGCAGATGGCCGGTTTCCTCGCCCAGTCGGGTCAGCGAAAGGAACAACGTCGGGAAACGGTCCCGCTCCTGCTCGAGGGCGGCGACCAAGGATTCGCCCTGTTCCAAACGCAACGCGACGCGATCGGCGATGGGGCGAATCTGAAAAGATCCACGCTTGGCCTGTTGCTGGAATACGGTCTTCAACGTGAGCCCGGCCGCCAGGTTATGCCGCAGCACCCGGCACAGCTCGATGATCCGCGGCAAAGGTAGTTGCTTGGAAAACAACATGATTCTTCATTGTAGGTCAGAACGAAGACCGCCGAACCCTTTTCCATAATAATGCAATATGCTCTTGCGCGCCAATCAACTGACCAAGGACTACGGTTCCTTCCGCGCCCTCGACCAGCTTGACCTCGAAATCGCCCCTGGCGAGATCTTCGGTCTTCTGGGTCCCAACGGCTCGGGCAAGTCGACGGCGCTGCGGCTTTTGATGGGCTTCATGCGGCCCACGGCGGGCTCGGCATCCATCGCCGGCCACGATTGTTGGCATGACAGCGTCCGCGCGCGGCGCAATGTCGGCTACTTGCCCGGCGAGCTGCGGCTCTACGAGAACATGACGGGCCGGCAGCTCGTGCGCTTTCTTGGCCAGCTCCACGGTCAGGATGGGACGGAGCGCGTCGACCGACTCGCGCAGGTTTTCGACATCGACATCTCACGCCCGATTGCGAACCTTTCGTCCGGCATGAAACGCAAGGTAGCCCTTTTGCAAGTGCTGCTGCCGCAGACGCCGGTCTTGATTCTCGATGAGCCGACCAACACGCTCGACCCCACGATGCGCGACGTTCTCATGAAGCAATTGGTGGAAGCGCGCAACCGCGGCCAGGCGGTGCTGTTTTCCTCACACGTCCTGACCGAAGTGGAAAGGGTGTGCGACCGCGTCGGCATCTTGCAGCGTGGCCGGCTCGTGCATCTGCAGAAGTTGGCGGAATTGCATGAGGTCCGTCGGATTCGGGCCACTTTTGCCGAGCCTTCGGAGGCAATGCCAAATCTGCCAGGCGTGGACGGCGCCGTTCGAAATGGCCGGGAATGGACCTGCGAATACGACGGACCGCTGCCTGAAATGCTGGCCTGGTTGGTTGCGCACAAAGTGGAAGACTTAAGGATCGAGCCGCTCGGGTTGGCCGGCATCTATCATCAGTATCACGGAGCCGAGGCATGACGCGCGTTCTCGTCCTCAAGCTGCTGCGTGATGTGCGCTGGGGCCTCGTCATCGTCTCGGTGCTTTTGTGCTTGTTCCAGCTTCTTTGGGCCAAGGTCACCGATCGCATTGCGGCGCCGGATCAGCTTTTGGAGTCGTTTCTTCAGCTCGGCTTGTCGGTGGATGACATCCGGAAACGGCTCTTCAGCGGCCCCGGGCAGATCGTGCAAGCTCTGATGGGAGGGGAATCGATCCGGATCGAGCGGGCCCTCGACATGATCTCGATCTCCTATGTGCATCCCTTGACGCAGATCATCCTGTGCGTTTGGGCGATTGGCCGAGCGGCGGGAGCCATTGCGGGCGAGATCGACAAGGGCACCATGGAACTGCTGCTCGCCCAACCGGTGGCCAGGTCGAAAGTAATCGCTGCCCATCTTGTGGTGGATGCAATCACGATTCCGATTCTGTGCCTAAGCATGTGGCTCGGCACGTGGATCGGCGTCGCGATCCTCGGATTCCTTAACCACGCCGATCCAAACCTGCAAGTCAACCCGTGGCGCTTTGGGCCAGCGCTCTTGAACGTGGCACTGCTCGTCTTCGCGGTCAGCGGCCTGACGATGTGGATTTCATCGATGGGCCGATTTCGCTGGCGCGTCCTTGGCGTCGCCGTCTTGGTGGCGCTGGTGATGTTTCTCGTCAACGTCATCGGCCAAATCTGGGACCCGGCGTCGCCGTTGCGGCCGGCAACGATCTTCTACTACTACCAGCCGCAACCGATGATCTTGCAAGACGAGTGGTTCAAGCAAGCAGTGGTCTGGGAAAGGCTTGGCGTGCTACTGGCGGTTGGCAGCGGCGGATACTTGCTGGCGTGGTGGACGTTTTGCAAGCGCGATTTACCGGCGCCGCTTTGACGACGTAGGGTTCGCATGATCTGGATCCTCGCCAAAAAAGACCTGCGACTCTTGGTGCGCGACGCCCGCGCCTTGGTCATTCTGTTGGCGATGCCGCTCATCTTCATTCTCGTTCTCGGCGTATCTCTGGGTGAAGGCTTCGGCCAGAAAGCGGCGGACAAGCTGCGCGTGTCGGTGCTGAATCTGGACGAAGGTTTGCCGCGCTATTTCGATCGCCCGGCGATGTTGCGCGACGGCTTTTCCTGGTTGACGAACACACCGGGGCTGATCCAGGGCGGCGGCAGCGGCTTCGTTCCCGCTATCGGGGCAATGGCGCAATCGCTTGCCAATCGGCCCGGCTGGTTTCCGCAGGAGCCCTGGTCGCAACTTGTGCTGCGCGATCTGAGCGAGACGGCCAACATCCGGGTCGAGATGATCGCCAGCCGCGAAGAAGCGGAGCAGCTACGCAAGAGCGGCAGGCGAGCGGCGGTTTTGATATTGGGTCCGTCGTTCAGCAAGCGAGTGGAGCGTTGTTCCTTCCTGGCGACGGGTTGGCGCGACCGCATCCTCCAAGGATGTGCATTTCCGCGGCCGGGCGACCCGGTTTTGCTCGCTCTCGCCGGTTTTTTTGAAGAAAACCAAACGACACTGCCGCTCTATTTGGAGGACGGCCTGAACCCGTTTTATCGCGACGGCGTGCGGCTGGAGACGCTGGACGTCCAGGTTATTCGTGATCCCACGCAGCAAACCGCGGCGGCGATAATCGACCAAGTCGCGCAGGGAACAATGCTGCGAATCGTGATGCCGTGGATGATCGGGCGGGCTTTCGAGAAAATCGGCGACCCGGCGTTTCTCACAATTCTAGGCCAAGAGGAGCAACTTCCGGGAATGGTAAAAACATTCCTGACGAGCCCGCTCGTGCCCCCTCAGCAAAAGAAGGCGTTGAGCACGGGACTGCAAGGTGCGCTGCAAAACATTTTCCCAAAATACAACCTCACCGCGAAAACTTGGGCTGCCTTGACCAAGGAATTGCAAAGGCAAGGCGGCGGCGCGGAGACGGTTGACTTCACGGAGGAGGGCGCGGGCTGGCTCAAGCGCGGCGCGATCCGGTATCAACTCTTGGTGCCGTCCTATCTGGTAATGTTCGCGTTCTTTCTGGTGCTGACCGTCGGCTGGCTGTTCGTGGCCGAGCGGCGTCAGGGCACGATGAAGCGCCTCGTAGCCGCTCCACTCATGCGCTGGCAAATCCTGCTCGGCAAGCTGATTCCCTGCTTGTTGATGTCGCTGTTTCAAGGGTTCTTCATCCTGTTGATGGGCCGAGTTTTGTTCGGCATGAGTTGGGGGCCAGCGCCTTGGTACTTAATGCTTCTGGTTGCGACGACGTCGTTGGCGGCGATGGGCCTGGCTCTTCTGGTGGCCGCGATCGCCCGGACCGAGACCCAGGTGGCGATTTACGGCACATTATTGGTGTTGGTGTTGGCCGGACTGAGCGGCTCCCTCATGGGCGACCGCGCGCTGATGCCGGAGCAGATGCAGAGGATTAGCCGCGTAACGCCGCATGCCTGGGCGCTCGACGCCTACCGGCAACTGTTAACAAATCCCACGCCGGAATTGCTCGAGGTGCTGAGGGCTTGCGGCGTGCTTGTGGGGTTTGGCGTGGGATTTGTGTTGCTGGCGTGGTGGTGGCTGAAGCTGGATTAGCCTGGTCGATGCAAGCATTCCTTCGCCGCCGCCACGACCTTCTTTGCCGCGTCGGTCAAATCGGTGGCCGGCGTCAGGTTTAGGCCGCTATCCTCTAGCATCTTGCGGCCTTCGGCGACGTTGGTGCCCTCCAGACGCACGACGAACGGCACCCTCGGCTTCACTTCCTTGAAGGCGGCGATGACCGCGGCGGCAATGATGTCGCACTTCATGATGCCGCCGAAGATGTTGATGAGCACAGCCTTGACGCGCTGGTCGGCGAGCAGAATGCGAAGGGCCTCGGTGACCTGGTCCTTATTGGCGCCGCCGCCGACGTCGAGGAAGTTGGCCGGGCTGCCGCCGTGATATTGGATAATGTCCATAGTGCTCATCGCCAAGCCGGCGCCGTTGACGAGACAGCCGATATTGCCCGTTAGGCTGATGAAGCTAAGGCCCGAGCGCGCCGCCCGCAATTCTGCCGCATCCTCTTCGTTCTCATCGCGCAACGCTTCGATGTCCGGGTGGCGGAAAAGGGCGTTGTCGTCAAAGGTCATCTTGGCGTCGAGCGCCAGCACCTCGCCCTTCGGCGTGACGACCAATGGATTGATCTCGGCGAGGCTGCAATCCTTGTCGAGGAAGACACGGGCGAGGGCGTGCATGATCTTTTCCGCCCGTGGAACCTCGTCTCCTTTGAAATCGAGTTCAAAGGCGAGCCGGCGAGCTTGAAACGGCTGGAGGCCGGCATTCGGATCGACGGCGACCTTGAGAATCTTCTCGGGACTTCGGGCGGCGACCTCCTCAATCTCGACGCCGCCCTCGGCACACGCCATCACCACCGGCAAGCCGACTGCGCGATCGACGACCATGCCGAGATAGATTTCGCGCGCGATGTCGGCCGCGTCCTGCACCAGCACCTTCGATACTTTCTGCCCCTGGGCGCCGGTCTGCTTCGTGACGAGCGGATACTTGAATATCACCTCAGCGACCGTGCCGACCTCGTCGCGGTTCTTGATGTACTTGACACCGCCAAAATCCTTGCCGCTATCCTTGAAGCGTCCCTTGCCGCGGCCGCCGGCGTGAATCTGCGCCTTGAGGACTACGGGTCTGCCGATTTGGTCAAACGCTTTCACCGCCTCGGCTGGCGACGAGACGACGATGCCGCGCGGAACCGGAGCGCCGGCGGCAAGAAGCAGTTCCTTCGCCTGGAATTCGTGAATCTTCATACAAAGTCTCCAGCAATGGAAGTTCGCGATTTTTATATGCGAAGCCGCAAGCGGCAGCTGATTTTTTTCTTGCATCCGAGATGCTGTCGTTTACAGTCAAGTTATGGACGTTGCGACGGTTCCCTCCCCAGCTGTTGAACCGCCGGCGACTATGCCGCCGCAAACCGCGCCTCCACCGGCGGCGTGGCCTCGTTCCGCGCGCTTTACAGTAGGCGTACTGGTCGCTGCGTGTGCCGTTCTTCTTTTTGGCCAAACGCTGCTTACAAGCTTTGGCGCCCGGCCTACGCCATCTCCGGCGCCGCGCATCGAACTCAACACCGCGAGCCACGCCGACCTCGTGCTGCTGCCCGGCATCGGCGAACAGTTAGGCGCCCGCATCATCAAGCATCGCGACGACCGTGGGCCTTTCAAAAAGATTGAGGAACTTCGCAAAGTTCCCGGCATCGGGCCGAGCACCTTCGACCGTGTCAAAGATCTCGTTTACATCGATCCGCCGCAATTCCTGGTTGCCCGAGAGCAAGCCGGCGCCCCCCTTGTCGAACCAGCTGTTAGGCCCGGAGCCAAATCGAAGAAAGCTCCGACCGAAGCGATTCCGCTCAACAGCGCCAGCCAAGCCGACCTGCAGAAGCTCCCCGGAATCGGTCCAAAGATCTCTCAGCGAATCCTCGACGAGCGCGCAAGGAAGCCATTCACCTCCGTTAGCGATCTCCGCCGCGTGCCCGGCATCGGTCCGAAGACGCTCGAAAAGATCAAGCCATTCGTGGTGGTGAACTGATTGCCGAGCGAAAATCGAGGGATGATTGGGTATCACGCACGTGATGGGCCATCCGCCGGCAATTCCACGACAAACGTGCTGCCGTCCTGGCCGCTGTCGACGCTGATGGCCCCGCCCATGAGGTCGAGGTAGCTTTTGACGATGGCGAGGCCGAGGCCGGCGTGCGGCGTGTCGGAATGACGGGAGGGATCGGCACGGTAGAAGCGCTCGAAGATGCGTTGACGTTGCTCCGGCGCGATCCCAATGCCGGTGTCGCGCACTTCAAGGCGGACGTGGCCGTTGTCCCGTGAGACGTCGAGGTCAATGATGCCGCTCGGCTTGTTGTACTGGATGGCATTGTGCAGAAGGTTGGTGACGATCTCGCGCAGCTTGTCGGGATCGCTTTCGAGGGGTACGGGTTCATCGGCGTGAACGCGCAGGGTCAGGCCGCGCTCCTCGACGAGGGGCCTCACGAGCTGGGCGCATTGCCGTGCCAAACCGGCGGCGTCGACGGGCTCGCTCTTGATGGCGACGGCGCCGGCATCGAGCCGCGCGAGCGCGAGCAGCCGTTCCACCAAGTCCGCCATGTGTTCGCCGCTGGCCCGGCATTCTTCGATCAACTCACGGTATTCGGCAGGTGTTCGCGATTTCTTCAGGGCTACCTCCAGAGTCGTCATCATGGCGGCCAGCGGCGTGCGCAGTTCGTGAGAAATGTCGGCCGCCGCCTGCTTTTCGCGATCGAATGCGCACTGCAGCTGGTCGAGCGTCTTAGAGAGACGCGCGGCGATGGGCTGCAACTCCCTCGGAAGCGCGCCCTGGTCGATCTTGAGCCTGAAATCCTTCGCTGATACTTGGCTGACGGCTTCGGAAAGGCGGTCGAGGGGCACCAGACCGTGCCGGATCAACACCGTACCGCCAACGACGATGGCCGCAAATGCTGCCAAGCAAATCCACAAAAAGCGATTGCGCAAGGCAACACGGGCTTCACGCGTTTCCTCTGCTACGGCGGCAAGCTTTTCATCCCGATCATCGGTTAGGTCCTTTAGCCGGCGCTCCAGGACGTCGGTGGAGCCGGCGTATTGAATGTAAATTACGGGCGCGATGGTGACCTCACCGCTCGGTGGTCGCATCGCCTCAGCCGGCTCTTTTTGCGTTTTGGCCTCCGTGCGCCCGGAGGGCGTGGCGCGGGGACGCGTCGCGAAGCGCAAGTATTGCCATTCCTTATCGAATGTCATGTAGCGGAACCTGGTCACCGGTTCCATGATCGTTATGCGGCGAAGGTGTAGTCCGGGCTTGGGCTCAATGTTGTCGAAATGCTCAACTGCGTGCTGCTCCATAAACGTTGGAATCAATTGCTCATCAAAGGTAATCTCCAGATTCTTGGCGGATTCCGATCGTTGGAACATCTGACCGTGTCGCGTGTAGGCCAGAAAGTATTCCTGCCCATGTGTGGCATCCGCGGAAAAAACGAAATCATCGGGAACATCGATGTAGATCTCGGTTCCTTCGATCCAGCGTTTTTGCGGCTCCATACGCAATTTGCGCACCATCCAGACCAACTCGCGATTGACTCCCTGCTGCGCCCAAAGCGCCGCGTTCCAAGCGCCCTGCGGATGAAGTGGGCTGCTGACAGCGCCCAGAGCATTGAGCGGCTCGTAAAGCGGCCTGGAAGAACGCGCCAGGTGGCCCAAAGTTTGCGCTCGATTGAGCAACCGCTTGTCAAACGCGATGCGGGCTTCCTTGCAAAGCGTCACATACTGGGATTCGATCAGGGCGTTCGTGCTGCCTTGCTTCTCGCGAAGTGTTTCTGCCAAACTACGGTAGGCAAGCCAGGAGATGCCGCCCAAGGACACCGCCAGCAGGGCCAAGAAGTAAACGATCAGCGAGAAGCGGATAGAGCGCATGACTTGTTGCGTAGGACGGATTGGAAATCCATCCTACTCCCGGTCGCCGCGAAGCATGTAGCCTTCGCCCCAGCGCGTCAAAATCAGGGGCGTTTCGAAGCCCTTGTCGATCTTGGTGCGAAGGTAGCGAATGTAAACGTCGACGACGTTGGACGTATTCTCGTCATATTCATCATACAGATGGTCCCAGATCATAGAGCGGGTGACCACCTTGCCGCGATGAAAGGCGAGGAACTGCAAGAGGGCGAACTCGCGCGGCGTGAGATGGATCGCCAGGCCGCCGCGCTTGACGATGCGGGCCGCCGTGTCAATTTCCAAGTCGTGGACCCGGATGATCGGATCCTTGACTTGATGGCTGCGGCGAATCAGAGCCCGCAGCCTCGCGAGAAGCTCTTCAAGCTGGAACGGCTTGGTCAGGTAGTCGTCGGCGCCGATGTCGAGGCCGTTCACCTTGTCGGACGTCGTGTCCTTGGCGGTAAGGCAAAGAACATGCGTCTTGATGCCGTCCTTGCGCCAATCCCTGAGGACGCTCAAGCCGTCCTTTTTGGGGAGCATGAGATCGAGGATAATGGCGTCGTAGCTGGCGGTGCGGGCCTTGTAGTCGCCTTCCTCGCCGTCCTCGGCGGTGTCGACGGCCAAACCTTCCTCTTCCAGGCCTCGCCTTAATGCCTTAACCAGCGGTTTGTGATCTTCAATAAGCAGCACCCGCACGCGCGTTCTCCACATGGGGAGTGGACAGACTAACCCACAAACAGTCTATCACACGGCGGATTAAAGGTTTATGAGAGGGGCTCGGAAGCATCACCTGCTATGGCCAGGCGTTCACGTATTGGTGGATGGTCGTAAAATAGCCAGGCAACGAGCCGATGCGGATCGGGGTCGGATTTGTTGATTTTTGCAAGCTTGATGAACGCGGACCGGTACGCCGCCGTGTTCGAAGTGCGGTCGAGGGCGTAGCGGTCGCACTGCCTTTCGAAGAACCGACTCAGCGCGTTCTCGGCAGGAGTCAGGACAAGGCCAAAAAGCGTCAGCACAAACAACACCAATGGTAGGGCGGCGGGATCGGAGTAACTCGCGTATCCAAGTCCCGCGGCAGCGGTTCGCAAGAACGAGTCCACGAGAAAGAAACCGGTCAGCGACAACACCACCTTGACGGCTATCATCTTGACGAGATGGCGATGGACGTGGTGCCCGACTTCATGGGCGAACACGACTTCGATTTCCTCGGGAGTGAATTGTTCGAGCAGCGTGTCCCCGAGCAAAACGCGGCGGGTTCGGCCCAGACCGGCGAGCGCGGCATTCGCCTTGCGCGTCTCCTTGCTCAGCTCCAGGCGATAAATTCCTTGAATGGTGAGCGTCGTTCCCGAAGTCAAGGCGCGGAGGCGGTGCAGAAGCGTTTCATCCGTCAACGGCGTGACCTTGTAGAAGATCGGCAGGATCAACACGGGCAAGAGCTGTCCGAGCACCAGGCTCACCAGCAGCCATCCCGCCGTCGCCCAAAGCCACCACCAATCGCCTGTCGTCCACAACAGCGCATAAAGGCCGGATAGAAGCATCAGTCCCAAAACGCCGCCGACCAAATAGCCTTTGAGCCGCTGCACGATCCAACGTCCGAGTGTCTGGTTGCTAAGTTGGTAGCGATGCTCCAGAATGTAGCTGGAATAGAAATCAATCGGCAGGGTGATGAGTTCCAGACTGATGCCGAGCAAGCCCGCAACAGCCCAAAGCCGGAACCACGGTTGTTCGCCAAACAGGTCCGTCAACCATTGCCCAACTTGCGGCCCGAACCGAAAGGCGGTCAACGAAAGCCAGATTAGAGCGATGGCCGTGCCCATGACGAGGACGATCAGCTTTTGCCGCTGGTATCGCTTTACTTCGGATGACGTCGGAGCCAGGATTTCCATGGGTGAAAGCTCGAGCTTTCGGGCCGCGCTGAGCACACAATCGTATAAAATCAGCACACAATCGTATAAAAACTGTTTATGCTTGTGAAGGCGACAACTTAGCTCCGGCAAGTTGGCAAGCTATACCACGGTCCGCCAAAGAGAAGAGTTGAATGAGCGTAGAGTCCAAGGGAACCCTTGCTTTCGTCAGCCTCGGCTGTCCCAAGAATCTCGTCGATTCCGAACGGATGCTCGGCAAGCTGGCCCAGGACGGCTACACGCTGGTTCCCGACGCCGCGGGGGCGGATGTCGTCGTCGTCAACACCTGCGGCTTCATTGAATCGGCCAGGCAAGAATCGCTGGGCGTTATCCGTGAGATGCTGGCTCGCAAAGAGCGCGGCGATATCGGCGCCGTCGTGGTTGCCGGATGCTTGGCGGAACGCAAGAAAGATGAGCTTCTCGCGGAGGTGCCAGGCGTCGATGCAATCGTAGGCGTCTTCGGGCGCGAAGAGATAGCGCAAGTCGTAGGGCAGGCTGCCAGCGTGCCCGTTTCAGCGCGGAACGGCAGGCTGGCAGCCCGCCCTACGGAGGACGAACACCGTTCCCTCTTCCGCCCTGCGCCGGTCAAGGCCCAGGAAGACACCGCGCGTCTGCGCATCACGCCGCGACACTATGCCTACCTCAAGATTTCCGAAGGATGCGATCGCACTTGCACCTTCTGCGCCATCCCCGGCATGCGCGGCAAGCACGTCACCAAGCCGATGGAGGAGGTGATCCGCGAGGCGCGCGAGCTTGCGGCCGACGGCGTCCGCGAGCTGGTCATTGTCGCCCAGGACACCACGTATTATGGCCTCGATCTCTACGGCCGGGTGCGGCTGGCGGAGCTTTTGCGCGAGCTGGAAACGGTGAACGGCATCGAATGGATTCGCATCATGTACGCCTATCCGATCCACTTCAACAATGAATTGATCGACACGCTAATTGCGAGCAAGAAGATCATTCCGTACCTCGATTTGCCGTTGCAACACATCAATGACCGTGTGCTGAAACGGATGCAGCGCCGCGTTCGCCGGCAGGACATAGAGGAACTGCTGACCCGACTGCGGTCGAGCATTCCGAATCTAACGCTGCGGACTACATTCATCACCGGCTTCCCAGGCGAGACCGAAGCCGAGTTCCAGAAACTCGTCGAGTTCATCGGCGCGGCGAAGTTCGAGCGCGCCGGCGTGTTCACCTACTCGTTCGAGCCTGGCACGCCGGCAACCAAGCTCGACGGCCATCTGCCCGAAGAAGTTAAAGAAGAGCGGCGTGATCGTTTGATGCGCGCCCAGCAGCAAGTCGCCCTCGCCTGGGCACAAAGTCGCGCCGGTCAGACGATGGAGGTGATCGTAGACGGCCCCGATCCCGATGTGCCCAACCACCTCTTGGCCCGCAGCCACGCCGATGCACCGCAAATCGATTGCCTGGTTCGAGTCAAAGGCAAAGGCTTGCGGCCCGGCGACATCATCGACGTCAAAATCACCGGCGGTGATGGCTACGATCTCTTGGGACGAGCGGTCGGGAAGCCGAGGTGAGCGATGGCGACGATCAGTCCGAGCCGGCCGCCGGTGTTCAATATTCCCAACCAATTGACGGCCGCGCGGTTCGTGCTGGCCATCGTCCTTTTCGTGCTGATAGCATTGGGGGACCTCTGGATCGCGTGCATCGTAGTATTCGCGGTGGCAGCGCTCACGGATTGGCTGGACGGTTTTTTGGCCCGCAAGCTCAACCTCGGCAGCACGCTTGGCCGTAATCTCGATCCGCTCGTGGACAAGGTTCTGGTGTGCGGCGCTTACATTTTCTTGCTGCCGGTTGCAAATTCGGGCTTGGCGGCCTGGATGGTAACGCTGGTCGTGGCCCGCGAGCTGATCATTACCGGCCTGCGCGGCTTCATGGAGAACATGGGCGCGGTGTTTGGCGCCGATTGGCTCGGGAAGATCAAGATGGTTCTGCAATGTGCGGCCCTTTTTGCGATCTTCTGGGCCTTGCAATCGCCGGCGCAGTGGGCCGACGTCGTTCGCGACATTCTCGTTTACGGCATGTTGGCCTCGACGGCGCTGAGCGGGCTTCAGTATCTGTGGCGCGCATTCGCGCTTCTCAGGTCATGAGGTTCAAGTTTGGGGTGGGTCTAACCCCCAGGATTCGCTGCGCTCATCCTGGGGCTTGGGGAATGACGGATGCTGGGTGTTGCCATCGTCGGCTGCGGCTTGATCGCGCGGTTTCATGCTCGCGCCTTGGCCGAGATTCCGGGGACGCGCTTGGCCACCGTCGTCAGTCGCACGCAGGCTAGCGCCGCCAAGATGGTCCAGGAATTGAAGCTGTCCTGCGACATCGCCACCGATCTCAGTGCGGTTCTGAAGCGGTCCGACATCCAAATCGTCATCATCACGACGCCGAGCGGGGCCCACATGGAACCGGCAGTGGCATCGGCCAATGCAGGCAGGCACGTCGTCGTCGAAAAACCGTTGGAGATCACGCTCGACCGCTGTGACCGCATCATTGACGCCTGTGACAAAAACAACGTCAAGCTTTGCACGATCTTCCCATCGCGTTTCGGCGACGCCAATCAGGAATTGAAGAAAGCCGTGGCCGCGGGACGTTTCAGCCGGCTCACGCTTGGCGAAACGACCTGCAAGTGGTGGCGGCCACAATTCTACTACGATGAAGGCGGCTGGAAGGGCACGCAAGCCCTCGACGGCGGCGGCGCCCTGATGAACCAGGCCATCCACAACGTCGATCTGCTTTTGTGGATGATGGGCCCGGTCACGCACGTCGGCGGCTTCACCGCCATGTTGGCGCATGAAAGAATTGAAGTCGAAGACACCGCCGTCGCCTGCTTGCGTTTTGCGAGCGGGGCGCTGGGAGTCATCCAGGCGGCGACCAGCGTTTGGCCGGGCCTGTCGAAGACCATCGCCGTCCACGGCAGCCGCGGCTCGGCTATCATCGAACAAGACGATTTGCTACGCTGGGAGTTCGATCCCGCCACCCCGGAGGATGAACGAATTCGGGCCCGCTTCGCCCAGAAGACCGGCGCCTCGGGTGGATCGAGCAACCCCGCGGCGATCTCGCACGCCGGCCATGCGAGGCAGCTCGCCGATTTCGTGCGGGCCATCGAAACCGGAAAGCCGCCGCTCGTCGACGGCCGCGAAGGACGCCGCGCGGTGGAAGTCATTCTCGGAATCTACGAGGCCCAAAAGACGGGGCAGGTGGTTGAAGTCAAGTAGCCAACGGAGTGGCTCATGTCGCGCAAGCAGCGATCCCTTTTCGCCGACTTTCTCGTGTACTTGGCGGTCCGCGTTTTCATTTGCATTTTACAGTGCTTGTCGTTTCGCATGGCGTGCGGTTTTGCGCGCTTTCTTGCCTTGCTCGCCTACCATGTCGATCGCCGGCATCGCCTGGTCGCCCTCGACAACCTTCGGATCGCTTTTCCCGACAAGTACAGCGAAGCCGAGCTGGACGCGCTCGTGCGGGCCGTCTACCGCCACTTCTTGCTCATGCTGGTGGAGATCATGTTTCTGCCGCGGCTGCTGCACGTGGAGAACTTCCGGCATCACCTAAGATTCCGCAGCCCCGAAGACGGCCGCCGCGTCATGGAACCGATTCTATGGGGCAGGCCGATCCTGTTGGCGACGGGCCACTTCGGCAACTGGGAGCTGTCCAGTTACATCATGGGACTCATGGGCTTTGGTATTCACGCTATCGCCCGGCCGCTCGACAATCCCTTCGTCGATAAGTTGCTGCGCCGGTTCCGGGAAATCCATGGCCAAAAGATGCTGGCCAAGAGCGGCGACTTCGATCAGATTCAAGAGGTCCTCAAGTCCGGCGGCTTGCTCGGCACGCTCGCCGACCAGGACGCCGGCCAGCGCGGGCTTTACGTCGACTTCTTCAATCGGCCCGCCTCGACCCACAAGGCGGTCGCGCTCCTTGCCCTGGAACATCGCGTCCCAATCGTGGTCTTCGCCACCGTGCGGCTCGATCGGCCCATGCACTACCAGGCGATGGTGGAAGACGTGATCCTGCCCGAGGAATATGAGAACCGCCCTGATGCCGTCAAGGCGATGACGCAGCGCTACACGACCGCCCTCGAGAATCTTGTTCGCCAATACCCCGAACAATATTTCTGGCTGCACCGCCGCTGGAAACATCAACCCGCCGTCCGCGCGAAAAAGCGCGCGGCCGCCTGACGCCCCAAGCCTGACGCCCCAAGCCCCGGGATGAGCGCAGCGAATCCTGGGGGTATTGACAAGTCCTTGCGGACCCTATCATGACATGGTCGCCTCTTAGGGAGAAATTGCGTGCTACCGGCAGGAACGCTGATCCTTATCCTGAAAATCGCAGTGGTTGCCGTCACGGTGCTGCTCGTTGGTTCCTTGACTGCTTTGGCGCGAGGCAACTATACCCTGCATGGCCGTATCAATATGGCGGTGTTCGCCCTGACGATGACGGCGCTCTTAGGCTTGGAGGTGATCGCGCGGATTATCAGCCCGGACATTTTCAACGATCATTTCGAAAGATATGACGCCAAATCGGCCTTGCGCGTTCACTTGTGCTTCTCCTTGCCTTCCGCCGCCCTTTTGCCGTTGATGCTCTTTACGGGCCTGCGACGGCGGCGTTCCCTGCACGTGCCGATCGGCGTCGTCTTTCTTGCGCTTTGGACCGGCACTTTCGTTACAGGGGTGTTTTTCCTGCCTCATGATGTGCCCTGAGGAGTGCCCTAATGACCTCCCCAGCCAACGATGCAGTCGACCTGGGACGCTCCTATGCCGCCCTGATGGAGTCGAATGCAT